>CAVYAH010000086.1:0-4621 GCA_963766415.1 uncultured Alphaproteobacteria bacterium | reverse complement strand
GATCGGCGCGCGCTTTAGGGTTGACGCACTTTCGGCCTTTTTCTTGGCGGTCATCAATCTCGGCGGGGCTGCAGCGAGCTTCTACGGCATCGGCCACGGCGCACATGAGCGGGAGCCAGGGCGGGTTCTGCCGTTCTTCCCGATCTTTCTCGCCGGCATGAATCTGGTTCTTCTGGCGGACGATGCATTCACCTTCCTGCTGTCTTGGGAACTGATGTCTCTCACTTCCTGGGGGTTCGTGATGGCGCACCACCGGGAGCACGACAATGCGCGAGCGGGCTATGTCTATCTCGTGATTGGCGAGCTTCGGGACGCTGGCGCTCCTGCTCGCGTTCGGCCTGCTTGCCGGCCCCGGTGGCGGCTATGCCTTTGCAACCATGCGGGCACACGATCCGACGTCGGGCGTCGCAGGCTTGGTGCTCGGTCTGGTCCTGCTCGGAGCTGGCTCCAAAGCCGGTCTCGTGCCGCTGGCATGTCTGGTTGCCGCTCGCGCATCCGGCCGCGCCCAGCCATGTCTCGGCGCTGACGAGTGGCGCCATGACCAAGGTCGCAGTCTACGCCTTCGTTCGCATCGTCTTGACCTGCTCGGCGAACCTGCACCTGGTGGTCGAGCATGTCGTGCTGTCCTGGGCGGCATCACTGCGGTGCTCGGAGTCCTCTATGCGCTGACGAACACACGATCTGAAGCGACTGCTCGCCCATCACACCGTCGAGAACATCGGGATCATTTCTATCGGCCTCGGCCTTGCACTAGCATTCGAATCGAACGGCATGCGGTGGGCGGCCGCGCTCGCGCTTACCGCGGCGCTGTTTCACGTCCTACGATCACTCGCTGTTCAAGAGTCTCCTGTTTTCGGTTCGGGAGCCGTGCTCGTCGCGACGGGCGAGCGCGACATGGAGCATTTGGGCGGCCTCGATCACCGCATGGTCTACACCAGCTTTGCTTTTCTGGTCGGCTGCGCGGCGATTTCCGCCTTGCCGCCGCTCAACGGTTTCGCCTCCGAATGGCTGACGTTCCAGGCGATCCTTCAAAGCCCTCAGCTGCCGCAATGGGGCCTGAAGATCCTGGTACCGACGGTTGGAGCCCTGCTGGCGCTGTCGGCCGCGCTGGCCGCCGCCTGTTTCGTCAAGGCTTACGGCGTGACGTTCCTGGGTCGGCCACGGTCGGATGCAGCAAAAAAGGCTGTTGAAGCGGATCACTTTTCGCTCGGCGCAATGTTTGTCCTCGCCGCGCTTTGTCTCCTTACGGGCATCCTGCCCGGCTTCGTCATCGACTGGCTGGCACCAGCAACCCTATCCCTGGTCGGTGCGCGCATGCCCGTCCAGACCGACGTGCAATGGTTGTCGATCGTGCCGATCGCCCAGAGCCGCAGCTCCTATAATGGACTGCTTGTGTTCGCCTTCATCGCCGCCTCCGCCCTGATCGCGGCATTCGTCATCCACCGCATCGCCTCCAACAGGATCAGGCGGGCACCGGCGTGGGACTGCGGGTTTCCGGATGACAGCCCAGTCACTCAATATACCGCGTCGAGCTTCGCCGAGCCGATCCGGCGCGTGTTCGGTAGCTCCCTGTTCCGCGCCGCGAGCGGGTCAAAATGCCGGCGCCCGGGGACGGCAGGCCGGCTCGCCTCGTCGTCACGACGCACGATCTCGTCTGGGAGTTCCTCTACGAGCCGATCGCTCACGCGGTGACGTTCCTCGCCAACCGAATGAACAAGCTGCAGTTCCTCACCATTCGCCAATATCTGAGCGTCGTTTTTGGAGCTCTGGTCGTCCTCTTGCTGGTGCTGGCGTCATGGCAATGATCGACGGGCTCTCGATCCAGATCTCGCAAATGCTGCTGGTACTGGTGTTGGCGCCGCTGCTGACCGGATTTGTGCGAACGATCAAAGCGAGAATCCTCCGTCGCCGGGGGCCGCCGCTGCTGCAACCCTATCGCGACCTGATTCGAACTCGGGCGCAAGGAGGCCGTCGTCGCCGAAAGCGCATCGTGGCTGTTCCGGGTCGTTCCCTATCTTGTGTTCGCGACCACATGGGTCGCAGCAGCGCTGATCCCGACTTTCGCCACCGGGCTGCTGTTTAGCTGGTCAGCTGACCTTATCGCCATCATTGCTCTGCTTGGCAGCGCCCGCTTCTTTCTGGCGCTTGCTGGAATGGATGTCGGGACAAGCTTCGGTGGGATCGGATCGAGCCGCGAGGTGATGATCGCGACGCTTGCCGAGCCGGCGATGGTCATGATCGTATTCACGCTCGCGCTGATCGCCGGCTCGACCCAGCTATCGACAGTTGCCGATGTCTTCCGCGCCGGCGTCGGCCTGCGCGTGTCGCTCGGCATGGCCATGGTCGCGCTGATCATCGTCGGACTCGCCGAGAACGGGCGCATCCCGGTCGACAATCCGGCAACGCATCTCGAACTCACCATGGTTCACGAGGCAATGGTGCTGGAATATTCGGGACGGCATCTCGCGCTGATCGAATTGGCGTCGGCGCTCAAGCTTTTGCTCTACATCTCGCTCATCGCCTGTGTGTTTACGCCATGGGGCCTGGCGCCGGCGGGGGCTCCGTTGCAGGTCCATTTGATCGGCATCGCCGCTTATGTCGGCAAGCTCGCCGTCGCCGGATTCCTGCTCGCTGTCTTCGAGACCATGATCGCCAAGATGCGCGTCTTCAGGGTCCCCGATTTCCTCGGGGCGGCACTGATGCTCGGATCTCTCGGCGCGCTCCTGCTGTTCGTTTCGCGGGGACTCTAGGTTGAGCGGCTTTGCGTTCGATGTCGCGCACCTGTTGGCAGGAAGCCTGGTGCTTCTCAGCCTGATGCTTCTCTATCAGGATCGTCTTTATTCGCTGTTGAACGTCTTCGCCCTCCAGGCCCTGGTGCTGGCCCTTTCGGTATCGTGGCAAGCCTATGTCCAGGATGCTCCGCATCTGTACCTGACAGCGGCCATCGCCCTCATCGTCAAGGCGATCATCATACCGGTGGCGCTTCACCGCATGATCAGGATTCTCGGCATCCATCGTGAGATTGAGACCGCGCTGAATACGGGTACGACAATGTTGGCCGGTCTGGGTCTTGTTGCGCTGTCGATGGCGGTCATCCTGCGCGTTACCGCCGAGACCGACGTCTTCGCGCGCGAAGATCTGGCGTTCGCTTTGTCGGTCGTACTGCTCGGCCCTTTGACGATGGTCACGCGGCGCAACGCTGTCAGTCAGGTGGTTGGGTTCATGTCCCTTGAAAACGGACTGATCCTCGCGGCCACGGGGGCGAAGGGTATGCCCTTCGTGGTCGAGATCAGCGTTGCCTTTTCGGTGCTGGTTGCCTTCATCGTCATTGGCATCTTCCTGTTCCGCATCCGCGAACGCTTCGACACGGTCGACCTTCAGGCTCTCGATGAAGTCCGGGAAGGTCGCGCGTGACCTGGGCGGTCGACTGGATGGCGTCAAACGCCGTCGCCCTGATCCTGGCGGTTCCGTTGGCGACTGCCATCCTGTTGCTGTTTCTTCCGGGTTACCGCCTGTCTGCCCGAATCAACTCAACCGCCGCCTTGGTGACCTTGCTGGCGGCGCTGTCGCTGCTTGTCAGCAGGCCTGCGCCAACTTCCTATTTGCTGGTCGATGACCTCAACATTGTCTTCATCATCCTCAACAGTTTCGTCGGGTTCACCACCAGCCTCTTCAGTGCGAGCTATATCGCTCACGAACTGGAAACCGGGCGGCTCACGCCGGCTCATTTGCGCTTCTACCATGCCATGTACCAGATCTTGCTGTTCGCGATGAACCTGGCGCTGCTGGCCAATAATATCGGGCTGATGTGGGTAGCAATCGAGCTTGCCACGCTAACCACCGTGCTGATGGTCGGCATTTATCGGACGCACGAGGCACTCGAAGCAGCGTGGAAATATTTCATTCTCGGCAGCGTCGGAATCGCGTTGGCGTTGTTCGGCACAATCCTCATTTATATGGCGGCCCGCCCGGTGGTGGGCGAAGGTCCCAACGGAATGGTCTGGACCATATTGGTCGCGCACGCGGCATCGCTCGATCCCGCCCTGCTCAACCTTGCTTTCGTGTTCCTGTTGCTCGGCTATGGGACCAAAGTCGGACTGGCACCGCTCCATGCCTGGCTGCCGGACGCGCATTCGGAAGGTCCGACACCGATCTCCGCAGTGCTGTCGGGCCTGCTGCTCAACGTGGCGTTGCACGCCGTCTTGCGCTTCAAGCTACTGCTCGCGGCAAATCCGGGCGCGATCGCACCTGGGCCGCTCATGGCCACAATGGGCCTTGTATCGGTGATCTTCGCCGCATTCATGCTGTACGGGCGGCGGGACATCAAGCGGTTGTTTGCTTACTCCTCGATCGAACATATGGGGATCATCGCCTTCGCATTCGGCATCGGCGGAACGCTCGCCAATTTTGCGGGTCTGCTACAGATGGCTATGCACAGCCTGACCAAATCGGCGATCTTCTTCACCGTCGGCCAAATCTCCCAGGTCAAGGGCACCCAGAAAATCGCCGATATTCGCGGATTGACCGTGACGCATCCGCTCCTCGGCTGGAGCCTTGTGGTGGGCGTAATTGCCATCGCCGGAATGCCGCCGTTCGGCATATTCATGAGCGAGTTTCTGCT
>CAVYAH010000085.1:0-30474 GCA_963766415.1 uncultured Alphaproteobacteria bacterium | reverse complement strand
CCCGATCCAAACTATCCGAAGCGCTAGACGCCCCGCGCGCTTGCGCTAAAGCTGCCCCTGCCATGTGGCAGCTTTTCCAGTTCCCGCTCTGCCCGTTTTCCCGCAAGGTTCGCTTGGTGCTCGCCGAGAAGGGCATCGGCCACGAGCTCGTGCGCGAGAACCCCTGGGAGAAGCGGGACGAGTTCATCGACTTGAACCCGGCGGGCGAGACTTCCGGTGATGGTGGAACCGGATCAGGGCGTGACGCTCATCGGGTCGCAGCCGATCGTCGAATATCTGGATGAGACGGTCGACCGGATGCCGATGATCCACGGCAACGCCGCACTCCGCGCCGAGATCCGGCGCATGACCGAATGGTTCGACATCAAGCTCTACCGTGAGGCGGTCGAGCCGTTGATGAACGAGCGGATGAGGAAGCGCCTCGTCAACCGCGAAAGCCCCGACACCCGCGTGCTGCGCGAAGCGATGCGAACTGGATCAGAGCATCTCGATTATCTCGATTACCTGCTCGACCACCGCCGCTGGCTCGCAGGGCCCGGCCTCAGCCTCGCCGATTTCACCGCAGCGGCGCATCTTAGCGTCATTGATTACCTTGGCGCGCTCGATTGGCGCGGGCACAAGCAGACCAAGGACTGGTACGCCGTGATGAAGTCCCGTCCTTGCTTCCGTCCTCTCCTCGGCGAGCGCATGGAGGTGATTGTGCCTCCTAGCCACTACGACAAGGTGGATTTCTAGGCGGCGAGCAGCGCTCCGCGCAGGATCTTGTCCTCAAGCGTCTGCCCCGCGCCCAAGGCGACACAGCTCATCGGATCATCGGCGATCCGCACGAGCAGACCGGTGGAATCCTGCAACACCGTGTCGATCCCTCGCAGTAGCGACCCGCCGCCTGTCATTGTGATCCCCTGGTCGATCACATCCGCTGCGATCTCCGGCTGAGTGTGCTCGAGGGCGGTCCGCACGACTTCGACGATCTGATTCACGGGTTCGCTCAAGGCGTCTGCGACCTGCGCCTGCGTAAGAATGATTTCAGCGGGCATGCCGCGCCCGACGTCGCGACCGCGCACACGCGCGGTCAGGCCGGTTCCATCCCCCGGCCTCACGGCGGAGCCGATTTCGAACTTCACTCGCTCGGCCGTTCCTTCGCCGATCAGCAAGTTGAAATTGCGCCGCACGTAAGAGGCGATGGCATCATCCATTCGATCGCCGCCGACGCGCGATGAGCGGCAGAAGGCGAGACCCTGAAGCGAGATCACCCCGACCTCGGTCGTCCCGCCACCGATGTCGACCACCATCGAGCCGATCGGGTCGGCGACAGGCAGCCCGGCACCGATCGCCGCAGCCATCGGCTCTTCGATCAGCGACACGCGGTCCGCTCCCGCGTTCAAAACAGCGTCGCGGATTGCGCGGCGTTCGACGTTGGTCGCTCCGGACGGAATGCAGATGACGACTTCAGGGCCGCGCGTGAAGCGGCTCGGGCCGCCGTGCGCCTTTCGAATGAAGTGCTTAATCATCTCCTCGGCCACCTCGAGGTCGGCGATGACGCCGGCGCGAAGAGGGCGAATTGTCTTAAGGTTTTCGGGCGTTTTGCCCATCATCAGCTTCGCGTCGTCACCGACGGCGCGCACCTTGCGCACGCCATTATTGGTCTCGATCGCCACGACAGACGGCTCGTTGGCGACAATGCCAACCCCGGCCACGTAGACGACTGTATTGGCTGTACCCAGATCAATCGCGACTCCCCGCGATCCGAAACTGAACGGCGAACGCATGGCTGATCCCCACCCTCAAAATCCCGCACGAAAAATGCGGTCAAACGCGCCCGCGCGATAGTCCCGTTAACCATGTTAAACGCGAAGCGTGGAGCAGCTGCGGCGAACGGAAATCGTTAAGCGTTCGAGACTTAAGCGTGAACGGCCGTCACCAGGTAATTCAGCCTCAGATCATCGCTAAGGTGGAGCCCGCGCGTCGGCGACCAGGCGATGCCTTCCACATCCAGGCATTTGAGTCCGGCGTCGCTCAGCAACAGCTTGACCCGCTCCGGCGCGATGAATTTCTTGAAGTCGTGCGTGCCGCGCGGGATCCGGCCCAACCCTTCGGCAAGAGTGATCATCAGTAGCTTCGACAGGCCCGTCGCGTTGGGCGTGGACATCATCAGCAGCCCCCCCGGCGCGAGACGCTTCGCAAGCGCATTCACGAATGTTGAGGGCTCTGCGACATGCTCGATCACCTCCATGCAAGTGATGAGGTCGAACTGCCCATCGAGCTCTTGCACGTCGCCGACACGATAGTCGATTGCGAGCCCCGACTCGCTCGCATGCGCGCGGGCGACGTCAATCACCTCGGGCGATGCGTCGATGCCCGTCGCCTTGGCGCCCAGCCGAGCGAGCGGCTCGGTCAGCAGGCCGGCTCCGCAGCCGACATCGATCGCCGTCTTCCCCTCGAGCGGGGTACGGCTGCATTCGTCGCCCTGCCAGTGCTGGTCGATCTGGTCGCGGACATATTTCAGCCGAACCGGGTTCAGTTTGTGGAGCAGCGCGGAAGTGCCTT
The DNA here is from genome assembly GCA_963766415.1 of uncultured Alphaproteobacteria bacterium. Classification (GTDB taxonomy): domain Bacteria; phylum Pseudomonadota; class Alphaproteobacteria; order Sphingomonadales; family Sphingomonadaceae; genus Sphingomicrobium. The sequence goes on along the minus strand of CAVYAH010000085.1, from coordinate 27,927 downwards.
CCGGGTCCCACCACTCATCAGCGAGCCTACCGAAGCGCTCTGCCTCTTCGGGAACGATGCTTGTCTCGACCATGCGCGCCTCCTAACAGTCCGCGACCCTCGACCCAAGGAGCCCTTTTTGCCCCGCATCGTGATGAAATTCGGCGGCACGTCGATGGCGGGCATCGAGCGCATCCGCAGTGTCTCCGAGCGTGTACGGCGAGAGGCGGACGCCGGAAGCCAGGTTCTGGTCGTGGTCTCCGCTATGGCGGGCGAGACTGACCGGCTGGTCCAGCTCTGCCGCGAGGCAGCCCCACTCCACAATCCAACGGAATATGACGTGGTCGTCGCCTCCGGAGAGCAGGTAACCTCCGGCCTCCTTGCGATGACGCTGCAGGCGATGGGCCTGAAGGCACGCAGTTTCATGGGCTGGCAGCTGGTCCGCGCATCCGGAGTTCACGGCAATGCGCGGGTCGAGGCGATCGAGAGCGCATTGCTCGACGAAGCCTTGTCCAACGGCACCGTCGCCGTGATCCCCGGCTTCCAGGGCGTTTCGACCGACGGTCGCCTTGCCACTCTGGGTCGCGGCGGGTCGGACACGTCGGCAGTGGCGATCGCGGCGGGCGTCAAGGCTGATCGCTGCGACATCTACACCGACGTCGACGGCGTTTACACGACCGATCCGCGTATCGTACCGCGGGCTCGAAAGCTCACAGAGGTGACTTTCGAAGAGATGCTCGAGCTTGCGGGCGTCGGGGCGAAAGTACTGCAGGTGCGTTCCGTCGGCCTCGCGATGCGCGAGAATTTGCCCTTGCGCGTTCTTTCGGCATTCGAGGACAAGCCAGGCACCGATATCGTCGCCGAGCTTTCAGGAGACCAGATGGAGAGAAACCTAATCGCGGGTATCGCTGCCGACCGGAACGAGGCGCGGGTCACGCTGACCCGCGTGCCGGACAAGCCCGGCACGGTTGCGCAGGTTATCGGGCCCATCGCCGAGGCGGGAATCGAGGTCGACATGATCGTTCACGCAGCGACTCCCGATACCGGCTCGAGCGATCTTACTTTCACCGTCCCGCGCGCCAGCCTCGCCCAGGCGATGGCCGTCATCGAACAGCGCAAAGGGGAGATCGGTTATGATCAACTCGTCAGTGACGACGCGGTCGCGAAGGTCAGCATCGTCGGCGTCGGCATCCGCTCCAATCCGCTACTCGCGGCGAAGATGTTCGAGGTGCTCGCGGACCGGCAGATCAACCTGCATGCCGTCTCAGCAAGCGAAATCAAGGTCAGCGCGCTGATCGCCGAGCGGGAGCTCGAACTCGCGGTCCGGGTGCTGCACACGGCATTCGGTCTCGATGCGGAGCATGCGGCATGAGTGGCGAGGGGCTGATCGCGGAACCACGCGCGGTCCATCCGACCGAGGGTCATGCACGCCTCGCCGAGCTGATGCATCGCGGCACCGAGTTTCTTGGCTGCGACGTCGCAATCATGGGCGGCGCGATGAGCTGGGTTTCCGAGCGGAACCTCGTCTCCGCCATCTCCAACGCCGGCGGCTTCGGCGTGATCGCCTGCGGGGCGATGACCCCCGAACTGCTCGACACCGAAATCCATCAGACCAAAGCGCGCACGAGCCGGCCGTTCGGCGTCAATCTCATCACCATGCACCCCCAGCTCTCAGACCTGATCGACGTCTGCGCGAAACACGATGTCGGTCATGTGGTGCTCGCCGGCGGGCTTCCGCCCGGCTGGGCGATGGACAAGATCAAGGGGCGCGGCGCCAAGCTGATGGCCTTCGCCCCTGCGCTCGCGCTCGCAAAGAAGCTGATGCGCTCGAACGTCGACGCGCTGGTGATCGAAGGAATGGAGGCCGGCGGCCATATTGGTCCGGTTTCGACGTCCGTCCTCGCGCAGGAGATCCTGCCCAACGTCAGTAAAAATATTCCAGTCTTCGTCGCAGGTGGGATCGGCCGCGGCGAGGCGATCGCCGCTTACCTTGAGATGGGCGCGGTCGGCGTGCAGCTCGGCACCCGCTTCGTCTGCGCACAAGAAAGCATCGCACACGCAAACTTCAAGAAGGCCTTCATCCGCGCCTCAGCCCGCGATGCAGTGCTCAGCGTCCAGATCGATCCGCGCCTCCCGGTGATCCCCGTTCGCGCACTCAAGAACAAGGAAACCGAGCGCTTCGCGGCCAAGCAGCGTGAGGTCGCAACCCTGCTCGACACGGGCGAAGTCGAGATGGCCGAGGCCCAGCTCCAGATCGAACATTATTGGGCGGGCGCGCTCCGCCGCGCGGTGATCGACGGCGATATCGAAACCGGGTCGGTGATGGCTGGTCAATCGGTCGGAATGGTAAATCGCGAGGAGCCCGTCGCCGCGATCATCCAGGAACTGGTCGATGAGGCCGCCGCCGCGCTGGAAAGCCGCGGCTAGCAGGAGGCGAACGGTGGCAAGCGCAGCACTAGCCGTCGCGATGCGGAGAGTGACGTCGCACCTCATGAGCAACAACGCCGTCAGTCCGGAGACGGCGCTCAGCTTCGCGCCCGACCGTCCTCTGCAGCGCCGCATGCTTGCGCGGCTCGTTCGCCGCGGTGTGATCATCGAGACCGCTCCTGAACGCTATTATCTCGACGTGCCAGCCTACGATCGCTGGCGGCGCGGCTTGCGTCGGCGGGTTGCCCTTATCTTTGGCGGAGTCTTGCCAGCCGGCATCGGCGCAGCGATCCTCGGCTAGACCTGTCACAAAAGTCATTTGATCCGCGGCCGCGTGTGGGTGAGGATGCGCGCATAGCGTGAGGGGGCGCCGCCATGGAATTTCATATGCCGCACATGCCACACATCCCGCATCCGCACCTCGAAAACCGCCGGGAGGCATTTCTCAAGGCAAAGCAGGAAGCGAACGATCTCAACAGCAAGCTGGCGGTTAAGATCACCAACATCGTGGGGACCATGTGGTGCGCCTATGCGTTTGCCGCGCTTGCCCTCATCAGCTTCCCCGCAGCCCTCAGATCCGGGACCGCGCCGCTAGTCGCATGGTTCGCGCAGACGTTCCTGCAGCTCGTGCTATTGTCGATCATCATGGTCGGACAGAAAGTCGCAGCCGCAAAGTCGGACAAGCAGCTTGAACAGACCTATTTCGACGCCGAGGCGCTGCTCCAGATCAACGACGAGATGCACAAGCTGGTGAAGCAGAACGTGCAGCTCACCGAGCAGATCAAGGAGGTGCTGCACCAGAACACGGAGCTTACCGAGCAGATCAACAAGCTGATCTGCAAGACCGGCAAGGAATAGCTGCCCGTTAGCGCGCGCTTGAGCGGACCTGCATCATCAGTTGAAGCGGGCGCCCTTCATTGTCCTTGAATGCCGCCATCCATTCCTCCGTCCCGTCCTCGTGCCGATGGATGAGGTGCGGCGCGTTCATGAACCTGACGCCGCGCGTTTCGAGCTCGGCTTTGGAGGAATGAATATCCGGGACCCGCAGGTAGAGGATGGATTTCGCAAGCGAGCTCGCCTGCCTCCTCGGTCAACATCATGCGGACCCCGCCAAGGTCGAAGAAGGCGAGATTGCCGACGCAATAGAGCTCCGGAAGGCCGAGCGTATCGCGATACCAGGATCGCGATTTATCAAACCTCTTAGTCGTGCGCGCCACCTGCCCCAGCATCAAGTAGCTATTCTCGGCGTCCATGGCCGATCTCCTCAGTTGGTCGAGTGCAGTGCCTCTCGCGACCCCGTCCCACCGACGCAGCTGTTCGCGGCTCGAAAAGCCGAGCTTGCCCAACGCATTGCTCACATGGAACTTCACGGCATCGAGGCTCACGCCCATGCGCTCGGCGATGCGGCGGTTGGTCATGCCGTGCCGGACCTGCTCCGCCACCTTCCATTCGGCGGGCGTCAGCACGTCATCGTGCCGCGGGCGTCCTGGTCCAGTCGTCATGGATACGGATGGTAGCGCCGGGGAGGACGAATTACCCTACCCCATTCGATGGGTCGCTTTGGTGCGGGAGCGCTCCGAGCACGTGACCACGCCCAATGCCACGGTGCTGTTGGAGCTGTGGCTTTCGCGGCGCCTCATCGCCCCCGGCATAGCCGCCCATTCCGCCGAGCCCGCGCATCAGCGAAGCGCTCGTCTTGTAGCGCACCTTGGTCGTCCACTTCGGCACCTTCGGATCGTCGGCGAAAGTCGGCTTCAGGACCGTAGCCGATCATCATCACCATGCCGGTCGGTGAAGCTGCGGCGACTTCGGCCGGAAGCACGCACTCGCTAGCGGACGGGGGAAGGACCGAGCCCGCCGTCACCAGTCGCTTGACCTCGCCCGGAGCAAGATAGTCAAGCGCGGGCATCTGCGCCGACTTGGCCGAACTCCACATGATGACGTCACCATTGCCACTCGAGCCAAACATCGCGAGCGCATAGCCCGTCGCACTCGACGCCGGCTGCCACGCCAGGCGCGATCCGCCCGAAGGCAACGCGCCCGCATCGCGAAGCCCAAGCGCGGGCATAAAGTCCTGCCCGGCGCCGAGACTGAACGAGATGGACGGCGCGTAATTGGCCTGCACCTTGTGCGCGCCGATCAGCGACCCCCCCGCAGGGACCTGCCGTCGATCGCGCTCGTTCGGCCAGCGTCCGAAGCCCGGCGCGCTGGTCGGCCCCGTTTGCATGTGCGCCATGCTTGCCATCGCCGCCATCCCGGGCGGCACCTGGCCGGCCGCGATCTTCGAGAAATCGATCACGGTCGGCTGGCCGGCACCAACATGCTCGCCGCAGCCCCAGTAAATCAGCATGCGCCCCTTCGGCCTCTGGAACTGCGCAGGCAGCGCCGAATGCTCGGCCGGCGCTTCCTCACGAACGGGTGCCAGGAGCGGAAGGCTTGGGCCCATCTCTAGGCCCGGCGGAACAAGGTGATCGGCCTCGGGCGCACCCGACGGCTTGTCCTTGGAGGCAAGCCGAAGGTCCAGCGTATGAATTGCCTCGCCGCCCCCGCCGTTCATCATTGCCATGATCTGGGCCATGCTCGGGCGAGCGCCGCCAGCCATGCTCGCCCCCATGCCGCTCTGCGTCGCGACGTCCATCCAATAGCTTGCGATCGGCGGCGGCGCTTTTGCCGCCTGCTTGGCCGGAGCCGCACCAATCAACACCGCCGCGCATGCGCCAGCGGCTAAAAGGCGAACCTTGCTCATCGAAATTCCCCCAGTCGAACAGCCAAATACGGGGCCGCGATTTCGGATTATCTGCGTTCCGGACGCGCCGTCAAATAACAGCAGCCGCGTAAGCTCCATACCTTCGCCAGCAAACGCTTGCTTGAGATTAACTTGCCGCGCGCTGCTGTTCCCGAAGTGTTCAGGAATGGAGCAACCGCCACCTATCGCTTCCGAATTGGCCTCAAGAGGGCCAATGGGTTAAAAGGAATTAACTTTCACCGGTTGAGTCGCGGTGGCGACTCATGCCGATTTTTTTGTCGCAGGCACGGGGGGCGCGTGTCCGGAACTGATATTTTTCTGTCTTATGCTCGAACCGACCGCCCGGTCGCGCGCACCTTTGCGGAGTGCCTGGGCGAGGAGGGATTCACCGTCTGGTGGGACGCCTCCCTCCATTCGGGCGAGACTTTCGACGAAGTGATCGAGCAGAAGCTGAGGGATGCAAAAGCAGTCGTGGTCCTGTGGTCGCCGCGGTCGGTCGCATCGCGCTGGGTCCGCGCCGAAGCGACACTCGCCGATCGACGCAACAAGCTCGTCCCGGCGATCATCGAGCCGTGCGACCGTCCGATCGTCTTCGAGCTGACCCACACGGCCGAGCTTTCCGAATGGAATGGTGACCGGTCCGACGCCCGTTGGCGCACCTTCGTCGTGGATCTCGGCCGTCTCATGCACAGGGACGAGGATCATGAAGCTGTGCAGGGTCCAGCTCCTCAGCCGGCAGCGGCAAGGCCGATGTCGGATGCCTCGCGCGCCCCGGCGCCTGCTCGTCAGCCGCTGCGTCCAGGAAACGACGAGGTGATTCTCGCGCGCGAGACGCGCCACGAGAGGCCCATTCGCCAGGTGCCCGAGCCGCTGCACGCGGTTGCAGTGGAAGAGGACAGCGAACAGGAAGTCCACTGTCTCGAGGTCGAACAGGGCGAGCTTCAGCCCGGCCTGTTCATCATCGATTCCTCCAGCGTCAGCATCGGCCGCACCGCGCCTGCTGATGTCGTCCTCCCTCACAGAAGTATATCGCGCGAACATTGCGTCGTCGGACTCGCCAACGATGAGTTGCTGGTCACCGATCTCAACTCGACTAACGGCACCTACATCGATGACGAGCGCGTCCACCGAGCAACCATTCTCCCAGTGGGATCCGTTGTTCGTCTGGGCCAGATCTCATTGAAGCACGCCGTCTGCACGCGGGCAGAGGCATCTCACCACAGCGACTTGCATCGCAGCGGAGGCGCAACGACGGGGCGCCTCGCCGCCACGTCCTGAGCGGCGATGCGTGCTTATTACTGCCGGTTCAGAAACACGATATAGCTGCGCGTCTGCTGCGCTTGCTTCAGCAGGCGCTGCGCTTCCTTCTCGGTCTGGATCCCGCCCATCGAGGCCTTCAATGTCTTGAGATACTTGTCGTAGCCCTTCGCGAGCTCGACGCTCTGGCCGTTCTTCGAATGCATCACGTCACGCGCCATCGAGCGGGCATCATCGACGGTTGAGTTGAACTGCGACAAGGTCGCGGGCGAAACTCCCGCGTCCGGCGTGGCAATGATTTCGCTTTGAGCCTTGCCGTTCTTGCCTTTGGTGGTCGTCGCCGTCGATGTAATCTTCGGAGCGGCCGGCTCCGACACCGCGGCCTTGGCGGCTGCCTTTTTCATTGCAGCCAGCTGGGCTTGCGCTGCGGCAGTCTTCGCTTTTTCGGCGTCGAGTGCCTGCGACGCCGCTTTCGATTGATCGGTCGGCGCGGGCGCCTCCGCCGTCACATTGTTTTGAGCATCATTCGCGACTGCCGTCTCGTCAGTCGGCGCCGTCTGATCGGCGGGAGTTCCAAGCGGCACGCCATAATTGTCGATTGCGTTCTGGCTGGTTCCGGCGTTTGCGGCTTCAGGCTTTGAGCCGCCCCGCATAGTAAGTGCGCCGACGCCAACGACGGCGAGAAGGCCCGCCGCAGCCGCCGCGATCATCATCGGCTTCGGTTTCTTCCTCTCGTCGTTCGCAGCTGGCGGCTGGGGCCTCTTCGCACCCGCTTTTTCGCTGACGGGTGCCGTCGCGACGCCAGCTTCTCCGGGGCCCGAGACCTTGCTCGGAACCGCAGCCTTTTCGCCCACCTCGGCGGGTTTCTCTGCTAATTCCGTCTTCTTCTTGCGCGCGCCAGTTTCCTCGCCAGCCCGCTTGAAGCTGGCTGCCTTGGGATCCTTCGGAACTCCAGTGACGACTGGCGCTTTCGGATCGATGTTAGGGGTCGGCGGCACCGGGATGATCTCTTCGGTCTCGACCTGCTTCGCGTAGAATCGCGTCGCTTCGTCGTCGGCCTCTTCGGTGGCGGGCTGCCGACCAAACATCGTGAGCCAATCCGTGAGTGTTTGCGGCCGTTCATCGGGCTTGACGACCATCGCGGCGTCGATCGAGGCGAGGAACCTCTTGCTGTAACCCGGCCACTTGCCCTCCGCGAGCGGCTTGCCCAGTCCCGCATGAAGCCGCTCGAGCACTTCCGGCGGCTTCTCCCCGGTCACGCACTCGTACATCACAACGCCGAGCGCATAGATGTCCGTCCAGGGACCCTGGGGATAGGTTTTCACATATTGCTCGATCGCCGCGTAAGGCGGGGTGTGGAACGTCACTTTGGTGCTGGTCGCTTCCGCGGCTTCGAACCGGGCCGACCCGAAATCGATCAGCACCGGCCGATTGTCCTCATTGATGAGGATGTTAGGCGGCTTGATATCCCGGTGGAGCACGCCGACCCGGTGAGCCCGCTCGAGTCCCTCGGAGATGGGCTGGAGAATGCTCCAAAGGCTGCGCTCATTGAAGCGCCTTCCCTGCTTCAGCATCCTAGAGAGCGAAAGGCCGTCCTCAAAATCCATCACCATGTAGGCGGTGCCGTGGATCTCGAAGAGGCTGCGGACGCTGACGATGTTGGGATGACGCGTCGGCGTCGACAGATTCCAGAGCAGCTTCGCCTCTTCGACGAACTTCTTGAGACCGAGGGCGTGCACCTCCTCCGCCTCGGAATCGATCGGCACGACGGTGTCTTCTGAGTCCCGCTCGCTGATCGAGCTCGGGAAATATTCCTTTATCGCTACGAGCTCGTTGAAATAGATTCCGCGGGCCTTGTAGACGATGCCGAATCCGCCAACGCCGAGCACTTCCTCGATCCGCCATTCGCGCAGCACCGTCCCCATCGGAAGTGCTTTGTTGCTGTAGGCCTTATTCATCGCCGCCGCCCCCACGACCGATCTATCAAAAAGTAAATCGCATGAAGCTTTGACGAATGCTAGTCAGGCCCTCGAACGATTGTCGGGGGCACTGAATGCGCTTCGATTGCGCCAGCCGGACACATGTCGGCCTCAAACGAAAGATCAATGAGGATTCGATTTTCGTGGACCCGGACCGCGAACTCTGGGTCGTCGCCGACGGGATGGGCGGCCATGAGGCGGGCGAGGTCGCGAGCGGCATGGTCATCGACGCGCTCCGCGCTCTCCCAATGCTCGGTGACCTCGATGAGCTAGCCAGTTGCGCCGCTGAAGCCCTGAAGCAGGTCAACCGTAGCCTGATTGGCCTCGCGAGATCGGGAGGCAGCGACCGGACGATCGGCACCACGGTAGTCGGCCTTGCGATTGCCGACGGATCATTCCGCTGTTTCTGGCTTGGCGACAGCCGCGCCTATCGCCTGCGAGATGGTGAGATTACGCGAATCTCTCACGACCACAGCCTCGTCCAGAACCTGGTCGATGCCGGGATGATCAAACCGGAGGAAGCCGAAAGCCACGAAAATGCGAATCTTATCACGCGCGCGGTGGGCGTCTCGGACAACGTCGAGGTCGATGTCGTGAGCGGCGACGCACTCCCGGGAGATCAGTTCTTGCTCGCGAGCGACGGGCTAACCCGGGTGGTCCAGGATGATGAACTGGCCGCGGTGCTCGGGCGAGCCTCACCCGCGGAAGCTGCGGATGATCTGCTCGCGACAGTGCTCGAGCGCGGCGCCCCCGACAATGTTTCATTGATCATCGCGAGGCTGGCCTGACGCCGGCGGCAGCCGGGTAGAAGCCGAGGACTAGTAAAGCCCTTATCGATTTGGCAGACTGGCACGAAGGCCCGCCCTCATGCTGGAGAGCGGACCTTCTCGACAGGAGACCGGCCGGTCATCCTGCTGGTGGCCGACCCACAGGGGGGCGAATCGGTCACCGCACCTTCGGGAGGTGAGCGGCGGGTGCTCACCTCCCTCCAGTTCCTGACTGCTTACATTCCGCGCTCGCCGCGTTCGACCGGCGCCGGAGGCGGCGGCGGAGGCGGCGGCGGCGGAGCCGGCTGCTCGACCACCGGAGGCGGCGGAGGCGGAGGGCGGAGGCGGCGGAGGCGGCGGCGGCGGCGGAGCCGCGTGGCCGCCGAGTGGCAGCACGATCTTGAAGTTGCCGCTGTGGCTGGTCACGGCGCCGTTGAACTCGCCCTCGTAGCCGACGCGAAGATCAACCGGGCCGACCTTCCCGCCGACGCTGAGGCCAGCCAGGAACGTGCCCTTCTTCTGCGCCGACGAGACGATGTCGAAGTCGTTCTCCGGATCCGGGGTGAACCACCCGTGGACGCTCGAACGCTCGTCGCCGAAGCGGTAGCGGTAGCCAAGGTTCACTTCCGGAACCACGCCGCCCATCGCCGTTCCCCACTTGACCCCGCCGGTGAGGAAGCTGTGGTTGGACTTGCCGCTGGCGACCGTCAGCCCGGCGCCGTTGCCGCCATCCTCACTGAACCCGTCAAGCTTGGCGTTGACATAGTCGTAGTTGAGGTAGGGGGTGATGACCGAGCTTCCCCCCATCGCCAGACGGGCGCCGCCATGGAGGCCGAAGGTCCACATCTTGACGTCCGGGCTGCCGGTCGGGGTGGCGGCAAAGCCGGTCCCGCTCCCAAGCCCGGTGAAGTTGATGTGGCGGACCGCATCCCCGTTCATCGAGCTGTAGGTGGTGACGCCCTTCACGAAGAAGCTCCCCGGATCGTAGACCGCATAGGCGCCGAGCTGCCAGCCATTGCCCTTGACGCTGTCGCCGAACTGGCTGTCGCGCAGCCTGTTCGAGACATAGCCGCCATCGACGCCAAGGATCGCCGCATTGCCAAGGCTCGCATCGATGCCGAGGAGCCCGGTGAACCGCTTGGAGCGGCTGTCGCCGGCCTCGGCATCGCCGTCCGCCTTCCTGGTCTGGTAGTCGAGCTGGCCCCAGACATGGATCGGCGAGGATGCGCGGCACTCGAGGACCGAGCCGGCAAGCGCCGGAACCTCGCAGTTGGTGGCATGGTCGGTAAGGTCGTTGTAGTGAACCCCAAGGCTCGGGAACGAGTTCAGATAGTTCGCGTAAGCCGAGCCCGAGAGCATGTTCAGCGCTTCGTTGTAGTTCGCAGGATCGGTGATCAGGAACAGGTCCGCGAACATGTCCCCAGCCCCGCCGGTGAGGCCGACGTCGAAGTAGCTGTCGAGCCCGCTGCCGACCGCAGCCCCGTTGGCGTTCAATCCCGCAACCTGGTCGAACGGCGTGCGCGTCAGCTTCAAATCGACGTTGGCGTTGCTGTCGTAGACGCAAGCCGCGTGGAGCAGCAGCGATGCCGCCGGGATGCCGTTGATCACGCAAGCGTCGAAGGTGCCATTGCGGACGTTCGCATCGATGATGTTGTCATATAGCATCGCATCATAGAGGCCGTTCGCGCTGGCGATGTTCGCCACCAGCGTCCCGTCGAGGGTCGCCGTGTCGGCGAAGATCTGCGGGTAGGTGCCCGCTGTCGCCGTCCCGCCGGTCGCAGCCGGCAGGTCGAAGGTCAGCGTCCCGTCGGCGCCCATCGTCAGCGTGTTGACGAAGGCGTAGGACGGACCGTCGACCGCATCGCGGGTCAGATGGAGGTTGCCGCCGCCGTTCACACTCAGCGTGCCGACACCGCACGAGCTCGCCGCCGGATTGTCGCCGCCCGCAGCGATCGCCGCCGCATCATAGCAACCCGCGTTGATCACGCCGTTGAACAGGGTCTCGCCGGTCGTGACGTTGATCGCGTCGGCATTGCTCTGGAGGTTGATGTCGCCGGTGACATGCCCCTTGAGGAGGTTGATCACGGTCGCATTCGGCGCCTCGGTGACGTCGATCGCCGTCGCCCGGTGGAAGGTCGTTCCACCATCGGTCGAGAAGCGAGCGATGATGTCGCCCGAGTTGTTGATGGTGGTGACGTCGCTGGTAGTCGCGGCAACACCGCCGCCACTACCGAGCACGTGAATGCCGTAAGCGAGCGACGGCGCACCGTTGCTGGTGATGGCATCGACACTAATCGTCCCCGTGTTGGTGACGGTGAGATCATTGATCCCCGAATTGATGGCGATGCCGGTGGCGGTTGCCTGGCTCAGGTTGACTGTGGTGACGCCGCCGCCGGTGGTGGCGATGGTGTGCGTTCCGCCGCCACTGGCGTTGGCAACAACGTTAAGTTTGCCGCTGTTGACCACCGTCCCCGACAGAATGGCTGCCTGGGTGGGAGTCGCCGCAGCGGTCGTTGCCGCCGCGGACAGGTACATGCCAACCGCAAGAGCGCGAACCGTGTCCGGCGCCGTTGCGCTGGCGGCTACCGAGATTGAGCCGGCATTGGTGACGTCAAGGTCCGCCGCGATGCCCTTTGCAGCATAGCCGCGGGCGTACGCGAAGGCGTCACCAGTCGATGCCGATACGAACGCCTTCGCTCCGACGTCCGTCGTCCCATTATTGACGAAAATGTCATGGCCGCCGGTTGCGCTCTGGGCGACACCAAGCGCGGTTGCCGCCGCGAAACCATGACCCGTTGCGATCGCGCTGTCCGATGCGTGGATCGAAAGGCTTCCGCTGTTGGTGAAGGACGCCGTTCCCGATCCCACGACCTGGTAGACGGCATTGCCGAAGGCGTGAACGATCGCACTCGTGGCCCCGGTCGCCTTGGCGACCAGACCGATGTCGATCTTACCTTCGTTATCGATCGTCGCCAGCGAGGCGGTGCCGCCCGACACGCTTTGCGACAAGCCATAGATGTGGGCCGAGGCGGAGGCCACGCCTGCATCCGCAATGGCGCTGGCGGTAGCGTGGGCCGAGAAGGTGCCGTTGTTGGCGATCGACAGAGCCGCCGACCCGGCCGCATGCGCCGACTGGTAGATGCCGGTGTAGACCGAGGCGATCGCGGTTGCCGCGGCCACGCCGTGGGCGTTGCCGACGGCGGCGAGAGCAATCGTACCGCTGTTCGTCAGCACCGCCGAAGCGTCAGCTGGCATTGCGGTTGTGCCGGCGCCGACGGTCCCCGTTGCGCTAACGAGCTGCTGGATACCGATTGCACGGGCATTAGCGCTCGCACCGAGCGATCCCGCTGCGCCTGCGACAGCGGAGACATCGAGAGTTCCGCCATTCGTCAAGAGCGCGCCAGCATCGCCATTGTGTCCATTAACCAGCTGCTTGATTCCAAGCGCGCCCGCTTCAGCATTCGCCGCCCCGGTGGCGCTTGCGATGGCCGTTGCACCGACATTGATTGTGCCGCCGTTGCTGATGATTGCGGACCCGGCAGTGCCGCCAGAGGCGTTCACAACCTGAACAATTCCACCGCCCGACGTGCCTCCGATGTCGGCACGCGCCGAAGCGAGGGTTGCGCCAGTCGCACTCGCGTTGGCGTTGATCGCGATTGATCCATCATTGGTCAGCGCCGCGACGCCCGATCCGGCAAGGTTCGCGCTCTGCGCAATGCCGTACGTAAGGAAAGCGTTCGCGCTAGCATCCATCGCGCCATTGGCGGCGGCTGCAACGTCAATCGCGATCGTGCCGCTGTTGTCGAGCGTTGCAGCAAGCGTAGCGCCTGAATAGGCAATCTGAACGATCCCCCCGATCAGGTCGGCGCTCGCGTTCGCGGCTCCCGACACGCCTGTCGCATTGGCGATCGAGTCGATGTTGATCGATCCGCCGTTCGTCAGGTTGACATCGATCGTGTCGCCGCCATTGCCGATTTGCCAGATGCCCCACTCTGCGTTCGCATTGGCGGTGGCCGTCGCGCCTTTTGCGTTCGCGCTCGCAAGGACCGTGAGCGAGGCGTCCGCCGCGTTGCTGAGCGAAGCGGTGACTGCCGTCGCTCCGCCAAGGGTGAAGCCATTGGCTGATTGATAGATGCCATAGCCGAAGGGGACGCCGGTGAAATTCGCCGATGCCTTGGCCACGCCGGTTGCGGTCGCGTTGGCAATCGCCTCGACGGCAAGGCCGCCGGCGTTGTTGATTGCGACGTTGACCGCCCCGGTGCCCTCGCCGATCTGGTTTACGCCCGCACCGATGATCGAGGCGGTGGCAGCGGCATCGCCGGCATTGTTATTCGCACTCGCGATCGCCGCGATGTTCACGTCTCCTGCCGCGCCGTTGGTCATCGTCAGCGACACGTCGCCGCCAGGAGCAGCGCCCTGCTGGATCTCGCCAGTGGCGCAACCGTTCACGGCCGCAAGTGCGGGGTTGTTGACGCTCGTCACGCCCGTGTCGCCGACCAGCGTGATGTCGAGCGTGTCGCTCGCCGAGCAGACGCCGGGCTGAACAGTGGTGGCTGCATGGGCCGGCGCGGCAACGCCGAGGACTGCAACTGACGCGCCGGTCAGAAGCGCGATCCGATGGTTTGAAATCTTCATAGACAAAATTCCCCTGTGGCCGCGAGCGCGGCGTTTTGGACAGAAAAAGGGCCAAGCGGTCCTTCCCGCGTATGTGGGTAAGGGCCGGGCGCGGAAGCACGCAACCCGTTAACGGCGTTAACGCGGCGCTATCCTTCGATAATGGTCTTTTTCTAAAACCAATTGTGTCTTCAAGGTCACACAAACGTCGGCCGGCCGACTTATCCGCTTGATTTTGGTCAAGGTACTGGAGCGCGGCCGGCAACCGATGGTGGGCGGGTACGGCGCTGCGGCCGCGCCCTGACTGCGCGCGGCGAAACGGGGGCTCCGGCGAGTTTTCTCGCCGAAGCCCCCGCCCACAGCGGGTCGCGGGCCAGAACTCACCCGATAGGCCGACCCGTAAGTCGTCAATGCGCGGCCTGTTTTTGCCCGGGGCATCGTCCAGCCTTGCCGGCGGAGACGTCGCTATCGTTCGGCCGATACAGCTGTCACTAGACGGGGATCAATCTTCCGGCGCAGCGCGAGCCGACGATCGCCGCTTCGCCAAGGAGCGAATTTAAGCGCTATTTAGAGGAAGGTCTGGCCGATTTTTGGGATAGAATTGATTTTGCTCAACTTTTTTCATTTTCACGCTGACAGGCCGCGGGCCAGCGCGCGCGCGCCAAGCTGGCCCTTCGTTCTGAAGCTCGCCGGAAGCTATCGACACGGTCATTCTGATGCTGGCGTCCGGCACCCTGCCGGACTGGGCCGCTCTTAGTGCTGCGGCGCGGCCGTGGGTACGGGACCGGCGCCGCCGAGCTGCGCCACCATCTTTTTGTAGGCGTCGAGATAGGCGAGCACGATGATCTGGCCGATCTCCGTGTTCTGGTAGCCATAGCCGCCCGCCGCTGCAAAGCCGCCCCACCAACCGGCACCGCCGCCGGCACCCCAGCTGATGTCGGTCTTGCGGGCGTAACCTTCGGTCAGGGCTTCCTCGGTCGTGTGCGCGTTCACCAGCGAGAGCGTGACGTTCGCCTCGCCCTTATTGATGTTGATGCCGCCCGCGATCGTGCCGATCGTGTTGGCCCAGCCGTGGGTGTGGCCGAGCACGCCGCCGAGCGCAGCGCCCATGCCGCCGCCGCCCGAATTCTTGTTGGTGCTGACGATGTCCGGCTGGAGGAAATAATCGGCGGCCCGGACCTGGCCCCCGCCCATGTTCGATCCCGTCTGAAGCTCGCCCTGATCGGAGAGGGCTCGCTCCATCTCGCGGCTGTGCATGGCGCTGCCGCGGTTGACGAGCGTGAAGCAGCCGGACTGCTGGACGAATACCTTGATGATCGCTTCGGGGCTGCCGAGGTTATATTCCTGCCACCATTGGTTGTCCGGCGGGACGATCGCCAGCGTTCCGATCCGGTGCGTACATTGCGGTAGTTCCGCCTCGCCCCGCTCCTGCTGTTTGTATCCCGAGCTCTGGTCCGCGGCCGCGGAGGTCGAAACGAGCGCGAACGCTGCAACGGCAAACGACGCCATTCTGGTCATGATCAAAGCCCCCTTTGATGCCCTTGGTGCCTCTACCACCCTCTTGACCGAGTCGGTAGGCACTGCGGCTGGCGAGGCATCAATTCCCCTGCTAGCGCCGCGCTAAATGCAGAAAATCGACCATATTCGGAATTTTTCGATCATTGCCCATATCGATCATGGAAAGTCGACGCTTGCCGACCGGCTCATCCAGGCGACTGGCGGGCTGACCGAGCGCGAGATGCACTCGCAGGTGCTCGACAATATGGACATCGAGCGTGAGCGGGGCATTACCATCAAGGCGCAGACCGTGCGGCTCGAATGGAAGGGCTACGAGCTCAACCTCATGGACACGCCCGGGCATGTCGATTTCGCCTATGAGGTATCGCGCTCACTAGCGGCCTGTGAGGGCGCGCTGTTGGTCGTGGATGCCGCGCAAGGGGTCGAGGCGCAAACCCTAGCCAACGTTTACAAGTCGATCGAGCACGACCACGAAATCCTGCCGGTCATCAACAAGATCGACCTCCCCGCAGCGGACCCGGAAGGCGTCAGGCAGGAGATCGAGGAGATCATCGGCCTCGACGCGTCGGACGCCGTTTGCGCCTCCGCCAAGACCGGCATCGGCATCGAGGAAGTGCTGGACGCGATCGTCGCGAAGATCCCGCCGCCGAAGGGCGACTTGGAGGCTCCCACCAAGGCCATGCTCGTCGACAGCTGGTACGACCCCTATCTAGGCGTCGTCATCCTGGTGCGCGTCATCGATGGCTGCCTGAAGAAGGGCCAGCAGATCAAGTTCATGCAGGCCGGAACGATGCACCTCGTCGACCGCGTCGGCTGTTTCCGCCCCAAGATCGAACAGCTGCAGGAGCTTGGCCCCGGCGAGATCGGGTTCATCACCGCGCAGATAAAGGAGGTCGCCGAGACGCGCGTCGGCGACACTATCACCGACGCCAAGAAGCCGGCGGCCACCCCCCTCCCGGGCTTCAAGGAAGTCCAGCCCGTCGTCTTCTGCGGCCTGTTCCCGGTCGATGCCAACGACTTCGAGAAGCTCCGCGACAGCCTCTACAAGCTCCGGCTGAACGACGCCTCCTTCAGTTTCGAGATGGAGACCAGCGCGGCCCTGGGCTTCGGCTTCCGGTGCGGCTTCCTCGGCCTTCTCCACCTCGAGATCATCCAGGAACGGCTGATCCGCGAATATGACCTGGACCTCATCACCACGGCACCGTCGGTCGTTTACCAGGTGCGGCTTCGCGACGGTTCGGTGCAAGCCATCCACAACCCCGCCGACTGGCCCGACGCCAATGCGATCGAGGCAGTCGAGGAGCCGTGGATCGACGCCACCATCTACGTCCCCGACGAATATCTTGGGAGCGTCCTGAAGCTTTGCCAGGACCGCCGCGGCATCCAGAAGGACCTGACCTATGTCGGGACCGGTAGCCACGCCCGCGCGATGATCCGCTACGAGCTTCCCTTGAACGAAGTGGTATTCGACTTCTACGACCGCTTGAAGTCGATCAGCCGCGGCTATGCGAGCTTCGACTATCACCAGGTCGGTCATCGCGACGGCGATCTCGTCAAGATGAGCATCCTGGTCAACGGCGAGCCTGTCGATGCGCTGAGCATGATCGTCCACCGAGCCAATGCCGAGGCCCGCGGCCGCGGCATGTGCGAGCGCCTGAAGGACCTTATTCCCAGGCACCTGTTCAAGATCCCGATCCAGGCCGCAATCGGTGGCAAGATCATCGCACGCGAGACGATCGCCGCGCTGAGGAAGGACGTCACGGCGAAATGCTATGGCGGCGACGCAACGCGGAAGCGGAAGCTGCTGGAGAAGCAGAAGGAGGGCAAGAAGCGCATGCGGGAGTATGGTAGCGTCTCAATTCCGCAGGAAGCGTTCATCGCCGCGCTAAGGATGGGCGACGAGGGCTAATCGGCCCCTGGCTCCGTTCGCTGCCTGAACCAGTCCGCGATCTCATTCTCGCCAGGGCGAGCTTGCGCCGGGGTCATCGCGCCGCGCGCGGCCTCTATTTGCGCGGCAAATTCCGGATCGCGCGCCGACAGTTCGATCCCACGTCCTGCTGGCTGACAGCGTCTCGCCAATCGCGACGTCGAGGTGCGCCAGCAGATCTTTCGGTAGGACTACCCCGGCCGAGTTGGCCAAATTTTCTCACTTTGACTTCTTTGTTCATACGGATGTCATGACGGAAACCTGGCCCAGCGAGGACTGTGCCAGCCTCTGCTTTTGTCCGTGGTCCCTCTGCGCGCCCGTGCCTCCCACCTATCGGCAGAAGCGGGGCAGCGCGCTCCCCCACCTGACAGAAATCACCATCCCTGCTTTGCGCGGGCGGCCAAGAACAGGCATGATGGCCCCCTCCACCCGGGGGGAGCTGAGCAATGGCTGTCGACATGCTGACGCTGTTCGAACGGCGGATGAGTTTTCCGCATCCGGACGCGCGGGACCGGCTGGCGCGGCTGGTCGGGATCGACCACCATATCTCGAGATTGACCAAGAGCCTCGGCCTGCTCGTCCATCCGGGCGGGCTCAAGCTGTGGGGGCACGAGTTCCATCCCGGCGCCGACAAGATCATCAATTCGGTCCTGATGCGGCCGCCGCTGGTCATCCTCGGCGGCGATGTCGGGTCGGGGAAGACCGAGCTGGCCGAGACGATCCCCGACGCGGTGGCGCGCCAGGAGGAGATCGAGATCGACCTGCTTCCTTTGAGCCTGTCGGCGCGCGGGCAGGGGCGCGTCGGCGAGATGACGCAGCTTATCTCCGCCGCGTTCGACTTCACGGTCAAGGAAGCGAATACGATCCAGAAGAGCAAGGATGGCGCGGAAGGTGCGATCATCCTGCTGGTCGACGAGGCCGACGCGCTCGCCCAGTCGCGCGAGACCGCCGACCTGCACCAGGAGGAGGTGAGCGGTGTCAACGCCTTCATCCGCGGCATCGACCGACTTGCGAACAGCCGCCTCCCCGCCGCGGTCATCATGTGCACCAACCGCTACGACGCGCTCGACCCCGCGGTGACGCGGCGCGCGGCGGAGATCATGGCCTTCGGGCGGCCAGATGCGGACAACCGGCGCAAGTTGCTCGGGCCAAGGCTTCACGAACTGGGCTTCGATGACGTCGATATCGACGCGATCGTCGACGCGACGGGCCCGCGCGACGGGATGCCGGGCTTCACTTATTCCGACCTCGCGCAGCGGTTGATTCCGGCGATGGTGCTCGATGCCTATCCAGAGCAGCCGATCACGGCGACGAGGGGGCTGATGCTGGCGCAGGAGATGGTGGCGACGCCGCCGTTCATGGACAAGCGCTCGAAGCGGTAGCAAGCCGGCCGCCAAGCAACCATCTTGCGCGACGGTTGTTTTTGCTCGGCCTGCATCAATGCGGGTAATCGACTCTCCCAAAAAGGGGCGTATTCCTGAGGGCATGGCCAACGGGGGCGCTAAACGGGGAAGCAGGAGTGCTCGGCAGCATCCGCTGGTCGCGCCGGAGCGGTTAGAGGGGCCGGCCACCGCGACGCTCGAACTGTCGCTCGACGACCTGATGGAGCAGCCGCTTCCCGACAATCTTCCGCCCGAGATGTTTACCGGACCGGGGCTGCTCGCGCTGGCCGACCTGCTTCCGGTCATGACTGCTTATTATGACCGCAGTGTCCGCGTTCAGTTCATCAACAAGCTGTTCGCCGACTGGCTCGACAAACCGCGCGGCGAGATCGTTGGGCGAACGATGGCGGAGGTGATCGGCGAGGCGGCGTGGCTTGACCGCAAGCCGATGGTCGAGGCGGCGCTCGGCGGCGAGCGTCAGTTCTTCGTGCTCGAGCTCAACCATTCAACGCGCGGGCTGCTTGTCGCGCAAACCGAATATATCCCATGGCGGCGGCCGGGCGGAGGAGTCGAGGGCTTCGTTAGCGTCGTCACTGATGTCACCGAGCAGCGCGTCGCCGAGCGCGCGCTGAAGGAGAGTGAGGCCCGGTTCCGAAGGATCGCCAACTCGGCGCCGGCGATGATGTGGGTGACGCGGCTCGACCGGGTGCGCGATTTCGTCAACGACGCATATGTCGAGTTCGTCGGCGGACCGGATGGCGACCGCGAGACAGCGCGCACGATCGACTGGCGCTCGCGAATCCATCCCGATCACCTGGATCGGATCGTCGCCGAGAGCATCGCTGGAGAAGCCGCGCTCCAGCCGTTCACCCTCGAAGGACGCTATGCGCGGTTTGACGGCGAGTATCGCTGGCTAAGGAGCGTATCGCAGCCGCGCTTCGGGGTGGACGGAGAGCTGGTCGGCTTCATCGGCGTCGCGACCGACATCACCCCCGCCAAGGAGGCTGAGCTCGAGTTGAAGGCGCAGGTCGGCGAGCAGACGCGCGAGCTCGCGCTCTCCGAAGCCCGTTTCCGCGCCGTCTTCGACACCGTTCTCGAAGTCCTCGTCCTGATGGAGCCCGACGGCACCGTCGTCGAGCTGAACCGCAAGGAAGCACCGTGGCGGGCGCCGGAGACCCGCGGGGCGATCGGCAAGAAGATCTGGGACGCGCCGACCCTGGCGCTTTACCCGCAGCACGCCCCGGTGATGAGGCAGGCCGTCAAACAGGCCGCGGGTGGCGAGCTGTTCCAGCGGGAATTGCGGATGGAGCGCGAGGGCGCGCCGACAGCCTATCTCGATGTCTCGGTCCAGCCGGTCCGCGGGCCCAATGGCAAACTCGTCTACCTCCTCTTCGAGGCGCGCGACATAACCGACCTCAAGGCAGCCCAGGAGCAGCTCCGGCAAAGCCAGAAGATGGAAGCGCTCGGTCAGTTGACCGGCGGAATTGCTCACGACTTCAACAACCTTCTGACGGTGGTCGTGGGCGGGCTCGACATCATCGCCAAGCGCGCTGAGGATGCAAAGCTCAAGAGCTATGCCGAGAATGCGCTGGCCGCGGCGGAGCGAGGGGCGCGGCTGACAGCACAGCTTCTCGCGTTCAGCCGCGTGCAGCGGCTCGAGGTCCGGCCGACCTTCGTCGCCCCGCTCATACAGAACATGCGCCCGCTCCTCAGAAATGTGCTCGGGCCAGGTATCACGAAGGAATTCGATCTCGACGAGGCGCTGATGCCGGTAGCGGCCGACCCGACCCAGCTGGAAGTCGCCATTCTCAACCTTGCGATCAACGCCCGCGATGCAATGCCAGGCGGCGGGGTCCTGAGGTTCACGACGAGGAAGATCGAGGTCACCGCGGACCCCGAGCTCGAGGGCGGCGACTATATCGAGCTCACCATCAGCGACACTGGAGTTGGCATGCCCCCCGAAGTCGTCGACCGCGCATTCGAGCCGTTCTTCACGACCAAGGAAGTTGGCAAGGGCACGGGACTTGGGTTGTCGATGGTGTACGGGATGGCCCGCCAGTCAGGCGGCGCGGTGCGGATCGAGAGCAGGCTCGGCGAAGGCACAGCGGTAAGAATGTATTTCCGCAGGGCCGATGCGAACGTGATCCGCGAGGCGGCGGGGACTGCCGAAATCGCGCACGCGGAAACAGTGAGGCAAAATGCGTCTGTGCTTGTCATCGATGACGACCCGGATGTCCGCGGCTTCATAGCCGCAGCCCTGGAAGACCAGGGGTACCTCGTCCGGCAGGCGAGCGACGGCCGCGAAGGCCTCGCAGAGGTTCAGCGCGAGAAGCCGGACCTAGTCATCGTCGATTTCATCATGCCAGGGATGTCTGGAGCGGAGGTGGCTCGGAAGATACGCGCGAAGATCCCGCAGCAGTCGATCCTATTCGTGTCCGGCTACAGCGAAACCGAGGCGGTCAAGCGAACCGCGCCCGACGCGCCGCTGCTCACCAAGCCGTTCCGCGCCGACGCGCTGCACCGAGCGGTCCGGGCGGCGCTGCCCCCGCAGGCATGACAGGAGGCCAAGGCCGTAGCGCTCGCCCTCAGTCCGGATGTCAGAGGCAGCCTGATCGATCAGCTTGAGACCGTGTGACGTTCGCCAAAGCGCCGCTTTCCAGAAGGCTGAACGCTGCAACCGCTCGCGCGTTATGACGTTGTGGTTCGAGCAGCATTTGGCTTCATATTTCTCGCGTCAGCGGCTCCGCTGCTTGGGCAACCAACGCCCGCCAGCCTCGAGACTGCGCCAGCTGCGATGCAGCTATTCCAGCGCGATTGGGTGCTGATGAACTGGGCATTGAAATTCTATGACGCGGACCACGATTTCCTGCTGGAGCCGGGCGAAGCGGCGGCGGCTGCGGCGGAGTTCAGGAAGCTCGCGGACACAGATGGAGACGGCCGGATAACGCCCGAAGAATATCGAGGCGCGCGGGAATCGATTCTCGCGCGGGGCTAGGTTTGGCTGACGAAGATTTTCAATTTGACCGACTCACTGCTGAAGCGCACGGCGACGGCGGCCACCCGTTGGTAGCAGACCGGCATCCTCGAGGGCCGTGCACCCGAGTTCGGTAAGCGTCGCCCTGCCCCCAGACCAGGAGAATGACCATGGCCGATAAGACATCGCTCCAAGGCGGTGCGGATACTCTCGCCCCCACGCAGCCCGTTCCCACACAGTCTTCAGCGGCGGAGCCGAAGCAGACGATCATTCTCGGCGCGGCCGATGACACGGCGATACACCCGTTCAGCTTCCATGCGACGGACGAGGATCTCGCCGATCTCAAAAAGCGGATTGCAGCGACGCGATGGCCCAGCCGCGAGCTGGTAAGCGACGCGTCTCAGGGCGTACAGCTGGCGACGATTCAGAAGCTTGCCGACTACTGGCTCGATCAGCACGACTGGCGGAGGGTCGAAGCGAGGATCAACTCATATCCGAACTTCATCACCAATATCGACGGCGTCGACATCCACTTCATCCATGTGAAATCGAAGCACCCAAACGCCCTGCCGATCATCGTCACGCACGGCTGGCCAGGTTCGATCATCGAGCAGCTGAAGATCATCGAGCCGCTGACCGACCCCACCGCGCATGGCGGAACAGAAGCGGACGCCTTCGATGTCGTGATCCCGTCGATGCCGGGTTACGGCTTTTCTGGAAAGCCGACCACGACAGGCTGGGGGCCCGAGCGCATCGCCACCGCCTGGGGCGAGCTGATGAATCGCCTCGGTTACACGCGCTATGTCGCGCAAGGCGGCGATTGGGGCGCCCAGATCGTCGATTACCTGGGGGTCCAGGAGCCTCGCGGGTTGATCGCCATCAACACCAATATGGCCGGAGCGATCCCGCCCGCGATCGACCAGGCAGCGCTGGCCGGCGCACCCGCGCCCGACGGCCTCGACGAGGAGGAACGGCAATCCTTCGATCACGTCTCATTCTTCTACAAGCACGGCCTTGGCTATGCGAACGAGATGGGGAACCGGCCGCAGACGCTGTACGGCATTGAGGATTCGCCGGTCGGCCTCGCCGCGTGGATCATCGACCACGACATCTGGACGTATAACCAGATCTCGCGCGTCTTCGACGGCGAACAGCTGGGCTTCAGCCGGGACGATATCGTTGACAACATCACGCTCTACTGGCTGACCCGGACAGCCGTTTCGTCAGCCCGGCTCTATTGGGAGAACAAGGGCGCCTTCTTCGCCCCCAAGGGCGTGAAAGTGCCGACCGCCGTCAGTGTGTTCCCAGAGGACATTCCGGGCCCGATCCCGAAGAAGTGGGCGCAGGCGGCCTATCCGAACCTGCTCTATTATCAGAAGCACCCCGAGGGTGCGCATTTCGCGGCGTGGGAACAGCCGCAGGCGTTGGTCGACGACCTAAGAGCCGGCTTCCGGTCGTTGCGTAACTAGGCAAGTGAAGGAGGGGCCGGTTGGAAGGCTTAAGCTCCGCGCAAACGGAACTGAGGCCGACCAGCCGGCGCGTCGAATCCTTTTCCGACGGCGTGTTCGCGATCGTCGTCACCATCATGGTGTTCGAGATCCGGATTCCCGACAGCTTCGCATTTGCCGGCGATAGCGCTGCGTTGGAAGAGTTCGCGGTGGTACTCGTCACCTATGCCCTCAGCTTCTTCGTCATCGTGAACCTGTGGACGAGCCACCACTACCTGCTCTTCACGGTCCACAGCCCAGCGCGAAGCACCATCTGGTACAACAATTTGTTGCTGTTCTGTGTCTCGCTGATCCCGGTCGTGACGCGCTTCCTCGGGATGCACCCGAACTCGGCGAGGGCCGCCGCCGCATACGGAATGCTCGGCGTCGCCTGCACTGGCTCGTTCATGATGCTGCGCTCGCACGTGGCGCGAATGAGCCACAATCTGCTTCACCGTAACATCCACATGCGCGTGCTCCGAAGGACCTGGTTCTTCCTCGGGATTTACGCGGCGTCGATCCCGCTTGCGTTCGTAAGGCCGTGGCTCGCGTGGGCATGCTTCGCCATTGTGCCGCCGATGCTGTTCCTCCCGATCATCCAGGGCCAACGAAGACCGACCCACGCGGAGGCTGAGCAGCATGCCCTCGAACGGTCATGCCCGTGAGAAGCGTTCCGTCAATGTGCGTGACCGCTATTTTCAATTTGACCGGCCGTCCACCCGGGAGCAGCGAGCGGCCGGCCGCCAACTCACGCAGATCGAGGAGATTGAAATGAGCACCGAGGAGCTGTTGATCATTCAGACCGAGTCACTATCGACTCCCACCGATCTCGGGAGCGACGCGGTTCGCGACATTTCGGGCGCGCTGAATGCGTTGCTCGCCGACATGTTCGCGCTCTACCTCAAGACCAAGAACTTCCATTGGCATATTTCGGGGCCGCATTTCCGCGACTTCCACCTATTGCTCGACGAGCAGGCGGACCA
Source organism: uncultured Alphaproteobacteria bacterium (assembly GCA_963766415.1). Classification (GTDB taxonomy): domain Bacteria; phylum Pseudomonadota; class Alphaproteobacteria; order Sphingomonadales; family Sphingomonadaceae; genus Sphingomicrobium. The sequence continues at coordinate 3,887 of CAVYAH010000085.1, read as the reverse complement.
GATCTTCGCGACGACCGACCCGATCGCCGAGCGCGTGCGCAAGATCGGCGGGACAACCCTTCGCTCGGTTGGACAAATTGCAGCCCGGAAGCGGCTGCTCGATAATGACGCCGCCTTCGTGACTCCGCTCGACATGCTCGCCGAGCTTCGAGACGACAATAAGCAGCTCACCGCCGAAATGCGGCGAACGCATGCTTTGTGCGATGATTACAAGGATGTCGCGACCGCGAGCCTGCTCGAGGTTTGGATCGACGAGGCGGAGCGCCGCACCTGGTTCCTGTTTGAGGCAACGCGCAGGGCCGAGCCGTAAAGCTCGGCTCGCCTATGACTGGATGCGCCAGGCGCGCGCTGAATAAGCGACGAACGCGATGATGGCGACCGCGATCGCCACGCGTATGAACATGCCGCTGATGAGCCAGTAGAACAGCGCGGCAACGGTCGCTGCAGCGGGGATGGTGATCACCCAAGCGATCGCGACATTGCCGGCGAGACCCCAGCGGACTGCCGATGCGCGCCGTGCCGTCCCCGCGCCGATCACGCAGCCAGCGATCGTGTGCGTGGTCGAAACCGGGATGCCGAGGTAGGAGGCGGCGAACAGCATCACCGAACCCCCGAGCGATGCCGAAAAGCCCTGGTGCTGGTTGAGCTTGGTGATGCGCGTGCCCATCGTTTCGATGATCCGCCATCCACCGCTCAGCGTCCCGATACCCATGGCGACATAGCAGCACAGAGCGACCCAGTTGGGCACCGCGAAATGGCCCTGGAGGTAGCCCGTCGAATAGAGCAGCACAGTGATGACCCCCATCGTCTTTTGCGCGTCGTTGAGGCCATGCCCGAGCGAGTAGGACCCCGCGGAAAAGAGGTGAAGGATGCGAAACGTGCGCTCCGCTCCGCGAGAGCTGGCACGATAGCCTAGCCAGCTCGTGGCCATCATGATCGCCATGGTGAGGATCAGCCCGAGCACGGGCGAAAGCACGATCGCCACCAATGTCTTGTTGAGCCCAACCCACTGAATGCTCGGAAAGCCTGCGTGAGCGACGCCCGCACCTATGATTCCGCCCACAAGCGCATGGCTTGAGGATGAGGGTATGCCTTTCACCCAGGTGACGACGTTCCAGAACATTGCGCCGACCAGCGCGCCGAAAACGACGGCCGGCGTCACCAGGTCCTTGTCGATAAGGCCCTTCCCGATCGTGTCGGCGACATTGTGCAGCGCTGGCCATCGCAGCGCGAGAAAGTAGGCCGCGAAGTTGAAGAAGGCTGCGAAACCGACCGCAGCGACGGGGCTGATCAGTCGGGTACCGACGACCGTCGCGATGGAGTTCGCGGCGTCATGAAGTCCGTTCAGGAAGTCGAAGCCGAGCGCGACAATGATGAGGCCAATCAGCAACGGAAGAGCAAGTTGGTGCACTTGGGCTCCGCTCAGGAGTGATCGATGACGATGCCATCGATCTCGTTCGCGACATCCTCGAACGCATCGATGATGCGCTCGAGATGCTTGTAGATCTCACGCGCGACGATGAACTGCATCGGGCTGCTTTGCGAATATTCCTGGTAGGCCTTCTTGAGGCCGGCCGCGTGGATCACGTCCGCGTCGCTTTCCAGGTGCACGATCTTCTCGGTGAGGGTGTGAAGCTTGGGACCGTTGCGGGTAAGATCGCGAAGCATTGGAACAGCCTCGGCGGTCAGGTCCGCAGCCTCGACGATGATCTTCACCATGCGCTTCATTTCTGGCCTGAAGGTCGAGACATCGTAAAGCGCGATCGCTCGAGCTGTATCCTGCATCTCGTCGATCGCGTCGTCCATTGCCCCAATGAGCGATGTGATGGCGCCCCGATCGAAAGGCGTCAGAAATGTCTGGCGAACCGAGCGGAGAACCTGCCGGATCACATCATCGGCTTCATGCTCCTGCCGGTTGATCTCGGCAATGTGGCCTTCGGGGTCTGTTCGACCATTCGACAGTTCGCGAAGCGCGTTCGCCGCGGCAACCAGGTCGCCGCGTGTCGGTCGAACATCGCAAAAAAGTCGCTCGTCCTCGGGAGGAGGGACTGGAACCAGTTGAACATCATTGCCCCTGCTGTCGGTGGCTTGGCTTAGTCGACAGCCCCGAGGTGCTGCAACTCGGGCTGCAGGCGTCGCTCCCCGCCATCGCGTCGACCAATGCCTGCGACAAGGTCGCGAGGCGGTAGGGCTTCAGGATCACCGGCCGTCCGCCGCTTCCGGATTTCGCGATTTCCTGGCTATAGCCCGTGGCGAGGATCACGGGCAGGTTCGGCTTTTCCTCGGCAAGCAGCTCGGCGACAACACGCTGACGCTGAGCGGCACGGCGGAAGCCAACAGCACGGTCAAGGTCTATGACGGGGCGACGCTGCTGGGCAGCGCCACCGCGAACGGCAGCGGGGCCTGGAGCTATACCACCGCGGCGCTGAGCAACAGCGGCCACAGCTTCACCGCCACGGCGAGCGACGCGGCCGGCAATACCGGGGCGGCGTCTTCTGCCCTGAGCGTGACCATCGACACGACGGCGCCGGTGGCGCCCGCCATTGCCTCGTTCTCGACCGACAGCGGCACGCTGGGTGACCACATCACCAACGACAACACGCTGACGCTGAGCGGGACGGCGGAAGCCAACAGCACGGTCAAGATCTATCGACGGGGCAACTCTGCTGGGCAGCGCCACGGCGAATGGCAGCGGGGCCTGGAGCTATACCACCGCGGCGCTGAACAACGGCGCCCACAGCCTGACCGCCACGGCGAGCGACGCGGCCGGCAACACCGGCGCGGCGTCCCCGGCATTGGCGGTTACAGTGGACACGGTGGCGCCAATTGCACCCGTCATCGCAAGCGACACGATTGTCAATACAAATGAGACCATGCTGACCGGTACAGCCGAGGCCGGTAACACGGTGACCATATTTGACGGTACAACTCAGCTTGGCACGGCGACGGCGGACGGTAGCGGGGCCTGGAGCTATACGACTAGCCCACTGTAAATGGCGACCATGCATTCACCACCACCGCGACCGATGCCGCGGGTAACACAAGTTTGGCTTCGCAGCCCATCGATCCGATGATCAGCAACATCGGCGTGACCATCAATGGAACGAGTGGGGCCGACACGATGTTGCTGATCATCGGATCGATGGGCTGCGAAGCCAAACTTGTGTTACCCGCGGCATCGGTCGCGGTGGGTCGCCATTTGACAGTGGGCTAGTCGTATAGCTCCAGGCCCCGCCTCCCGCCGTCGCCGTGCCAACTTGAGTCCGTACCGTCAAATATGGTCACCGTGTTACCGGCCTCGGCTGTACCGGTCAGCATGGTCTCATTTGTATTGACAATCGTGTCGCTTGCGATGACGGGTGCAATTGGCGCCACCGTGTCCGCTGTAACCGCCAATGCCGGGGACGCCGCGCCGGTGTTGCCGCCCGAGGTCGTCGCCGTCGCCGTCAGCGAGTGACCGCCGTCGGAGAGCGCAGCCGTGGTCAGCGTCCAGGCGCCGCTCGAGTTCGCCGTCACGGTCCCCAGCACGGTCGAACCGTCAAGCACCTTCACGGTGCTGCCGGCGGCTGCCGAGCCCGTCAGCGTCAGCGTGTTGTCGTTGGTGATGTGGTCGCCGACAACACCGCTGTCGGTCGTGAACGAAGCGATCGTCGGCGCCGCAGGCGCCGCGGCGATCGTCACCGAGACCGGCGAAGACGCCGTGCCGGTGTTGCCCGCAGCATCGGTCGCCGTGGCCGTAAAGCTGTGACCGCCGGTCGACAGCGCCGCAGTGGTGTAGCTCCATGCGCCGCTGGCGTTGGCGACCGCGGTGCCGAGCTTGTTCGCACCGTCGAACACCGTGATCGTGCTGTTGGCTTCCGCCGTGCCGCTCAGCGTCAGCGTGTTGT
>CAVYAH010000084.1:0-65173 GCA_963766415.1 uncultured Alphaproteobacteria bacterium | reverse complement strand
CGAGCGCGATGGCGCCGCCATTGGGATTGACCTGCCCGGCATTGTCGGGGAGGCCCCATTGGCGCAATACCGCCAATGCCTGGGCGGCGAAGGCTTCGTTCAATTCGATGACGTCGAAATCCTTTATCGACAACCCTGTCTTCGCCATCAGCTTCTGTGTCGCGAATCAGCCAATCCCCATCACGCGCGGCGTCACGCCGGTTGTCGCATAACCCAGATTCTGGCACGCGGGGTCAAGCCGTGACGCCGGGCGGCTTCTTCCGATGCGATGATCAAAGCCGCCGCGCCGTCATTCACGCCGGACGCATTGCCCGCGGTCACGGTGCCGTTTTCGCGGACGATGGGCTTCAATTTGGTCAGCGCGTCCAAAGTCGTTTCGGGCCGTGGATGTTCGTCGCGTTCGACAAGAGGTGGGGCCGCCTTACCCGGCATCGCCACCGGCACGAGCTCACCGCTGAAAAATCCCCGAGCCTGTGCGGCCCCCGCGCGCTGCTGGCTGCGCCAGGCAAATTCATCCTGATCGGCGCGGCCGATCTTATAGTCCGCCGCAACATTTTCGGCCGTTTCGGGCATAAATTCCACGCCAAAGGCTTTCGCCATCGCCGGATTGACGAAGCGCCAGCCGATGGTGGTGTCTTCGATTTTTGCGGTGCGCGAGAAGGCCGTGTCGGCTTTGCCCATTACAAAGGGCGCCCGCGTCATGCTTTCCACGCCGCCCGCAATCACCAGATCGGCATCGCCGGACATAATCGCGCGCGCCGCCTGCTCCACCGCATCCAGGCCTGACGCGCAAAGCCGGTTCACGGTCACACCCGGAACACTGTCCGGCAAGCCCGCCAGCAATGTCGCCATGCGCGCCACATTGCGGCTGTCTGCGCCCGCCTGATTGGCGCAGCCAAAAATCACATCATCGACGTGTCGGGCGCGGTGTACTCGACGAATTCGAAGCCGTCGGTCCCCATCGGGTTTTCGAGCCCGAGGACGCCCTTTTCCTCGGCGATCTGGGTGGCCATTCCTAGATACTCCTCGCGGCCCAACTGCTCCTGCAGCAGTGGCATTTCAAGGCGCAGCCGGCTCGAGTTCGCTAAAGTCACGCGATGAAACACCATTTTTATGCCAATTGAGCGCCGAACTGACCCTCGGCGCGTTTCGGCGAGACTGGCTGTCAAACGAGCGGCCAGCCTAGGACAGGAGGAAGTCTGAACATGGACGCTCCCCACGAATGAGACATGGAGCAGTGGAGAGGCGCTGGAAACACACCTCAAATTCAAGGATTTCAGCGAGGCATTCAGCTCTTGACGCACCGTCGCGCGCTCCAGCACGGAAAAAAGGACCGTCGCCCCAATTCACGAGCGTCTGGAACCACGTGGATTTTTCCACCTGACAAGCCATGATGCCGGCCGCGTTACCGATCGCGACTTAAGGCTCGCCGAAGCGATAGACGGGCTTTCCCGTTAACTATCCTGGGCAAGGATTTGGCAGCCCGCACGGAGGAAATTTCGCCACGGTCGGCGCCAATGTGCGCGCCGGAGTGGTTGACCAGGGAGAGCGCGATGCGTGGGTTAACAAAACTTCTCCGATGCGAGAACGGCGCCAACGCGATCGAATATGCGCTGGTCGCTTCGGCTCATCTCGATCGCGGCCCTGGCTGCGTTCCACAACCTCGGTAACAAGATCGACATCATGTACAACAATGTGTCGAACCACATGAACTGATAGGCACTTTCAGCGCCATTGATCGTTCAGGTCGGAACTGGGATAAGAAGCGACGAATGAACTGCCTACTCGCCTTCTTTGACGTAATTCGCGCCGCTTCGGCCGCACCCGCGAGCTATTATTATGTTCGGGAGGCTGGAACGAGCTGACGCGCGCGTAGCGACAGACGACCGGCCTCCTCACCCGCCAGAGCTAAGCTCGGCGGGTTTTTTATTGGCCCGAACCCAAGGAATATGACGATGTTTAGGAGACTGTCACAAGAAGGGACCAATCACCCAGAAACTGGGCCAACTACGTCGTCCCTCAATCCTGGAAATCCTTCGCTCCGGAGGACCATGCCGTATGGGACTTGCTGTTCGCACGGCAGGTGGAGCTGCTGGGTACCCGCGTGGTTTCCAGTTCCTCCATGGAATCGACCTTCTGAAGCTCTTTCGCATCCCGGCGTTCCCGACGTTGAGGGCCTCAATGCAATTCTCGAGCCGCGAACCGGCTGGCGGACGGTCGCCGTTCCCGGCCTGGTCCCGGACGACATCTTCTTTGCAATGCTCTCGGAGCGGGTGTTTCCCGTCGGCAATTTCATTCGGATTCGCGTGCAGCTCGATTATCTCGAAAACTCAACTGTTGCCGGTGACATCTGGACATATTCCAATGCTCGCGCACCATGATTTTGCGGACATGACGCGCCACATCGGCGAGCTCGGGGTTGCCGCGATCGCCGCCGGAGAAGGTCACCGCGCGGCCCGTTTGTACTGGCACAGCGTGGAGTTCGGGCTCGCAAGAGAGCATGGCGAACTCAAAATCCTGGGCGCGGGGCTCGCCTCGAGCTTCGGGGAATCGCACTTCCAGCCTTGAGAGTGACAAGGTCGAACGGCTGCCGTTCTTAGTCGGGCGGGCAGTCAACACGCCCTACAAGCACGACGCCTTCCAGCCGCGCTATCTTGTCTCCAAAATCGCTCGAGAAGACCGTCGCCGAGGTGCTGGCGCTGACGCCCGAACGGCTGCTTGAACTGTAGCGCTAGCGATCAGAAGCCCCGCTCTCCTCGTGCCGGTGCCGGCCCTCTTTGCTGCGAAGCACGAGGTTCAGATAGACGGCCTCGAGCGCCGCGCGCTGCGCATCCTCTTCCGGGACAATGCCCGCCGCGTGTCCCCCCTCGATCGCCTCGTCGTAATAGAATTTATCGCCACATTGCTCGAGCTTCGCAGCGAGCTTGCGGGCGTGGCCGGGATGGACGCGGTCGTCGCGGGTCGAGTGCAGATGAAGGGCGCCGGATATTTCACGCCGCATTTTAGGTTCTGATAAGGCGAATATTTGCGGATGAATGCCCAGTCGGCGGGGACGTCGGGGTTCCCGTACTCTCCCATCCACGACGCTCCGGCCAAGAGGTGCGAATAACGCTTCATGTCAACGGCGGGAGCCGATGATCGCGCCGCCCCAGAGGGTCCGGACGCTCGGTGATCGCAGCGCTGGCCATCAGGCCGCCGTTCGACCGCCCTGAAACCGCAAGCCGGCCTTTCTGTGTCACTGCGCGCGCAATGAGGTCGTCGGCGATGGCATAGAGGTCGTCATAAGCCTTCTGCCGGTTCTCGCGCAGCACGGCATTGTGCCACTTCGGCCCGTATCGCCGCCGCCGCGGATGTTCGCGAGGACATAGGCATTGCCTTCCTGCACCCAGAAAAGCGCGAGCGGGCCAGAGCGGTAGGGCTCGTGCACCAGGTAAGTCGGAGTCTGCGCGAGCTCAAAGCCGCCATAAGCATGCATCAGCACCGGGACTGGGCCGGTCGCGTCCTTCCGATGAAGAACCAGGAAGATGGAGATCTTCGTGCCGTCGGGCGAAGTCGCCAATTGCTGCTCAACGACCATGTTCGAGGCGTCGAACTGCGGCATAAGCGCCTGGATCGCCCTCGGCGAGGCAGTCGGCTGGACCGCGAACAAGGTCGAGGCGTCAGCATGCCCTCGACCGTTGCAAACGCCATTGTCCGCCGTGTGCGCTGTCGCGTTGAGATAAATCGTCGATTTGTCGGGAAGCGCGACCGCCCGCTGCTCCATGTGCCGTCGGCGCGCGGGTGAGCGCCGTAAGGCGTCCTGACACGTCGTCGAGATACTCTGACCCACAGCTTCGACTGGCTGGCTGAGACCTCCTCGACGGCCTGGTGCTGGTTGGGCACAAACACGGTTTCGATCGTGGGCTGCTTGCCGGCGAGCAGTTGAGGAAATCGAGTAAGCGACCAGCGCGCCGGCCGGATGCCCCTCCCACGAACTCTTGAGCGAGCCGATCATCCGCCCGTCGATCACGTCCATGAGGTTCGCGTCATCGGGTAGTGGGGAAGGTACCAGCCGCCCATCCGGCGCGATGTGGCTGATCTTGTGGTGATAGAAGTCGACGCCGCGGTCGAGCATGTGCCAGGTGCGTGGTCCGTCGACCGCAGTCAGTGCGGAGATCGAGACATCGCTCTTTTGACCTTCGCCGATCACTTTGGCGGACGAGAGCGGCGTTCCGCGCCTCCACAGTTTCGCGATTTGGGGATAACCCGAATCCGTGAGGCTGCCGGCGCCGAAGTCGGTTCCGACGAACAGGGCGTCGGGACCCTCCCAGGCGATGCTGCTCTTCGCGTTCGGGAGGAAAAAGCCGCCGGGGACGAACGTCGCCTTGTCGAGGTCGAACTCGCGCACCTCGACCGCATCCCCACCGCCGTTCGATAGGCTCACCATGCAGTCGGCATAAGCGGGCGACAGGCAGTCAGCGCCCTTGAACACCCACTTCTTGTTGTCGGCCTTGCTCATCGCGTCGATGTCGAGGAGCGTTCGCCATTGCGGCTGACCCGAGGCGAAGGCGGCAAGCGGCGAGACACGCCAGATCCCGCGCGGATGCTGCTCGTCCTGCCAGAAATTGAGAACCTTATCGCCGAGGATCTGGTCGGGTTCGGCAATCTTCTGGTTGGTCGAGAGCAGCGCCAGCGCCTTGGAACGGTAATCGGCGAAGCCGGGCTGCTTTTCGAGCGCGGCGAGCGCCTTCGCGTTCCACGCCTTTACCGTCGCAAGCGCTCGGACGCCGTCGACCTGTTCGAGATAGAGGTTCGGGTCAGCCGGAGCCGCGGCAGACCGAGCCGGGGCAGCCGCCACCAGAAAGCCGATCGTCAAACAGGTGCGCGCCAATGCCTTCATGAAACTCCCCTCCTCCGGACAACTCCGGGGCTATCGCGCCTCGCATTGGCGGTCGAGGACGCTATAGCCAACTGCATGGTGGAAACGACGAAGGGGGAATATCGAACCGGGCACGATCCGAGGACCCTGCGCGATGCGCTGGGCTGCTTTGCGACCGGGGTAACGGTCGTGACCTGCGTCGACGATCAGGAGACGCCCGCGGGGCTCACCGTCAACAGCTTCACCTCGGTTTCGCTCGATCCGCCGCTACTGCTCGTTTGTCTTCACAAGTTGGCAGCGAGTTCCGGAGCGCTGACCGCTGCACCTCATTTCGCGATCAACGTGCTGCAGACCGAGCAGCGGCCCGCATCCATCACCTTCTCGACGCGGGTCGAGGACCCGCTTCGGGAACACGCCCTGGTCGTGCGGCGAGGCCGGCGCGCCAATCCTTAAAGATTCGCTCTGCGTCTTCGAATGCGAACGCTTCGCGGTCTATGATGGCGGCGACCATCACATCCTTGTCGGCAAGGTCATCAAGGCAAGCTTCGACGCCGGCGTCGATCCCCTGCTCTACTTCCGCGGCCGGTACCGGCGGTTGCACTTCGATTAGCTTCCGCTACGCACGCGCTCATGCTGGCACTGGATTTCGTCAAGGCGAACCGCGAGGTGGTCGAGCGCGCGATCAGCGACAAGGGAGTCGCGCTCAATCTCGATGATCTGCTCGATCTCGATACGCAGGTCCGTGCGTTGAAGACGGAGATCGAAGCACTTCGGGCGGAACGCAACGCGATCAGCGCCCAATTCCCCAAAGCAGCAGCTGAAGAGAAAGCCGAACTTGGCCGAAAGGCGAAAGAGGCGGGAGCGCGGATCAGCGCGCTCGAAGACCAGCTCGCTGGCGAGGAAGCGGCCCTGAGGGTGCTGATGCTGCGGCTACCGGGCATCCCCTACGAAGGCGCGCCAGTCGGGCCGGACGAGACCTACAACGTGGTGATCCGCACGGTTGGCGAGGCGCCGAGGTTCGGTTTCGAGCCGCTCGACCATGTCGCGCTGATCGAAACCGAACCTCGGCGCCTCGCCAACCGTGCGGATGACCACGTTGTAGCCTCGTCCGCCCGACTGACGGCCTTCAGTGCGGCGTCGGCACCCTAGGGGCCGCTTCCTCGGCCCACGGGGCCGGAGCTGGTCTTCGACTCGCGCTCCGCCTCTTTCGCCTTTCGGCCAAGTTCGGCTTTCTCTTCAGCTGTCTTGGGGAATTGGGCGCTGATCGCGTTGCGTTCCGCCCCCGAAGTGCTTCGATCTCCGTCTTCAACGCACGGACCTGCGTATCCGAGATCGAGCAGATCATCGAGATTGAGCGCGACTCCCTGTCGCTGATCGCGCGCTCGACCACCTCGCGGTTCGCCTTGACGAAATCCAGTGCCGGCATGAGCGCGTCGTAGCGGAAGCTAATCGAAGTTGCAACCGCCGGTACCCGGCCGCGGAAGTAGAGCAGGGCGCCGGGCGTGCGAAGCTTGCCTTGCAGCCTTCCGACAAGGATGTGATGGTCGCCGCCATCGACGTCTTCGCATTCGAAGACGCAGAGCGAATCTTTAATACGTCGGCGCGCCGGCCTGGGCGTGTTCCCGAAGCGGTCCTCGACCCGCGTCGAGAAGGTGATGGATGCGCGCTGCTCGGTCTGCAGCACGTTGATCGCGAAATGAGGTGCGGCGGTCAGTGCTCCGGCATTCCGCTGCCAACTATAAAGCGCGGAGCAGATGAGGCGAGACCGGAGGTGAAGCTGTTGACGGTGAGCCCCGCGGGCGTCTCCTGATCGTGCTCAACGCAGGTCACGACCGTTACCCCGGTCGCAAAGCAGCCCCAGCGCATGGCGCAGGTATCCGGATCGTGCCCGTTCGAGTGTCCCCTTCCGTCGTTTCCACCATGCAGTTGGCTATAGCGTCCTCGACCGCCAATGCGAGGCGCGATAGCCCCGGAGGAGGGGAGTTTCATGAAGGCATTGGCGCGCACCTGTTTGACGATCGGCTTTCTGGTGGCGGCTGCCCCGGCTCGGTCTCGCCGGCGGCTCCAGCTGACCCGAACCTCTATCTCGAACAGGTCAACAGCGTCCGAGCGCTTGCGACGGTAAAGGCGTGGAACGCGAAGGCGCTCGCCGCGCTCGAAAAGCGGGCCCGACTTCGCCAATTACCGTTCCAAGGCGCTGGCGTGCTCTCGACCAACCAGAAGATTGCCGAACCCGACCAGATCCTCGGCGATAAGGTTCTCAATTTCTGGCAGGACGAGCAGCATCCGCGCGGGACCTGGCGTGTCTCGCCGCTTGCCGCCTTCGCCTCGGGTCAGCCGCAATGGCGAACGCTCCTCGACATCGACGCGATGAGCAAGGCCGACAACAAGAAGTGGGTGTTCAAGGGCGCTGACTGCCTGTCGCCCGCTTATGCCGACTGCATGGTGAGCCTATCGAACGGCGGTGGGGATGCGGTCGAGGTGCGCGAGTTCGACCTCGACAAGGCGACGTTCGTCCCCGGCGGCTTTTTCCTCCCGAACGCGAAGAGCAGCATCGCCTGGGAGGGTCCCGACGCCCTGTTCGTCGGAACCGACTTCGGCGCCGGCAGCCTCACGGATTCGGGTTATCCCCGAAAATCGCGAAACTGTGGAGGCGCGGAACGCCGCTCTCGTCCGCCAAAGTGATCGGCGAAGGTCAAAAGAGCGATGTCTCGATCTCCGCACTGACTGCGGTCGACGGACCACGCACCTGGCACATGCTCGACCGCGGCGTCGACTTCTATCACCACAAGATCAGCCACATCGCGCCGGATGGGCGGCTGGTACCTTCCCCACTACCCGATGACGCGAACCTCATGGACGTGATCGACGGGCGGATGATCGGCTCGCTCAAGAGTTCGTGGGAGGGGCATCCGGCCGGCGCGCTGGTCGCTTACTCAATTCCTCAACTGCTCGCCGGCAAGCAGCCCACGATCGAAACCGTGTTCGTGCCCAACGAGCACCAGGCCGTCGAGGAGGTCTCAGCCAGCCAGTCGAAGCTGTGGGTCAAGTATCTCGACGACGTGTCAGGACGCCTTACGGCGCTCACCCGCGCGCCCGACGGCACATGGAGCAGCGGGCCGGTCGCGCTTCCCGACAAATCGACGATTCATCTCAACGCGACAGCGCACACGGCGGACATGGCGTTTGCAACGGTCGAGGGCATGCTGACGCCTCCGACCTTGTTCGCGGTCCAGCCGACTGCCTCGCCGAGGGCGATCCAGGCGCTTATGCCGCAGTTCGACGCCTCGAACATGGTCGTTGAGCAGCAATTTGCGACTTCGCCCGACGGCACGAAGATTCCCTACTTCCTGGTTCATCGGAAGGACGCGACCGGCCCAGTCCCGGTGCTGATGCATGCTTATGGCGGCTTTGAGCTCGCGCAGACTCCGACTTACCTGGTGCACGAGCCCTACCGCTCTGGCCCGCTCGCGCTTTTCTGGGTGCAGGAAGGCAATGCCTATGTCCTCGCGAACATCCGCGGTGGCGGCGAATATGGGCCCAAGTGGCACAATGCCGTGCTGCGCGAGAACCGGCAGAAGGCTTATGACGACCTCTATGCCATCGCCGACGACCTCATTGCGCGCGCAGTGACACAGAAAGGCCGGCTTGCGGTTTCAGGGCGGTCGAACGGCGGCCTGATGGCCAGCGCTGCGATCACCGAGCGTCCGGACCTCTGGGGCGGCGCGATCATCGGCTCCCCGCTCGTTGACATGAAGCGTTATTCGCACCTCTTGGCCGGAGCGTCGTGGATGGGAGAGTACGGGAACCCCGACGTCCCCGCCGACTGGGCATTCATCCGCAAATATTCGCCTTATCAGAACCTAAAATGCGGCGTGAAATATCCGGTGCCCTTCATCTACACCTCGACCCGCGACGACCGCGTCCATCCCGGCCACGCCCGCAAGCTCGCTGCGAAGCTCGAGCAATGTGGCGATAAATTCTATTACGACGAGGCGATCGAGGGGGGACACGCGGCGGGCATTGTCCCGGAAGAGGATGCGCAGCGCGCGGCGCTCGAGGCCGTCTATCTGAACCTCGTGCTTCAGCAGCAAAGAGGGCCGGCACCGGCACGAGGAGAGCGGGGCTTCTGATCGCTAGCGCTACAGTTCAAGCAGCCGTTCGGGCGTCAGCGCCAGCACCTCGGCGACGGTCTTCTCGAGCGATTCGGAGACAAGATAGCGCGGCTGGAAGGCGTCGTGCTTGTAGGGCGTGTTGACTGCCCGCCCGACTAAGAACGGCAGCCGTTCGACCTTGTCACTCTCAAGGCTGAAGTGCGATTCCCCGAAGCTCGAGGCGAGCCCCGCGCCCAGGATTTTGAGTTCGCCATGCTCTCTTGCGAGCCCGAACTCCACGCTGTGCCAGTACAAACGGGCCGCGCGGTGACCTTCTCCGGCGGCGATCGCGGCAACCCCGAGCTCGCCGATGTGGCGCGTCATGTCCGCAAAATCATGGTGCGCGAGCATTGGAATATGTCCAAACATGTCATGAAAGCAGTCCGGAGCTTCGAGATAATCGAGCTGCACGCGAGTCCGAATGAAATTGCCGACGGGAAACACCCGCTCCGAGAGCATTGCAAAGAAGATGTCGTCCGGGACCAGGCCGGGAACGGCGACCGTCCGCCAGCCGGTTCGCGGCTCGAGAATTGCATTGAGGCCCTCAACGTCGGGAACGCCGGGATGCGAGAGCTTCAGAAGGTCGATTCCATGGAGGAACGCGGAAACGACGCGGGTACCCAGCAGCTCCACCTGCCGTGCGAACAGCAAGTCCCATACGGCATGGTCCTCCGGAGCGAAGGATTTCCAGGATTGAGGGACGACGTAGTTGGCCCAGTTTCTGGGTGATTGGTCCCTTGTGACAGTCTCCTGAAACATCGTCATATTCCTTGGGTTCGGGCCAATAAAAAACCCGCCGAGCTTAGCTCTGGCGGGTGAGGAGGCCGGTCGTCTGTCGCTACGCGCGCGTCAGCTCGTTCCAGCCTCCCGAACATAATAATAGCTCGCCGGTGCGGCCGAAGCGGCGCGAATTACGTCAAAGAAGGCGAGTAGGCAGTTCATTCGTCGCTTCTTATCCCAGTTCCGACCTGAACGATCAATGGCGCTGAAAGTGCCTATCAGTTCATGTGGTTCGACACATTGTTGTACATGATGTCGATCTTGTTACCGAGGTTGTGGAACGCAGCCAGGGCCGCGATCGAGATGAGCGAAGCGACCAGCGCATATTCGATCGCGTTGGCGCCGTTCTCGCATCGGAGAAGTTTTGTTAACCCACGCATCGCGCTCTCCCTGTTAACCACTCCGGCGCGCACATTGGCGCCGACCGTGGCGATTCTCCTCCGTGCGGGCTGCCAAATCCTTGCCCAGGATAGTTAACGGGAAAGCCCGTCTATCGCTTCGGCGAGCCTTAAGTCGCGATCGGTAACGCGGCCGGCATCATGGCTTGTCAGGCGGAAATCGACGCGGTTCCAGACGCTCGTGAATTCGGGGTGATGGTCCTCTTTTTCCGCGTGGAGCGCGACGCGCGTCAAGAAGCCGAATGCCTCGCTGAAATCCTTGAATTTGAAGGTGCGTTCCAACGCCTTTCCACCGTCCTCGAATGTCCATCCGTGGGGAGCGTCCATGTTCAGATTCTCCTGTCCTAGGCTGGCCGCTCGTTTGACAGCCAGTCTCGCCGAAACGCGCCGAGGGTCAGTTCGGCGCTGAATTGGCATAAAAATGGTGTTTCATCGCGTGACTTTAGCGAACTCGAGCCGGCTGCGCCTTGAAATGCCACTGCTGCAGGAGCAGTTGGGCCGCGAAGGAGCATCAGTAATGGCCACCCAGATCGCCGAGGAAAAGGGCGTCCTCGGGCTCGAAAACCCGATGGGGACCGACGGCTTCGAATTCGTCGAGTACACCGCGCCCGACACGACGCTTCTTCGCGATCTGTTCACGAAGATGGGATTTCCCGCGATAGCGAAGCACAAGCGCAAGGATGTCACGCTCCACCGCCAGGGCGAGATCAACTTCATCATCAACGCCGAACCGGGCAGCTACGCCGAGCATTATGCGCGCGATCACGGTCCCAGCGCCTGCGCCATGGCCTTTCGGGTGAAGGACGCCAAGGCCGCGTTCGAGCGCGCCGTCGAGCTCGGCGCGGCGCCGGTCGAAAGCGATGTCGCCCATGGCGAGATGGCCATACCCGCGATCGAGGGGATCGGCGGCTCACGTCTGTTTTTCGTCGACCGCTACGGCGACAGGGGCTCGATCTATGAGGTCGATTTCGATTTCCTTCCGGACGCCGATGAGCGCCTGAAGGAACTCGACAGCCGGCTGACCTACATCGACCATCTGACGCACAACGTGCACCGCGGCCGGATGGCGGTCTGGGCCGAGTTCTACGAGCGGCTCTTCAACTTCCGCGAGATCCGCTACTTCGACATCGAGGGGAAGCAGACCGGGCTATTTTCCAAGGCGATGACCAGTCCCTGTGGCAAGATCCGGATCCCCTTGAACGAGAGCCAGGACGACAAGAGCCAGATCGAAGAGTTCCTGCGCGAATATAAAGGCGAGGGAATCCAGCACATCGCGCTGGGCACCTCGGACATCTACGAAGCCGTCGATATCCTGCGCGGCCGGGGGGTGGCATTCCAGGATACGCCCGACACCTATTACGAGCTCGTCGACGAGCGCGTGAAAGAGCATGGAGAACCCACATCAGAGCTCGAGAAACGCCGTATCCTGGTCGACGGCGCGCCCACTGAGGGGCAGGGCCTGCTGCTGCAGATCTTCACCCAGAACGTTATCGGCCCGATCTTCTTCGAGCTCATCCAGCGCAAAGGGAACGAAGGCTTCGGCGAAGGCAATTTCAAGGCGCTGTTCGAGAGCATCGAGCTCGACCAGGTGCGCCGCGGAGTGATCTGACCCGAATGAGGCAAGCCTATATCTGCGACTACGTCCGAACGCCGATCGGCCGCTATGGCGGCGCCCTCGCCTTTGTCCGCGCCGACGATCTCGCTGCGATTCCAATCAAGGCGCTGATCGACCGGAACCGGGCAGTCGACTGGGGCGAGCTCGACGACGTGATCCTCGGATGCGCCAATCAGGCGGGCGAGGACAATCGCAATCTTGCACGTATGGCTGGACTGCTCGCGGGCCTACCTCACAGTTCGGGTGGGGTTACGCTCAACCGCCTGTGCGGGTCGGGACTGGATGCGGTGGCAATGGCGGCACGGACGATCCGTGGCAGCGAATCCGAGCTTATTATCGCGGGCGGCTCGGAAAGCATGAGCCGGGCTCCTTTCGTGATGGCCAAGGCGACCAGCGCCTTTGACCGCAATGCGGAGATGTACGACACGACAATCGGCTGGCGCTTCGTCAATCCCAGGATGAAATCGGCGTATGGCGACGACACGATGCCGAGCACTGGCGAGAATGTCGCGCAAGAGTTCCAGATCAGCCGCGAGGACCAGGACGCCTTCGCGCTGCGGAGCCAGGAGCGCGCCGCAGCGGCGCAGGCGAATGGCCGGCTTGCGGCGGAGATCGTCCCGGTTGAGATCCCGCAGCGCAAGGGCGATCCGCTAGTCGTCAATGAGGACGAGCATCCCCGCGCGACCAGCATGGAAGCGCTCGCCAGGCTCAAGCCGATCGTTTGCCCCGACGGCACCGTGACGGCGGGCAACGCGTCAGGCGTGAACGACGGTGCAGCGGCGCTGATCATCGCTTGCGAGGAGGCTGCCGAAAGGAACGGCCTCACGCCCAGGGCGCGCGTTCTCGGCGCAGCCGTTGCCGGAGTCCCGCCGCGGATCATGGGCATCGGGCCAGCTCCCGCTAGCGAGAAGCTGATGAAGCGCCTTGGGCTGAAGATTACCGACTTCGACGTGATCGAATTGAACGAAGCCTTCGCCGCTCAAGGGATTGCAGTGCTCCGCCAACTCGGCCTTCCCGACGACGCGCCGCAGGTTAACCCCAACGGCGGCGCGATCGCGCTCGGCCACCCGCTCGGCATGTCGGGCGCGCGGCTGGCGCTCACCGCGACGGAGCAGCTCCAGCGGACCGGCGGCAAGCTCGCCCTCGCCACCATGTGCATCGGCGTCGGCCAGGGAATCGCGCTCGCCCTCGAACGGGTGTAATATGACCCTCATGGGCGCGGTGGCCGAGAAGACGCTGGACGAGGCGGCGATCAGGGCGGTGCTCGAAGAGATTCCGGACCCGGAGATCCCGGTGCTCTCGATCACGGATCTCGGCATCGTCCGCGGCATCGTCGACAGCCCGCCCCGTGTCATGATCAGCCCGACCTACACGGGGTGCCCGGCGACGGTCGCGATTGAACTGATGATCCGCGAAGCGCTCGACGGGGCCGGCTTCGGCAACGTCTACATCGAGCGCGTCCTCTTCCCGCCGTGGACGACCGACTGGATCACCGAGCGCGGCCACGAGCGCCTGAAGGCTTATGGCATCGCCCCGCCCGACGCGTCGGTCACGGCCGAATGCCCGCTGTGCGGATCGAAGGATACGCAAGAAGTCAGTCGTTTCGGTTCGACCCCGTGCAAGGCGCAATGGCGCTGCAAATCCTGTCTGGAGCCGTTCGAGCGCTTCAAGTGCCACTGAGCGCTTAAAGAGCGCTCACCACTCCGCGAAGCTGCCATCCTTGGTCCGGAATATGGGGTTGCGCCAGCGGTGGCGGTCCTCGTCGGCCTCGCGGACTGCTCTCTCATCGATCTCGACGCCGAGGCCGGGCCCTTCCGGCACAGGCAGATAGCCTTCGTCGGGGCTTAGCGCTTCCTTGTTCGTGACGAAGTTCAGAAGATCGTGCCCGCCGGTGTTGTAGTGGATTCCGAGGCTGATCTCCTGAATCGCGTGGTTCGGGGTGCATGCGGCGATCTGCAGGCAGGCGCCAAGCGCGAGCGGGCCGAGCGGGCAGTGCGGAGCGACGGCGACGTCATAGGCTTCGGCCATCGCCGCGATCTTGCGCACCTCGAGGATCCCGCCGGCGTGGCTGAGGTCGGGTTGGATGATGTCGACGAAGCCTCTCTCCAATATCGGCTTGAACTCCCAGCGGGTATAGAGTCGCTCACCGAGCGCAATTGGAGTCGAGACGAGCCCCGCGATTTCTTTGAGCCCCTCCAGATTTTCCGAGAGCAGCGGTTCCTCGATGAACAAGAGGCCCATCGGCTCCAGTGCCTTTGCCAGCTGCTTGGCGAGCGGCCGGTGAACGCGCCCGTGAAAATCGAGCCCGACGTCCAAACCCTGCGCCTGCGCCGCGGCCACCCGCGCAAGGACATCGTCGAATTGCCTCGGCGTGCCGATCCATTCGAGCTCCGCCGTTGCGTTCATCTTGACCGCGCTGAAGCCCTGCTTCTTTCGTACAGCAGCCGCCTCTGAAATTTCGTGCGGCCGGTCGCCGCCGATCCAGGCGTAGGAGCGAACGCGGTCGCGGACCTTGCCGCCAAGCATCTGCCATGCGGGAAGACCGAGCACGCGGCCCTTCAGATCCCACAGGGCCTGCTCGAGCCCCGACAGCGCCGACATGATGACTGCGCCGCCCCGGTAGAAGCCGCCGCGATAGCCGACCTGCCAGATATCCTCGATGTTGAACGGGTCGACGCCGATGAACCGGTCGCGATAGGCGTCGAACACCCCTTCGACCGCTTCGGCCCAGCCCTCGAGGCTCGCTTCGCCCCAGCCGAACGCGCCGTCGTTCGCCTCAACGCGGACGAACAGCCAGCGTGGCGGCGCGAAGAAGGTCTCGATCTTGCCGATCTTGCGCTGGCTCATGCTTCAGCCTGGCCCGCTTGCGTTCCGCTGCCCCCGATCCTTCGGCCGGCCGCATCGTCCTCGTCGGGATGTTCGCTGATCTTCTTGATCGGCACGACCAGGCAGACGCTTGAGGCTGGGAGCACGTTCCGCCAGTCGGTGATGAGCTGCTTGTAGGCGCGCCCGACATTGCGGATCCGGCGGTCGAGGTCGAACAGCCCGAGCGGGTTGATGTTGCCATTTTGCTCGCGAAGCGCGGTGTCCCAGTCAACCTGGTCAGTGAGGCTGTACCAAGTAAAGCCGACAGTCGGTATTCCAACGTTTCTCAGCCTGAGGACGTTGGCCCATTCCTTCCATAGCCACTTGACCGCCTCGTCGCCGTGCGGGCCCTCCCAAAGGTTGGTCTCGGTGTGCATCACCGGGAGGCGGTAGCGGTTGTAATATTGCCGCGTGATCTCGGCGTAGCCGAAGGTCTCGCCAGCGGCGACGGTGTGGCCGTCGGCGAACACCCGGTGCTCGTTCAGCTGGTAATAATCGTTGCCGAAAATGCAGTGTTGCTTCAGCCGGTGTTCGAGGAACCACTCATATTCGTCGCGGGTCATGCCGTTATCCAGCAGGAACTGGTACATGCCGCTGTCGACCCGCCGGCCGTAATTGAGGTCCAGCGATAGGAAGCGCATCTGATTGAGGACTTCCGCACGCCCGATCGCTCCTGGCGAATCCGCATGATAATATTCCGAGGATTCCGACTGGATGAAGATCGCGTCGTGGCGGCGCTTGAGGATCTCGATCATCCCCATGACGTTCGCCTTCACGATGTGCTTCAAGGCCGTGATGAATGACTGATCGTCCTTCTTCTGCTCGTTCCACCAGCCATATTTGGCCGAGAAGACCGCGCAGATGAACATCTCGTTGATCGGCGTGTATAGCTGCACCCAGGGGAAGCGATCGGCGAACTCACCACAATAAGCGGCAAAGAGTCGCGGGAAGTCGGGATTTTGGAAATTCTCGATCCAGTCGGGGACGCCGAAATGGCAGAGATCGACGATCGGCGTGATCTCGCGCCGCTTCATCTCCGCGAAGGTGAGGTCGGCAAACTCCCAGTCGAACTTTGCGGGTCCAAGATAGGTCTTGTGGATTGGGGGGCCGTAGCGGAGGAAATTGATTCCAATTTCCTGGACGCAGTCGAAATCCTCCCGCCAGCGCTCGTAATGGCCGCAGGCAGCCATTTCGTCGATGCGCGTCTTGCCGTGGTTGATCGTCGGGATGCTGTTCTCGATCCCGGTCGCGAACATGAAGTTGGCGATGGGTCAGTCTCCTTGGGCGTATGCTTCACGTCATCTAGTCCTTGGCGGACCGGTAGCGCGCCTTTGCGATAGCGGCCCCGCACCGAAACGAAAACCTTAAGGAGCGTGTCTCGCTCCGGGAGCGTTTTTCGCTATTGACCAAAATCATGCGCTGGACGGAAGGTTTCATTGCGGTCGATTGGGGCACCACCAACCGCCGCGCCTATTTGATCGATTCTGCGGGCAAGCGGATCGACGAATTCGAGGACGACAAGGGCGTCTTGTCGGTACCGCAAGGCGGCTTTGCGGGCGCCGTTGCGGAGATACGCGCGAAACTCGGCGACAAGCCGCTGCTGCTCGCCGGCATGATCGGATCGAACCGCGGCTGGAAGGAAGCGCCTTACGTGCCATGCCCCGCCACGATCGACGATCTGGCCAAGCAGCTGGTCTGGGCGGGAGAGCGCGAGGCGATCGTGCCCGGCGTGTCGTACATTGGACAGGGACGTGCGGATGTGATGCGCGGCGAAGAGGTTCAGTTGCTCGGAGGCGTCGCCGCCGGTCTCGTCGCCCATGATTTGCTGGTCTGTCATCCTGGCACGCACAACAAATGGGCGCTTCTCCGGCAGGGCAGCCTCCACACGTTCGGCACGGTCATGACGGGCGAGCTGTTCAGCCTGTTGAAGCAGCACAGCATCCTCGCCGATGTCCTCGGTGGGCCGGTCGACGTGAATGACGCGTTCAAGCGAGGCGCCCGCTTCGGGCTGGACCATGAGATGCTCCCCGCGGCGCTGTTCGGGGTGCGCGCAAGCGTGCTGCTCGGGCAAATGAAGAAGGAAGACGCCCCCTCGTACGTGAGCGGTCTCTTGATCGGAACGGATGTGCGGATCGGCCTCACATGGCCGTTGAGCGTTCGGATCCCGATCATGGGACGCAAGGAGCTCACCCGGCTCTATGCCGCAGCGGTTGAGGAGGCGGGCCGCGAGGCTGTCGAGGTCGACGGTGAACAATGTTTCCTCGCCGGCATTCATGAGATTGCGAAAAGGATCTGACGTGAGCGCCAAGGCACTGTTTCACCGCTATTTCGACGAATGTCCGCTGGTCGCGATCGTCCGCGGGATCAGGCCGGACGAGGCCGAAGCGATCGGCGAGGCGGTTCAGGAGGCGGGGATCCGGATCATCGAAGTGCCGCTGAATTCGCCCGAGCCGCTGAAGAGCATTGAGCTGCTCGTGAAAAGGTTCGGCGAGTTGATGCTGGTTGGTGCCGGCACCGTCCTTCACGTTGCAGAGGTGGGGCAGGTGCGCGATGCCGGGGGGAGGATCGTTGTCTCGCCCGACACGAACAGTGACGTCATTGCGGCAACCGCCGAGGCGGGGCTCGTCTCCTCGCCCGGCTATTTCACGCCGTCGGAAGCGTTCGCTGCGGTTCGCGCAGGAGCCACTGCGCTGAAGCTTTTCCCGGCTGAAGGCGCCAGCCCGTCCGTGCTCAAGGCACAGCTTGCAGTCTTGCCTCGCGATATTCCGGTCATGGCTGTCGGCGGGATAAGGCCGGACAATATGCGACCCTGGCTCGATGCCGGTGTCGCGGGGTTCGGCCTCGGCTCGGGACTCTACAAGCCTGGCCAACGGGCAGCCGAGACACTCGAAAGGGCTCGTGCTTATATTGCGGGGCTCAGGGCATGAAGCCGATCCGCATCGCGATCATCGGCTACGGCAAGATCGCCGAGGACCAGCATCTGCCGTCGATCTCAGCCAATCCGCGCTTCGAACTGGTCGCGACATCGAGCCGATCCGGCCAAGGCGTCGGCGAGAAGTTCACCGATTGGCGTGAGCTCATTGCCAGCATCGAAGGCCTCGAGGCCGTGGCGATCACAACGCCGCCGGGACCGCGCTATGCGATCGCACGAGAATGCATTGAGGCGGGCCTTCATTGTCTTCTTGAAAAGCCGCCGACCGCCGGGCTCGCCGAAATCGCCGATCTCGACCGCCTCGCACAAGCGCAGCGCGTGACGCTATTCACGACCTGGCACGCCCAGCACCATTCGACCGTCGATGATGCGGCGAAAGCACTTGCCGGCAAGCGTATCCGAAGCTTGCAGATCCACTGGCACGAGGACGTGCACAAGTGGCACCCAGGACAGCAGTGGATCTGGGAGCCCGGCGGATTCGGAGTGTTCGACCCCGGAATCAATGCTTTCTCGATTGCGACCAAGATCTTCCCGGGCGGTCTGTTCGTTCAGTCGGCAAAGCTCAGCTTTCCAGAAGATGCCCAGACGCCGATCGCCGCCGATGTGACGTTCTACAGCCCCGAGGCGGACGGCAAAATGAGCGCGAGCCTCGACTGGCGCCGCACCGAAGGCGAGGAATGGACGATCACCGTCGAGACCAGCGACGGCATGCAAATCCGCCTGGAGGATGGCGGCGCGAGGCTGGTCCTCAATGGCGAAACCAGCGCCGACGCGGGGATCGGCGAATATCCGGATATCTACAGGATGTTCGTCGACCTGATCGACGAGCGGCGCCAGCTCGTCGATGTCGCGCCGCTCCGGCTCGTCGCCGATTGCCTCCTCGTTGGCGGCCGGACAGTCGTCGAAGCCGTGAATGGCTGATGGAGCAACTTGGCCCGACGGGCATTATTCCCTCGGGCCGCACTCGTAACGAGATTAGCGGTTTCGAGGAAAACACTCTGGGAACCGCAAGTGGCACAGGTTACGACAGACGAATTCATTCAGGTTGACGAGGCATTTGCGGGAAACCGCTTACTCTCGACCCTTGCGCGTGAGGCGCGCGGCTTGGTCGAGCCGTTCGGGACAATGGTCGAGCTCCAAACGGGCGACACGGTCCTCGAACGCGGCGAACAGGTTCGCTCGACCCTTTTCCCCGCTGCACAAACGATGGTTTCCATGGTGGCCGAGCTGAGTGGCAGCCGATCGATCGAAGTCGCGTCCATCGGCAGGGAAGGAGCGGTCGGCGGAATAGTCAGCTGCGGCCACGCCCCCGCCTTCTCGCGCGCCGAAGTGCTGGTGGGCGGGCCCGCGTTCAGGGTGCCAATGCAGGCGCTGGAAGACGCGAAAAGCCGCTCCCACTTCATCGGCAATCTCTTCTGCCGCTACTCGGATTACCTGCTTTCGACCGTGATGCAGTCGGTGGCCTGCAACGGCTTCCATTCCATCACGGAGCGCGCCGCCCGCTGGCTGCTCCACGTCCAGGATCGCGCAGGTGACCGGATCGAGCTCACGCAGGAAGCGTTTGCGGGATTGCTCGGAGTTCCAGCGAACGACCGTGAACGCGGTGATCAAGGAACTGACCTCCGACGATCTGATCGTCTCCCGCCGAGGCACACTGGGCGTGATCGACCGCGCCGGTCTGAAACGCCGGTCATGCGAATGCTACGACCGCCTGGCGGAGCATTATGCGGCGGTGATCGGCCGCAGCGGGAGTGGCACCACCAGCTAGAGCGGGTGTTCAGTCGACGAGCTTCCAGCCCAGCGCCTCGCCGGCTTGGAAGGGAATTAGTTCGACTTCGCCGGATTCAATCCGTTCAGGCACCTCGACCGTTGCGCGTTCGAGCGTCACTGTGCCCTCGTTGAGCGGCAGGCCGTAGAAACGGGCCCCGCTGACCGACGCGAACGCCTCGAACTTGTCGAGCGCACCTTCAGCATCGAACACGCTTGCATAGCTTTCAAGAGCGTAGGGCGCATTGAAGATGCCCGCGCAGCCGCAGGAGGAATTCCTTGGCGTGGCGGGCGTGGGGCGCCGTGTCGGTGCCAAGGAAGACGTTCGGCGCGCCCGATGTTGCGGCCTTGCGCACCGCGAGCCTGTGCTTCTCGCGCTTGGCGACGGGGAGGCAGTAAGCGTGCGGCCTCAAACCGCCGGCGAAGATTGCGTTGCGGTTGATGACGAGATGCTGCGGGGTGACGGTGGCGGCGATCCTCGGTCCATTGCTGGTGACGAAATCGGCGGCCTCGACCGTCGTGATATGCTCCAGCACGATCTTCAAGGCAGGAAAGTCGCCGACGAGGCGCGACAGGATCCGCTCGATAAAGACCGCCTCGCGGTCGAAGACGTCGATGTCGGGATCCGGGACTTCGCCGTGCACGCACAGCACCATGCCGATTTCCTGCATCCGCTCGAGCGCCGGGTAAATGTTGCGGACGTCGGTCACGCCGCTCGCGCTGTTGGTGGTTGCGCCTGCGGGATAGAGCTTGGCCGCTATCCAGACGCCGTCCTGGAAGCCCCGGGCGATGTCGTCGGGCCTGGTCTCGTCAGTCAGGTAGCAGGTCATGAGCGGCGTGAAGCCAGGTCCTGCCGCTTCTAAGATACGCTGCCGATAAGCGGCTGCGACTTCAGGCGTGGTCACGGGCGGCACCAGATTGGGCATCACGATCGCCCGTGCGAACTGCCGCGCAGTATAAGGCGCGACCACCCGAAGCATCTCGCCGTCGCGCAGGTGCACGTGCCAGTCGTCGGGGCGACGGATGGTCAGCATTTGCGAAGCCACGGGCCGCTCCCTAACTGATGATCATGGCCGCAACCACCCTGACCGACCGTGCCGTGGTCCGCCTCTCGGGCGACGACGTGCGGGGATTCCTCCAAGGGCTGGCTACCAGTGACGTCACGGGCGTGCTTCCGGTCTGGGCGGGGCTTCTGACGCCGCAGGGCAAGTGCCTATTCGACTTCATCGCCTGGAGCGAGGGCGAGGACCTCCTCCTGGACTGCGAGGCAGAGGCTGCCGACGATCTCATCAAGCGGCTCACCATCTATCGAATGCGCCGCCAGATCAGCTTCGGACGCGATGAGTTGATTTCGGTGCATTGGTCGGCCGAGGGGGAGCAGGGCACACCCGACCCGCGGCTCGCCGAACTGGGCAATCGCTGGCTTGGCCCAGCGGATGAACCCGCGGGCGGATGGTTGGAGCATCGTCTTCGTCTGGGCGTCTGCGAGGGCCGAGCCGAGCTCGGCGACATCCTATGGCTCGAATGCAACGCGGCCGAGTTGAACGGAGTAAGCTTCACCAAGGGCTGTTTCGTCGGCCAGGAGAATACGGCGCGAATGAACTGGCGGCAGAAAATCAATCGCCGTCTCTTCGTCACGAGCGGCGATGGAGGCGACCGTCGGCGGGCCGAATTTCCCGACCTTCATCTTTCTGTCGTTCACGCGCGCGTCGATGCAGTCCCGGACAAGGCGATCATCCCCGACTGGCTCGAGCGCGCGCTCGCTCAGTCAAGCACGGCATAAGCACGAACCGGAAAGCTCCCCATGCCGCGGACTTTCGGCGGCGCCGCGGAGAAGCGGAAACTCTGATCCGGAAGCTGGCCGAGGCCGGTCATATGCTCGCAGATGGGGATATCGGCGCCGAGCAGCTTGGTATGTACCGGACGCGCGCGCTGCCGCGTGTCGTCGATATTGTTGCTGTCGATCCCGACGAACGCTGCGCCGTGCCCGGCCAGCCAGTCCGCTGCCGCGGCGGTCAGGAAAGGATGGCCGTCGCCGTATCGATCGGTTCGCCAGTGCCGGTCCCAGCCGGTGTGGACGAGAACGGCTTTCCCGCCGACCTCGAGCCCGTCGAAAGCCGCCGCGTCCACGGCGATGCCGGTTTCAAAGGGTTGCCGAACGACGATGCCCGGCAGGTCGGCAAGCGAAGGCAGCGGCAGATCGGCGAGGTCTGCGCGGTCCGCGTGGCGATGGAACGGGGCGTCGATATAGGTCCCGGTGTTGGCGACCATCTCGATCCGGCCGATCTGGAAGCTCGAGCCGTCGTCGTAGCTCGACGCCGACGCTTCACGCGTCCAGAAGTCGCAGATATGCGGCGCCGGCAGGCCGGGGTATGTCGTCATCCCGTCTTCGATCACATGGCTGAGGTCGACGATCCGCTTCATTGCGATTGGCGCCTGCGTCGCTTGACGATGCGGATGGACGCGAACAGCCCGATCATCAGCCACAGCACATTAAGGCTCGCCGACGGCAATGCCCTGTGCCACCAGCCATTGACCACGAACCCCGCCGCTCCGACGACGTTCATGACCTGATAGGACAAGGATTGTCCGCCAAGTCGGCCCGCCGACAGGAGCAGGTAAGCGAGCAGGATCAGCGCCGCGCCCGCCCAGCCCGCAACCTCGACCGCGACCAGCTCAGCGGTCACATCGCCTCGTTCATTGGGCCGCGAGCCTCCTCAGCACGTAGTGCAGGATGCCGCCCGAGCGGAAATATTCGAGCTCGTTGAAGGTATCGATGCGGCAGCGCGCGGTGAAGATGAACTCCTCCCCCTCGTCCGGCGCCACTCTCACCTCGACGTCCTGCCTGGGCTTAAGGTCCGCGATCCCGGCGATCGTATATTTCTCGCGGCCGGTGAGACCGTACGTCGCGGCATTCTCGCCGTCGCGAAACTGCAGCGGAAGCACGCCCATCCCGACCAGGTTCGAGCGGTGAATGCGCTCGAAGCTCTCGGCGATTACGGCCCTCACTCCGAGGAGGACAGTGCCCTTCGCTGCCCAGTCCCGCGAGCTGCCCGTGCCATATTCCTTGCCGGCGATCACCACGAGTGGCCGGCCGTCCTGCTTGTAGAGCATCGCCGCGTCATAGATCGGCATCGTCTCGCCGGTCGGCGCATAGCGCGTGTAGCCCCCCTCGACATTGTCGAGCATGTGGTTGCGGATGCGGATGTTGGCGAAAGTGCCGCGCATCATCACTTCATGGTTTCCGCGCCGCGAGCCGTAGCTGTTGAACTCGCCGCGGCTTACGCCGTGCTCGAGCAGGTAGCGGCCGGCTGGGCTGTCCGGCTTGATCGCGCCAGCGGGTGAAATGTGATCGGTCGTGATCGAATTGCCGAAGATCGCCAGCGGCCTCGCCCGCTCGATGTCCGACGGCGGCGTCGGCGCCATCTTTATTCCGACGAAATAGGGCGGGTTCTGGATGTAGGTCGAAAGGGCCGGCCAGCCGTAAGTGTCACCGCCCGTGACCTCGATCGCGCGCCACCGCTCGTCGCCTTGGTACACATCGGCATAGCGGCGGCGGAACATCTCTGAATGGACATGCGCGTCGATGAGCGTGCGGATCTCTTCGTTTGAGGGCCAGATGTCCTTGAGGAACACCGGCTCGCCATTCGACGCCGTTCCGAGCGGCTCCTTGATCATGTCCGAACGGACCGTCCCCTTGAGCGCATAGGCCACCACCAAAGGGGGCGATGCGAGGTAATTGGCGCGGCAGTCGGGCGAAACTCGACCTTCGAAATTGCGGTTTCCGGAAAGGACGCTGACGGCGACCAGGTCATTGTCGGCGATCGCCTTGCTGATCGCCTCCGGCAGCGGGCCGGAATTGCCGATGCAGGTCGTGCAGCCGTAGCCGACGAGGTCGAAGCCAAGCGCGTCGAGGTCCTCCTGGAGGCCGCTCTCGCGAAGGTAATCGCTGACCACCTGGCTGCCCGGAGCGAGGCTGGTCTTCACCCAGGGTTTCACCTGAAGGCCCTTCTCCCGAGCCTTGCGGGCGACGAGGCCGGCGCCGATCAGCACCGACGGGTTCGACGTGTTCGTGCAGCTGGTGATTGCCGCGATCGCGACATCGCCGTTGCCGAAGTCGAACTGCTCGCCCTCGACCGCCACGCGCGGGTCGCCGGCTTTGTGGTAGGTCGTATCGAGTTCGGCATTGAACTGGTCATCGACGTCGCCCAGCACCACTCGGTCCTGCGGGCGCTTGGGGCCCGCGAGCGAAGGCTCGATCGAGCTCATGTCGAGCCCGAGGGTATCGGTGAAGAGCGGATCTGAAGAGTTTGCGCCGCGCCACAGGCCCTGGGTCTCGGCGTAAGCGCGCACCAATGCGATCTGGTCATCCTCGCGGCCGGTCAGCTTCAGATAGTCGATCGTTCGCTCGTCGATGGGGAAGAAGCCGCAGGTCGCACCATATTCTGGCGCCATGTTGGCGATGGTCGCGCGATCTGCGAGCGGCAGATTGTCGAGGCCGGGGCCGTAGAATTCGACGAAGCGGCCGACCACGCCTTTCTGGCGCAGCATCTGGGTGACGGTCAGCACCAGGTCGGTCGCGGTAATTCCCTCGCGAAGCTCGCCGTCGAGACGGAAGCCGACCACCTCGGGGATGAGCATGCTGACCGGTTGGCCGAGTATGGCGGCCTCGGCTTCGATCCCGCCAACGCCCCAGCCCAAGACGCCCAGGCCGTTGACCATCGTCGTATGGCTATCTGTCCCGACGAGCGTGTCGGGATAAGCGAGCCTCTCACCGGTCGAATTCTGGTCGGTCCACACGCACTGTGAGATGTGCTCGAGGTTTACCTGGTGGCAGATGCCCGTGCCGGGCGGCACGACCTTGAAATTGTCGAACGCCTGGCTGCCCCACTTCAGGAACTGGTAGCGCTCGCCGTTGCGCTGATATTCGAACTCGACATTCTTCTCGAAGGCGCGCGGGTTGCCGAACTCGTCGACCATGACGCTGTGGTCTATGACCAGATGCACCGGCACCAGCGGATTGATTTTCTGCGCATCGCCGCCGAGCTCGGCCATTGCGTCACGCATCGCGGCGAGGTCGACGACGGCTGGAACGCCGGTGAAGTCCTGCATCAGCACGCGAGCAGGGCGGTACTGGATCTCGCGGTTGATCCGACGGTCCTTCAGCCAATCGACCATCGCCTGGAGGTCGTCACGAGTGACGGTCTTGCCATCCTCGAATTGCAGCAAATTCTCGAGCAGAACCTTCATCGAGAAGGGCAGGCGCGAAACGTCACCGAGCCTCTCAGCGGCCTTCTTCAGGGAATAATAAGCATAGGCTTTTCCTCCGACCTCGAGTGTCGAGCGGGTGTGGAGGCTGTCCTGGCCGGTGGGGATCATCGCTGTCCTTCGAATCGTCGCGAGCGGCGGGTTTCGTGCCGCTGAGTGGGAGCGAGAGGTCCTTAGCAACCCGCTCCTGCGCCCGCAAACCGGGGCTGATCGGTAGCAATTGCGGCAGGTTGAACATGAGTTGGGCCAAGCCGCCCGATCGCGACTCTCAAATCATCTCGCACGTGCAATAACATTGGTTTTCCGGGAAATTCGGGAAGGAACAAGGCTAGTGACGGGCAAGACCCACGACAGCGACTATTTCCGCAGGCGCGAAGCTGAAGCACGCGCCTCAGCGCGCGTCGCAGGCCGCGGCGAAGAAGCGGCGGTCGCTGGCGAGCTCGCCCTTGCCTATGCCGCGATGGCTCGCCGCCGCGCCGAGGCGGACGCCGAGACGATCATCGAAGAGATTCCGGCGGAAATCGCCTAAATCCAGCCGCGCTTCTTGAAATAAAGGTACGGCCCGACGGCGGTCGCCAGCATCACGACCAGTGAAAGCGGATAGCCGTAGCGCCAGTCGAGCTCCGGCATGTGGTGGAAGTTCATGCCGAAGATGCCGGCGATCAGTGTTGGCGGCAAGAATACGACCGCTGCCCACGAAAAGAGCTTCATCGCCGCATTCTGCTCGATGCTGATCAGCCCCAGCGACGCATCGAGCAGGAAGGTGAGATTGTCCGACAGGAAGCTCGCATGCTCGCTAAGTGAGGTTACATCGCTCGTCAGGCTCGTGACGTGGTGCCGAAGATCTTTGTTGTCCTCGTTGTGAACGAGGCTGGATCCGGCGAAGAAGCTCAGCATGCGCTGCGTGCTCACCGCCGAGTAACGAATTTTTGCAAGCAGTGTCTGGGTGCGTCCGATACTCGTCAGCAGGGCGGTCAGCTTGGCGGCGGGAATCCGGCGTTCGTCCTGCTGCTCCTGGAAAATTTCCTGCGACAATTGCTCCATTTTCTCGCTGACGCGCTCGATCTCGTCGGCCAGGCGGTCGATGATTGCGTCGAGCAGGCGCACCAGCGCGGTGGGGCCGTCGCGCACCAGCTCCGGGTCGCGCCGGGCGTGGTTCTCGAACGTCCGCACAGGCTTGGGTGTCGCATAGCGGATGGTCACCAGCCGATTCTCTGCGAGAACGAAGCCGATCGGGGTGGTTGAAGGATGCGCTTCATCGACCCCGCGAAGCGCGCTTACGGTCATGTAAAGCGCGCCGTTCTTCTCATAGAGGCGGCTCGACGGCTCGATCTCGGCCATTTCGTCCTGTGTCGGCACATCGACGTGGATGCAGCGCTCGACGAGCCGCTCCTCCTCGTTCGTCGGCTCCTCCAGGTCGATCCAGGCCGCATCATCCGGAATTCGTTCGAGCTTTGGATCGATGATCGCGCCATCGCAGCCCGGGCCGTAAACACGCAGCATGCGCGCGTGTCTCGGATGAACGGCAGTTCTTTGCAAGCGCCATCGCTCTGCTAAGCCCGGGGCCGGATGACCAAACGAAGAACACTTATCGCAGCTTTCATCATCATCGCAGCGGCTGCGGCGATCGAGCTCGCGATGGGTCGCCACTCGATCTGCACCTGCGGCACGATCGACCTGTGGGTCGGCTCGCGCGACAGCCCCAAGACGAGCCAGATGCTCGTTGACTGGTACAGTCTCAGCCATGTCGTGCACGGGCTGCTTTTCTATGCGATGCTGTGGCTCCTCTTCCGCCGCTGGTCCGTCGAACGCCGATTTCTCATCGCGCTATTCATCGAGGCAGCGTGGGAAGTCGTCGAGAACACGCCGATGATCATCGATCGCTATCGCGAGACCACGGCCGCCCTCGGTTACAGCGGCGACAGCGTCATCAACTCGGCGTCCGACATCCTGATGATGTGCTTGGGCTTCCTTGCCGCGCGCAAGCTGCCGATCTGGGCATCGATAGCTTTGGTCGTGGCGCTCGAACTGATCCCGCTGTTCGTCATCCGCGACAATCTGACGCTCAACATCTTGAACCTGCTTGCGCCCAGTGCGGCGCTCGAGGCCTGGCAGGCCCGTTGATCAGGCGCAGTGCGTCAGCTCCGGCGGCGTCCCTTCGGTAAGCGTGTAGGGTCCAAGCTCCGTCCCGTCCTCGAGCGCAACACGAAGCGTCATCACTCGCGGCGCGTTTTTCTCGGGACTCTTGGCAATTTGCCCAACGAACTTCGCCTCCTGGCTCTTGAAGAACTGTCCGACCTTGACCGGCCCAGGCGTGCCGGTCCGGTAGGTCCCCTTGACGGAGAAGGAGCCGTCTGGCGTCGGATAGACGGGATCGTCGATCGTTCCCGATGCGCAGTCGAACTGAACGTCGGCCACACCGCCGATGAAGTCGATCCCGGCGTGGGGACCGCCCCAGACGCCGAACACGTGTTCGGGCTTGCCCTGCAGCGTGTTGCAGCCCGACATCAGGATCGCCGCCGCCGCGATCAGGCAATCTTTTGAGCGAACCTTGCCCCACATACGCCCCGCTCCTTCCCTCACGAGGCTGAACGTATCACAGAAACGGCAGCTCGCGGGAACGGCACAATCGCGCCGGTCAAACATTGGTACGGCCATTCCGAAAGGAGAATGCACCCGTGAGAGTTGCTGCGTTACTAAGTCCCGCCCTGTTGATGCTGGCGAGCGCTCCAGCCTGCGGAGGCGAGATCTTCGGCGGCGTCTACGTGCATGACGTCAAGCTTCCGACCGACAAGAGCGGCATCGAAGACGGCGCCGACATTCAGCTTGGCTACCGCGGCGGTTCGATCGGCCATACCCCCCTCCAGCCTTACCTGTTCGGTGCGCTCAATACGGCCGGCGCGACGAGCTACGCGGCGGTCGGCCTATCGGCGAAATTCGGGCGCAGCATCTATATCCGGCCGGGGCTCGGAATTGCGATCCACAACGGCTCAGCGGACAAATTCTTCCGCACCGACAAGATTGCGTTCGGAAGCCGTGTCCTGTTCGAGCCCGAACTCGGCGTTGGCGCGAGGATCAACGACCGCCTCAGCGTGGAGGCGAGCTGGGTGCACATGAGCCACGCCCAGCTGTTCGGGGGCGAGAACCCCGGAATCGACAATCTCGGTATGCGGCTGAACCTCAAGCTTTAGCGACCGACCATTCGTTCGGGCTTCACGACGCGGTCAAAGGTTTCCTCGTCGACTAGACCAAGCTCCAGCCCCGCCTGCTTCAGCGTCTTGCCATGCTTGTGCGCGTGCTTGGCGATGGTCGCGGCATTGTCATAGCCGATCTCTGGCGCGAGCGCTGTGACCAGCATCAGCGACTCGTTGATCAGCTGGGCGATGCGCCCGAGGTTGGGCTCCGTGCCGTCGAGCAGCCTCTGGGTGAAGCTTTCCATGCCGACCGACAGGAGGTTGATCGAGCGGATCACGTTCGCTCCAATAAGCGGCTTGAAGACGTTGAGCTCGAGGTGGCCCTGGAGCCCTCCGGATCGTCACCGCGACGTGATTGCCCATCACCTGCGCGGCGACCATGGTCAGCATCTCGGCCTGGGTCGGGTTCACCTTGCCAGGCATGATAGAGCTTCCAGGCTCGTTCTCGGGCAGCTTCAGCTCTCCAAGACCGCAGCGCGGTCCTGATCCGAGCAGGCGGATATCGTTCGCGATCTTGCTGAGCGCGACCGCGATCACGTTGAGCACACCTGACAGCTCTACGAGCGTGTCGTGGGCAGCGAGTTCGGCGAACTTGTTCGGGGCCGTCGTGAAGGGGAGCTGCGTCAGCTTCGCCGCCTCGGCAGCGAAATCCTCGGCGAAGCCCTCTGGAGCGTTGAGCCCGGTGCCGACGGTGGTGCCGCCCTGCGCGAGCCGCATGAGCCGCGGAAGCACAGCCTCGACGCGCGCCATGCAATCCTCGACCTGCGCCGCATAGCCCGAAAACTCCTGGCCGAGCGTCAGGGGAGTCGCATCCTGAAGATGCGTGCGGCCGATCTTGACGATCTCGTCCCAGCGATTTGCCTGGTCGGCGAGACGCTCGTGCATCATCCTCAGCGCTGAAGAAGCCGCTCATGCACCGCCATCGCCGCGGCGATGTGCATCGCGCTCGGGAAGCCGTCGTTCGAGGACTGGCTCTTGTTGACGTCGTCGTTCGGATGGACGGGCGACTTGCCACCGCGTTTGCCGGTCAGGATCTCGTTGGCGCGCCCGGCGATTACCTCGTTGGCGTTCATGTTTGACTGGGTACCCGACCCCGTCTGCCAGATTACGAGCGGGAACTGGCTGTCGAGATCGCCGCGCGCGACTTCGCTCGCGGCCTGCTGGATTACTTCGGCGATCTTCGGGTCGAGCCCGCCGATCCGCGCATTCACGCGTGCAGCCGCCTGCTTGATGATCCCCAGCGCATGGACGATTTCGAGGGGCATCTGCTCGCGCGGTCCGAACGGGAAATTCTCGATCGAGCGTTCGGTCTGCGCGCCCCAATAGGCGTCGGCAGGCACTTCTATCGGTCCGAAGCTGTCGCTTTCGGTGCGCGTGGAGGTGCTGGGCATTATTCCTCTTCCGTCATGCTGAACTTGTTTCAGCATCGATGTCGATGTCGGGCGCGCCCTGCTCGAAAATGGGCCCTGAAACAAGTTCGGGGCGACGACCTATTTCTTGCGAGTAAAATCCACGCTGACGACATTGGAGCCGTCTTCCGGGCTCTTCTCCTCCTCCTCGCCGCCTTCGGGAGCGTCGTTCTCGGCTTCCTCGTGTTCCTCGGGCGGCTCTTCTGCGCCATCGGCATGGAAGGTCAGCGCGAACTCGACTGCCGGGTCGTGGAACTGGGTTACGGCGGCGAAGGGCACGAGCAGCGTTGCCGGAACGCCGCCGAAGGACAGCCCGACGCAGAACGAATTTTCCTCGACCTTCAGGTCCCAGAAGCGGTGCTGGATGACGATCGTCATCTCGTCGGGGAAGCGCTCGAGCAGATGCTTGGGGATGGAAACGCCCGGCATCCGGGTCTTGAACGTGATATAGAAATGATGCTCGCCGGGCAGCCCGCCCGACTGCTCCACTTCACGAAGGACGCGGCCGACCACCGCGCGAAGCGCGTCCTGCACGATCTCGTCGTACGGGATCAGGCTCTCGGGGGTCTCGTCGCTCATCGCTCCTGCCTAGCGCCGCGACTTAAGCGGTCAAGCTGGATTCCCGCTGCCTCAGGGCGCTGGAGCAAGGGCCGAAAATATCTCGCAAGCGGACTTGAGCCCGGTCTTCCAGCAATTGGTGAAATAGATCATTCGGCCGTCCGGGCTCCATTTCGGCGCGGTGGCGCGGCCTTCGGTATTGGCAACGAGCTTCACGTCGGTGCCGTCGGAGTTCATGACGAAGATCTGATAGCTGGAATTGCGGTTCGCACCGAAGGCAAGGCGTTTCCCATCCGGCGACCACGCCGGCCATCCTTCGAATGCCGGGTGATCGGTCAGGTTCTTCATGTTGCTTCCATCGATATTCGCGACGAACAGCTCGCTGTTGACGTCGAGCATCTTGCGAAACGCGATCTTCCGCCCGTCTGGCGAGGGGACCGGGTAGGTGTTCACTCCTCCGCTAATGACCGTAGTGATCTTGCCGGTGACGATATCGATGCGATAGATTTCCGCTGCATTCTTGCGGGGCGGGTCAAGGTCGTCGTTCGTGCAATAGAGGATCGATCGGCCGTCCGGCATCCAGGCGGGGTGGATCGGGCTCTGCGTCCCGGGCGTCAGCCGCCTGTCACCGGAGCCGTCGGCGTTCATGACGTGGAGGCTATTGCGCTCGCCGTCGAGCCGCACATAGGCGACTTGCTGTCCGTCCGGAGACCATGCGGGATCTTCAAGGTCGGCGCTGTCGTGGCTGAGCTGCCGCTCGCTGGTGCCATCCACATTGGCCATGAACATCTGCTCTTTGCCCTCGAGCACCTTCAGGAAAATCATTCGCCTGCCGTCGGGAGAAAGTGTTGGATCGTAGTTCTGCGAGTAAGTGATGGGGATGGCGATCCCTGTCGCCAGCTGCTGGGCAGCTGCAGTTCCGCCGAGCGCGAGAAAGAGAAACGAAGCGCGTCCAAGCATTCGCGGGGCTCCCCAGGCTAGCGCCGCAGCATCCCATAGTTGGAGCTTGACGTGCAGAGCCGCTGGTCGAAAGG
Organism: uncultured Alphaproteobacteria bacterium; assembly: GCA_963766415.1. GTDB lineage: Bacteria > Pseudomonadota > Alphaproteobacteria > Sphingomonadales > Sphingomonadaceae > Sphingomicrobium. Next base: position 34,341 of record CAVYAH010000084.1, on the reverse strand, counting down.
AACGGTATGCCCATCGACGCAACCCAGCCTTATGACGAAGCGAATATCTTCGCGAGGATCCTGCGCGGCGAGGTGCCGAGCAAGAAGGTTTATGAGGACGAGCACGTGCTCGCCTTCCACGACATCAATCCACTCAGCCCGACCCATATTCTCGTGATTCCCAAGGGGCCGTACGTCTCGTGGGACGATTTTTCGGCGAAGGCCTCGGCCGACGAGATCGCCGCCTTCGTCCGGGCGGTGGGCGGCATCGCCCGCGACGCCGGATTGGTCGAGGACGGCTACCGGTTGCTCGCCAACACGGGGGTGAACTCCGGCCAGGAAGTTCCCCACCTCCATGTGCATATCTTCGGCGGCCGGCCGCTTGGCCCAATGCTCGCGAGATAGCCTCTCGTCGAAGGGGGATTGCCCTTGGCACCTCAGCCGTTAGGGTCGATTGCGAAACGCTATTCGGTAGGGGAGTGAGATGGCCACTGTAGCACCGCGATCGAGCAGTCGCGGACGAATCAAGTCGCTCGATGAAATCCTTGCGACTGCGGAGAAGAAATCGCTCAAGCGCTCGCTTGGCGCCTTCCAGCTGACTTTGCTCGGGATCGGCGCAGTCATCGGCACCGGCATTTTCGTGCTGACGGCGACAGCCGCCCAAAAGGCGGGCCCCGGCATGATGGTCAGCTTCATCGTGGCGGGCACCGTCTGCGCGTTGGCCGCCCTTTGCTACTCCGAGCTTGCCTCGATGGTGCCGGTCGCCGGCTCAGCCTACACTTATTCCTATGCCGTAATGGGCGAGATCGCCGCTTGGCTCGTCGGCTGGGCGTTGATCCTCGAATATGCGCTTGGCGCAAGCGCGGTCGCGGTCGGCTGGTCCGGCTTCGCTGGCGGCCTGTTGGATTCGATCGGGATACATTTGCCGCACGCCTTGAGAGTGGGACCGCCTATCGAGTGGGGCTTCCTCCAGGGTGGCGAAGTTGGCGGGATCTTCAACCTGCCCGCCGTTCTCGTGGTAGCATTCGTCACGACCCTTCTCGTCATCGGGACGAAGGAAAGCGCCACGTTCAATGCCGTGCTCGTGGTGATCAAGGTCACCGCGCTGACCATGTTCCTCATCATCACGCTGCCGATGATCAGCGGGCATAGCGCCAACTTCCATCCGTTCGCACCGCGTGGCTGGGGCAATCCATTGAGCTCTTCCGGCACCGGCATTCTCGGCGCCGCCGCGTCGATCTTCTTCGCCTACGTCGGATTCGACGCTGTCTCGACTGCGGCGGAGGAAACCAAGAACCCGCAGCGAAACGTGCCGATTGGACTGATCGGGAGCCTGCTCATCTGCACGGTCTTTTACCTGTTGGTCGCGGGCGGCGTGATCGGGGCTTACGGCGCGCAGCCGCTGATCGATCCGGCGACCGGGCTTGCCTTCAAGGAGGGCTCGCCGCAGCTCTATGCCTCGGCGGCATGCCAGGTAGCGAACGCGCCGACGGTCTGCTCGAAGGAAGCGCTCGCGCACATCCTCCGGCAGGTGTCGAACCCGCTTTTCGGCAACCTAGTTGGCCTTGCGGCTGCGATTGCGCTTCCGTCGGTCGTGCTGCTGATGATGTATGGCCAGACCCGCATCTTCTTCGTCATGGCCCGCGACGGCCTGCTGCCTGAGCGACTGTCGGCCGTTCATGAGAAGTTCCGCACGCCCTATGTCGTGACCATCGTCACCGGCATCTTCGTGGCCATTGCGGCGGCCTTCCTGCCAGTAGGCACGCTGGCCGACTATTCGAATGCCGGAACCCTGTTCGCCTTTGCTATGGTGTCGCTGGGCGTGATGATCCTGCGCAAGAAGGATCCGGCGCGGCGGCGGCCGTTCCGCACGCCCGCCGTCTTCGTCATCGCGCCGCTGTCGATCGCGGGCTGCCTGCTGCTGTTCGTCAACCTCAACATGGAATCCAAGCTGCTGTTCGTGACGTGGACGGTGATCGGCCTCGTGGTCTACTTCCTCTACGGGTACCGTCACAGCCACATCGCTCGCGGGCTGACCGAAGTTCCGGAGCTTTCACCGGAGGCGCCGGGCTCGATTGGTATCGCGCCGATGCCTCGTTCACCCGCTCCGCCGCAGGATATCGGCGAAGGCGACTAAATCGAGGTGCCGGCCAGCGCCTTGAGGTCCGCCTCGGGGCGCGCGCCATAGTGCTGGATCACTTCGGCGGCGCAGATCGCGCCAAGTCGAAGCGACCTCTCCAGGCCGAGGCCCCGTGCCTCGCCCACCAGGAAGCCGGACGCGAAGAGGTCGCCGGCGCCCGTTGTGTCGACAAGCTTGTCGATGGGTTCGGCCGGGACGTCGGCACGTTCGTCGCCGCGCGTTGCAAGAGCACCGTCCTCGCTGCGAGTGACGACGAGCGTTTCGACCTTGTCCTTCACGGCGGCTACTGCGCTCTCCAGATGCGGAACGCCGGCAAGGGCCTCGACCTCGGCCTGGTTGGCAAAGAGGATATCGATCCTGCGGTCATCGAGCAGCCTGTTGAAACCATCGCGGTGGCGATCGACGCAGAAGATGTCGGACAGCGTGAAGGCCACTTTCCGGCCTGCCTCCCGGGCCACTTCGATCGCCCGGATCATCGCGTAGCGCGGCGTCTCGGGGTCCCATAGATAGCCCTCAAGATAGAGGATCGCCGATCCGCGGACCTGCTCCTCGTCGAGCGCGCTCACCGGCAGGTGCTGTGCGGCGCCGAGGAAGGTGTTCATCGTCCGGTGTCCGTCAGGCGTCACGAGGATCATGGAACGGGCGGTTGGAGCGCCGACGTCTGCGGCGGGCGTGATGAACTCGACGCCCGCCGCTCTAAGGTCGTGCCGGTAGAATTCGCCGAGCTGATCGGGTGCGACCTGGCCGATGAAGGCCGAGCGCGCGCCGAGGGCGGCGATGCCCGAGGCAGTGTTCCCCGCCGATCCGCCGCTGACCTGGTGCGCCGGTCCCATGTGCGAATAAAGCCGCTCCGCCTCCTCGGCGTCGATCAGGCGCATCGTCCCTTTGACAAGGCCCTCGTCGCGTAGGAAATCGTCGCTAGCTTCGGCGATCACGTCGACGATGGCGTTGCCGATGCACAAGACATCGAGGCTCGGTTCGGGCATGGAATCTCGCAACAAATGAGGAAAGCGCGCCGCCTAGCGGCCCGTTCAATTGCGGGCAACCTTGCCTCGGCGAATGGGCCAGGGCATCGTGATCCCATGCGCCGCCTACTTTTCGCCTCCGCCCTGATCCTTGCCGGTTGCGCCACGAAGCCCGAGCCGACCCCTTCGCCGCAGCAGCATGTGCAGGCTGTGCTGGTGCAGCGCCAAATTACCCAGCTGACGGGCATGACGACGAGAGACCTCACCGGTCATTTCGGCCTGCCCGCCTTGCAGGTCCAGGAAGGGACGAGCCTCAAGCTACAGTTTCGCGGCCGTGACTGCATTCTCGACGCCTATCTCTACCCGGGGCAGAATGGCGTCATGCACGTGACGCATGTCGATACAAGAAACACGTCGGGCGCCGACGTCGATCAGGCGAGATGCATCTCCGCACTCGAATATCCGAGCTGAGCCACCGCCCATGCTGCGGCTTCGGCGATTACGGGATCGGGATCGCCGAGATGCTTCTCGACTGACGGAGCAAGCGCAGGATCACCGCTGTTGCCTGCTGCAATCAGGCAGTTGCGGGTCAGCCGTTTCACGCCGATCCGTTTGATGGGCGATCCCGCGAACATTTCGCGGAAAGACGCCTCGTCAAGAGCAAGCAGATCGGCAAGCCGCGGCGCGACCAGCTCGGCGTGCGGAAGAAATGCGCGGTTGGCGCAAGCGGCATCGGCAAAGCAATTCCAGGGGCAAACGGCAAGGCAGTCGTCGCAGCCATAGATGCGGTTTCCTATCGCGCTTCGGAATTCCTCCGGGATCGGCCCGTCATGCTCGATGGTGAGATAGGAGATGCAACGTCGCGCATCGATCCGGTGGGGCCCAATGAAGGCCTGCGTCGGGCAGGCATCGAGACACCTTGTGCACGATCCGCAATGCCGGCCATGGTCGGCCGGCGCATCGGACTCTAGATCAAGGCTCGTCAGCACGATGCCCAGGAACAACCAGCTGCCATGCTCACGGCTGACGAGGTTGGTGTGCTTGCCCTGCCAGCCGATGCCCGCGGCCTGGGCGAGCGGCTTTTCCATCACCGGCGCCGTGTCCACAAACACCTTCAGCTCGCCGCCCGCCTCCTCAACGAGCCACCGCGCCAACGCTTTCAGCGCCTTCTTGACCGTTTTATGATAGTCGCCGCCCTGCGCATAAACCGAGATGCGTCCGAGCCCGGGCCGTGCAGCAAGGGCCAGCGGGTCGGATGCCGGCGCATAGCTCATCCCGAGCGCGATCGCCGACTTCGCCTCCGGCCAAAGTGCGAGCGGCGACACGCGATGATGCGCACGCGTCTCCATCCATTCCATCGTTCCGTGATGACCGGCTTCGAGCCAGCGCTCGATGTCGATCCCTGCGGCGTCAGCGGCATCCGCGCGTGCGAAGCCGCAGGCTGTGAAGCCGAGCTCCCCCGCCTTCGCCCTTATTGCTTCCTCAAGGCTTTGGCTCTTATGCACTGACACGTCCCTACATCGACGGCGGCAATTTTCGTAGGAATTTCAGTGCTCCAGCAGGTAACCCATTCCGCGGCCTCCGATGCGCCTGCTGTCGAAGCGATCGACCTGGTCAAGGATTTCGGGGAGACGCGCGCAGTTGATGGCGTCAGCCTCGCCGTGCCGACGGGCTCGATCTACGGTCTCCTGGGGCCCAACGGCGCCGGCAAGACGACGATCTTGCGGATGCTGATCGGGATCATCGATCCGTCGAGCGGCACGCGCAGCGTCCTCGGCCGAGCGCGCCCGCTCGATGCGGCGCCGGAGGTCGGCTACCTGCCCGAGGAGCGGGGCCTGTACCCGGCGATGCATGCGCGCGACGCGATCGCCTTCATGGGCGCACTGCGCGGCCTTCCGATGCCGGAGGGGCGTCGCCGTGCCGACGAATTGCTGGCCGAGCACAATCTTGGCGACTGGGCGAATAAGCCGATCCGCTCGCTTTCGAAGGGCATGGCGCAGACGGTCCAGCTCCTCGGCACGATTGTCCACCGGCCAAAACTGATCGTCCTCGACGAGCCGTTCGCCGGCCTCGACGCGATCAACCAGGGCCGGCTCGAGGAGCTGATCCGGCGCGAGACGCGCGCCGGGGCGACAGTCATCTTCTCCACCCATGTGATCGCCCACGCCGAGCGCTTGTGCGAGCGCGTGGCGATCATTGCCAAGGGCCGCGTTGCATTCGACGGTCGCGTCGACGAGGCGCGGGCGCGGCTTCGGCCGATTGTCCGGCTGCGCACGCGGGAGAAGGACGGTGTCTGGAGGTCTGCAATTCCTGCCGCCGCTCGTAGTGAAGGGGGCGAATGGGTGTTCGACCTGCCGGAGGGCGGCCCAGAACCGCTGCTCAAGGCTCTCATCGATGGCGGCGCTGGCATCGAGACCCTGGCGATCGAGCGGCCGGGACTTCACGACGCCTTCGTCGCCATCGCCGGGAACAAGGCGGCGGCTGAGATGGGGCAGGCGCGATGATTCGCTTCATCCGCTCCTCGCTCGTTATCGCCCGCCGCGATTTCGGTGCGACCGTGCTCTCCAAGGCCTTTATCTTTTTCCTCTTGGGACCCTTGTTTCCGCTGCTGCTCGGCGGCTTGTTTGGAAGCATCGGCGCTCGTGTCGCGACCCAGGCCGAGCGTCCCGTCGTTGCCGTCGTATCGAGCGATAGCGACTTCAACCGGCTTTCGAAGGCGCGCGACCAGCTCACGCAGGCGCTGAGCGACGGTGCGGTGGTGAAGATTGTCCATTATGCGGCCGAGCGGGACCTCGACGCCCAACAGCAGCACTTGCTCGCTAGCGGAAGTCCGCCGGTGCGCGCCGTCCTTGTTGGCGGTCTCGATCATCCGCACCTTACCGGCTCGGTTGCGGACGATCCGGCGACGCTCGGCCAGCTGCGTCTCTTGATCGCCAATGCGCGTTCGCCGCAGGAAACTCCGGCGCTCATTCCCGTAACAAACGTCCACGGCTCGACGGGCTCGCTGGTCAACGATCGGGCCGTGACGGCCCAGATCGGCCAGATGCTGATATTTTTCCTCACCTTGTTCCTGGCCGGCATGGTCATGTCCCAGCTGATCGAAGAGAAATCGAACAAGATCATCGAGGTGATCGCCGCCGCGGTTCCGATCGACGCGATGTTCGTCGGCAAGCTGTTCGCCATGCTGGCCGCGTCGGTGATCGGCATTCTGGTCTGGCTCTGCGCCGGCGCGCTCTTCATCGAAATGATCAAGCATGGCGGCGTTGCGACATTGCCGGTGCCGGCCATAGGCTGGCCCGGCTTCCTGGCACTGGTCGTCGTCTATTTCGCGACGAATTACCTGCTCATCGGGGCGATCATGCTCACGATCGGCGCGCAGGCATCGACCGCGCGCGAGGTCCAGGTTCTGGCAATGCCGGCAACTTTCGGGCAGTTGCTTGTGTTCGCCCTCGCCGCGACGGCAGTCGGCGCACCGGATTTGCCCAAAGCCATCGCCGCCGCGATTTTCCCGCTGTCTTCTCCAATGGTGATGCTCGCTCGCGCGGCGCAGGATCCGCATTGGTGGCCGCACCTTCTCGCTATCCTTTGGCAAGCCTTGTGGGTCGGGATCATCCTCCGGCTCGCCGCGCAACTGTTCCGCAAGACGGTCCTCAAGTCTGGGCCGCGCGTCAGATGGTGGCGGTTCGGTCGGGCCTAGACTAAGCCAACGCCGCGCGCGCTTCGCCCGCAAGCCACTCCTGCATCGCCATGTACGGGAACGGTCCATGGCTGACACGCGCGATACCGGCACTAGCCCACTGCGCGCGCGTGGGGCCGTTCGGCAGGTGCATGGCATTGACGGGAAGGCCGACCGCTGAGGTGATCCGCTCGACCAATGACAAATCGGCGAGTCCTGGAATGAAAAAGCCGTTCGCGCCTGCGTCCCTGTAAGCCTTCCCGCGCTCGATCGCCTGGCCGGCGAGCGCTGCGTCGTGGGACTCGGCGTTCGCTTTCAGGAACAGGTCGGTGCGAAGATTGATGAAGAAATTGTCGCCCATTCCCTCGCGCAGCGCGGTTATCCGGGCGACCTGGTCGACGCTTTCATAAAGCCGGTCCGTTCCGACCACCTGGTCTTCGAAGTTGCAGCCGATGGCCCCGGTTCGCGCGAGGCGACGAGCGTTGGCGGCCAGTCCGTCCGTGTCGGACGCATAGCCGCCCTCGAAGTCGATCGTAACGGGCAGTTCGACAGCCTCTACGATCCGCACGGCATTGGCGAGCGCGAGCTCAAGCGGAACTTCCTGGCCGTCCCCGAAGCCATTCGCCATGGAAACCGAGGCACTACCGGTAGCGATCGCGCTCGCACCGGACTTGGCAACGGCCTGCGCGCTACCGGCATCCCACGCGTTGAACAGAACCAATGGATCGCCGGGAACGTGGAGTTTCGCGAAAGCTTCAAACTTGCTCATGACGGCTGTTTCGCCTCCTCCGGAGCAAGTCATTTGAGCAAGCGGCCGGCTTTCCGCCTCCTAAATCTTGCGCTCAACACCCCAGCTCAGCTCATCGCCTCGCGCGCCATTTCCTCAAGCTTCTTCATCAGCGCGCGGTGTGGGAATGGGCCGTGGCTGATCCGAGCAACTCCTGCGTCGGCCCAGACCTTCTTCTCGGGCGCGTTCGGGAATGCGATGACGTTGAGCAGCAGCGGGACCTCGCGCACCACCCGCTCGATCTGCCTCGGATCTGACAGGCGCGGTACGAAGAAGCCGTTCGCGCCGGCATCGGCGAATGCCTTTCCGCGCTCTACCACCTGATCGATCAGGGCATCGTCGTGGGTCTCGGTCTTGAGGAACAGGTCGGTCCGCGCATTGAGGTAGAATTCGTCGCCGACCGCCCGGCGGATCGCGGCGATCCGCTTCACCTGGACCTCGAGCGCGTGCAGTCCTTCGCCGCCGACCACTTGATCCTCGAAATTGCACCCGACCGCTCCGGTTGCCTTCAATCGCGCAGCGTTCGCGCCCCCTTCCTCAGCGTCGGCCGAATAAGCGCCTTCGAAATCGACAGTCACGGGGCGATCGACGGCCTCGACGATACGCTTGGCATTGGCGAGAGCGAAGTCGATCGGCACCTGCTGTCCGTCGGGCCAGCCGTTCGCGTCCGCGACAGGGTGGCTTCCTGTCGCGAGCGCCTTCGCGCCGGCGGCGACCACGGCATGGGCGCTTCCGACGTCCCAGATATTATAGAGGATGACCGGATCGCCTGGCACGTGAAGCGCGGCGAATATTTCGAATTTGCTCGCCATGGCGGCAGCCCGCCTACGCCCCCGACCGCCCCGGCGCAACGCGCGCAGCCGCTGTCATAAAAGCGCAACACAAATGTCACACAGGCTTCGCCGAAGGGTCGCTAGGGCACGGCTGATTCCTCACAAAGGAGCCCAAGTGCCATGAACAAGCTGCTTCTCGCTCTCCCCGCGTTCGCCCTGCTTGCTGCCTGCGGCCACAAGGGCAATGCTGCGGGAGGGTCGGGCGTGCAGATCACCGGCGCCGGCTCGACCTTCGTATATCCGGTCCTTTCCGCCTGGGCGTCGGATTATCAGAAGCAGGCCGGCACCGCGGTCAACTACCAGTCGATTGGCTCCGGCGGCGGCATTTCGCAGGTCGAGGCCGGCACCGTCGACTTCGGCGCAACCGACCAGCCGCTGAAGTCCGATGAGCTGACGAAGAACAACCTCGCCCAGTTCCCGGTAGTCGTCGGCGGCATTGTTCCGGTCGTGAACATCGGCGGACTGAATGCCGGCAAGCTGAAGCTCACGGGCCCGATCCTTGCCGATATCTACCTGGGCAAGATCAAGAACTGGAACGATCCCGCGATCGTGAAAATCAACCCAGGCTTAAACCTGCCCGGTGCTGCCATCGCGGCCGTCCACCGCTCGGACGGTTCCGGCACGACCTTCAACTTCACCCATTATCTCAGCCAGGTCAGCCCGACCTGGAAGAGCGGACCGGGCGAGGGCAAGATGGTCAATTGGGTCGGCGGCGTCGGCGGCAAGGGCAACGAGGGAGTTGCCGGCTATGTGAAGCAGCTGCCGAATTCGATTGGCTATGTCGAATATGCCTATGTGGTCCAGAACCACATGAGCTATGCCCTTCTCCAGAACGCGTCCGGCGAGTTCGTTCCGCCGAGCGCGGATTTGTTCGCTGCTGCCGCGTCGACCGCGGATTGGAAGAACGCCCGGGACTTCAACCTGGTGATGACGAACGCGCCAGGGGCCCAGGCCTATCCGCTCGCGGCGACCACCTTCATCCTCCTGCCCAAGCAGCCGAGGGACAAGGCCAAGTCGGATGCCGGGATCGCCTTCTTCAAATATGCGCTGGAGAAGGGTCAGGACCAGGCGAAAAAGCTCGATTACGTGCCGCTGCCGAATGACCTCGTGCAGCAGATCGAGAGCTACATCTCTAAAAACGTCAAGTGAACGCAGCGACCGCCACAAGTATAGAAGAAATCCAAACTCCGGTCGCCCGAAAGAGCGGCGCCGGCGCCGATCGCTTATTCCAGCTGATCACCGCCGGCGCTGCCTGGTTCGTCTTGATCCTGCTCGGCGCCATCGCCCTGTCGATGGCATGGGGCGGCCGGCTCGCTTTCCAGACATTCGGCTTGAAGTTCATCACCAGTTCCGACTGGGATGCGGTCGGCGGCCACTTCGGGGCCCTGGTTCCAATTTACGGAACACTGGTCACTTCGGCCATCGCACTCATCATCGCGGTTCCGGTCAGCATCGGCATTGCCTTGTTCCTGACTGACATCGCTCCAAGATGGACGCGGGGTCCGATCTCAATCGCGATTGAGCTGCTCGCGGCCATTCCCAGCATCATCTACGGCATGTGGGGACTGTTCGTCTTCGCCCCCTTCATGGCCACGAATGTCGAACCCTGGCTTGCCGACCATCTTGGCGGCAAGGCCATTATAGGTCCGCTGTTCAGCGGTCCGCCGATCGGCATCGGCATGCTCACCGCGGGGATCGTACTTGGGATCATGGTCATTCCTTTCATTGCGGCCGTTGCTCGCGAAGTTTTTAGCGCGGTTCCAGCGCCGCTTCGCGAATTGGCAGTCGCGTTGGGCTCGACCAGATGGGAGGTACTAAGCAGCGTGACGCTTCCCTACACGCGGTCGGCTGTCATCGGAGCGATCTTCCTCGGCCTCGGCCGCGCGCTCGGTGAGACGATGGCGGTCACCTTCGTGCTCGGCAACGCGCATGACCTCTCGGCCTCGCTTCTGATGCCCAGCAACTCGATCGCCGCGGCGATCGCGAACGAATTTACCGAAGCCGACACCGACCTTTATCGCTCGTCGCTGATCGCGCTCGGCTTCCTGCTGTTCGTCGTGACGCTGATCGTGCTGACGATCGCGAAATTGCTCCTGCTGAGGGTCAACAAGCAGATGGGAAGGACGCACTGATGGCGATCCCCGCCCGCCGCAGAGTGGCCGATGTCGTTGCCTTCATATTCGCGACGCTTGCGACCGCGTTTGGCCTGCTGTGGCTGTTCTGGATCCTGTGGATGACGCTTCGTCAGGGCGCCGGAGCATTGGGCGGCAAATTGTTCACAGAGATGACTCCGCCCCCCGGAGCGACCGGGGGCCTGCTCAATGCCTTCTATGGCAGTGCGATGATGATCTTTCTGGGCCTCCTTATCGGGACACCGGTGGGCGTCGCTGCCGGCACCTATCTCGCGGAGCATGGCCGCCACACGCGCGTTGCCAAGGTCGCGAGCTTCATCAACGACATTCTCCTCAGCGCGCCATCGATCGTCATTGGCCTCTTCGTCTACGAGCTGGTCGTGCGCGGTGCCGGCCATTTCTCCGGCTATGCCGGGGCGCTGTCGCTGGCGATCATCCTCGTGCCGATCGTTGTCCGAACCACGCAGGAGTCGCTGCTCCTCATTCCCGATACGATGCGCGAAGCGGGATTCGCGCTCGGCCTGCCGCGCTGGAGAGTAACCAGGCAGATCCTCTACAAAGCGGCAATGAGTGCGATCATCACGGGCATCCTGCTCGGCGTCGCTCGGATTTCCGGCGAGACTGCGCCCCTTCTCTTCACCGCGCTCAACAACCAGTTCTGGAGCGCCGACCTCAATGCCCCGCTGGCCAACCTGCCAGTAGTTATCTTCCAGTACGCGATGAGCCCGTATGATGAATGGCATACGCTCGCCTGGGCGGGCGCATTCGTCCTCACCGCATTCGTGCTCATCCTCAACATCCTGGTCCGGGTTCTCGCCCGGAAAGGCAGACAAAGATGAATGATACGGCTCTTCGAATCATGCCGATGGATTCGGCCGACCTGCCGACCACGAGCAGTACCGGCCCGGGTACGATCGAAATCCGGGATCTCGACTTCTACTATGGCAAGGGACATGCCCTGAAAGAGGTCAACATGTCCGTCCCGTCAAAATGCGTGACGGCGATCATTGGTCCGTCGGGGTGCGGCAAATCGACTCTGCTAAGAACGATCAACCGCATCTACGAGCTCTATCCGGAGCAATATGCGACCGGCGAGATCGTGATCGACAACCGCAACATCCTCGACCGCAAATATCCGCTGTCGGACCTCAGGCGGCTGGTCGGCATGGTCTTCCAGAAGCCGACTCCCTTCCCGTCTTCGATCCGCGCCAACGTCGCCTTCGCGCTCTCTTATTACGAGCGGCTGTCGAAGTCGGAACTCAACGATCGCATCGAGTCCGCGCTGCGCCAGGCGGCCCTTTGGGAAGAGGTGAAGGACAAGCTCAGCCAGAGCGCGCTCGGACTCTCGGGCGGCCAGCAGCAGCGCCTCTGCATTGCGCGCACGATCGCCGTTCGGCCCGAGATCCTGCTGCTCGACGAAGCGACGTCGGCGCTGGATCCAATTTCGACCGCGAAGGTCGAGGAGCTGATCCACGAACTTCGTGAACAGTTCACGATCGTGATAGTCACGCACAACATGCAACAGGCGGCGCGGGTATCGCAGCGCACCGCGTTCTTCCATTTGGGCGAGCTCGTCGAAATCGGGAAAACCAGCGACATCTTCACCAACCCGCACGAGCAGCGGACCAAGGACTATATCACCGGCCGTTTCGGCTGATTGGAGCGATCATGCAGCAAACTCGCGAACACACGCTCAAGGCTTTCGACGAGGATCTTGACCGCCTGCGCGCGCTCATCAGCCAGATGGGCGGCTTTGCCGAGCATGCGATCGGCGAAGCGATGCGCTGCCTCGTGCAGCGCGACGTCGAAGGCGCGTTGAGGGTCGTCCAGGGCGACAAGAAACTCGACGTCTTGGAGGAGGAAACAGAACGTCAGGCAGTGCAGCTAATTGCACTCAGAGCGCCGATGGCGAGCGATCTTCGCGACGTTGTCGCGGCGCTCAAGATTTCGAGCGTCGTGGAGCGCATCGGCGACTATGCCAAGAACATCGCCAAGCGAGTGCCGCTGCTCGAGAATGTCGGGAAGATCGAGCCGTTATCGGTCCTTCCCGAAATGGCGCGGATTGCAACCGAGATGGTGCACGACGTCCTCGATGCTTTCGTCGAACGCGATGCCCAAGCTGCTGTTCGAGTGTGCGAGCGGGACTCGGCGGTGGACGATTTCTATGAGTCGATTTTCCGAACGCTTCTCACCCACATGATGGAAGAATCCGCAAAATATCGGCCCCTCTGCCCACCTGTTGTTCGTCGCCAAGAATTCTTGAGCGCGTGGGTGACCATGCCACCAACATCGCCGAGATGGTCTATTATGCGGCGACTGGCGTGCACATGGTGGACCGGCCGGGCAAGTCGGAATTGGACGACTGATCTATGGCAACGAAGCGGCTTCTACTCGTGGAGGACGACCGGGCTCTTGCGGACCTCGTGGCCTTCCATTTTGAACGCGCCGGTTACGATGTGACCCGCACTGGCGACGGCGAGGAGGCGTTGATCCTCGTCGATGAGGTCAAGCCCGATGTCGTTGTGCTCGATTGGATGGTCGAAGGCATCAGCGGCATCGAGGTCTGCCGCCGCCTGCGCCGGCGAGCGACGACCGCCAACATGCCGATCATGATGCTGACCGCTCGGGGCGAGGAAAGCGACCGGATCCGCGGGCTCGAAACGGGCGCGGACGATTATGTGACCAAGCCGTTCAGCCCCCGCGAACTGGTGGCGCGCGTCGGCGCGGTCCTTCGCCGCGTACGCCCGGCCCTCGCGGGCGAGCAGCTCGCTTATGCGGACCTCGAGATGGACGTCGCCGCGCACCGAGTTCGCCGCGGCGGCCGGCAGGTTCCGCTCGGCCCGACAGAATTCCGGCTCCTCAAGCATTTCCTCGAGCACCCCGGCCGGGTCTTCTCTCGCGAGCGGCTTCTCGACGCCGTCTGGTCGCACGATCCGGACATCGATACGCGAACCGTCGACGTGCATGTGCGTCGGCTGCGCCAGGCTTTGAACTCCTGCGATCGTCCGGACCTCATCCGCACGGTTCGCTCAGCCGGATATTCGCTCGACAGCGAAGCATAAGAAAGCGGCCCGCCGAAACCGGCGGGCCGTTCCCCCTGTTAGCAAGAGATATTCAGCCTACTTGATGTTGGAGCCGACATAGGTCTGGATCCGCTTGACCAGCGGCGCCGGCAGCGGGACGTAATCGAGGCTCGTCGCCTGCGGCTGGCCCTTGGTCAGCGCCCAACCGAAGAACTTGCGAGCCGACGCGCTCGCCGCGGCATTCTTCGGCTGCTTGTACATGAGGACGAAGGTCGTAGCGGCGATCGGGTAGGAAGCTGCGCCCGGCGCATTGGTCATGACGAGATTGAAGTCCCTCGCGTGCGGCCAGTCGGCGGTCGCCGCCGCTGCCGCGAAGCTCTTCGCGTTCGGCGCCACGAACTTGCCAGTCGAATTCTGCATCATCGTGTAGGCAAGATTGTTCTGCTTCACGTAGGCATATTCGACATAGCCGATCGAATAAGGGATTTGCTTGACGTAGCCGGCAACGCCCTCGTTGCCCTTGCCGCCGATGCCGCCGTTCCACGATACGGTCGTGCCTTCACCGAACTTCGACTTCCAGCCCGGGCTCACCTGGCTCAGGAAGTGGGTGAAGTTGAAGGTTGTTCCCGACCCGTCCGAGCGATGAACCGCAGTGATATCCTTGGCCGGGAAGTGTAGACCAGGGTTGATCTTGGCGATCCGCGGGTCGTTCCACGTCTTGATCTCGCCCGCGTAGATCGCCGCGAGCAGAGGGCCGCTCATCTTGACCTGGCCGGGGCGGGCGCCGGGGATATTGATTACCGGCACGATGCCGCCGATCACGACCGGGAACTGTGCAAGACCCGCCGCTTGCAAGTTCTTCAGCCGAGAGCGGCTTGTCGGTGGCGCCGAAGTCGACCGTGCCCGCCTTGATCTGCGCAATACCGCCGCCGGAGCCGATCGACTGATAGTTGATCTCGTCGCCGCCGGCCTTCTTGAAGTCCGACGCCCATCGCGAAAGGACAGGATAGACGAAGGTCGATCCTGCGCCGGTGATGGTGGCGCTTGCGCCGCCTGCGACCGCCAGGCTCGCTGACGCAGCGAGGTACACGATTGAACGAGTAAACATGGTCATTTGAAAATACCCCCGAGGGTGAACGGGCAGCGGCACCCCCGCCGCCGCCTCCACCTCTGGGCTACGCTTGGCGGGTGACTGAAAATGACCGGAATGTTGCCGTTCTGTTGCAGGGGCGCCGCCGCCGCCGCCATGACTGATGCAGAAATGGCACAGGTCAGGGAGACTCAAACCGCGACTGAAACGACTGTCATAAAAGTGTCCGCCTGCCGTCACACAATCATCCGCTTACCCCGATTAGCCCGCACTGAGTTTCAGTGCTCGATTTCACATATCGGGGGAGTTTCCGATGATTTCTCGTTTCTCGAAGGCATTGCTCGCGTGCACCGTTCTGACGGCCACTCCGGCATTTGCGCAAAGTGCGCCAACCGCGGACGACATTGCCGCCCTTCGCGCCCAGATTCAGGCTCTCCAGGAGCAGGTGAACGAACTGAAGTCGGCGCAGGCCACCCAGGCCGCCGAAGTCGCCAAGGTCGCAGCGGCTCCTGTACCCGTGCCGGCCAAGGCAGAGGCTCCGGGCTGGTGGGGCAGCACGACGATCAGCGGCAAAGCTTACCTCAACGTCAGCAACATCAACCAGACGTCGACCGATCTCGCCGGCAACAGGACCGACAGTATCCAGAACGGTACGCAGACCGAGCTGAAGCGCTTCTACGTCGGCATCGATCACAAGTTTAACGACGTCTTCTCGGCGAACATCACGACCGACTTTCGTTACAACTCGAACTACTCGGTGGCCTCGGCCCCGAGCAGGGACGTGCTGGTCTACGTGAAGAAGGCCTATCTCCAGGCCAAGCTGAACCCGGCCCTCAACATCCGGGTCGGTGAAGCGGACCTTCCGTGGGTTCCGTTCGCGGAAGGCGTTTATGGCTATCGCTACATCGAGAATACGCTCATCGACCGGACGAAGTTCGGCACATCGAGCGACTGGGGAATCCATGTCTACGGCGGCTTCGGCAAGGGCCTCGTGAACTACCAGGTCTCGGCGATCAATGGCGGGGGCTACAAGTCCCTCGTCCGCAACACGAACACGATCGACCTCGAGGGCCGCGTCGACGTTCACCCGATCAAGAACATCGTGCTCGCAGCCGGCGGCTACACTGGCAAGCTCAGCAAGAGCAACGACACGGTCAATGTCGAGCATCACGCGACGCGCTTCAACGCGCTCGCGGCCTACACCGACAAGCGCATCCGCGCGGGCGTCGAATATTTCTACGCCAAGAACTGGAACAATATCCTCACGGCTCCGGAGCCTGCTGAACCGCCGAGCGTGGACAATGACAGCGGCCACGGCTGGTCGGCATTCGGCTCATTCGCCTTCACTCCGGAGTTCAACGTCTTCGGCCGCTACGATTGGGTGAAGCCGACCCACAACACGATCGCGCTCACGGACGGTCCGGTGAAGGACAATTATTTCAATGTCGGCGTCGGCTATAAGCCGATTGCTCCGATCGACATCGCGCTCGTCTACAAGCACGAGAAGACGGACAACGGCTTCCTCAACACGTCGAACGGAAACATCGGCGGCCTCGATCACGGCAAATATGACGAGATCGGCATCTTCGGCCAACTTGTCTTCTAAGCCTTTCGACCTTCTCTCCCCTTCGGCTCGAAGGGCAGCCCCCTCGCTTTGGCGAGGGGGCTCGGCATCAGGCGGATGGAAACATGCCTGACCAATCCGCTACTGAACCCCTCATGCGGGACCACGGCCCAGGCGTGCGCGCACTCATAGAAGCGCTCGAAGAGCCGGCGCTCGTTGTCGAGCACGGCACCGTGACGGTGGCCAACGCGCGCGCCCGCAGGCTGCTCGGCACCCGCCTCGAGGGCCGCGACATCCGATTCGCGATCCGCCACCCGCAGGCGCTCGAACAGATCCTCGCGATCCGCTCGGGTGATCTCGAGGTCACCGGGATCGCCGAGCCGGGCCGGCCCTGGCTGCTCTCCATCCGCGAGCTGGACGATGACACCGTCCTCATCCGGATGATCGACCGCTCAGATCTCGTCGCCGCGGAGAAGATGCGCGTCGATTTCGTCGCCAACGCCAGTCATGAATTAAGGACGCCTCTCTCGACGATCGGCGGCTATGCCGAAACGCTCGCCGAGGAGGACAACCTGCCCGCTGCAACGCGCTCGAATTTCGGACGGGTCATCCGCGACGAATCGCGGCGCATGCTGCGTATCATCGAAGACTTGATGAGTCTGTCGCGGATCGAAGCGGACCGCTTCGTCGCGCCTTCGGACCGCGTGTCGATCGGCGATGTCATAAAGACCAGCATCGCAACCGCCCCTGCGACCCGCGCTGCTGCGCAGTGCAAGATCGATGTCAATGTCGCCGAAGACCTTCCGCCCGCCCGCGGCGACCGCGCGCAGCTCGTCCAGCTGTTCGACAATCTCATCAGCAATGCGCTTCGCTACGGCTGCGACAGGCCGGAATCGTTGCTCGAGATATCGGCGGCACGCGAGAGCCGGTGGCTGGCGGTGAGCGTGACTGACCACGGTCCAGGTATCGCGCGCGAGCATCTCCCCCGAATCACCGAGCGCTTTTACCGCGTCGATGCGGCGCGCAGCCGTGAATCGGGCGGCACGGGCCTTGGGCTTGCGATCGTCAAGCATATCGTCGAGCGCCACAAGGGCTCGCTCGAAATCAGGAGCACGCTCGGCGTCGGCACAAGTGTCACCGTGCGGCTG
This sequence comes from uncultured Alphaproteobacteria bacterium, assembly GCA_963766415.1. Lineage (GTDB taxonomy): Bacteria > Pseudomonadota > Alphaproteobacteria > Sphingomonadales > Sphingomonadaceae > Sphingomicrobium. The sequence continues at coordinate 17,004 of CAVYAH010000084.1, read as the reverse complement.
CCCCTCGCGGGCTAATCTCCCTTCAGAACCGAATTCAGCACCTCTTCGACCTGTTGCGGCGTATAGGGTTTCTGCAGCCGCGGGCGGTCCTGCCATTTCTCCACCATGTGCCAGTCTGCATAGCCACTGGTGAACACGAAGGGGATGCGCCTTGCCTCCAGCATCTCGCAGAGCGGAAACACCCGCTCGCCGCGGATATGGATGTCCATCAGCGCCGCATCGAAATCGCCCGCTTCGATCAGTTCACGGGCGGACGCCATGTTCGGGGCCGGACCGATCGCTTCGCAACCGAGATCGTCGAGGATGTCGGCCGTGACTGACCCGATGACGGGCGAATCCTCGACGATCAGGATCCGCCGTCCCGAAAGCCCGGAGCCTGGTTCGCGCGCAGGCGCGTCAGTGGACAAATCTGGCGACGACATCGCGATATGAACGCGAAACCTTCACTTGCGCTCCGGAATCGAGCACCAGGAAGCACTCCCCGTTAGTGTGCGGCTTCACCTGCCGCACGAGATCGAGGTTGACGATCGTCGAACGGTGGACTCGCTGGAAGCGCCGTGGGTCCAGCCTCTTTTCGAGATCCTTCATGGTCTCGCGAAGAATGAGGGTGTTGTCGCCGGTCTGGATGCACATGTAATCGCCCGCGGCATCGATTCGCTCGATCGTGTCGACATCGACCCGGAAAATCTGTCCCTGGTCCTTGATATTGATCATTTTCTCGTAACGGCTTGCCGAGGGCGTATCGGGCGACGCCTCTGCGAGCTCCTCGGCCGCTTCCGGCGCATGTTCGGCGAGCGCTTCCTTGAGCCGCTCGCTTTCCTCCGCGCTGCGCCTTTCGGAAAGGCGCTGCCGGACACGGTCCATGGTCGCGGCGAGCCGGTCTTCATCGACTGGCTTCATCAGATAGTCGACCGCCTGCGCGTCGAAGGCGCGCAGCGCGTGTTCGCTGAACGCAGTGACGAAAACAAAGAGTGGAAGCTCTATGTCCATCAAGCCCTGGATCACCGAAAAGCCGTCGAACCCCGGCATCTGGATGTCGAGGAAGACGAGGTCGGGCTTGTTCGTCTTGACCTGGCGGATCGCCTCGCGCCCGTTGGCCGCTGTGGCGACTACTTCGACGTCTTCATGCGCCTGCAATCTTAATTGCAGACCCTGGGTCGCAAGTGGTTCGTCATCGACCAAAATGGTCCGGATGGTCATGAGGCAGTCTCTCCGGTCTCAAAGGGAATTTCCAGGATAACGCTGAAGCCCCCCCGCTCGTTCTGTTTCGTATCGAACCGATGCGATGCGCCATAGGCCTGCGACAGTCGGTCTCTAATGTTCGCCAGGCCGACGCCGGTCGATGGACTGGCGGCGATTTCGGCGCCCCCACCGTCGCCATTGTCCGCAACCTCGATCCTGACCGCCTGCCCCTCCCGACACGCCGTGATCCATATGTCCGCCCCCTGCTCGGCCGACGTAACTGCATATTTTATCGCATTTTCGATCAGCGGCTGGAGCAGAAGGGAGGGAAGGCGGGCGCCGATCGTCTCCGACTCGATACGGAAGTGTGGTCGCAACCGGTCCTCGAAGCGCATTTTCTCGATCTCGAGATAGAGCTTCAGCGTTTCGACCTCCTGAGCGAGCGTCACTCTTGCGGTGGGCTCGTTCGCAAGCGTGTAGCGCAGGAAGGAAGAGAGCCTGGCCAACATCGCGTTGGCCCGTTCCGTCTGCTTCAGAAGAACGAGGGTGGAGATGGAATTCAGCGTGTTGAAGAGGAAGTGCGGGTTGAGCTGATACCGGAGCATCGCGAGCTGCGCGGCGGAGGCCTGACCCTCGAGGCGCTCTCGCAAGCGGATCTGGTCCTCCAGCAAAAGGAAGTAATTGATGCCGTAATAGAGGGCGGCCCAAGCGGCGAGCAGGATGAAGTCCAGCCCCAACGCGGTGAAATAGACGACGCCCTCTGGCCTCAGCTGCGGCTTCAGGAACGTCGAGACGCTCCACGTCTCGATGATCGAGAATGTGCCCGACGCCATGATCACTGCCGCGAGGGAGAGCAGTACCGTCCAGATCGGCTTCATCTTGATCAGCCGCCGGAACAGCGATCCCATGAGCAGCGTCAGCGAATAGCCGGTCGCGGTGAGGAGCAGCGTATGGACGAGCAGCATCCATCCCAAGCTGTTAGCGAAGCCGGAAATGGTCCGAAGAAAGAAATATCCGGTCCAGCCGATCGTCTGGAGGATCCAGAAGGCGCGATTCTTGTCCTCAAAGAAGGGCCGGTCGAGGCCCATGCCGCGCGCGATCGGGTCAGCAGGCGAGTGGATTTTGGGGCTGTCGGACGTGCGCCGTGGCGCCGTCACCCGGCGGTCGAGGGTCGCGCTGTCGGTCGCCATCGCCTCCGCATATAGAGGTGCTTCGCCGCCATTGCGAGAAGCGCTCCGACGCCCGAGCGGGCTTAATCTTCGCTAATATCGAATGTGCGAGCCACAAAAGAAATAGCGATTGCACTTAACCGGGCTTCAACTCTCTTTGTCTAATCCGGCGGCTGGACGTGGAACGGCGGGCGGATGTACGAAGCTCCAGATCGCTATAAGCGCTTGATTTCGGCTCGACTTCCCGGGGGGGAATCGGCGGGCCTGACGGCGCGCGAGAACGAATCGGAAAGTTCGCCGCTGCGCGACGTCCAGCTGCTGTCGCGAGCGCATCTCGCGCCCTTCTTTGCGGCCGCAAACATCGTCGCTGCGCTGATGATGGCTGCGAACCTGTGGTCCTCGGTCGGCCCAACCTGGATTTTGCCCTGGGTCTGCGCGGTCGCTGCCGTGAACCTTGCCGCGATGCAGCTCGCGCGCACCCAGTCAGTTACCTGCGTCGGCCGCTCGGGACGCCGCGTGCCGATGTGGACGATGGTCGCCGAGGTCGCATGCCGCGGGCTCGTCTTCCTGAGCCTGCCTCTCTACCTCTTCCCCTCGCTCGACCCTGGTACACAGGTCATCGCCGCCTCGGTCATGGCCGGGCTCGGCATCGGGGCGCTGGGCCTCGTGGTCATCCCGCCGTGCGCGAACGCCTGGATGATCACCTTCACCGGAGGTGTCGCAGGCGTGCTCCTCATTGGACGTCACACCGTTCCTTTCCAGCACATGCTATCGATCGTGTTCACGCTTGGGGTGTCGATCTTCGGCGTGCTGACCGTGGCCCGCTGGGCCTTCCACCAGCTCAAGACCAACGCGGACGTCGGCAGCCAGAGCGAAAGCGCGAGCCTGCTGCTCCAAGAATATGAGCAGCGCGGTGTCGGCTGGCTGTGGCAGATCGATGCCGACAACCGTGTCACCTATATCAGCTCGCGCATGAGCGCCCTCTTGGGCAAGCCGGCCGGTCAACTGATCGGCCATTCGCTCCCGGCGCTTCTTGGGGTCACGCCGAGCTCGGTCGTGTGCTCCTTGAGAAGAAGCCGTTCAACGCCCTGGAGATGGAGCTTAAGACACCGCGCGGCGCGCGCTGGATCTCGATCGCAGGCGACCCCATCGTCGATACCGCGGGGCGGTTCGAAGGTTTTCGCGGCGTCGGTTCCGACATCACCGAAATCCGCCAGACCCAGGAGCGGCTAACGCATCTCGCGAACGTCGACGTCCTTTCCGGTCTGCCCAATCGCGGCCGGGTGCGGCAGCTCTTGGGCGAGGCGCTGCGCGCCGCGACCACCGGCAATGTGCCGTGCGCGATCATGTTCCTCGACCTCGACGGCTTCAAACCCGTGAACGATACCTTCGGTCACCCAAAGGGCGATGCGGTGTTGCGTGCAGTCGCGAAGCGGCTCGTCGACGAGGTTGGCGCGGAAGGCCATGTCGGTCGGATGGGCGGCGACGAATTCGCGATCGTGGTTGCCGACGCGCAGAGCAGACGCGCGGTCGAGAAGCTCGCGGATCGGATCATTGCATCGATCAAAGAACCGTATCTCATCGATCAGACGGAGATTCGGATCGGCGTTTCCATCGGTTGCGCTTTCGGCCCGATCGACGGAGCGACCGTCGACGATCTCATCTTGAAAGCCGACCTTGCACTTTACCAGGCGAAGGACGCCGGTCGCGGTTGCGCCCGCTATTTCTCGTCCGAGTTGCAGTCGGAGCAGGAGGACAGGGTCCGGCTCGAGACGGACCTCAGGAGCGCGATTGCCTCCAAGCAGTTCCACCTCGTCTATCAGCCGCTCATTAACGCGAAGACCCAGAAGCTCGTCGGCTTCGAGGCGCTGATCCGCTGGAACCATCCGAAGCGCGGCTTCGTCCCGCCGAACGTTTTCATCCCGGTTGCGGAAGAGACCGGCCTCATGCCGGTCATCGGCGACTGGGTCATCGACGAAGCCTGCCGCGCTGCTGCGAGCTGGCCCGAGCCGATTACCGTCGCGCTGAACATCAGCCCAAAGCAGATTGTCCTGGCGGCGCTGCCGAATACCGTCAGCGAAGCGATCGCCCGTCATCGCCTCGCGGGCAACCGGCTCGAGCTCGAGGTGACGGAAGGCGTATTCCTCGGCGACAACGGTTCGACGCTCGACGTCCTGAAGCGCCTTCGTGCGCTTGGAGTCGGCATTGCCCTCGACGATTTCGGCACCGGCTATTCGTCGATCGGCTATTTGAACAAGGCCGTATTCCACAAGCTGAAGATCGACGGCAGCTTCGTTCGTGAGGCCGGCTCGCGGCCCGAGAATGTCGCCATCATCCAGTCCATCGTGCAGCTCGCCAAGAGCTTCCGGATGTCGGTCACCGCGGAAGGGGTCGAGACTGCCGAGGATTTCGAGCGCATGCGCGACCTCGGCTGCGATACGATCCAGGGCTATCTGTTCGGCAAGCCGCTCCCATACGAGCGCGCCAACCAAATGGTGCTCGGCCTCGGCGCGAGGAAGATGGCGAGCTAGCCAAGGGCCGGGCGGCTTCCTCCGAGGCTCACTTACGTTTAAGCTTCCCCGCAAGACTGCTTCGGGGGGAGCATTAGGCTGAACCTGTCCAGTGCCCAGAGCCTGTTCAAATATCAGCGCGGGCGGGTCATCGCCCTCGGGCGGCTGATACTTGCGCTCCTGTTTCTCATGTCGATCTGGTTCGACCGGACGCAGCCCGAGCACCTCGGCCGACAGACCAACCTGCTCCTCCTTGTTTACGTCTGGTTCGCGCTCGCGATTACCGCGCTGATCTGGCGTAATTGGTGGCTCGACGCCCGGCTCGCCTTGCCTGTGCATTTTTTCGACATGATGGTGTTCACGGCCATCATCTTCTCGACGAACGGCTATACCAGCCCATTCTTCCTCTTCTTCATCCTCCCGCTCCTGTCAGCCGCGATCCGCTGGGGATGGCGCGAGACGTTGCTCACGGCAACGGCGCTCATCATCCTCCACATGGCGGCGGGTCTCCTCGTTGCCGGCAGCGAAGCATTCGAGATGCAGCGCTTCATCGTTCGCAGTGGCCACCTTCTGACGCTTTCCGCCGTGCTTATCTGGTTCGGGGTCCACCAACAGTTCACGCGCCTGTTCTTCGGGGTCGACGAGCTCGACCGTCGCATCGGCCACGACGAGGACCCGTTCCTCCAGGCATTGGGGCTCGCGATGAAGGCGGCCCAGGCCCGCTCGGGAGCGTTACTGGTGGGGACGGCTGACGAGCACCAGTTCAAGGGCGTCCGCGTCATTCTCGGGTCGGCCGAAGCCGTCGAACTTGAACGGCCGCTGCTGCGCGAGAAGGTTCCGGTGGTCCTGTTCGATCTCGATCGCAATGAATCGCTGAGCACGCGCGAGCACGGGTGGTATCGGTTCATTGCTGCCGAAAAACTGCTCGATAATTCCGAGCTTCGAGACATTGGGGCGGTCGAGGGCGTTATCGCCGACGTGCGCACGCGCACGCGAAGGGGCTGGCTGATCCTCTGGGACATCGCTGCCCTCTCCGTCGATTACCTCGAGCTCGGCGTTGAGCTCGGCCGGGCCGCGGGTGCGGTCCTCGACCATGACGCGCTGATTTCGGCAATCGAGGAAGGCGCCGCAGCACGCACGCGCCTCTCGCTCGCGCGCGATGTCCACGATAGTGTCGTCCAGTTCCTTGCCGGCGCCGCGTTCCGTGTGGAAGCAATCATGCGGGGCTCACGGTCGGGCGGGCAGGTCGAATCTGATCTGAAGGAGCTGAAGCGCTTGCTGATCGAGGAACAGGTCGAAATCCGCGCCTTCGTCTCGGCGCTGCGCCGCAACCGCGAGCTGGAACTTGCTGAGGCTGTCGATGAGCTGAAGGCGCTCGCCCAGCGCCTGGAGCAGCAGTGGGCAATCGACTGCCGGATCGCGGCGAGCAACGACAATGCGTCGATCCCGATCAGGCTCCAGCTCGACCTCCAGCAACTGCTCCGCGAAGCGGTCGCCAACGCGGTCCGTCACGGCGGCGCCAGCCGGATCGACGTCGATGTTGCGGTCGAGCAGGACCAGCTTCGGCTGCAGGTGAGGGACAATGGCTCGGGCTTTGCCCTTGCAAATGGAAATTCGCCGATCGAGCCCTGGTCGCTCAAGGAGAGGGTCGATCGGGCCCACGGTTCGCTCTCGCTCTATTCGGAGCCGGGCTGCACGAACATCGTCATTACGATTCCATTGGGAGCGGCCGCATGACACGGATTCTTCTCGCCGACGATCATCCCATGATCGGTGCCGCGCTCGAGGTGCTGCTCCGCGGGACGGAATATGAGCTGATCGGCCGTGCGCGCAGCGGTTCCGATGCGCTTGCGCAAGTGCAGCGGCAGAGACCCGATCTGCTCCTCCTCGACGTCAACATGCCGGACGGCTCGGGCCTCGAGGTGCTGCGCCAGCTCCGCGATTCGAAGCGCGCACCGACCGTCATCCTGCTGACGGCAGGAATGGACGATTCGCAGCTCCTCACGGCCGACCGGCTCGCGCCGGAGGGGATTGTCCTCAAGACATCCGACCCGGCCCTGCTGCTCGAATGTATCGAGAAGGTCGGTAAGGGCGAGTCCTGGGTGGATCCCGAGGTCGAGGAGCGCACGCATATCGCGAAGGAGCGCGCCTCGCGGGCGCCTTCGCTCACCCCGCGCGAGCGCGAATTGGTGGACCTGGTGCGCCAGGGCCTTCGTAACCGGGACATCGCCTCGCAGCTTGGCGTCACCGAAGGAACGGTGAAAGTCTATCTGCATGCGATTTTCGACAAGCTCGGCGTCGACAACCGAACCGAGCTTGCGATGCGTGCTCACGAGTTGCTCGGTAGCTAGACCGGCATTCCATTCCCGCCCGCAGGGGCACTAGGACCAATTCGGTTTCGCGACCCTTTTCGGCCGGCCCGTCCTCATTGACACCATAGAGCTTTAGGAACGCGCCGGCAGCCAGCGCCGCGACCGCTTCTATATCGAGGTATTCGGGCCCCTCCATCGCTCCGATCAGCCGGCGCCGAGGACAAGTCCCAGTCGCTTTTCGAACGCTGTCTGGAGGGGCCGCGACGGCGATCGGCGCGGGCAACGTTGGAAAACAATATGCAGCGCGCGCGCAGCCCAGCGCGGCGATGCAGACGCTCCGGGCGCTTGGTTTCAGCGTCGATCAATCGCCTCACTTCGCCGGCCAGCTCGCCGATGACCGGCGACTGCAGTTTCGACCGTTCAGATGTTTGCAATGTGCGCAGTGATTTTTGTCGGGGCGGCGACGATCGCTTCGACTTGCCCCCAAGCCGAAGCACGCCGTCGGCACGGGCGCTGCGCACTAGGGAGGCATTGCGATGACCATTCTCCTGTCCCAGCTGTTTTCACCCGCGACGCTGCTCGCAAGTGCGCTCCTCACGCCGAGGCTCGAGCTGTCACCCTCGGCGAAGTTCGTCCGTGCGCGCTCGCCGGAATCGATCGGCGGCCTGCGAGCGTCGAAGTTCGAGCCGACCAATCGCCTCCTCGACACCATCTTCGGTCTGCCGCCGATGCAGGAGGAGCGGCCTTACGCACTTTAGGAATTGCGGCTGCTGACTTGCTCCCTCCCCTCCCGGCAGCCGCGGGCGCGGCCGTTAACCCGGCCGCGCCCTCCCCGCACTTCAAGAAGGTTCAGATTTGGAGCTGACTGCCGAGTTCAACCACGCGGTTGGTCGGCAGCTTGAAGAACTCCATCGCGCTCTCGGAATTCTTCAGCATCCAAGCGAACAGCTTCTCGCGCCACAGGGCCATGCCCTTGTGCTTATGGGACGCGACCAGCTTCTGGCGTCCGAGGAAAAAGCTCGTGCTCATCATGTTGAACGGCTCCCCGCAGGATTTGATGAAGGCGAGATCGCGCGGAATGTCGACCTCCTCCATGAATCCATAGTGCAGGATCATCCGGTAGAAGCCCTGGCCGGCGTCATGGAATTCGACGCGCTTGTGATTAGGAACGTGGGGGATCTCCTCGATCTTCACGTTGAGGATGATGACTTGCTCGTGGAGAACCTGATTGTGCTTCAGATTGTGCAGCAGGGCCGCTGGCACAACGTCGGCGCTGGCCGAGAGGAACACCGCCGTTCCGCGCACTCGATGAACCGACTGAGCCGCCGATTTGATGAATACGGGGAGCGGCAGCGCGGAGCTCGCGAGCCGCTCGCGCATCAGAGCCCGTCCCCTGGCCCAGGTGGTCAGGACCGTGAAGCTGATCGCCGCGACCAGCAGCGGGAACCAGCCACCGTCTGGAATCTTCGTGATGTTCGACGCGAAATAGGTGCCGTCGACCAGGAGGAAGAGGCCGATCGTCGCAGTGGCGAGCAGCTTGTTCCAGTGCCACACCTGGAACACAAGAACTCCGAGCATCATCGTCGTGATCAGCATCGTGCCCGTGACGGCAATGCCATAGGCCGAAGCAAGACGCCCTCGACTCGCGGAAGCCGATCACGAGGATCAGAACCATGAACAAAAGTCCCCAGTTCACGGCCGGGATGTAGATCTGCCCGAGCGCTTTCTCGCTTGTGTGCAAGGTCTTGAGCCGCGGCAGGAAGCCGAGTTGGACGGCCTGGTGGGTGACCGAAAAAGCGCCCGAGATCACCGCTTGGCTGGCAATGATCGTCGCTGCCGTGGCGATGAACACGAGAAGGGAGCCGTGCCCAGTCGGGCGCCATCAGGTAAAACGGATTCTCGGCCGCGGCCGGATGGCCGAGCAGCAGCGCGCCCTGCCCGAGATAATTCAGCGTCAGGCAGGGGTACACGAGCGTGAGCCAGGACCAGCCGATCGCCTTGCGCCCGAAATGCCCCATGTCGGCGTACAAGGTCTCCGCTCCGGTCACGGCGAGGAACACCGAGCCCAGCGCGAGAAAGGCGAGCTTCGGGTTGATGACGAAGAACTTGGCTGCGTAGACCGGGCTTAGCGAGGCGATGATTTCTGGATGAGCGATAATGTTCGTGATCCCGAGCCCAGCGAGCGCAGCAAGGTAGATCAGGATGATTGGACCAAAGATGCCGCCCACCTTTGCGGTCCCGCGCGATTGCACAAGGAACAGCCCAACCAGGATCGCGATCGAAACCGGGATTACCATCGACTGCAGCGTCGGTTCGGCGATGGTCAGGCCCTCGACGGCGGATAGGACCGAAATCGCCGGAGTGATCATCGCGTCGCCGTAGAAAAGACAAGTCGCGAGAACCCCGAACATGACGAGCGTCGAGGTCCACTTCTTGCCCGCCAGATTACGCGCGATCAGCGACAGCAAGGCGAACGAGCCGCCCTCGCCGCGATTGTCGGCGCGCATTGCGACCGCGACATATTTCACAGTCACGATCAGCATTAGCGACCAGAAGATGAGGCTGAGCACGCCGAAGATGTGCAAGCGGTCGACCGCAAGCGGGTGAGGGCCGAGGAAGCTTTCCTTCATCGCATAAAGCGGCGAGGTGCCGATATCGCCATAGACGACGCCGATCGCGCCAAGCATGAGCTTGGGCAGTGTTTCCTTCGGCCCATGCTGAACCGCCGGCTGCTCGGCAGCCAGCATGTTGTCGGAGGTCAGTGTGGCCACTTTAGCTATGTGCGGTCCGACCGCGTAAAGATTCCATGTGAATTGGCGCTCGACATAATGACAGCCGTGTTAAACTTCGCTGTTCTGACCTCGACGAGAGCGGTGCCGAGGCGCACTTAACGATAATGGCTGACGTGCAATCCCTGGACCTGCACTTGCCGCTCGCCGCGCGAATCCAGGCTTACGCCGGCGCGCTGGCGATGGTGGCCGTGTCCGACTCTGGTCGGCCTTTGGATCGCGCCGCGCTGGGGCACGGCGGCCGTGGACATGATCTACCTCCCGGCCGTGCTCGCCGCGGCGGCGCTTTGGGGTATCGGGCCAGGGCTGATCGCCGGCGTTGCTGCCGCGCTCGCATATTACTTCTTTTTCACAGCGCCGGTTCATACGTTCCGGATCGACCGGGTTACCGACGTGGTGACTGTCGTCATTCTCCTGATCGTTGCGCTGGTGACTAGCCGGCTGGCGGCCGGGATCCGCGCACAGGCACGACTCTTCGCGCATGCCGCCCGGAACGCGACCATCGCCGGCTTTGCTCGAAGGCTATTGTCCTGCAGCACCGAAGATCAGATCGCCGCCACGGCATGTGAAGAGCTGCACGGCCTCTTCGGCTGCAATGCTGCGCTGGTGAGCGGGTTGCCCGAGCCGCACATTGTCACGGTTGTTCCTCCCGGAAGCAGACTAACTCCCAGCGATGTCGCGGCGGCTGCGCTTACTCTGCAGACGGGCAAATCCGCGGGCCGCGCAACGCCCCGCATCCAGCCAGCCGAGTGGCAATTCCATGCCGTGCGCACAGAAGGAGCTCATATCGCGGCCATCGGCCTCGCGCGTGATGATGGAGCGCCCCGGTCGACGAGGACCAGCAGCTGCTCCTCGCCGACCTGCTCGACCAACTTGCGCTTGCGCTTGAACGGGTTCGTGCCGAGACCGACCGCCGTGAGGTCACCTCGCTTCGCGACCGCGACCGCCTGCGTTCCGCGCTTCTTTCATCGGTTGGCCATGATTTGAGGACCCCGCTTACGGCGATCATCGGCGCGGCCGCCGAGCTCCGCCAAGCCAAGGCCATGGATCCTAGCCTGGTCGCTACGCTCGAAAGCGAAGCTGGAAAGCTCGAGCGCTACATCTCGAACCTCTCTCGACATGGCGCGGATCGAATCTGGCGCGGTCAAGCTCAAGACCGAGGCCGTCGACCTGGTCGACGCGATATCTGCGGCGTTGAAAGACCTCCGGACCAGTCTTCCCAGAGAAAATCGAGAGGTTCAGCATCGACCTGCCAGGCGACCTGCCCCTCGTCGAAAGCTATCTCCAGCTGCTGCACCATTGCCTCATCAATATTATCGACAATGCGTGCCGCTATTGGGAGAAGGTCCGGTTCGGATTGCGGCATCGGTTTCGCGCGGCAAGGTCCGGCTCAGCGTCGAGGGTGAAGGCCCCGGTCTTCCGCAGGATGAAGAGCGTGCGCTCGACGCATTCATGCGCGTCGAGGAATCCGACCGCAAAGGCGGCGCCGGCCTTCGGCTCGCCATCGTCCAGGCATTTGCTGAGGCGATCGGCTCCTCGGTCACCGCTTCCATTCCGGCGCAACGGCCGCGCGCCATTTCACGCTTCGCTTTTCCCAAAATGCTCGTGATCAAGGCGGTGGAACCGCGATGCCAGCTAAACGAGCCAGATACTCGTCGTCGACAACCAGCCGCACATCCAACCCTCCTTCAGGCGACGGCTGCGGCCGGGCCGGATACAGCGTCGTCGAAGCCGCGGTGCGCGCCGAGGCGCTCAGCGCTAATCGATCGACAGCCCGATATTGTTCTCTCGACCTTGGGCTTCCTCGACCGCGACCGGCTTGAGGTCGTCGCGGCCATGCGCCGAACCACGATCCGCTCTTCATCGTCGGTCTCGACGCACGATCAGACGAAGCAGAAGGTCGCCGCGCTCGATCTTGGCGCCGACGATTGTGCTGACCAAGCCGTTTGATACCCCGAGGAACTTGTAGCCCAAGTGCGGGCATCGCTTCGCCAGCGCCTAGCATCGAGAATCTGGCGGTAGGTCGTCGATGCCGGCTCAGTCTCGATGACCTCCTCGCCCGCACCGTCCCAGAGGCGGCAGGAAGTGCACGTCACGCCGAAAGAGTGGGACTGCTCGCCGAACTCGCCAAGCACCCGGGGCGGGTCCTCACCCACGAAACACTGCTGCGCTCGATATGGGGACCAGCGCATGTCGGGCAGACCGAATATCTGCGTGTCGCGATCCGCTCGTTGAGGCAGAAGCTGGAGGAAACGCCTTCGCAGCCGAAGCTGATCGTCAACGAACCGGGCGTTGGTTATGGACTATCGGCTGGCTGATAATTGGCGGCGCCTGGATATCGCTTCAGAGACTGCGCCGGGACTTCGAGAAGAAGAGCCCAAGTGCTGCGTAGAAATGATAGCGGGTCCGATGATCGGCGAAGATCGGTCCGCCGGAGAAGAGCAGCGCATAATGGTCGGACAGTTTCACGATTGAGCCGATGCCGGCGCGCATCTGACTGGTCCCGCCAGCGCGTTCCGGCTGCTGCCAGGTAATTTCGCCTCCGACGGACATCTTGCCGCTGACGTCGTGTTTGACGGCGACCGCGGCCTGCCAGAAGTTGCGGCTGCCAGCCCCGGGTTGATCTCGTAACCCCCGCCACCAGAGATACTCGTGCCGCCCGCGAAGTCCTTGCCCAGCCAAACGGGCAGCAGGAAGCGCGTCCGTTCATGGCTTTCGAGCCTGGAAGTCGGCAGGATCGCCCGCGGGAAGATCGCCGCAGACAAGCCGTGCTTCTCGTCATTCATGAAGCGATATTTGACTGCGAGCTCGAGATCGCCGGTCCCGCTGCGCCAGCCGCCCGGCGGATCGCGTGAGAAACTGATCGGAAGCGTGGCAGTCAGCTGCAGGCCTTTGGCAGCGCCATAATTAAGGTCGAAGCCTGCATCGGCATCCAGGGCCGGATGACCGACCTTCGCCGGTGACGAAGCCATAGATCTCCCAGTGGCCCGTGTCGGTCGGAGCTGGATCGTCGGTAAGGTAAGGCGGACCTGCATGCGCCGGCGCCGCTACTCCCGCGATCGCCAAGGCCACGGGAAGAGGACATCTCACCACCGGGCCTCCTTCCGCCCCGGTTTCCGGCCGGCCCGCTGCGACAGGATCATCATGAGAAGGTGATCACCAGGTAACCGCCCGGGACCGCATTTCCCATTCGTCTCGCCGGAGCCACGTCATCGTGCCCGTGTCGCCGACGCTGTCCCCGAGCGGCGCGCGAGGATCTTTATGATCCAGAAGGCAAGCGCGACCCCGGGGGTACCATGCTCAATCCGCATGCGGCTGTTTCCCGGTTCATCCTTCAGAGATCTTTCTGCAGCCTATCCCATGTTTGCGACACCGACGCCCGCCCGTTGCACCTTGCGGGACAGGCGACAACGTTCGCCGGAAACAAAAAGCGCGTTCTTCGTTCGCAGCTCGGAACGAGCGTTTCATTCACTTGACCCGGCGTGGCGCTACCTCGTGCTCGGCTCGATGGCGATCCTTGCAGCGCTCGTGATTGTGACGCTGGGAATGGCGCAGGCCGCTCTTCGCCGGGCAAACCGGGAACTCAGCGAGCGCGCCGAGGCGCTCTCCCAGGCCAACACCTTGCTCGCCGAACAAATAGAGGAGCGCGCCAAGGCAGAAGAGCAACTCCGTCAAAGTCAGAAGATGCAGGCGCTCGGCCAGCTGACCGGCGGGATCGCTCACGACTTCAACAATCTGCTTACCGTGATCCAGGGTTCGGCCGACATCCTCAGCCGCGACGAGCTGGCCGACGACCGCCGCAAGCGCTTCGCCCGGGCAATCGTTCAGGCAGCTGAGAACGCGGCCGTCCTTACATCGCAATTGCTCGCCTTCGCCCGGCGGCAGCCGCTCAAGCCCGAGCTTGTCGACCTGTCGCAGCTGGTCGGAAGCATGACCGAGCTTATCGACCGAACGATGGGCGAGCGCATCAAGATCAAAACGAAGCTCGACCGAAGCGCGTGCCCCGTGCTGGTCGACCGCAATCAGCTCCAGTCAGCGATCCTCAACGTCGCGTCGAACGCGCGCGACGCGATGCCTGACGGCGGCACGCTTAGTATCGTGGTTTCGGGCATGACTTCCGATTGCGGCGAGCGCATGTCTTCGATCGCGATCACCGACACCGGTACCGGCATGGACCCGGAGACGGCGAGCCGGATTTTCGAGCCATTCTTCACGACCAAGAAAACCGGCCAGGGGACCGGCCTCGGCCTCAGCCAAGTCTTATCGATTCGCGAGCCAGTCGGGCGGTGACGTCGTCTGCGACAGCGTGCCTGGCGAGGGCACCACGCTCACACTCCTACTGCCGTGCAGCGAGGTCACGGTGCCCGCGGGCGCCAAGGCTGGGGAAGAGGCCGTCGCCGAACAGCCACACGCCGAGATTCTCGTCGTCGAGGACAATGCGGAGGTTGGGCATTTCGCCGAGACCTTGCTCAGCGAGCTCGGCCATTCGGTCACGCTCGCCACGTCCGCGAAGAAGCGCTCGAGCTGACCAGGCGGCGCGATTTCGACATCGTGTTCAGCGACGTGGTCATGCCCGGCATGGGCGGCCTGAGGCTCGCCGAGCTGCTTGCCGAGGAAAAGCCGAACCTGCCCGTGATCCTCGCCACGGGCTATAGCCAGGAAATCGCGAAATCCGGAAGCGGCGGACGGCCGGTGATCCTGAAGCCCTACCGCCTCGCGACCTTGTCGCAGGCATTGGTCGACGCGATGGCGGGGAGCGACGCCTAGCAGCCCGAGTTGCAGCACCTCGGGGTGTCGACTAAGCCAAGCCACCGACAGCAGGGGCAATGATGTTCAACTGGTTCCAGTCCCTCCTCCCGAGGACGAGCGACTTTTTTGCGATGTTCGACCGACACGCGGCGACCCTGGTTGCCGCGGCGAACGCGCTTCGCGAACTGTCGAATGGTCGAACAGACCCCGAAGGCCACATTGCCGAGATCAACCGGCAGGAGCATGAAGCCGATGATGTGATCCGGCAGGTTCTCCGCTCGGTTCGCCAGACATTTCTGACGCCTTTCGATCGGGGCGCCATCACATCGCTCATTGGGGCAATGGACGACGCGATCGACGAGATGCAGGATACAGATCGAGCGATCGCGCTTTACGATGTATCGAGCTTCAGGCCAGAAATGAAGCGCATGGTGAAGATCATCGTCGAGGCTGCGGACCTGACCGCCGAGGCTGTTCCAATGCTTCGCGATCTTACCCGCAACGGTCCCAAGCTTCACACCCTCACCGAGAAGATCGTGCACCTGGAAAGCGACGCGGACGTGATCCACGCGGCCGGCCTCAAGAAGGCCTACCAGGAATATTCGCAAAGCAGCCCCATGCAGTTCATCGTCGCGCGTGAGATCTACAAGCATCTCGAGCGCATCATCGATGCGTTCGAGGATGTCGCGAACGAGATCGATGGCATCGTCATCGATCACTCCTGAGCGGAGCCCAAGTGCACCAACTTGCTCTTCCGTTGCTGATTGGCCTCATCATTGTCGCGCTCGGCTTCGACTTCCTGAACGGACTTCATGACGCCGCGAACTCCATCGCGACGGTCGTCGGTACCCGACTGATCAGCCCCGTCGCTGCGGTCGGTTTCGCAGCCTTCTTCAACTTCGCGGCCTACTTTCTCGCGCTGCGATGGCCAGCGCTGCACAATGTCGCCGACACGATCGGGAAGGGCCTTATCGACAAGGACCTGGTGACGCCGGCCGTCGTTTTCGGCGCGCTGGTCGGCGCAATGTTCTGGAACGTCGTCACCTGGGTGAAAGGCATACCCTCATCCTCAAGCCATGCGCTTGTGGGCGGAATCATAGGCGCGGGCGTCGCTCACGCAGGCTTTCCGAGCATTCAGTGGGTTGGGCTCAACAAGACATTGGTGGCGATCGTGCTTTCGCCCGTGCTCGGGCTGATCCTCACCATGGCGATCATGATGGCCACGGGCTGGCTAGGCTATCGTGCCAGCTCTCGCGGAGCGGAGCGCACGTTTCGCATCCTTCACCTCTTTTCCGCGGGGTCCTACTCGCTCGGGCATGGCCTCAACGACGCGCAAAAGACGATGGGGGTCATCACTGTGCTGCTCTATTCGACGGGCTACCTCCAGGGCCATTTCGCGGTGCCCAACTGGGTCGCTCTGTGCTGCTATGTCGCCATGGGTATCGGGACGCTGAGCGGTGGATGGCGGATCATCGAAACGATGGGCACGCGCATCACCAAGCTCAACCAGCACCAGGGCTTTTCGGCATCGCTCGGGGGTTCGGTGATGCTGTTCGCCGCCTCCTACCTCGGTATCCCGGTTTCGACCACGCACACGATCGCTGGCTGCGTGATCGGCGCGGGGACGGCACGGCGCGCATCGGCAGTCCGCTGGGGTCTCGCCGGCAATGTCGCGATCGCTTGGGTGATCACCATCCCCGCTGCAGCGACCGTTGCCGCGCTGTTCTACTGGCTCATCAGCGGCATGTTCATACGCGTGGCGATCGCGGTCGCCATCATCGCGTTCGTCGCTTATTCAGCGCGCGCCTGGCGCATCCAGTCATAGGCGAGCCGAGCTTTACGGCTCGGCCCTGCGCGTTGCCTCAAACAGGAACCAGGTGCGGCGCTCCGCCTCGTCGATCCAAACCTCGAGCAGGCTCGCGGTCGCGACATCCTTGTAATCATCGCACAAAGCATGCGTTCGCCGCATTTCGGCGGTGAGCTGCTTATTGTCCTCTCGAAGCTCGGCGAGCATGTCGAGCGAAGTGACGAAGGCGGCGTCATTATCGAGCAGCCGCTTCCGGGCTGCAATTTGTCCAACCGAGCGAAGGGTTGTCCCGCCGATCTTGCGCACGCGCTCGGCGATCGGGTCGGTCGTCGCGAAGATCTGGTCCGCCTGCTCGTCGAGCAACAGGTGGAAGTCGCGGAAATGCGGCCCCGAAATATGCCAATGGAAGTTCTTGGTCTTGAGGTAGAGCGCGAACATGTCGGCGAGCAACGCATTCAGCGCGCCCGAAATGTCGCGAACCGCGTC
>CAVYAH010000083.1:0-11895 GCA_963766415.1 uncultured Alphaproteobacteria bacterium | reverse complement strand
TGTGCCTGCTGCTGGAACCATCGTATTGCTACTGGTCGCGAATTTCGTTCCCGAGGGGATGACCGTGACGCTGCAGAGCGAGAATGGGATGCTGGGCATCGGCCCATTTCCTTATGACGACGAAGTCGATCCAGACCTCATCAACGCCGGCAAGCAGACGGTCAGCCAGCTTCCCAGACAAGCTATTTCGACAGCGCGACCAGCTTCGCGATGATCCGCGGTGGGCATATCGACCTAGCGGTGCTCGGCGGCATGGAGGTCAGCGAGAAGGGCGACCTCGCTAACTGGATGGTGCCCGGCAAGATGATCAAGGGCATGGGGGGCGCGATGGACCTCGTCGCGGGCGTCAAGAAGATCATCGTAGTGATGGAACACGTCTCCAAGAACGGCGATCCCAAGTTCATCCCGGAATGCACCCTTCCGCTCACCGGGCAAGAACGTCGTCGACATGATCATCTCGGACCTCGCGGTATTCCAGCGCCAGATCACACCAGTCCTTGTTCAAACTGGTCGAGCTCGCGCCCGGCGTGACTGGTGAGGAAGTCCGCGAGAAGACGACCGCGCAATACGAAGTATAGGCGCGTGATCTCGCGAACCATGTTCGTTGCGGCGCTTGCCGTTTCGATCGGCACTCCACTCGAGGCGAAGTCTGCGCGCTGCGCAGATCATTGGAAAATCGACCTCAAGGGCGAAAGCTTCGCCCACAACGGCGCAGGGCGCTCGTTCAGCGCTGCCGAGCTCGCGGCCTTCAGGAGCAAGATCGAGGCGGAGCTCAAATCCGCGATCGGCGCCGGGTGCCGGCAAGGGAAAGTGAAGGCAAGCGAGGCGAAGAAGATCAAGCGCGTCGAAATCTCCAGCGCGAGCGGAGCGACCGAACCGACCTTCTATCTGCGGTCTCCTGGAATCCTGGCCTTGGAGTGGGTCTTCGCCGAGGAGAACCTTGAAGTGCCGTCGGCGAAGGACCTCCTCGATGGCACCTCCTGCTGGACGAACCCGCGAAGTTCCGCCTGCCTGGAATCCGGCGACTGATGAAGGCGCTTTTCTGGACGGCCGCCCTTTTCGCGCTGGTCATGGCGCTGCTCCCGCATCCGCCGCACATCCCCGGCAATCCGTCGGATAAAATCCAGCATATCGCCGCCTTTTCGACGCTGGGCCTCCTTGGGACTCTTGCCTACCCGCGCGGCCCGGTCTTGAGGTTGATTGTCGGGCTTTCGCTGTTCGGCGCCTTCATCGAGGTCGCGCAGGCGATTCCGATGCTGCATCGGGACAGCGATCCCTTGGACTGGGTCGCGGACACGGTTGCGTGCGCGCTGGTGGTGATCGTCGTTCGATGGTGGCGCGCTCGATCAAGTTGATCCTGCTTGAATGCCGATCGTTGGCGGCGAGAGCGCCAGCCATATCCCTCGGGTGCTATTATCGCGTCGTTGCCTGCAACGACGGCCGGCCCTATTGCGCCGTTGAAAATGCACGAGGGAACGCATGACCCAGTTTGACGATCGCGAGCGGGCCTTCGAAACGAAGTTCGCCCACGACGAGGAAATGAAATTCCGCATCACGGCGCGCCGCAACCGCTTGCTGGGCGAATGGGCGGCGCGGCAGATGGGCCTCTCCGAAGCGGAGTCGGAATTCCTATGCCAAGGACGTTGTCCGTTCGGACTTCGAGGAAGCGGGCGAACATGACGTGGTCCGCAAGGTGCTGGGAGACCTCACCTCGGCCGGCGTCGATTGCGACGAGGACAAGGTCCTCGAGGCACTGCGCAACAAGGAGATCGATGCCAGGCGGCAGATCATCGAAAGTACCAACCTATAATGCCGATGGCGGCGAGCGACATCGAACGCTTGATCAAGGCGGCGATACCCGATGCAGAAGTAACGATCCGGCGACCTTGCCGGCGACGGCGACCATTATGCCGCGCGCGTCGTCAGCCGCAGCTTCGCCGGTCTCAGCCGGATCAGGCAGCATCAGGCCGTCTATACAGCGCTCGGGGGGCGAGTAGGGGGAGAGCTTCACGCACTGCAGCTCGAAACCGCGGTGCTCGAAACGGAGACTAACAGTGAGTGATGCCCGGACCCGCATCGGCGAGATCGTCGAAAACAATGACGTGGTGCTCTTCATGAAAGGCACGCCCCTGTTCCCGCAATGCGGCTTTTCGAGCCGCGCGGTCGCGATACTCGACCGCCTCGGCGCGAACTACGAAACCGTTGATGTCCTGCAGGACCCGGAAATCCGGCAGGGCATCAAGGATTATTCAGATTGGCCAACAGTCCCGCAGCTCTATGTGAAGGGCGAGTTCGTCGGCGGATCGGACATCATGATGGAGATGTTCGAGAGCGGCGAGCTTCAGCAGATGCTTGGAGCGGGCGCATGAGTGCTGAGGCCTAAACGAGGAAGGGGCGGTTGCAGGGGACCAGAGAACCGCTGCAACCGCCCCTTCGTGGCGTGGAACCAAGTGGACGCGATTAATGTAGCAACGTGCGTGCCAATTTGAACAAATGGCTAATTTCCGCCATTTTTTGCGGAACAGGGAAAGGTCGGACAGGGCTTGCGTAAAATTTTCCGACACAAGAGCGGCCGACCGCATTTGGATGGCACCTCGGGCGCTTCTGGAGGGTTGGCCCCGAGGTGAACTACTACGATCCTCAGTTCGGCCGGCCTGCCGGGACGAAATTATTCTGCGACCTTACGCAGAGCTGGTCCGACGTCGGCGGCGGCGTTCGCACCTACTTGCTGCACAAGCGCAGCCATATCCTTTCATCCACGCCGCACAGCCATTTGATGATCGTTCCGGGTTTGCGCGACGAGGTGATCGAGGAGGACCGCGCGGTCACCATCACGATCGCATCTCCGAAGGTCCCCGGTAGCCCGCACTACCGCCTGATGCTGCGCAACCGCGCCGTTTGCGCCGCGCTCCAGCAATTTCGGCCCGATCTCATCGAATGCCAGGACGCCTACAATCTTCCCTGGGCAGCGATCTCTTATCGTAAGCGCCATCCGGAGACGGCGCTGGTTGCGGCCTACATGACCGACTTTCCGACCGTTTATGTCGAGCGGCCGCTGTCGAAATTCATCACAAAGCCCGTCGCCGGAGCGCTGGCCCGGATTTGCTACGGCTATTGTAGTTTTCTCTACCGCCGTTTCGACGCGATGTTCGCGCTCAGCGAGAACGGCGGCGCGACGAAGCTGCGATCGCTCGGCATCGGTGAGGTGGATGTCGTTCCGCTCGGGGTCGAGCTCGGTGAATTCGGACCCGACCGCCGCGATGAGCGGCTGCGGGAGAAATTGGGCCTCGCGCCGGGGCAGCCGCTGCTGGTCTATGTCGGGCGCCTCGACGGAGAGAAGAAACCTGACCTGGTTGTCGATGCGTTCCGTCGCCTTCCCGCGTCACTCGGCGCGAAGCTTGCGCTGATCGGAGAGGGGCCCCTGAAGGCAGAAATCCAGGCACTTGGCGACGAGCGGATTTTCCTTCCCGGCTACGTCAAGAACCGCGCGGAACTCGCACGCTGGCTGGCAAGCGCCGATGTCTATGTCTCCGGCATGGCCGATGAGACATTCGGCATCTCGATCATCGAGGCACAGGCCTCCGGTCTTCCGGTGATCGGAGTTGCGGCGGGTGCGATGATCGACCGCGTGAGCGAAACGATGGGACGGCTGGGACCGGTCGGTGACGGCGCCGCGATGGCAGCGAACATCCTCTCGGTGTGGAACGGCGAGCGCCACGTCATGGCCGACGAGGCACGCGGCCGGGCGTTGCAGTTCAGCTGGGACAGCAGCATGGAGGCGCTGTTCGGACGGCTCTATCCGACGGCTTTCGCACGGCGCGCCAAGCAAGTCAGCGCAGCGCCCGCGGCCGCCGCCCTTGCCGCCTGA
Source organism: uncultured Alphaproteobacteria bacterium (assembly GCA_963766415.1). Taxonomy (GTDB): domain Bacteria; phylum Pseudomonadota; class Alphaproteobacteria; order Sphingomonadales; family Sphingomonadaceae; genus Sphingomicrobium. The sequence goes on along the minus strand of CAVYAH010000083.1, from coordinate 8,027 downwards.
CCAGTTCAACGGCGCATTCACCCTAACATTGAAAGAAGGCCGTACGGACCGGCGAGGACCTGCCGGCGGAAACCAGCCTGCGGCTTGGTGGGTGATGGGGATCCCGGGGCCCGCGCAGCTGAAGAGGGGTAAGTCGATGCGCCTCGCTATCCCCAGAAAATTATACCGCCATGTTGCCTGCGGCAGGCTCGAGCTGCCCATGGTTCGCGCTCGCCAGGAAGTCGGCGCCGACGGGCCATAGTCTCAACTGCTAGCCAAGAGCGCGCACCTCGTGGCAAGGCGCCCCACGTGAACGCTCCTTACGCCAAGCTCGAAGGACTGGAAGAAGGGATAGCGCGCGTGCTCGCGCACAATCCGTCCGCGTTCACTTATTACGGGACGCAAACCTATCTCGTGGGGAATCGCGAGCTCGCGGTGATCGATCCCGGTCCGGACTTGCCCGGGCATCTCGACGCGCTGGTGGAGGCGATCGGCGGCCGAAGGGTCGCTGCGATCATGTGCACGCACACGCACCGCGACCACAGTCCCGCCGCGCGGCCACTGGCTGAGCGCATCGGCGCGCCGATCGTCGGCTGTGCGCCGTTGGCACTCGAGACCGTCGGCCCGCGAGCGGATGCTTCGTTTGACACAGATTATGCCCCCGACCGGATGCTCGATGAGGGCGAGGAGGTCGAGGTGGACGGAAAGTCCATTGCCGCCGTCGGGACCCCCGGCCACACTTCAAACCATCTCTGCTTCGCCTACGGCGATGCACTGTTCAGCGGCGATCATGTAATGGGCTGGTCGACGACTGTTGTCGTCCCGCCGGACGGCGACATGGCGGCCTATATGCAGAGCCTCGACAAGCTTCGACAGCGCGAGGACCGCATCTATTATCCCGCGCATGGGGCGGCGGTGACCAATCCGGGCCAATATGTCCGTCACCTGATGGGCCACCGCATGCAGCGCGAGAAGCAGATCCTGAGGCTGGTCGGCGAAAAGGCGCGGCCGATCCCGGACATAGTCGCCAATGCCTATCCCGGCCTCGATCCGCGCCTGGTGGCAGCAGCGGGCGGCTCGGTCCTCGCACATCTGCTAGACTTGGAGCGCCGCGGGCTTGTCCGCCATGAAGGAGAGCTATGGACCGCCGCCTGAACAAAGCGTTGGTGCTAGCGATGGTCGCCATAGCCTTGGTGCTGGGTGTCCTGGTCGGCATCACCACCGGTATCGCTGACCGCATTTTCGGCGGTCCGGATGCCAAGACAATCGCCAGCGCGAGCCTCCAGTCCATGCGGGCCCAGAACCGACTGACGGTCTTCGCCGCCCGCTATGTTTCGGTGGTCACGAGTGATCAGCAACGGCTCGGCGGCCTCGTCAGCTCCGAGCGGACGCTGATCCTGCCCGGCGACGTGCGCTACGAGGTCGACCTGTCGACGCTTCAACCCAAAGACGTGAGCTGGGATGCAGCGAGCCACACGCTCAAGGTCCAGCTGCCGGAAATCGATGTCGCCGGCCCCGACGTCGATATTAACTCGGTCAAGGAATATGGCAGCGGCGGCGTGCTCTCCGCGCTCACCAACGCCGACCAACAGCTTGATGCAACCAATCGCGCTCGTGCGGTGCAGGACCTTCGTAAGCAGGCGACCGCGGCGGTGCCGATGCAACTAGCCAGGCAAGCTGCCAGACAGGCCGTCGAACGTAGCTTCGCGATGCCGCTCCTCGCTGCCGGCTTCAGCAACGTGAAGGTCGTAGCGCGCTTCCCCACGGAAGGCACTGACGAGCCTAGCTACGTGGACCTTTCGACCCCATATGAGGATGCAATCAAGGAAGCCGAGCGCAGACGCGCCGCCGAAAGGCAGAAATGACGGTTCAGACCACCAGTTTGCGAGGGGCTGATCTCCTCGGCGAGATCGAGCGCTTAAAGCACGAGCGCAATGCCGTGATCCTGGCGCACTACTACCAGAAGCCGGAAATCCAGGATCTCGCGGACTTCGTCGGCGATAGCCTGGACCTGTCGCGAAAGGCAGCCGCGACGGACGCCGACGTGATCGCCTTCTGCGGCGTTCGCTTCATGGCTGAAACTGCCAAGATCCTCAGCCCTCGCAAGACCGTAGTCCTGCCGGACATGGATGCCGGCTGCTCGCTCGAAGACAGCTGCCCGCCGGACCAGTTTGCGGCCTTTCGGGCCGCGCACCCCGACCACATCGCGCTCACCTACATCAACTGCTCGGCGGCAGTTAAGGCGCTCAGCGACATCATCGTCACAAGCTCGTCGGCGGGCGTCATCCTTGACCAGATACCCAAGGACCAGAAGATTATCTTCGGGCCGGACCGGCACCTTGGCGGCTACCTCGCCCGCAAGACGGGCCGCGACATGCTGCTGTGGCCAGGCATCTGCATCGTCCATCAGGCTTTCAGCGAGACCGAGCTCCTGAAGCTGAAGGCGGAGCATCCGAATGCCCCGGTCGCCGCCCACCCCGAATGCCCGCCGCACATCGTTGACCATGCCGATCTCGTCGGCTCGACCAAGGCGATCCTCGATTTTGCGCTGAGCAGCCCGGCTGACACGATCCTCGTCGCGACCGAGCCGCACATCATCCATCAGATGCAGAAGGCCGCGCCGAACAAGACCTTCATCGGCGTCCCCGGAGGCGACGGGAACTGCAACTGCAACATGTGCCCGTATATGGCACTTAATACGCTCGGGAAGCTCTACACTGCGCTTCGCGATCTCGAGCCCAGGATCGAGCTTTCACCGGAGGTCATGGGCGCAGCGCGTGTGCCGCTCGAGCGCATGCTTGAGATGGCAGGTCGGACGGTTGGCCAAGGCGACGTCGGCAAGCCCATCGTCGACCACCCCGAAGAAATCGATCCGACGATCAGCGGCGACTAACAGGCCCCCATTCCGTCCCACGGTTCGATCCCGACGACCTCCTATTCGCGATGAAGCTGCCGGCCAGGCCGCTTGGCCGAAGCGCCCAAAGCCATCCGCGGCAATTGAACTTGTCAATAACCGTTAAGTAACTCCCGCGGGCGCAAGTTCACGCCGTGATAAGTCATAGTTGCGATGACCCAAGTCGTACGGCGGCGCCGATCCATTGTCTTCGAACGGCCATCGTTCATCTTTGTGTCGGAGCGGGGGAGGGATAGTTTCATGTTGCGTATGAAGGCGCTGGCGGTTGCCGCGCTTGTTGGCCTCGGCCTTGGCGCAACGTCAGCGAACGCGGCGGCGGCGTCGACCAATTTTGGAAGCCAGTTTCCGGCGCGGATCCTCGCTGCGCATAATGCGACGCGGGCGCAAGCTGGTGTCGAGCCGCTAGCATGGGACCAGACGCTTGGCGAAGCTGCGGCAAGCTATGCGATGGAACTGGCCCTCACCAACAGCTTCCATCATTCCGACCGCGGCGCACGCCGCGGCACAGGCGAGAACCTCTGGATGGGGACGCACGGCGCGTTCAGCTACGAGGCGATGATCGGCGGCTGGTCGTCGGAGCGGCGCTACTTCGTTCCGGGCGTCTTTCCAGCCGTCAGCCGGAGCGGCAAGTGGGAGGATGTGGGCCATTATACGCAGATGGTGTGGCCCACGACGACGCGCGTCGGTTGTGCGGTGGCGTCGAATGCGTCGAGCGACTTTCTCGTCTGCCGCTACGCCTCTGCGGGGAACATCGACGGTCGCGCTGTTCCCTAGGGGACCAGCACCGCCGCTCCCTCGATCGCGCCCGAGCGCAGTGCTGCCAGCGCCTCGTTAGCCTCGGCGAGCGGAAAAATTGTGACCTTGGTCTTCACTCCAGCTCGTCCGGCGATGTCCATAAACTCGTGCCCGTCGGCTCGGGTGAGGTTGGCGACGGACAGGATCGCGCGCTCGCCCCACAGGTCCTCGTACGGGAATGACGGAATGTCGCTCATGTGGATTCCGGCGCAGACCGCGCGGCCGCCCTTGCGTATCTGCTTCAACGCCTGCGGGACCAGCGCACCTACGGGCGCGAAGATGATCGCAGCGTCGAGTTCCTCCGGCGGCTTCTCGCTCGATCCGCCGGCCCATGCGCATCCAAGCGAGCGGGCATAGGCCTGCGTTTCAATGTCGCCGTCTCGTGTGAAGGCGAAGATGCGGCGGTCCTGCCAAAGGGCGACCTGCGTGATGATGTGGGCGGCTGCTCCGAAGCCGTAGAAGCCGATCCTCTCTCCTCCGCCGGCAATCTTGAGCGAGCGATAGCCGATCAACCCCGCGCACAGCAGTGGCGCGGCCTCGACGTCCTCAAACTCGTCCGGAATGCGCAGGCAGAAGCGCGAATTGGCGAGGACGTGGGTTGCGTAACCACCGTCGCGGGTGAAGCCGGTGAAGGTGGGCGCGTCGCAGATATTTTCCATCCCATGGGTGCAATAGAAGCAGGTGCCATCGGCGCGGCCGAGCCATGGCACCCCGAGGCGGTCGCCTAAAACGAACCCTTCAGCATCGGCGCCGAGCGCAATCACGCGCCCAACGATCTCATGGCCAGGAATGATGGGAAGCGGGCCATGAATGTCGCCGTCAACGATGTGAAGGTCGGTCCGGCACACGCCGCATGCACTGACTTCGATGAGCAAGTCTGAAGCCGACGGTTGAGGGCGCGGCCGTTCGACCAGGTGCAGCGGCCGGCCCACATGGCCGAGCTGCATGCATGACATTACCTCATCGCCCGCAACGCCCATCTCTGGTACCCAACTCACTGCCGTTACCGGCTCCGCGCCGGGAAACATGTGTAAGCGAAACTCGTTATATCCGCGAAACAGAGGAAACCGGACATGCATGTGATTTCAAAGGTCATCGTGGCGACTGCTCTTGGCGGCTTCATCGTCGGCCCGGTGAGTGCCCCGGCGTTCGCGCACGAGACAACCTATCCGCATCACCATACCTACCATGGTCATACGCACTACGCGAAGAAGTACTGCCGTCGCTCGAGCGCAACGGCAGGCAAAGTCGCCGGCGGGGTGACCGGTGCGGTGGTCGGAGGCAAGGTCCTCGGCGGCGGCATCCTCGGCGTTGCAGCGGGCGCGGTTGGCGGAGTGGTCGCAGGCGGTGCAGTCGACCGCACCATGACCGAACACAAGCGCTGCTATTACAGATAAGCGGCTGAGCGGGCACCGTGCCCGCCTATGTCAAACGCCAGCAACTGGATCGGCCGCGCGAGCGCCTGCGTGCGCTTTTCGTGGCCGTTCTGGTGCAGTTGGCTTTCGCGTTCGCACTGTTTCGAGGGCTGCAGGTCGAGATCGGCAGATCATCGGACGTCGTCCAGCGGCTAATCGCCGTCACACTGCCGCCGACGCGACCTCCGGCTAAGCGGCCCCTCGTCCGGCCCAAGGCAGCGCCAGCGCGAAGCTTGCTTCATCGAACATCCGCCAGGGGTTCTGGCATGCCAAAGCCGGCCCAGGCGCCGCAGTCCCTCACGCCGGTCGTTGCCGTCCGGTCATCGGCCGCTGCGCTGAGCGGTGGCTCGGCCTCGGGCTCGGATAATGGCTCAGGCGCTGGCCGAGGCGAGGGAGATAATGGAGCGGGTGCCGACGGCGGTACCGAGCTTGAACAGATCGCGGGTGAGATCACGCCCCGCGACTATCCACGCCGCCTTGGTAATGAGGGGGTAGGCGGGCGCGTTGGCGTATCGTTTACGGTCGGCGTGAACGGCCGCGTCACACGCTGCGCGGTCACGCGTTCGAGCGGCGTGCCCGAACTCGACGCACTCACATGCCGGCTGATCGAGCAGCGCTTCCGTTATCGCCCAAGCACCGACCGATACGGTCGCCCCGTCCCTGACGAGGTCGACGGCGAGCAGGAATGGACCGCCGGCCGCCGCTAGGCACGGGTCGCCTTACCCTCGATCGTGCGGGTATCGGGATGATGCCTTGCGAGGTGCTTCTTGATTATTTTGAGGTTGCGGCTGTTCGAGCGGAAGAGAAGCGTCGGAATCACACCCACGATCGGAATCACCGAGAACAGCCCAAGCAGCCAATCGAGGCCGACATTGCCGCTCATCCGCGCCATCTGCCACTTGGACATGCCAAGGTTCTTCGCCTCCCAGACGATATATGAGCCGAGCACGGCGGCGGCGATGTCGCCAACGACGGGAACCAAATCGAGAATGACGTCGAGACCCACCGGCCTCTTGATTCCGGGGATGACGACAAGTCGTTCGAGCAGCTTTTCCATTGCCTCCACGCGCTGGCGCACCGATTCCGCGTCGGTTCCGACCGGAAGCAAAGACAGCCTTTCCTCGATGCGCATTCGCCTCAATCTCCACCAAACGGCTTTGCTTCGAGGTCGGTGAGCGTGTGGCGGGCGTAACGGTTCCCAGCGAAGTTCTGGACCCGATCAGAAACCAACGACCAGCGGACCGGCGCCGCCAGCGGGATGAAGAGCTGATCCTGGTCGATCTTCGCCGCCGCCTGGCCGAGCAATGCATAGCGCTGTGCGGGGAACCGGCGACGTACGCGCCGCGTCCATTAAAATGTCCGCATCTGGATCGCACAAGGTGACAACGCCGCAGCGGAACTGGCGCACGAACCACGCCGGCGACGTCGAGGGTGCGATCGCGTCGACCAGCTCGAAGTCGGCTAGAGCCAGGTACGGGGACGCGCTCGACCGTCAGGCCCAGCGCGCTCCAATCCATCGCCACGCGATTGAAAAGAATGTCCGATCCTGGCCAGCCAGCCGACAATGTCACCGTCTTGTTCTTCGGATTGTTGAAAATCCGTGCCGCCGTGGCTGCGAGCGCGGGTCTCCGCTGCAACAGCGGAGTGGCCGTCCAGGATGGCTGCGGGGAGGGGGAAGCCCATCGAGGCCAGGCTCGAGCAATGTTGCGCGTCCAGCCAGTCCCGGTACCCGAAGCGAGCGACTAGCGCATCGCGGTCGATCGCCTGGGAAAGGAGGGAGCGCGCTTCTACGTCGGCCAGCGGATCGTCGGTCCGGGTAGGGACGAGTCCGAACAGGGCCGGAGGCGGGATCGAACTGCAGGCTGTTACGAGGAAGCTTCACCCGCTGCGCGAAAGGCAAGTCGAGGAACGTGCCGCCAAGCACCAGATCCGCGTCTGCAGCCGCGAATGCCTGGACGGCGACCGGCGCGGCCGACCCCGAGCAGAAGCTCTTCGCGCGTCGTGGTCTCTTCATCGGGAGAGACGATTTCAAGCTTCAGCTTGAGATCGTTATTGGCGGGCTCGAGCGCAGCGGTGAATGGGCCGGTGCCCTCCCCGTTGCGGAGGATCGCCATCTCGGGTTGCGCGAGATACGAAAGCAGATCGGTCCGCGGCGCGATCAAATTGATCTCGATCACGCGGTCGGTCATCGGCGACCATGTCTTCGATTGCGCCGAGATTGTCCTTGAAGCTGTTCTTGCTCCGGCTGGCGAGTCGACGTTCATGAGTCGCGACACTTGCTCTGCGGTGATCTTGCGTCCGTCGGGCCAGTTCATGGACGCGAGGCGGAAATAGCTCAGGCCGTCGTCGCTGACGGTCCATCGCTCGGCGAGCCCGGGGACGATGCTCCCCGACGCGTCGAAGCGCACCAGCCCCTGGGCGACGTTCGCACAATACCTGGTCGGGCGCTGACGACGGCCCGGCGGCCGGGTCACGGAGCGTTGGAGCGCCGCCGATAACGATGACCTTGAGATTGCCCTCGGGTTGCTTCCGGCAAGCCGTCGGGGCCATCGCCAGCGCGGCGAGAGTTGCCAATGCGGCGAGGCGGCGATCGAAGCCGTTTACCTGCAAGCGACCGTTCAGCAAGCCTCCGGATATATCGGTCGAGCTGTACTACTTAACTCAGGCAGTTGGGAATCAGGATTGGCCGATAGAGGACGGAATCTGGAGCCGCGGCGGCGTGCCGGTCGAGGACTTGCCGATCCGTTCGCCGCTGTTTCTGTGCCCGAGCCCGATCCCTCCGAGCGCGATGCGGAACGCCGAAGCCGCGCCGGCGCTTGGCCGTATCTATCCATTCGATCTCAGCGCTGATCCTCCTAACGCTCGTGTGGCTGGTCATCACCGAGCCGCTGTCGCGCGCTCTCGAGCCTCTCCAGGACCCGGCC
>CAVYAH010000082.1:0-14768 GCA_963766415.1 uncultured Alphaproteobacteria bacterium | reverse complement strand
ATCCGGCGCCGAGGCACGAAAGCGCGGACGCCCTACGACGCTGAGTTCCGGCCCAAGCCGCTGCGAGATGCGATTGCCTTCGGATCGCACAAACGAAGGCGGGGCATGCGTAAATTGATGCTTGCTGCGGAGCTTCTTCGGCGCGCTGGTCCTGGCGAAGCTGCGCGCAGTTCGATTGGTTCGATGACGGCCACGACGGGCTGCCAAAACCAGGACTTGGTCAGTATGCCAACCCGATCTTTCGACAGCCTGAACCTCATGCGCTGGACGAAAATTGGCAGCTACGACTTCGCGTGGACAGCGACGGGGAGCACCGGCGAACGCTGTTGCAGAGTGCGGACGGCACGATCCTCAGCACGAAGAAAGCCGGTGGGTTTGTCGGTGCTGTATTTGGCCTGTACGCGCATGGCGAGAGGCGAGAAGCGAAATGATCCCGGAGCAATATCTCCCTGAACCAGCCGACGACGGGAAGAATGCCGTACCGCCGCTGCGGCCGCAGCGCTCGACCTGCCGGCGCATCCCGTCGGTCTCCTGGCACAATTTCGGCGGCATCGATGATTTCGAGACTGGCCGGACGAACCGCGACGCGCCTATCTCGGCGTCACCCAATTCGACTGCGAACAATTATGGCCCGCCCTACGGCTCGGCGGAGGAGAATTTCGGCCGCTGGACGGCGGCGGATTTCCGCCTCTACCGCGACGAGCTGATCATCTCGACCAAGGTGGCTACGACATGGCCGGGTCCCTACGGGAATCGTGTCGATCTCCTCGCCGAGCCTCGACCAGAGTCTGAGCGCATGGACGAGACGTCGACATCTTCTATTCCCACCGGGTCGACCCATCACTCCGCTCGAGGCCAGACAATGGGCGCGCTGGTGCACGCGCATCGGCAGGGAAAGACGCGCTACGTCGGAATCCCATCCGACTCCGCTCGGAGCTGACGCGGCAGGCGACATCAGAGTGGAGCGCTATTCATCCAGCCAGTCCTATTCGATGGTGAACCGATGGTATCGACTGCTCGAACACGCTCGCCGAGCTCGGTGTGGGGTGCATCGCTTTTTCGCCGCTTGCCAGGGAATCGCTCACCAGCAAATATCTGAGCGGCGTTCCTGCCGATGCGCGGGCCGCAAAGGACGGTTCGTTCTCGAGGGACTTCCTTGACAGCTCAGAATTTACAGCGCATCAGCTCGCTGAATGAGCTTGCGCAAGAACGCGGACAGACGCTCGCGCAAATGGCGATTGCCTGGGTTTTGCGCGCTCCGGGTGACATCCGCCCTGTCGGCGCGCGAACGCTCGAGCAGCTCGAGGATTTCGCTAGCCGCGCTCGCGAAACTCGACTTCACCGATGACGAGCTGAATCTGGATCGACCGGCTGGCCGCAGACGCGGGGGTCGACATCTGGAAAGCATCCTCGTTGGTCGGCGCCGCAGAATGAAAATGTCGAGCCTCGTCGTTGCTGCAGGGTTGCTGCTCCCCTCATGCGCGGCCGCACCGCGCCAGATCGCAATCACGATCGATGATTTGCCCGGTTCCATCGCGCCTTATCCGCCGGGCGTCAATTCGCTTGAAGTGAACCGGCAAATGGTCGCTGCGCTGAAGGCTGGGGGCGTGCCGGCCACCACCTTCGTGAATGCCGTGAACGTCACGGATCCGACGACGATGGAAGCGCTCGAGGGCTGGCGTGCGGCGGGCTTCGTTTTGGGTAATCACACATGGTCGCACCGCCACCTCAGCGACATGTCGAATCGGACCAGTTCGAGGCGGAACTGACGAAGGACGAGCCAGTGCTGGAGAAGCTCGGCAGCGGGTCCGAGTGGCGCTGGTTCCGATATCCGTTCCTCGACGAGGGAAAGGACGAGGCGAGCGCATCGCCGGAAGGGGGGTGCTGGCAAAGCACGAATATCGCGTGGCCGACGTGACGATGAGTTTCTCTGACTGGCAGTTCACGCCCGTCTACGCTCGCTGCGCGGCCGCTGGGAACAAGGCTGCACTGGCAGAGCTCGAACGTGTCTACATGGACGTCGCGAAGCAGAATATTGCCGTTGCTCGCGCGAGACCGCGCACACGCTCTACGGGCGCGATATTCCCTGTGCGCCGCTCATGCACGTGAGCGCCATGAGTGCGCAAATGATGCCGCGGGTAATCCAACTTTACCGCAATGCCGGCTTTCGCTTCGTCACGCTCGAACGAGCCGAAAGCGACCCGGCTTATCGCTCCGACACGGACCTGTCAGAAGAGCCGCGCCCATCGCAATGGGAGCTAGCGAAGAGGAAAGGGCATCGATCTGCCGCTGCCGCCCGATCTACGGCGAAGCTCGCTGGATGTGTCCTGGAGGACCAACGGTGACGATCCCGTAACCTTAAGCCTGGCGCTCTTGAGATCGGCCGAGTTCGGCCCGGCCGAGATCGTGAACGTGCCCGGCTCGACGACCTTCTTCATCTCCGCGATTCCACAAGGCGAGGTCGTCGGGTGTCAGCTCGAAGTGAACCGTCCGCCGGCCTCGCCCGGCACGAAGCGTGACGCGCTCGAAGCGTTTCAGCTCGATCACTGGACGTGGTGACGGAGGCTTCGTCGTCCGCGAACGTAGACGTAGAACCACCTCGTCGCCCGCACGGCTGCCGGTGTTTGCGACGTCCACTGCAATCTGCGCGCGCCGGCTCGCCGCGATTACTGGCGTCAGGACGCGAGGCGCCGGAATGTCGAAGGTGGTGTAACTGAGGCCAAAGCCGAACGGATAAAGCGGCGCAGTGGTAGAAATCGAACACATATACCGCCGCCGCGCGGTCGGCTTGTGATCGTAGAACATCGGCAGCTGGCCGACCGAGCGGGCAATCGTCACGGGCAGCTTGCCGCCCGGATTGACTTTACCGAACAGGACATCGGCAACAGCATGGCCGGTTTCCTGTCCGAGGTACCAGCCTTCGACCATCGCCGGCGCGCCCTTCTCGGCGAGATCATCGACCGACACCTGGCCGGGCGTCGCCGATCAAGCACGACGACGGTCGGCTTGCGCAGGCGAAGATCGCACGGGCGAGCTCTTCCTGCTGCCCAACAAGGTCGATCGACGAACTGTCGCCAAGGTGGGTCTCGGCCCAGCCCTCGCGGACCTGGTCCTGCTCGATTTCCGCCGAGGACCATGACGATGGCGTCCGCCTTCTCGCCGGTCTGCACGGCGGCCGCGATGAGCCTGCGATTTGACCGCCGCGGGCACGAGCTTCACCTCGTCGCACGACCAGCAGCGGCGCTCGGTCAGGCGCACGGCTTCGCTATAGTCGACGACGAACTCGCCTTGCCCCGCCTCCCTCCACCCCTTCGAGCACGCTGACGACGTGGCTCGGGACATCGCTATAGCCGCCGATCGGCGTGTCCTTCGCGTGCGTCCCAAGCACTGCAACTCGTCTCGATCCTCGCAGGATCGAGCGGGAGCAGGCCTTTGTCGTTCCTGAGCAGGACGATCGCCTTGTCCGCGACTTCGCGAGCGAGCGCGATCGCATCGGGAGTCGCCGTTTTCGCTTCGGCGCTGCGCGACGTCGGGATAGGGATTCTCGAACAGCCCCGCTTCGAACTTCAGCGCGCAGCACCCGGCGCACGGCGTTATCGACCAGCGCCTGCGGAACGCGGCCCTCGCGGATCAGCTCCGGGAGATGGATGTACGCCTCCGGATCGGCGTCTCGACGTCTACTCCCGACTTGATCGCGCGCTCCGCCGCATCCTTGATGTCGCCGAACATCTTGTGCCGGGTCACCAGCTCGCGGATTCCATAATAGTCGCTGACGACCGCGCCGCCGTAATTCCACTCGCTGCGCAGCACGTGATTGAGCAGCCACGCATTGGCATGGGACGGAAGCCCGTCGATCTCGTTGTACGAGGCCATGACCGACTGAATTGGATAGGCGTGCACCGCGCGGTCGAACGGCGGGAAGAAGTCAGTGCGGAGCTCGCGCTCGCCAAGATGTGCTGGGCCGACGTTGGTCCCGCTCTCGGGAGCGCCATGGCCGGTGAAATGCTTCAGCGTGACCAGGATCTTGTCCGCCGGCAGGGGCAGCGTCGAACCCTGGAAGCCGCGGATCGCCGCGAGCCCCGGTCTGGCTTACGAGATACGGGTCTTCGCCATAGGTCTCCTCGATCCGCCCCAGCGCGGATCCTTGGCGGTCACATCCACGACCGGCGCAAGCGACCAGCACCGCGCCCCCGCGCGCGCATTTCGCGCGCGGCCACGAGAAGCCTGGTTACGATCTCAGGATCCCATGTGCTCGCCAGCGCGATCGCCTGCGGAAAGCTGGTCGCGCCGCGCGCAACGTCGCCGTGCAGCGAGCTCTTCGTGCATCAGGATCGGAATCCCCAGCCGCGTATGCTCGACCGCCCAATGCTGCGCGGCGTTGACATACTCGGCGGTCTGCCGCGGCGTCGCGGTTGACCGTCCGCCCGCGGCGCCCGCGGCGCCGTTCGACTGGGACACCCCGCGATAGTCCGACGGGCGGCGAAGCCGCCGATCCCGTTCGGGAAATTCTGGCGGCGAGCTCGCTCGAAGTCGACCTCTCGCAGTCTGCAGCTTCGCCTTGCTCTCCCAGACGCTCAGCTGCGCGACCTTCTCGTCGAGCGTCATGCGCGAGAGCAGGTCGTCGACCCGTTTTTCGACCGGCTGCTGCGGGTCCTTGTAGATGGGCGCCGTGCATTCGGCCGACGCGCATCGCCTGCGATGAGGCTAGCGCCAGTCGCGGCAACAACGATCCAGTGCCTGAAGCGCACGCCCTGCTCCCCTCTTGATGGTAGCGCTAACCATAGCTCCGATGCGCGTCCCGTCAACGCGCCGTTATTGCATTGACGAGGCGCTCACCTAGCTATCCGCGCCATGGCAAAGCCGAGCCGGCGTGGACGCGGAGCGATCACGATCGAAGATGTCGCGCGCGCTGCCGGCGTGTCCGCGATGACCGTCTCGCGCGTGATCAACAAGGGGCGCAACGTACGCGAATCGACCCGCGACGCGGTCCTCGAGGCGATCGAGCGCGCTCAATTATTCGCCCAACACTGCCGCGCGCAGCCTCGCCGCGGGCCACGCGACGCACATCGGTCTTCTCTATGCCAACCCGAGCGCCGCCTATCTCGCGCAATTCCTCATCGGTGCGCTTCACGCAGCGCGCAGCGCGGGCGTTCACCTGGTGATCGAATCTTGCGAATCGGAGGATGCCGACGAGCAGGCGGAAGTCATCCGGCGGTTCGCCACCAGCGACGTCGAAGGCGTGATCCTGCCTCCGCCCTTGTCTGAATCGCAGCCGATCCTGGTCGAGCTCGACGCGATGCAGCATTCCCGTCGTCACCGTCGCCATGGGCGCGCCGCGCGACGACGGGCTTGAACGTACGCATCGACGACCACGCGGCGGCGATGGAGATGACCCGCTACCTGCTCGATCTCGGCCACCGCGACATCGGCTTCATCAAGGGCCACCCCAACATCATCGCGAGCCACGACCGGTATCGGGGTTTCTGCGACGCGCTGACCGAAGCCGGGCTCGATTGCTGATAATGCTCCGGTCGAGCAGGGCTATTTCAGCTATCGCTCGGGCCTGACCGCGGGCGAGCGACTGCTGTCGCGACCGCAACCGCCGACCGCGATCTTCGCCAGCAACGACGACATGGCGGCAGCGACGGTCAGCGTTGCACATCGGCGCGGCTTCGATGTCCCGGAGGATCTCAGCATTGTCGGGTTCGACGACACTGCGCTTGCCACCAGCGTCTGGCCCGAGCTCACGACCGTCAAGCAGCCGATCGCCGCGATGGCGGAAGCGGCGCTCGAATTGCTCATCGCCGACCTCCGCCGTCGACGCGGAGGCGCCGGTCACAAATTCACCGAACGGGTACTCAGCCACGCGATGATCATCCGCGAATCGTCGGCCGCGCCGCCGGCGGCAAGCAGGCCGAAGAAAGTGAAGGTAAGCCGCAGCGGTTAGGCGATTGTGCCGGCGGCGATTCTGTGTTACCGCTAACAGTCGAGGGTCTTGGGAGAGGGTCATGACGGAAGCTAGTCCACAGCGTGCGAACATGGGCTTCATCGGCGCGATCGTCGCCGTGGCGACGATCGGCGGCTTCTTGTTCGGTTACGACAGCGGCGCCGTGAACGGCACGCAGGACGGCCTCACCCAGGCGTTCGACCTGGTGCCAGGGCAGCTGGTCGCCGAGCAACGGCCTCGGTTTCACCGTCGCTTCGCTGCTGATCGGCTGCTTCATCGGCGCCTTCTTCGCCGGACGGCTCGCGGACCTCATCGGCCGCCGCAACACGATGATGCTCGCCGCCGCGCTCTTTCTCGTCGGCGCGCTCGTGCAAGGCGCGGCGACGTCGCAGATCATCTTCTGTCCTTGCGCGTATCTGCGGCGGCATGGCCGTCGGCGCAGCAAGCGTGCTGTCACCGGCCTACATCTCCGAAGTCGCGCCCGCTGACATTCGCGGCCGCCTCACCACCGTGCAGCAGATCATGATCATCACCGGCCTCACCGCCGCGTTCCTCGTCAACTATTTCCTCGCATCTCGCGCTGGAGTGTCGACGGCGACGCATCTGGGCGCGGAATCGAGGCATGGCGCTGGATGTTCTTGATGCAAGCAATTCCGGCGGCGATCTTCCTCATCGCGCTTTTCATGATCCCCGAGAGCCCCCGTTATCTCGTCTCAAAACGCCGAATCGAGAAAGCCGAGAGCGTGCTCACCAGCTTGTTCGGAGCGACGTTGCGCGCGCCAAGCTCGACGAGATCCGCGCCACCTTCAGCGAGGACCACCGGCCGCGGCTGAGCGACATCAAGGGACGGGGACTGCTGGGCATTCGACCGGTCGTCTGGGCCGGAATCATGTTGGCCGCCTTCCAGCAGTTCGTCGGCATCAACGTCATCTTCTATTACGGCGCGACCTTGTGGCAGCTCGCCGGCTTCACCGAGAGCCAGTCGCTTGCGATCAACATCGTATCCGGTGCGGTCTCGATCGCGGCCTGCTTCGTCACCATCGCCGTGATCGACAAGGTCGGCCGCAAGCCGCTGCTCCTGATCGGCTCGGCGGGAATGGCGGTCACCTTGTTCGCGATGGTCTACGCGTTCAGCCACGGCTCGCTCGACCCGCAGGGCAATCTCGTCCTGTCCAAGGACCTCGGCACGATCGCCGTCGTTGCCGCCAACCTCTACGTAATCTTCTTCAACTTCAGCTGGGGCCCGGTCGATGTGGGTGATGCTGGGCGAGATGTTCCCGAACCAGATCCGCGGATCTGCGCTTGCGGTTTCCGGCTTCGTGCAGTGGTTCACGAACTTCCTCATCTCGTTCAGCTTCCCGGTCATGGCGGCAAAGCTCGGCCTGACCATCAGCTACACCTTCTACGGAGTGTGCGCGGTGATCAGCTATTTCCTCGTGCAGAAGCTGGTACATGAAACGCGCGGGAAGGAACTGGAGCAGATGGACGGGTGAAGTTGAAGAAGATCACGTAGAGGTTGGCCGCAACGACCGCGACCGTGCCGAGGTCCTTCGACAGGACGAGATTGCCCGTCGGATCGAGCGAGCCGTGGCTGAACGCGTAGACCATGGTGAACAAGGTGACCGCCATGCCCGCTGAGCCAATCAGCAGCAGCGGCTTGCGGCCCGCCTTGCGATCGACCGGCGATCGTCACGAAGCAGGCCGCGATCGAGACCGCCCCCGACACGATATTGATCGCAAGCGACTGGCTCTCGCTGAAGCCCGCGAGCTGCCACAAGGTCGCCCCGTAGTAGAAGATCACATTGATGCCGACGAACTGCTGGAAGACGGCGACATGATCCCGACCCAGACGACCGGTCGAATTCCGAGCAGTCCCCGTCCCTTGATGTCGCTCAGCCGCGGCCGATGGTCGGCGCTGAAGGTGGCGCGGATCTCGTCGAGCTTGGCGCGCGCGACATCCGCTCCGAACAAGCTGGTGAGAACGCTCTCCGGCTTTGTCGATTCGGCCCTTCGAGACGAGATAACGCGGGCTTTCGGGAATGAAGAAAAGCGCAACGAGGAAGATCGCCGCCGGAATGGCTTGCATCAGGTACATCCACCGCCAAGCCTCGATTCCGCCCCAGATGCCGCGGTCGACACCCCAGCGCGCCGATGCGAGGAAATAGTTGACCACGAATGCGGCGGTGAGGCCGGTGATGATCATGATCTGCTGGACCGTCGTCAGCCGGCCGCGAATTTCGGCGGGCGCGACTTCGGAGATGTAGGCCGGCGACAGGCACGCTTGCCGCGCCGACGGCCATGCCGCCCAGATACGCGCGAAGGAACAAGAGATGATCTGCGCGCGCCGCCCTGGACGAGCGCTCCAACGAGGAACAGCGCGGCGGCGATCATCATCGTGTTGCGACGGCCGATCAGGTCCGCGAGCCGTCCGGCGAAGAAGGCGCCGATGAAGCAGCCGATGAGCAGCGAAGCGACGGTGAAACCGAGGCCGTTGCTCGGCGACCAGCTCCCGGCACGAGGTGAAACGCCTGAGTGAGGCCGTCCTGCGTGCCGTTCACGGCGCCGCTGTCGTAACCAAACAGAGAAACCGCCGATCGTCGCGACGGCAACGATCGCGCCGATGAAGCCCATGTTCGCGCGCTGTGGACTTGCTTCCGTCATGCACTCTCTCCCAAGACCCTCGCACTGTTAGCGGTAACACGACTTGCCGCGCGCGCAATCGGCCTAACCGCTGCGGCTTCCTTCACGTCTCTTCGGCCTGCTTGCCGCCGGCGGCGCAGCCGACGATTCACGGATGATCATCGCGTGGCTGAGCACGCGCTCGGCGAACTTCGTGACGGAGCGCCCCGCGTCGACGGCGCAAGTCGGCGATCAGCAATTCGAGTGCCGCCTCCGCCATCGCCGCGATCGGCTGCTTGACGGTGGTGAGCTCGGGCCAGACGCTCGTCGCAAGCGCGGTATCGTCGAACCCGACAATGCTGAGATCGCCCGGCACGTCGAGGCCGCGGCGGTGTGCAACGCTGACCGTCGCCGCGGCCATGTCGTCGTTGCTGGCGAAGATCGCCGTCGGCGCGTTGAGGCCGCGAAGTAGCCGCTCGCCCGCCGTCAGGCCGGAGCGATAGCTGAAATAGCCCTGCTCGACCGGAGCAGTATCAGCGTCGAGCCCGGCCTCGGCTCAGGGCGTCGCAGAAGCCCCGATAGCGATCATGGCTGGCGATATGGTTCGGATGACCCTTGATGAAGCCGATGTCGCGATGGCCGAGGTCGAGCAGGTAGCGGGTCATCTCCATCGCCGCCGCGTGATCGTCGATCCGGACGTTGAGGCTGTCGTCGCGCGGCTTGCCCATCGCGACCGTCACGACGGGGATGCTGCAGCGCAGTCCAGCTCGACCAGGATCGGCTGCCGATTTCAGACAACGGCGGCGGCAGGATCACGCCTTCGACGTCGCTGGTGGCGAAGCGGCGCGATGACCTCCGCCTGCTCGTCGGCATCTTCCGATTCGCAAGACTCGATCACGAGGTGAACGCCCGCGCTGCGCGCTGCGTGAAGCGCGCCAATGAGGAATTGCGCGAGATAGGCGGCGCTCGGGTTCGCATAGAGCAGACCGATGTGGGTCGCGTGGCCCGCGGCGAGGCTGCGTGCAGCAGTGTTGGGCGAATAGTTGAGGCGTTCGATCGCCTTGAGCACCGCGTCGCGCGTCGATTCCCGAACGTTCTTGCCCTTGTTGATCACGCGCGAGACGGTCATCGCCGAGACGCCGGCAGCGCGCGCGACATCTTCGATCGTCGATCACTCCGCGTCCACGCCGGCTCGGCTTTGCCATGGCGCGGATTGCTAGGTGAGCGCACACATCAATGCAATCAACGGCGCGTTGACCGCGACGCGCAGCAGAGCTACGTTAGCGCTACCATAAGCGAGGGGAGCAGGGCGTGCGCTTCAGGCACTGGATCGTTGTGGCCGCGACTGGCGCTAGCCTCATCGCAGCCCATGCGCGTTCGGCCGAACCGCCAGGCGCCCATCTACAAGGATCCCGCACAGCCGGTCGAAAAACGCGTCGACGACCTCCTCGCGCGAATGACGCTCGACGAGAAGGTCGCGCAGCTCGAGACGATCTGGGAGCAAAAGGCGAAGCTGCAGACTGCGGAGGTGACTTCTCGAGCGAACTGCGCCGCCAAGAACTTCCCGAACGGCATCGGCGGCTTCGCGCGCCCGTCCGACTATCGCGGCGTCTCCCAGTCGAACGGTGCCGCGGGAGCAGCGGGCGAAGCGGTAAACCGCGATGCCGCGACAGACCGCCGAGTATCGTCAATGCCGCGCAGCATTGGGCGGTCGAGCACACGCGGCTCGGCATCCCGATCCTGATGCACGAGGAGGCGCTGCACGGCTACGTCGCCCGCGACGCGACCAGCTTCCCGCAGGCGATTGCGCTGGCGAGCACCTGGGATCCGGAGACTCGTCTCCCGGGTGTTCTCAGTCGCCGCGCGCGAAGCGCGCGCGCGGGGTGCAACATTAGTCGCTCGCGCCGGTCGTCGACGTGGCCCGCGATCCGCGCTGGGGTCGGATCGAGGAAACCTATGGCGAGGACCCGTATCTCGTTACACAATCGGCCTCGCCGCGATCCGCGGATTCCAGGGTCCGACCCTGCCCCTTCCCGCCGACAAGGTGCTCGTGACGCTCAAGCATTTCACCGGCCACGGCGAGCCTGAAAACGGCACAAACGTCGGGCCGGCGCATCTCGGCGAGCGCGAGCTGCGCGAGATCTTCTTCCCGCCGTTCGAGCGGGCGGTGACGACCTATCCGATGCGCTCGGTGATGGCGTCGTACAACGAGATCGACGGCATCCCGAGTCACGCCAACAGCTGGCTGCTCAACGACGTGCTGCGCGGCGAATGGGGTTACGAGGGCGCGGTCGTCAGCGACTATTACGGCATCCGCGAGCTGATAACTCGCCACCACCTCTACAACGACATCAACGACGCCGCCGATCGCGCGATCAAGTCGGGCGTCGATATCGAAACGCCCGACCCCGAGGGCTATGCGCAACTGCCGGAGCTCGTGCGCGAGGGCGCGTGCCGAGGCCGCTCGTCGATCAGGCGGTCCGCCGGGTACTCCCGCTGAAATTCGAGGCCGGCCTGTTCGACAATCCGTATCCGGATCCTGCGACCGCCGAAGCGAAGACGGCAACTCCGGATGCGATCGGTCTGGCGCGCGAAGCCGCGGACAAGGCGATCGTCCTGCTCAAGAACGACAAGCGGCCTGCTCCCGCTCGATCCGGCGAAAATCCAGCGCATGGCCGTGATCGGAACCCACGCGAAGGACACGCCGATCGGCGGCTATAGCGACGTCCCGCGCCACGTAGTCAGCGTGCTCGAAGGGATGCGAGGAAGCCGGGCGAGGGCAAGTTCGCCGTCGACTATAGCGAAGGCGTGCGCCTGACCGAAACGCCGCTGCTGGTCGTGCGACGAGGTGAAGCTCGTTCCCGCGTCGGTCAATCGCAGGCTGATCGCGGCCGCCGTGCAGACCGCGAAGCAAGTCGGACGTCATCGTCATGGTCCTCGGCGGAAATGAGCAGACCAGTCGCGAGGCCTGGGCCGACACCCATCTCGGCGACCGTTCGTCGCTCGACCTTGTTGGGCAGCAGGAGGAGCTCGCCCGCGCGATCCTCGCGCTCCACAAGCCGACCGTCGTCGTGCTGCTTAACGGCCGCCCGCTGTCGGTGAATTATCTCGCCGCAGAAAGCGCCGGCGCTGGTCGAAGGCTGGTACCTCGGCCAGGAAACCGGCCACGCCGTCGCCGATGTCCTGTTCGGTAAGGTCAATCCGGGCGGCAAGCTGCCGGTGACGATCGCCCGCTCGGTCGGCCAGCTGCCGATCTTCTACGATCACAAGCCGACCGTCGCGGCGCGGCTATCTGTTCGACACCACTGCGCCGCTTTATCCGTTCGGCTTTGGCCTCAGCTACACCACTTCGACATTTCGGCGCCGCGCGTCCTGACGCCGTAATCGCGGCGAACCAGCCGCGCGCAGATCGAGGTCGACGTCGCGAACACCGGCGCCCGTGCGGGCGACGAGGTCGTGCAACTCTACGTCCGCGACGACGAAGCCTCCGTCACACGTCCAGTGATCGAGCTCAAACGCTTCGAGCGCGTCACGCTTCTGCCGGGCGAGCGGCGGACGGTCAACTTCGAGCTGACACCCGACGACCTCGCCTTGTGGAATCCGGAGATGAAGAAGGTCGTCGAGCCGGGCACCTTCACGATCTCGGCCGGGCCGAACTCGGTCGATCTCAAGAGCGCCAGGCTTAAGGTTACGGGATCGTCACCGTTGGTCCTCCAGGACACATCCCGGCGAGCTTCGCCGTAGGATCGGGCGGCAGCGGCAGATCGATGCCCTTTTCCTTCGCTAGCTCCCATTGCGATGGGCGCGGCTCTTCTGACAGGTCCGTGTCGGAGCGATAAGCCGGGTCGCGCTCCGCTCGTTCGAGCGTGACGAAGCGAAAGCCGGCATTGCGGTAAAGTTGGATTACCCGCGGCATCATTTGCGCACTCATGGCGCTCACGTGCATGAGCAGCACATAAGGAATATCGCGCCCGTAGAGCGTGTGCGCGGTCTCGCGAGCAACGGCAATATTCTGCTTCGCGACGTCCATGTAGACACGTTCGAGCTCTGCCAGTGCAGCCTTGTTCCCAGCGGCCGCGCAGCGAGCGTAGACGGGCGTGAACTGCCAGTCAGAGAAACTCATCGTCACGTCGGCCACGCGATATTCGTGCTTTGCCAGCACCCCCCTTGCCGCGATGCGCTGCGCCTCGTCCTTTCCCTCGTCGAGGAACGGATATCGGAACCAGCGCCACTCGGACCCGCTGCCGAGCTTCTCCAGCACTGGCTCGTCCTTCGTCAGTTCCGCCTCGAACTCATCGATCGACATGTCGCTGAGGTGGCGGTGCGACCATGTGTGATTACCCAAAACGAAGCCCGCCGCACGCCAGCCCTCGAGCGCTTCCATCGTCGTCGGATCCGTGACGTTCACGGCATTCGACGAAGGTGGTGGCCGGCACGCCCCCAGCCTTCAGCGCAGCGACCATTTGCCGGTTCACTTCAAGCGAATTGACGCCCGGCGGATAAGGCGCGTGAACCGGCAAATCATCGATCGTGATTGCGATCTGGCGCGGTGCGGCCGCGCATGAGGGGAGCAGCAACCCTGCAGCAACGACGAGGCTCGACATTTTCATTCTGCGGCGCCGACCAACGAGGATGCTTTCCAGATGTCGACCCCCGCGTCTGCGGCCAGCCGGTCGATCCGAGTCAGCTCGTCATCGGTGAAGTCGAGTTTCGCGAGCGCGGCTAGCGAATCCTCGAGCTGCTCGAGCGTTCGCGCGCCGACAAGGGCGGATGTCACCCGCGAAGCGCGCAAAACCCAGGCAATCGCCATTTGCGCCAGCGTCTGTCCGCGTTCTTGCGCAAGCTCATTCAGCGAGCTGATGCGCTGGAAGCATTCTCAGCTGTAAGAAAGTCCCTCGAGAACGAACCGTCCTTTGCGGCCCGCGCATCGGCAGGAACGCCGCTAAGATATTTGCTGGTAAGCATTCCCTGAGCAAGCGGCGAAAAAGCGATGCACCCCACACCGAGTTCGCCGAGCGTGTCCAGCAGTCCATGCTCGATCCATCGGTTCACGATCGAATAGGATGGCTGATGGATGAGTAGCGGCACGCCTTCGCTCTTGAGAATATCATGTGCCTGCCGCGTCAGTTCCGGCGAATAGGAAGAGATGCCGACGTAGAGCGTCTTTCCCTGCCGATGCGCGTGCGCAAGCGCGCCCATTGTCTCTTCAAGCGGAGTGCTGGGATCGACCCGGTGGGAATAGAAAATGTCGACATAGTCTAGTCCCATGCGCTGCAAACTCTGGTCGAGGCTGGCGAGGAGATATTTGCGCGACCCACCATTGCCATAGGGACCTGGCCACATGTCGTAGCCAGCCTTGGTCGAGATGATCAGTTCGTCGCGGTAAACTTTGAAATCCGCCGCCATCCAGCGGCCGAAATTCTCCTCCGCCGAGCCGTATGGGGGGCCATAATTGTTCGCGAGATCGAAGTGCGTGACGCCGCGATCGAAGGCACGTCGCAGGATCGCCCGGCCAGTCTCGAACACGTCAACGCCGCCGAAATTCTGCCAGAGACCGAGCGAGATCGCCGGCAGGTCGAGCCCGCTGCGGCCGCAGCGGCGATACGGCATTCTTCCGTCGTAGCGGGCTGGTTCAGGGAGATATTGCTCCGGGATCATTTCGCTTCTCGCCTCTCGCCATGCGCGTACAGGCCAAATACAGCACCGACAAACCCACCGGCTTTCTTCGTGCTGAGGATCGTGCCGTCCGCACTCTGCAACAGCGTTCGCCGGTGCTCCCCGTCGCTGTCCACGCGAAGTCGTAGCTGCCAATTTTCGTCCAGCGCATGAGGTCGCGGCTGTGAAAGATCGGGTTGGCATACTGACCAAGTCCTGGTTTTGGCAGCCCGTCGTCACCCCGATAATCGAACCAATCGAACTGCGCCGGCGCCTGCTTCGCCAGGACCGGCGCCGAAAGAAGCTCCGCAGCAAGCATCAATTTACGCATGCCCCGCCTTCGTTTGTGCGAATGCGAAGGCAATCGCATCTCGCAGCGGCTTGGGCCGGAACTCAGCGTCGTAGGGCGTTCCGCGCTTTCGTGCCTTGTCGGCACGCGGATCGAAATTTTCGAGCCAGCTGTAGCGGTCGCACATTCCCCAGCAGAGCACATCTTTTAGCTGCGGATAACTCAACATGAGATCGAGATAGGCTTTGCCGTAATCCG
>CAVYAH010000081.1:0-49019 GCA_963766415.1 uncultured Alphaproteobacteria bacterium | reverse complement strand
TTTATGTCTGTGTTACTGGTTCGTTCTCGTATTGCTGTCGCCACCATGAGGATGCTGACGTTGTCGAACTTCGATGACATGTGAACAGCGCCGTCGCTGCGTCGGCCATGCCCATCGGCATCCCGGGATGCCCAGAGTTTGCGGCTTCAACCGCATCCATCGCGAGAACACGATGGCGTTCGCAAGGCGGCGGTCGGTTGGCTGCATCGAGACTCCGGCAATGAGGTTCGGCTTGCTCGCGACTCGAGCGATGGCGCGGACCTTGTCCGGTGAGCCGTGCCGCGTCAACGCTTGCCCGGAATCACTAACTTGCGTAGCGGGAAATCCATGGACGACGGCGGCCTTAACGCAGCACTGGATCGGGCACGAGCAAGCGATCGAGCGCATCCATCAGTGCGCTAGGAGCACGCAAACCGTGAGCGGACGCGATGATCAGCTTCGCGAAAAGGTCCGTGAAGTCGTCGACGAGCTCGACGAACTCATTCGGCAGGTTCTCCCTGATGGCCGCGCTCATCGACCTCGGCGTCGCGAGTCGGCTTACCAGGTTGCTTGCCGCGCGGGTCGAGGAGAATCTTCGTGCCGCCGCTCGCCTGGTCGACGGCGCAGAGCCGCGAGGCGCTAGCGGGGCTCGGTACGTCGTCCGAAGCAGCGCCAATTCCTGTTCGCTTCGCTCCTTCTAGCCGACCAGCTGATCGACAAGAGCCCTGATGTCGCGGCGGCCTCCGTGCCGGTACGCCCGATCCCGCGCTCGTCGAGCGCGCCGAAGCGCTCGCGGGCCGGCTCGGAATACTGGCCGCGCAGCTTGAGAATGAGGCGGCGATCCTTCAGTCCGATCCCGAACGGGCGCTACCGGTGCGCGCCTCGGAAGATCCCTGAGGCGATAGACATCCTAGGGAGCTGTCCCTGCCCTGGTCACGGTGGTTACATCGAGTAGGAGCAAACAGCCCCACCTGAGTTTGGCGTCCGAGGATTTTAGGGCAAACGGCCATGGTGGTCCCGTCACCTCCTTTCGAACCCTCGCAGCCGCGGCCTGAAATGGAGCCGCTATCGGAGTCGTTACGACGCGCGGCGCTCGACGCTCGCAAGGCATTGGTGCTCACTTTGAGCGACGCGGACCGCGCCCGACTCGAGCAGAAGCTCGCGAGCACCTCACTTCCTTGTTCGCGGGCGTTTCCGTCGATCGGCGGCTATCATCCGCTAGGATCGGAGATCAGCCCGCTTCCTGCCATGGAGGCGCATGCCGTTGGCGCCATCGTCGCATCCCCCTGTTCGCTCGACCCCGGCCAACTCGTTCCGCTTCATTGCCGGCGATCCACTCGAGCCCGGCCCATCGGGCTGACGCAACCCGCCAAGCGTCACCCCGTCGTCGAGCAGACCTCGTGCTGGTGCCGCTGGTGGCGATCGATGGCTCCGGCACCCGCCTTGGCCGCGGCAAGGGCCATTACGACCGCGCCCTGGTGCGTCTGAAGAAGAGCGGCGCTCGCCTGATCGGGGTCGGCTGGGCTATGCAGCGTCTTACCGAGACCATCCCTGCCGACGAATGGGACGTGCCTCTTAACGGCTACGCCTCGCCGGATCGCCTGGAGCTGTTCAACCGCGCCTGACAGCCTCAGCGCATGTAGGGCACGAAGTCCCCAATCACGCAGGCCGAGCCCGGGATATTTGAGAAACGGTCGAATGAGCGGACCAGTCTCCACGGCAGTAATCAGAACCGATCGGTTCGCTCACCAGTACGTCATTCCTGTTAAGCCGCAGCCCGGGCCGAGGCTATCGGCCGGAATGGTCCTCCGCTCCCGTACAGCAATGTTATGACGATCGTTGTCCGAAACTCGAAGTGACTGAGTTGGCTCGATCAGCACGCAGCGCTGCGGCGCACCTGCAGATCGTCCCGCAAGCTCTCGCGGCCTGCTGCGGATTTCGAATTCGATTCGGGTGCCGTGCAACCGGCCATCAGCAAGGAAGCCAAAAGAGCGGTGAGAGCGCATGGAAATGGCTCTTACTCCAATTGCGCAGCCATCGTCATTGGACAACGATGACGGTCGTGGGTCCTTTCTGGTCGGAAATCTTCTTCTTGAAAGCGAGCGCGCCCTGCACCGTCGCTTCAACGGCCACACTTCGATGCCGATCCGCCGCCGGCGCCGCCCAGCTCGCATCCTTGGCCCTCCGACCTCCGCAATGGCGTGGCTTCAAAGCCACAATCCCCAACTTTGCGCTAGACATTGACCTCGATCTGTCATTCGCGCCCAAAGTTCCTTCTTTTACCGATAGTTGAATGTTAGATGCGATTGAGGCGGCGGGGTGACTCGCACCAGGGGCAAATCAATGCGAACGAAGTCGATTGCAGTTTTCATCATTGTGGCGGCAAGCGCCGCCCTGTTCGTGGCCATGCACCACGAGAATCGCGCCGACGCGGCTGCCGGCAATTGCTATTCCGATGCCGCGGGACCGTCGACGCCGACGATCTGCCAATAAGCTCAGCGTGTCGCGCGCGATCCGTTCAGCGCCACCGCCTCGCGGATGAGCGCCTTGAACGCCGTTTCGTCGAGGTCATCGCCCTCGCGGAAGTCGATTGCGCGCCGGGTGCCGCCGCCGAGGCTCGAGTTGAACAGCTTCGACCGGTCCTCGAGCGAGGCGCCATAGGCGAAGGTCAGCTTGACCTTGTCCTGGTACGTTTCGCCCGTGCAGATGATTCCGTCATGCTCCCAAGTCGGGACTCCGAGCGGGTTCGACGGTTTCCGCCACTTCACCGCTTCTTCAACTTTCGGATCAGCCTCGTGGATGAGCCTACGCAACCGCGCCAGCATCGCTCCACGCCAATCTGAAAGAGTACGAAGCTTCTCGTCGACTGCTTCGGATCCGGACTTTTCCTTTTCCATCACAACCCCATTGAAACCCGGCCAGAAACACATCGCCATTAACGTCGCGGTTCGAGCATCTTCCACCCGTTGCCGGAGGGGTCACGGAAGCTCGCATCGATGTTGCCGTAGCGCTCGATCGGTTCCTGCGTAAACTCGACGCCGCGCCCGAGCATCTCCTCGTAAGCAGCGCGGCAATCCTCGACGACCAGTACCAAAGGCGGCATCGCGCCTTTGGCGATCGCCTCATTCAGCAACTGTGCCGTGACCTCATCGACGATCGGCGCCTGGGGCCTGAAGAGCCCAAGCTGAAACGTGGGTTGCGCGGGATGCCTCACCGTCAGCCAGCGATAATCGCCGTTCCTGACGTCTGTGTGGACCTCGAACCCCAGCTTCCCGACATAAAAATCGAGGGCCTCATCCTGATCGCGGACATAGACACCAGCTACCTGCACTCCTTCGCTCATGGGACCTCCGTTTGTTTGGAGCTCCGTTTATCGCCGCCCTCCAGCCGCCGCTTCTCCGAAACTGCGATTTTGAGGTTGGGCCGGTGCGCTGCCCTGACGAAGCAGTGCGGCACCCTCTCCAGAGCGTGTGGAACCGTTCTCTCCCGCTGTCGCAGCTCGCTCGGGTTCTCGCCGGTGATGTCGCGGAACACGCGTCCGAACGTCCCCAGGCTGTTCCAGCCCGTCTCGAAGGCGATATCCGTGATTGCCAAGTCGGTATCGCGCAGCAGCGCCTTGGCGCGCTCGATCCGGCGGGTCAGCAGGTAGCGATGCGGCGGCACGCCAAAGGCGTCCTTGAAGCAGCGCGCGAAATGCGCCTCCGAGACACCGCTGACCCGGGCCAATCGAGCCACCGTCCATTCCTCTTGAGAAGCGGCGTCCATCCGGTCCTTCGCGCGCAGCAATCGCCGGATCAGCCTCGGGTCTTTGGGCATGATGTTGGCCACGCCGGTCCCATAGTCGCCGCATCTCGCCCGCGCCAATTTCCGGCATGGCTCGATCGCGGGCTTTTTCCTGATTAGCGGCCCGCCGTGCCGAAGCCTCGGCGGGAATTGCTGCTCGCGGTCATCAACGCGTAAAAGGAGTGGCAGGGCTGGGCTGAACCGGGTCAGTCAGGCTGCGCAACCGGTCGGTGCTTCGTTCCTGCCAATTCCTGGTCCATGTAGCGAACCTCGAATGAAGCCGCCCGGTCGCTGATGTTCCAGTCAGGATGCAGCGCCCTCAGCTTCGGTGCCACTTCCTGCGCCAGCGCATCGTCCTTGAGCCTCGCCTTCCGACCCTTCGCCACTAGCCGCTGCAGGTCGAGAAGATACTGACGGAAGTCCTCGACGTCCTTCAAATCGGCGACGTCGCCGTGACCTGGCACATAAATCATGTGCGCGGAGCCGGGCATGGCGGCGAAATCGGCATCCGTTGCCGCCCATTCCCTTACCGAACCGTCGATCAAATTCGGCGGCACCTTGCGCCATACCATGTCACCCGTGAAGAGAGCCTTCGCATCGGGCACGAAGATCGTGAGGTCGCCGCCAGTATGGCCAAGGACGGTGCTTACCACGACCTTCCTCGAGCCGAGCCACACGGTCAGGTCCTTGTCCGTCACCAGATCCGGCAGCGGCAGCGCCTCAATGCGCGCCCTAAGCTCCGGCGTGATCGCCTCGCCGAACAGGTTGATGTTGTTGGTCCTTATCCATCCGCGCACGTTCCGGTGGGCAATGATGATGGCGCCCGCCTCGCGCAGCACCTGGTCACCCCCGGTGTGGTCGGCGTGGTAGTGCGTGTTGACGACATAGCGGATCGGCTTGGGTGTCAGCCGCCGGATCTCACCCACAAGGGCGCGAGCGGCGTCGAGGGTGAAAAAGGCGTCGATCACCAGCACGCCATCATCGCCGATGACGAAGCCTGCGTTTGAGCCGGCCTTGTGCTCCGGCCCGTCGATGGCAGCGTATACGCCCGGACCGACCTCTTTCAGCGCGAAAGGAAGTTGCGCGGTCGCTTCAGCGGATGCTGCACCGGCGAGCGGCACAAGCGCCGCGAGGGCAAGCGATTGAAGAGCCTGGCGGATCATCCCGCCAGAGATGAAATGGATCCCCGAACTGCGCAATGGCTGAAAGAGCGCGAGTGAGGCCTACGCAAGCCCGATCGCCCTGAGTTTTTTCTCGATATCTTCGAGGCGCCGCTCGATGCCATCGACGTGAGCGGCTAGCTCGAGCTCCGGCAGAAGCGGAACCTTCCCCTTCTGATAGTCGCGGAGCGCTCCCATGAGGAGCTCCCGGTCGCGTAAGAGCCGCTCTTTCTTTTCCTTCGCCACGCGCCGACGTCAGTGACCGCGATTGACGAAACGGTTCAACGGCAAGTGGATGCTCGACGCCTGTGCGTGCGAGGATAGGATGGACGCATGGCCCGATGCATCGAAACGAGTCCTCAGCTTGGAGGCTCTGCCGAAGTTCAACGTCTCGGACCAGAGCCGGAAGCGCTGCGTTTTTTGGAGGTGAAAGGATGCTGAAGCAGGGCGACATTGATCGGATTGTGTTCGGCTGCGGCAATTTCGGCGGAATTGGCTCTGCGCCGAACCTGCGCAGCGCCGGTGATAGTGAAGAGCAGGCGATCCAGCTCCTCGATCATGCCCGGCAGGTAGGCATTCGACGATTTGACACCGCAAACACCTACGGCGGCGGATCGAGCGAAATCGTGCTCGGTAAATGGCTTCGGTCTCAGGGCGCTGATTTCCTCCAGGACGCGCAGATTGCGACCAAGGTCGGCAATCCTCATGGCTGCCCGCCCGGGGAGACGCCACTCAGCCGGACCCAGATCACCTATCACCTTGATGTGTCGCTTCGCCGTTTGGGGGTCGAGCAGATCGATCTCTATTACATTCATGAGTTTGATCGCGTGACACCTCTTGAAGAGACGCTAGGTGCCATGACGCGTGCCATTGAAGCAGGAAAAATCGCCTCCCTCGGTATTTCCAACGGCTCGCTATCGCAGACGGAAGCGGTCAGGAACCTGGCCGGGAGCAGCCTCGCCTCGCGCTTCGAATATGTCCAGAACGAGTACAACCTACTCGCGGCTGCGGATGCGCAGGAGCTGATCCCTTACTGCGCTGAACATGGTCTGCGCTATACTGCCTTCAGTCCGCTTGCTGGCGGGTTTCTTACCGGCAAATATCAGTTCGGGGAGGAGGCCCCCTCTGGCAGCCGGCTGGCCCAGGCGCCGGAGGCCTGTGCCGGCTATTCTGGCGAGGGGTCTTTCGCTTCGATCGAACAATTGCGAAAATCGGCAGACGCACGACGTGAAACTATGGCGGAGGCCGCCCTGCGCTTCGTGCTCGACACGCCCGGTGTAGATGGCCTGATAATCGCGCCGCGGCGGATCCAACACTTCGCAAATCTGGGTTTCGAGGCGCACTGACCTTCAAGTCGTAAAAAATGGCCTTCGTCGCGAAAGGCTGGGTGACCTTAAGGATGGTCTCTCGAGCTGGAAACTCGGCTCGTCAGCGCCTATTTCGCCAAGCGATGCCCGAGCCCTCGCCCCGAAAACTCGCCGGGATCGCCATAATCCTCGCGATTATCGTCATGTGGGCAGCGTTCGTCGCAAGCATGGCCCCCTTCGTCGGCAAATGGCCTGTTTTGGCGCAGGCGCCATATTATTTATTTGCGGGAGTGGCGTGGGCGATCCCATTGAAACCGTTGATACGGTGGATCCAGACAGGGTCGTTCAGAGTTCGTCACTAGTTGCGTTGAACTTGCTGTATTAGTCGAATATATCACTATTCAATGGCACAAGCGCTGACCCTTCCTCGGCCGATCGACGGCGTTCGCAGCACCGCTCTTCGCTGGCGGGAGCAAGCGCGCAGGCTCGTCAACGCTCACCCGCGCGGCGCGGTTGGACTAGGCGTCCTCGGTTTCGTCAGCTTCGTAGCGCTCGGCGGCATTGTCGTTCCGAATCCGGCGACCAACCCTGCCGTCCATGCGGCGGCCCCTCTCCCGCCACCACTAATTCTGCAGCCCATCGCCCCGCAACAGGCGCTCAAGGTCAATGCGGAGATCCCGCTGACTGGCGGACCCAACCCCGCCGCCGCGCCTTTCGTCTTCACCGGTAGCGCGACGGCGCGGACGCAGGCGCTGAACTGCCTTGCGAGCGCCGTCTATTACGAGGCCGGAAACCAGGACACCGACGGCGAGCGTGCGGTAGCGCAGGTCGTGCTCAATCGGGTCCGCCACCCGGCCTTCCCGAGCACCGTCTGCGGCGTCGTTTATCGAAGGCTCGACGCGCGCCACGGGCTGCCAGTTCACCTTCACCTGCGATGGATCGCTCGCCCGACAACCGGACGCCGAGGGTTGGCGCCGCGCGTCGAGGGTTGCTGAAGATGCGCTCTCGGGCTCGGTCTATGCGCCGGTGGGCTGGGCGACCCATTATCACGCCGATTACGTGCTCCCGACCTGGGCTTCCAGCATGGCAAAGAATGCGATCATCGGCGCGCACCTCTTCTACCGCTGGGGCGGCAGCTGGGGTCAGCCTGCTGCGTTCAGCGATCATTATTCCGGGCGGGAGCCGAACGCCGCTGGGCTCCGCACTGCCGCGCTCTCCGTCCCGCACGTGACCCCGATCTACGGCCAGCAGGGCCAACTCGCGCAGGCGATCAAGGACATTCCGGGTGCGGAGGCGATCAAGCTCGCGCCGTCGATGCGCGGCGACAAGCGCATTGCCGTCCGCTTCAATCTCACCGCACGCGAGGCATCGAGGGACGTCGTTGCCGAGAATTATACGAAGAAGTTCGAAGCCTCGGACAATCTCAAATACGCACTCTCGTCTGACACGGTAGCCTCGAACGAGCAGCCCCTCGGCAAGCCCTCAGCCGCGCCAGCAGCAAGCGGTTCGGCGGCGGGTTCCGAGCGCTAGCTGCCATTGCTGTTGCTGTTCGCAGGCGCGACCGGCGGGACTTGCGGCGCCAGCGCGATTTCTACCCGCAGCCTAACCTGGTCGAGGCGGCTGTCGATCGCGAGATAATCTTCGCTCAGTGCGGAGGCAGCGCTCCACTGCCGGCCGGTAACCGCGAGCGGCGCGAATGGTCCCTCGTCCCGCAACGGATCGCGATCCTGCAATCCGATTACCGCGTCGTCGAATGCCGCGCAGCGGTCGAGAAACTGCGTGCCGGGATTGTCGCGGAATCGCCGCTGGCAGTCGCTGCTGGCACTGGCAAGGGCCATCTCGTCGTTCGTTCGGAACAGGCGCACCGCCTCGCCGACAGCATTGTCGATGACGCTCTCATGGAGCGGATCGCCGATCGGATCCTGCGCCGCTCGCGCTCCAGCCCCGTGGTGGATCGGCAGCTGCGCATTGGCGGCTGACAGCGTCCGGGTCAGGGGATCGCTCGGGCCAATTGCCGCGAGGAGGCTCCCGATCGCTGCACCTGCAACCAGCGCGGCTACCGGCCAGCGGGGGCGCTTGCGCGCCGCGCCAATGTCCTCGTTGAACTGCAGCGGGTCGGTCGCCGCCTTCCCGCCCCTAAGTTCCCGATAGGCGCGGTTGATCTCGGCGGCGCGGCTGCCATCACCGCCCTGCCGGTCGGGATGGTGCCGCTTGATGAGCCTCCTGTAGGCCTGCTCGATTGCCGCCGCATCGGCTCCGGGCTCGAGCCCGAGAACGGCAAGTGCGGAAGCGCGGCTGGCCATGACAGCTGGTCTAATCCACTCTTCTACGATGTGAAAAGTGGCGCGAGTGACGGGGCTCGAACCCGCGACCTCCGGCGTGACAGGCCGGCGCTCTAACCAACTGAGCTACACCCGCGTTTTTGGCGTGGCGGCGACCTAGGAGAGGGCCTTTGGAGTGTCAACCATCGCTGGCTGCATTTCCTGGTGTTCCTCGACCTCCTCTTCGTCATCATCGCCGACGTGGGTCAAGGTCCCCTGCTCGAACAGGAACCCGGCGATGTCCGGCGTGCCCGCCGCGGAGAAGATCGTCTTCATGATGATCAGCAATGGCACCGCGAGGAGCGCGCCCGTCGTCCCCCAGACCCACGCCCAGAACGAGAGCGAGATCAGGATCGACAAAGGGCTGATCGTCAAGCGATGCCCGACGACCATCGGCGTGAAGAAATTCGCCTCCACCAGGTGGAAGCTGATGAACACCGCCGGCGGAAGGAGCGCGCCCCACACGTCCGCGAAGGACATCAGGCCCCCGACGAACAACAGCAAGGCGCAGACGATCGGGCCAAGGTAGGGGATGTAATTCGCCACTGCGACGATGCCGCCCCACATTACCGGAGACGGCATTCCAAGAAGCCACAGCGCAGCTGCCGTCAGTGCTCCTAGCCCGATATTGATAAGCGTGATGGTCCCCAGGTAGGTCGAGGTCGCATCGACCACCTGCTGGATCACCCGGGCAGTCGTCAGCGCGCCCTCGAAGCTCCCGCGGCTGACGATCGTTTTCTTCCGCATGGCAGTCCATCCGGCGAGGAAGAAGAAGATCACGAGCAGAGCGAAGAACAGCTGAATGAGAAGATGCGGAGCGGAACTGATCAACAAACTCGACATCGAATTCGGAGTCTCGATGCGCACCGCGCGCGTCTGCTCCTGCGTGATCGCAATTTGTGAAACGGTGCGATCAATGAACTTGTCGAAGTGCTTGTAAATCTGGATCACTGGCTCGAGCGTGGCGCGCACCTTGGGAATGTTTCCCGGCACCCGCGCGACCCAGTCGCGCGCCGGGATCACGATCGATCCGACCGCGAAGACGGCGACAGCAAGAAAGAGCAAGACGCAAAGCCCAGCTGCTCCCTTCGACGGCATGCCGCGCCGTTCGAACCATTCCAGCATCGGAACCAGCGCAATCGCGACGACCAGCGCGGCGGTGACGGGCATGAAGAATTCGGCACCTGCTCGAAGGGCGAACGGCATAGCGACAATCACGCCGACGCCCGCGATCAGCGTCAGTGATGCAAGCAACCGATCGCGCGTGGCGCCGAAGGCTTCAGCGAGCACGCGCGCTTCTTCGCCATGCTCTTCCTCGATTTGCTGCTGTTTCCTCGTCCGCGCGTCCATCGAGGAAGCATAATCCGGTGCCGGGACGGCCGCCAGTAAATTGAAACTATAACGGTCGCCCGCAATTTGCTTGCCAGCCCCAGGATGCAGGCTTCCTTTTCACCGCCATCATTCTTCCAGTCGGGCGAACCTTCGCTGACCTCGCAACGAGAGGCGCGCGAGCTTCGGCCCGATGCGAAAGTGCGGTTCGCGGCCGGTCATGCCCGGAGCTGTCGAGACCATTCGGCCTCGATGACCTCGCGGTCCCGTTCGAGGAGCATCCTCGACGCCTCAAGCGATGCCACGGGGCTTCGTTTCGCTTGGATCCTCATGCTCAAAAGTCCGCGGGACTTTGCACGTGGATGGTGCCCCTGGTCCGACTCGAACGGACACTCCGGTGAAGGAACTCGATTTTAAGTTCGAGCGCGTCTACCATTCCGCCACAGGGGCCCCGCGGCTCGGCCTAGCTAGCGACCGCCTTCGGCGGTTGCAAACAGTTCACGGAGCATCGTCAAGCCCTCGGCGTTCTAACTGCATTCAACACGAGTGGGTGCAGCCATGAAGACAGCCGATTTCTTCATCCAACGCCTCAAGGACTGGGGTGTCAAAAGGATCTTCGGTTACTCGGGCGACGGGATCAATGGCGTGATCGGCGCCATCCAGCGCGACGGTACAATCGATTTCGTCCAGCCCCGGCACGAGGAAATGGGGGCCTTCATGGCAACGGCGCACGCCAAGTTCACGGGCGAACTCGGCGTATGCCTTGCGACCGGCGGACCCGGCGCAACGCACCTCTTGACCGGTCTCTACGATGCCGCCCTCGACCATATGCCCGTGCTGGCCATCTGCGGCCAGGCCGAGGCAACGGTCCGTGGCGGAAGCTACCAGCAAGAGCTGAATTTGGATCGCGTGTTTTCCGACGTGGCGGCCTTCGTGCAGGAAGTCGATACGCCTGCTCAAATTCGGCACGTTACCGACCGCGCGGTCCGGATCGCTCTTGCCCGCCGCGCACCCTCAGTGATCATCATTCCGAAGGATGTTCAGGAGGCGGCATATGAGGCGCCCAAGCGCGCTCACGGCTTCACCCGATCGGGGTTTGGCTATTCGCGGCCGGTGATCGTGCCGACCGAAGCAGACCTTCACAAAGCCGCCGATGTGCTGAACGAGGGCAAGCGGGTGGCAATACTCATTGGCGCGGGCGCTGCTGAAGCCGCTGACGAAGTTGTTGCCGTTGCCGATAAGCTTGGTGCAGGGATCGCAAAGGCGCTCCTTGGAAAATCGGTGCTCGCTGACGATCTTCCCTTCGTTACTGGCGCCATCGGCCTGCTCGGCACACGCCCAAGCTCCGACATGATGAACAAGTGCGACACACTATTCATCGTCGGGAGTGGTTTTCCCTGGTCAGAATTTCTTCCGGAAGAAGACCAGGCACGCGGCGTGCAGATCGACATCGACGCTTCGATGCTTTCGCTCCGCTACCCGTGCGAGGTGAACCTCCATGGCGGCGCGAAATCCACGCTCGAGCTACTCCTGCCCCTTCTTCACATGAAAGCGGAACGAAGTTGGCGCAATTCGATCGAGGGCTCAATCCGCGACTGGTGGAAAACGCTCGAAGCGCGCGCCAAGACGGAGGCGCATCCGGTCAATCCGCAGCGTGTCGTCTGGGAAATGTCTCCGCACCTTCCCGAGAACGCGATCGTGACCAGCGACAGTGGCTCATGCGCCAATTGGTACGCCCGTGACTATCGCGTGAAGCGCGGCCAGCTGGCGTCATTGTCAGGGGGTCTCGCGTCGATGGGCGCGGCTGTGCCTTACGCAATCGGTGCGAAATTCGCCCATCCGGATCGGCCGGTGATTGCACTCGTCGGCGACGGGGCGATGCAGATGAACAACATGGCGGAGCTCATCACCATCGCCAAATACTGGCAGCGCTGGCCCGACAAGCGCCTCGTCGTCTGCGTCTTCAACAATGAGGATCTGAACGAGGTTACCTGGGAGCAACGCGTGATGAACGGCAACCCGCGCTTCGACGCCAGCCAGGACATCCCCGACGTGCGCTACTCGAAGTTTGCCGAGATGATCGGCCTGAAGGGCATTTTCATCGACAAGCCCGGCGACCTTGCCGGCGCGTGGCAGGAAGCATTCGCGGCGGATCGCCCGGTGGTACTGGAAGTGAAGACCGATCCCGAGATCGCGCCCCTGCCGCCGCATATCAGCTTCAAGGAAGCGAAGAAGTTCATGTTCTCGATGACGAAGGACGACGATGCCGGGCACGTCATCCGCGACACGGCGCGGCAGGTGATGAACGCCGTCCTGCACAGGGAAGATGCAGATTAAGAAGGGCGCTCTCATCGAGCGCCCCTCCAATCTTTAAGACAGTTATTCAGCGGGAACGGCGCCCACGCCTTCCCCATATGGATTTGGACCGTAACGATTTTCCCCTGGCGAGCTCGGAAGGACCATGAAAACGAGAAGGACGATGCAAAGGACCAGCCCGATGATAGCGAGGAGACCGCCCGCGGCCAGTGCGGCGAGGTTGCCGGCAGCCATGGCGCGCATCGCCATGATCGCCGTGACCAGATAGGGCACGACCAGCAGCATCCACCAGCCGCTTCGATTGGAGTCGTGGAGCCGGCGGACGCCGACCGCGACTCCGGGAACGATCGTTGCAAGCCAGAGCAGTGCGGTCAGTGGGCCATAGATGCCAAAGACCATCCCTTTCAGACCAGTGATACTTTCAACGATGCTGAGCACTACGCCGACAATGATCAGCGCAAGTGCGTACCACCAATATTCGGCGCGCGGAGCGCGGCCCGTGAAATTCGCATATTTTTCCACGATCGGGCGCTTGGCCCAGTCGATCGGAGTCATGCTGCTATTCATGGATTTCCCCTCCTTTGAACAGTTTGGATGCTAGCGCTTACTTGGCTCTTCGCAAGTAATTCCGTTGGGCCTGCCGCCTCATCGGGTCGGGTGAGTTGCATGCGCGCTAAGCTCGCCGGGCAGGCGATATCGATCGCCTTCGCTAATATTGCGATGGTCGCCGTGGCGGCCGCCCGGCTAAAGCTCGAACTTGGACGGCTAGGGCCACCCGAGACCGACTACAGGCTGGCCTCCTCGAATCCGCGCTCCTTCACCAGGCGATCGATCTCGACAAGCGTGGTTAGCAGGCTCTCCATCCGGTCGAGCGGCCAGGCGTTCGGGCCGTCCGACTTGGCGTTCGCCGGATCGGGATGCGTCTCCATGAACAAACCTGCGACGCCGGTCGCAACCGCTGCGCGCGCCAGCACCGGAACGAACTCCCGCTGGCCGCCAGAGCTGGTCCCTTGCCCGCCCGGAAGCTGGACGCTGTGGGTGGCGTCGAACACAACCGGGCAGCCGGTTTCGCGCATGATCGCAAGGCTGCGCATGTCGCTGACGAGATTGTTATAGCCGAACGAGGCGCCGCGCTCGCACACCATGATTGTCTCTGCATTGGCGCCGGCGGCCTGAGCGGCGCTGCGAGCCTTGTCGACGACGTTCTTCATGTCATGCGGGGCCATGAACTGTGCCTTCTTGACGTTCACCGGCTTGCCCGAGGCGGCAACTGCATGGATGAAATCAGTCTGGCGCGCGAGGAACGCCGGCGTCTGAAGCACGTCGACGACCTCGGCGACGGGCTCTATCTGCGGGATATCGTGAACGTCGGTGAGCACCGGTACGTCAAGCTCACGCCGGACCTTTTCGAGGATGCGCAGGCCCTCCTCTATCCCAAGGCCTCGAAAGCTCCTGTCCGACGAGCGGTTGGCCTTATCGAAGCTCGACTTGAAGATGAAGAAGACGCCAAGCCTGTCCGTAATCGTCTTCAGCCGCTCGGCCGTACGTAGCTGCAACTCCTCGCTCTCGACCACGCAAGGGCCGGCGATGAGGAAGATAGGCCGGTCAATCCCGACCTCATGTCCGCGAAGGTTCATGGGCGCTATCTAGGCGAGCCCGTCGACAACCGCCACCGGACGCCAGTCACCAAGGCCGTTCTGCGCCGCGAAATCCTCAGGGAACGGCTCCCCGGCGTGGATCCCGCCAGCGACGAAGACCGTGTCGAAGCCCATACGTGCCGCGCCGAGAACATCCGTTTGGAGACCGTCGCCGACGGCAAGTACCTCGTCCTTCGGCGGATTTCCTGCACGGTGCAGGGCATGTTCGTAGATCGCCGGAAACGGCTTGCCGTACCAGGTCACCCGCCCCCCCAGCATCTGGAAGATGTCCGCGATGGCACCGGCACATGCTTCGGTCGCGCCGCCGCGAACGACGATGCGGTCCGGGTTCAGGCAGTGCATGTGCACGTCGCGATCGACTAGCAGCTCCAGCTCGGCGACATATTGCTGCGGATCGGGCTCACCCTCGCGAATTCCGGTGCAGGCAAGCTCCCTATAATTGTCATCGTCCGCGATTTCGAACACCGCGGCCTTCGAGCACCTCACGGTCG
This sequence comes from uncultured Alphaproteobacteria bacterium, assembly GCA_963766415.1. Lineage (GTDB taxonomy): Bacteria > Pseudomonadota > Alphaproteobacteria > Sphingomonadales > Sphingomonadaceae > Sphingomicrobium. The sequence continues at coordinate 34,675 of CAVYAH010000081.1, read as the reverse complement.
CTCGCCGTGCCGATAAAACCAACGGGATCGCCTACCGCGTTCAGCGCCTCGATTCCCGCCTCGCCGCTGGTCGCGATTGCGTCCCAGCAGTCGCGTGGCAGGCCAATGCGCAAGAGCTGGTGCTCGACGGCTTCCTGGGTGCGGGGCGCGTTGGTGAGGAGGATCACGCATCGACCCTCGTCCCGCCATTGCCGGAGGCGTTCCCTTGCGCCTGAATAAAGCTCCACCCCGTTGTGCACGACGCCCCATACGTCGCACAGGATCAGCCGGTACTTCGGATCGAGCCCGTCGAGGAAGCTCACTCTAAGCCCGCCTCCGCGAGTGCCTGCTCGATCGGAGCCACATCTTCAGGGTTGTTGAGTTCGCGGAGCGCGAACGGCGGCGTTGCGACATCGACGACAGCAACCGGAACGCCCGTCACGAGGAACCTTAGCTGCTCGAGCCCTTCGAGGGTTTCGAGCTCGCTTACGGGCGTCGCAGCGTAGCGCTCGAGCGCCTCGGGCCGGTACGCATAGACCCCAACGTGCAATCGGACCGGCGAGATCTCATGGGCGAGGGAACCTATCGGTAGATGCGGGATCAGTCGCTTGGAGAAGTAAAGGGCATGGCCCAGATCGTTTCTGACAACACTGGTTCCCCCCACCCGGCCAGCCGCTTCTTCTGCCTGGAGCGCGCGCACCTCGTCGCTCCTGAGGCGCATGGCGGGGGTTGCGACCAAGGCATCCTTGTCGTCCTTGATCCGCGCGATCAGCGCCTCGACAAAGCCTGGCGGAGTGAGGAGCGCATCGCCCTGGAAGTTGATCACCAGGTCGGGCTCGTGAAGCTGCGCGAGCGCTTCGGCGCAGCGCTCGGTGCCGTTGCGGCATTCGGGTGACGTCATGATAACGCCGACCTTTGCCGGGGCGCAGCCCTCGGCGATCCGTTCGTCGTCAGTGACGACGAACACTCCCGAAACTCCCCGCACCCGCCGCGCCGCATCGACGCTGCGATGGATCAACGACTTGGCGACACCGGTCGCGCCTTTCAACTCGACGAGCGGCTTACCCGGGTAACGCGTCGAGGCATGGCGCGCCGGGATCAGGATGACCGTGTTCATCGCCCGCAACTCATCTTGGCGCCGGGCAGTCATGGATGTGGAGCACCCCAACCGGTTTCTTTCCGCCGCCATCCTCCTCGACCACGAACAAGGCCGTGATCTTGTACTCCTCGAACAGGGTCAGCGCGTCGTCGATCAGCGCATCAGCATCGATGGTCTTGGGATCGCGAGTCATGAACTCGGCGGCGGTGTGATCGAGGCCCTGCTCGATGTGGCGTCTCAAGTCGCCGTCGGTGATTGCGCCGACGAGATGACCATCATCGTCCACCACGCCGATGATTCCGAGCCGTTTCGCCGACATCTCCACGACCGTGTCATGCATCGAGGCGTCCTTGCGCGTCAGCGGCAGCGCATCGTCCGAATGCATCAGCCGTCTGACCGGCTTCAGTCGTGCTCCAAGCGCGCCGCCCGGATGAAGTCGCCCGAAATCGGTTCGAGTGAACCCCTTTTGCCGCATCACCGTCATGGCAAGGGCATCGCCGAGCGCCAAGCTCATGGTTGTCGAGGTCGTCGGCGCTACGGACTCAGGCCCGACTTCCGGCCAGTGGGGAAGGACGAGGGCCGCCGCCGCCGCCTTGGCGAGCATTGAACCGCTATTGCCAGTGATGGCGATCAGCGAAATTCCGACATGCTGAAGATGATCGATCACGAGTTCCAGCTCGGCCGTCTCCCCGCTTTGCGAGATCAGGATCGCGACATCACCCTCGCTCGCCATTCCGAGATCCCCGTGGATTGCCTCCGCAAGGTGAAGGAAAGTCGCCGTCGTACCGGTCGAAGCGAAGGTGGCGGCGATCTTGCGGCCGATGTGGCCCGATTTGCCGAGTCCGCCAACGATCAGCTTGCCGCGACAGCCGAGGATCAGTCGCACCGCCTCTTCGAACGGGCCGTCCAGGCTGTCGGCGAGCGCATCGAGCGCCCGCGCCTCGTCATGAAGGATCGCACGCCCGAAGGTCAGCACATCGCCGCTGGTGTCGCCATCCGCCGCCATGGGACAGCCCTAGCCGAAGGTCCAAGCGGCTGTGAAGCTTGACGGCGCACCGCCCCGCGGCTTGGGTCGCGACCGAAAGGGAGACGAATGGCGAAAAAGCTGACCAGGTTTATCCTGATCGCGCTGGCGTTGGGGATCATCACAGGGTGGGCGATCAACTATTCGATCGACGACGGCAGCCCGGCGTCGGCCGAGCGGCTGAAGTCCATCGCCGACTATCTCAGCATCGTGACCACGCTGTTCCTGCGCCTGATCAAGATGATCATCGCACCGCTCGTCTTTTCGACCCTGGTCGCGGGCATCGCGCACATGGGCGACGTTGCAGCGCTCGGTCGGGTGGGCATTCGATCGCTCGGCTGGTTCATCCTTGCCAGCCTCGTCTCCCTCACGCTCGGCCTGCTGCTCGTCACTGCGCTGCATCCAGGTGTCGGTCTCAACCTCGCCATTCCGCCGGCGGCGGCAGCAAGCGGCGTGGCGACCACGGGATTCAATCTCAAGGATTTCGTGACGCACCTCGTCCCCGCGTCGATTTTCGAAGCGATGAGCACGAACGAGATCCTGCCCATCGTCATTTTCTCGCTTTTCTTCGGGATCGCGCTGACCGCCGTCGGCGAAAAGGGCGAGCCGATCGTCCGCGGTGTCGAAGCGCTGGTCCGGGTCATGCTTCAGGTCACCGATTATGTGATGCGCTTCGCGCCCCTTGCCGTGTTCACCGCCGTTGCGAGCGCGCTGGCGGAGCGCGGTCCTGAAATTATCGCGACTTTGGGCAAGTTCGTCGGCAGCTTCTACCTTGGATTGCTGATCCTCTGGGCCCTGCTGATCGGCGTCTGCTTCGTGATCGCCGGCCCTCGGACGCGTCATCTCGTCCGTTACATCCGCGACCCGGTCGTACTTGCTTTTTCGACTGCTTCCTCGGAAGCCGCCTACCCGCGCACGCTCGAGGCGCTCGAGCGTTTCGGCGTTCCGCCTCGGATTGCCAGTTTCGTCCTGCCGCTCGGCTATTCGTTCAACCTCGACGGCTCGATGATGTACATGACCTTCGCGACGATCTTCATCGCGCAGGCATACGGCATCCACCTCAGCCTCGGCCAGGAAATCACCATGCTGCTGGTGCTCATGGTGACGTCGAAGGGCATGGCAGGCGTTCCGCGCGCCAGCCTCGTCGTCATCGCGGCGATCATGCCAATGTTCGGCATTCCGGAGGCCGGGCTGCTGCTGATCCTGGCGGTCGACCACTTCCTCGATATGGGGCGTTCGGGGACGAACGTCGTTGGCAACGCCGTCGCTGCGACGGTCGTTGCGCGCTGGGAAGGTACCCTCAACCCGGAACGCTCAGCGGAGATCGAACCGAAACACGCGCCTTCCCACGTGGAGCACACCGGCCCGGTTCACGACCACTTCTAAGATCAGTCGAACGGCCGATCGATGCTGGGCGGCGGATTGCTGAAGAATTTCGGCCCCGCCTCGGTCATGTGCCAGCAGTCCTCCAATCGTATTCCGAACTTGCCCGGAATGTAGATTCCAGGTTCGTCCGAGAAGCACATGCCGGGCGCGAGCGGGGTCATGTCGCCGTGCACCAGGTAGGCCGGCTCGTGCCCGTCCATTCCAATCCCGTGGCCGGTGCGGTGAGACAGGCCCGGCAGCTTATATCCCGGTCCGTAGCCCCAACCTTCATATGCAGCGCGGACCGCATCGTCGACGCTCCCCGCCGGAGCTCCGATCTTCGCAGCCCGGATCGCGATTTGCTGACCCTCATGAACCTGGTTCCACACTTTGCGCTGCTCGGCCGTCGGATCGGCGCCGTAGACGAATGTCCGCGAGATGTCCGATTGATAACCGTGTACCGAGCAGCCGCAGTCGAACAGGACAGTGCTTCCGCGCCTGGTGATCTGGGGCTTGTTGGAGCCGTGCGGTTGAGCCGCCGCTTCATCGATGAGGACCAGCGAGAATTCAGGGCTTCCGCCGAGCGTGGACGTCGCAGCATCGATCGCAGCGCCATAGTCCGCCGGGTTCATGCCGGCGCGTGCTGCCTCGCCAACATGCCGCATTGCGCGAGCCGTGATGTCGTTCGCCGCTTGCATTAGGGCGAGCTCGGCGGGCGACTTGATCAGCCGCAGTGCGCGAACGACGGCGTTGGCGCTCACCGCCTTTAGACCCGGAAGCTGCGAAGCCAACCGGTCGAAGATGAAGTAGCGGTCAGTCTCCTCGAAGCCGACCGGCTCTGAGGCAACGCCGCGCTCCTTGAGGAAGTCGGCGACGAGCTTCAGCGGGTCCTCGTCCTCGTTCCAGGTACGGATTTCTGCGGGAATCGCGAGCGTCTCGGCAACCGACGGGCGCTCGAAGAAGGGCGTGACGATAATCGGATCGCCCTGTGAAGGTATAATCGCCGCGGTGAGCCGCTCCGAACGATGCCACTGGACGCCGGTGAGATAATCGAGGCTTGAGCCGGATTCGACGATCACCGCGCCGATTCCGTTCTGCTGCATCAGCTGCCGCGCCTTGGCGATTCGCTGGAGCCGTTCGGCTTGAGAAATTGGCGGCGGGAGGGGGAGCGGCTTCAGTGCCTCTGCCGCTGCGGCCATCACTCGGCCGAGCGGCAGGCTCAGCGCTGCGCCGAGCGCACCGGCCCCGACCAGGAAGTTGCGGCGGTAAATCATGTCCTCCCCTCAGTTTTGCGGACTAATGTTGCACGCCTCGGGCCAATCAGCCAGCAGGCGCCCTCCCATGTTCAACTCAGCCTTCCAGGACGGCGTGAAGCGCCCCGGTACACGCGAAATGACTGCGATGCTTGCGGGCCTGATGGCGCTCAATGCTTTCGCCATCGATGCCATGATCCCGGCGCTCCCGCAGATCGGCAATTCGCTTCATGTAGCGCGTGAGAACGATCGGCAGCTGGTCGTGATCGCTTATTTTATCGGTTTCGCGTCCACACAGCTGTTGTGGGGCCCGCTCGCCGACCGATTCGGGCGTAAGCCGATCATGGCCGCGGGCGTGGGGCTTTACGGCCTGTTCGCACTCCTCTGCGCGTTTGCGCCGACTTTCCCGGTGCTGATCGGCGGGCGCATCCTCATGGGAGCCTCGGCGGCGGCGTCGCGCGTCCTCGTCGTCGCCATGGTGCGCGATCTCTTTGAAGCCGAGGCGATGGCGCGCGTCATGAGCCTCGTTTTCATGACCTTCATGCTGGTGCCCGTGCTTGCGCCGAATGTCGGGCAGCTGATCCTGCTCTTTGCACCGTGGCGGGCAATCTTCATCCTGCTCGCGCTTTACGCGGCAGTGATGGTCATTTGGCCGTGGATTCGCCTGCCCGAAACGCTTCACCCCGACTTTCGTCGTCCGCTAAGATGGTCGGTGATGGGCACCGCGATCCTGGAGACGGTCCGCGAGCCGCAATCGCGCGGCTACACACTGGCGATGACGGTCAGCTTCTCCGCGCTGGTCGCATACATATCTTCAATCCAGCAGATCGTGTTCGACGCATTTCACGAGGGCCGGTTCATCGGCCTCGTTTTCGCATCGATCGCGGCCCCCATGGCGGTCGCCTCCTGGCTGAACTCTAGGGTCGTGGGGCGCTTCGGCCTGCGACGCGTCGGACATACGGGCGCGCTTGCATTCATGCTCATCACCGCCCTCCACGCAGGCATCGCTCTTGCGGGCTTGGAAAGCCTGAGCCTGTTTATCGTCCTCCAGGGACTGACGATGGCAAGCTTTGCCTTCACCTCATCGAACCTCGGCACGCTGGCGATGGAGCATATGGCGCCCATCGCTGGAACCGCTTCATCGGTCCAGGGAATGACCGGCACCATCGGCGCGGCTGTCATCGGCTTCCTGATCGGTCAGCAGTTCGACGGAACACCGATACCGTTTGCCGTCGGCACAGCTGCCTGCGCCGCCGGGGGCTTCCTGATGATCGTGCTGACGGAGCCGAAGCGGTTGTTCGCAAGCATCGGAAGCACCCACGCGGATTTCCTTCCTCCGGTGCCGGAGGAAGTCGCATAGCGGGGCATCGCGGGATTATTCAGCCGCGATGTCTCCGTCGTCGTCAGGCCCGGTGCCTATCATCAGCGCTTCGCCGACCTCCGCGGTGCGGCCACGGATAGCGTTTTCGATGCGCTGCGCGACGTCCGGATTTTCCTTCAGGTACGCCTTCGCGTTCTCGCGGCCCTGGCCGATGCGCACCGAATCATAGCTGAACCAGGCACCAGACTTTTCGATCAGGCCCGCCTTGACGCCGAGATCGAGTATCTCGCCGACCTTCGACACGCCCTCGCCGTACATGATGTCGAACTCGACTTGCTTGAAGGGCGGCGCGACCTTGTTCTTCACAACCTTCACCCGGGTAGCGTTACCGACGATCTCGTCGCGGTCCTTGATCTGGCCGGTTCGACGGATGTCGAGACGCACCGACGCGTAGAATTTTAGGGCGTTCCCGCCGGTCGTGGTCTCCGGATTTCCGTACATCACGCCGATCTTCATCCGCACCTGGTTGATGAAAATGACAGTGCAGCGTGAACGGCTGATCGAGCCTGTGAGCTTGCGAAGTGCCTGGCTCATCAGCCGCGCCTGAAGGCCGACATGGCTATCGCCCATCTCTCCTTCGATCTCAGCCCTCGGAACGAGCGCCGCAACCGAATCCACCACCAGCATGTCGACCGCATTCGATCGCACCAGCGTGTCCACAATCTCGAGCGCCTGCTCGCCCGTATCGGGCTGCGATACGATCAGCTCGTCGATGTCGACGCCAAGCTTCTTTGCATAGATTGGGTCGAGCGCATGCTCTGCGTCGACGAACGCCGCTGTACCGCCGATCTTCTGCGCTTCCGCGATCGCATGCAGCGCCAGCGTGGTCTTGCCCGAGCTCTCGGGTCCGTAGATCTCGATGACCCGCCCGCGCGGCAGGCCGCCGACCCCGAGCGCGATGTCCAGACCCAGCGAACCGGTCGAAATAGTCTCGATCTCCATCTTCTCGCGGCTTCCCAGCTTCATCGCCGAGCCCTTGCCGAAGGCGCGATCAATTTGCGCGAGCGCTGCCTCGAGTGCTTTTTGACGATCCATGCTTGGCACTTGCACTCCGCTACCGATGACTTTCAACTGCGCTGCCATGTCCCCTGCCTCCATTCAAGACCAATCATCGGCGGCCCAGCACCGCCTCTTGAGGAGAGGTCGTATCCTATTTGTTCTATGAGAACAAGAAGGGAACATTGGCTTGCCGGAGCGCTCTAATGAATGATTGCGCCGTCCTTGATCACCCCTTCGGCATGTTCGAGCGTACGGATATCCGCTAGCGGATCACCCGAAACCGCGACGAGATCGCCGTAGGCACCCGGCGACACGGAGCCTACCTGCCCCTCCTTGCCCAGCGCCCTCGCCGCTTCACTCGTCGCGGACTGGATCGCCTGCATCGGCGTCATTCCATAACGCACCATATAGGCGAACTGACGCGCGCCAAGGCCGTACATATAAACGCCGGCGTCGGTACCGAAGGTCATCTTCGCCCCCGCCTTGACTGCCGCTGCGAATCCCTGCCGCTGCACATCGGTCGTCTCGACATTCTTGCGTAGATATTCGGCCGGCCAGCCCTGCTTGACGCCGACATCGTTGATCCAGTCGCCGTTGTAGATGTCCATGTCGAGCCACACACCGTATTTCTTGGCGAGCTCGATCCCTTCAGCATCCAGATAGCTCGCATGCTCGATCGTCCGGGCTCCGGCACGGATCGCGGCCTTGATCCCTTCCGCGCCGTGCGCATGGGCGATGCAGTAGGAACCATGGACTTTCGCCTCGTCACAGGCGGCTTTCATTTCCTCGGGGCTGAGCTCGAGCGCGCCCGGTATTCCACCGATCGCCAGGACCGCACCGGTCGCAATCAGCTTGATGAAATCGGCGCCGTGATCGAGAAAGTAGCGGGCCCGATCCCGGGCTTCCGCCGGGTTGTGGACCTCACCCATCCGGAACGCTTCGGGAACCGGCACGTCCGGAGCGAGCGCGTTGATCTCGCCGCCGCCCCCCGGAACGGTGATATAGCCGCCCGCGACGAACATCCGGGGTCCCTCGACCTCGCCGGCATTGATGGCGTCGCGCAATGCGACATCGGTAAGGCCGCGATAAACTCCAACGTCACGCACGGTGGTGAAGCCGCTTCGTAGCTCTATCCTCGCTGCCACCGCGCCTTTGAGAATAGTGTCAGCCTCGCTGTGCTTAAGCGGGTCGGCCGGATCATTGCCGTTTGCATCGATCGCGCCGTCGGCGAGATGTGTGTGGAGATCAATCAGGCCGGGAAGAACCGTGTACGCGGACCAGTCGATCGTCGCCGGACCATCAGAAGCGCGCCAGGGCATGACCGCGGCAATCTTGCCATCGACGATCCGAACCCGCTGATCGCTCAGGACGGTTGCTTTGACAGGATCGATCATCCGTCCCGCATGAACGTCAACCGTCGCCCCCGCCACCGGGGACGCAGCAAACACCATCGCCGCGATCAGCGTCTCAAGTCTTTCGATCGCCCCCTCCCCAATACAGCGTCACGCAGGCGTCACGTCTCCCGCGCCGGTGCCAGCATCATTGCCCGGTTCGGGACGCGTGTCGAACACTTCGTCGATGAGCCCGAACGTCTTTGCTTCGTCAGCCTCGAGGAACTTGTCGCGGTCCATCGCCTTCTCAATCTCCGGGAGGGCTTGGCCGGTGTACTTGGCATAAAGTTCGTTAAGCCGCTGGCGCATGCGCAGGATCTCGCGCGCCTGGATTTCGATGTCCGCGGCCATGCCCTGGGCGCCCCCAGATGGCTGATGGATCATGATCCGGCTGTTGGTGAGGGCGACCCGCATGCCAGGTTCCCCGGCCGCGAGCAGGAAGCTGCCCATCGAAGCCGCCTGGCCGATGCACACCGTGCTGATCTTCGGCCGGATGTACTGCATCGTGTCATGAATCGCGAGGCCGGCCGTCACCACGCCGCCCGGCGAGTTGATATACATGAAGATGTCCTTCTTCGGGTTCTCGGACTCAAGGAAGAGCAACTGCGCGGTGACCAGGCTCGCCATATGGTCCTCGATCGGTCCAGTGATGAAGACGATCCGCTCGCGCAGCAGCCGCGAATAGATGTCGAAGCTGCGCTCGCCCCGGTTGGACTGCTCGATGACGATGGGGACGAGCTGCGAAACGATGTCCTGATGGTCGATCACTGGAAATGGGTCCTCTTTTGCATGTGCCGCTTACATCGGCGCGAACCGCGAAAGGTTCAAGGATCGAAGCGCGGCGTGCCGGGGGGCATGCCGCTAGCGCGAGTTTGGACGTTTAAATCGTCCTAAGAAAAAGGCCCCGCCGGCGGGCGGAGCCTTTCTCCAAATCAGTTCGCTGCCCTAGTTGCCGCGTTCCCCTCGTTCCACTGGTGCGGGAGGAGGAGGCGGCGGAGGCGGAGGCGGCGGTGGCGGCGGTGCCGGCTCAGCTGCCGGTGGCGGCGGCGGTGGCGGAGGCGGCGTATAGGCCGGCGGAGCTGAATGGCTCGGAACCAACTTCAGGCTCGCCCGCGCATAATAATAGCGACCCGGGATGTCGTAGGTCGTGGGGTCCATATTATTCAAACCGCAGCTGATGCACCCCGGCGGATCCTTGTCGAGCAGATTGTTCACGCCGATGGCGAAGCCCAGTCCGTCATTGAACCAGTGCGGGTTAAAGCGCAGCTGGGTGTCAATGTAGAACCGGCTGTTCAGGTGGTTTCCATTCTGCGATTCGACGACACCCTTGATGTAGCGGCCCGTAAGGGTTGCTCCGAACATGTCGTAGTTCCAGTCGATGATGCCGATCGCCTTATGCTTCGGATAGGCCTGGTCGGGGCTGCCGCGCTCCGTACCTGCCCGCTTGGCAGTGTCCGTCCCCGTAGCGGTTGGAGTGATCTCGTCGAACTTGAACAAGAAGGCGTTGTTCAACGTGAAGTTGAAGGTGCCCCACGACGAGGGAGCCGTGCGGTAGGTGAGGTTCAGGTCCAATCCGTCGGTATTGATCCCGGCAATGTTCTGCAGAAGCCCGCGGATCTGCGTGATTTGCCCGCTGGCCGAACGTGTAATGTTCGCGCAGGCGAGCGCGTCGTCGTTGAACTCGCATTGCTGCAGGGTCGTGTTGGCGTTGATGGCCTGGATCGCGCCCTTGACCTTGATGCTGTAATAATTCGCCTCGATTGAGAAACGCGGAATGATCGACGGGCTTAGCACCGCCCCGACATTCCACCCCTTCGACGTCTCCGGCGCCAGACTTCTGGTTACCGCCGGTGATCACCGGAAGCTGAACGTTGATCTGCTGCATGCCGGGCGGGACGCCATGCTTTATGCAGTTCGCGAGCACCGTGCCGGTCGGATTCTGGTCCGCCGAGCAAGGATCGTGGACTTCCTGGTCGAACCGCGAGGGCGTGCCGAACAATTCGCCGATGCTGGGCGCGCGGAAGCCCTGCGAATAGCCGCCCCGCAGCCTTAGGTCACTGATTGGCTTCCAGTTGATGCTGGCCTTGAATGTGGTGTGCGAGAATGAGCTGCCAGTGCTCGTATCGTAATGCGAGTACCGGACGGCACCGTCGGCCTCTAGCAGCTGAGCGCCGGGAACGTTGGCCAGGATCGGCGCATCGAGTTCCGCATAGAGCTCGTCGACCTTGTAGCCGCCCTTGGTCGGAAGCGCCGGAATGTCGGAGCCGAGGCCGGCGGCCACGATCGGGTCGGGGTCGAAGCGGCCCTTGAGATCGCGATACTCCGCACCAAGGGCGAGGCTCAATGGTCCCCCCGGCAAGTCGACGAGCCCGCCCGACGCGTTGGCGCTAACTCCCCACAGCTTCTGCTCGCTGCTGTCGTGTTGATCGAACCCAACGAAATCCAGCATCTGCTGGGTGATCGAGCCCTCACCGCCAAAGATATTGAACGGCACGCAGGCACCGGTGCAGGCCGCGACCGGTCCGAGCGCTTGTGCGAGTTTCGCGGCGTTGAAGTTGCCGTGCATCACCTGGTCGGCCTTGTTGCGGCCCCAGATACCGTTCACGTCCCAGTACCAGTCGTGAGCGAGCAGCCCGAAATTGCCGTCGAAAGTCGCCGTGCCGTAGGCCGTCTTAACCTTCTGGTCGTAACGGCGCGGTCCGCCTTCCACCACGCGGCGGCCAATGAACGAATAATTCGCCGTTTGGCCGTTCGGGGTCCCGTCAAGGTTCAAGCCTGACTGAAGCTCTCCGAAGGGGTTGAACGGATTGCTCGCGTCGATCGTGATCCGGTCGAGCAGGTTTCCGTTGCCCGAATCCGGACCGACGAACAGCGGCAGCGGTGCGGCCTGGTTCTTCGAGTTGCGTTTATTCCACAGGAGCTTCGCACTGAAATTGATGACCGGCGAGATCTCCTGCTTCAGCTCTCCGAAGACGCCATAACGCTCGAGCGGCGTGTTGATGTAGTTGAACGGCGCAAAGTTGAAGCGATCCTGCGGGCTCATGAATCCGCGATAGTCTGCGAGCGTCGGAGCACGCCCGATAACCGGCGCCTTCAAGGTGAGGTTCTGGCCAAGAACGATGAAACGTCCGAGCGGAGTACCCGAGCTACAGGAGCTAGTGCATGCGGTCGCGAACGGGTCCGGGAATTTCGAAATGTCGCGGTCGCCGGCAAAGATCCCGTTCTGTTTCACGAAATTACCGCCGATGACGATCTGCGTGGGACCGTTGTCGCCGTTGCCCCAGCTCAGCTGGTAATTCTGGGTGAGGCCATCGCCCTCGTCGAGATAATCCCCGAGCTGGGCACTGGCGACGAGGCCCTCCTGATGGTGCTTGGTGATGATGTTCACAACGCCAGCGATGGCGTCGGAGCCGTAAATCGCCGAGGCGCCGTCCTGAAGCACCTCGACGCGTTCGATCATGCTTTCAGGAATGGCGTTAAGATCGACGGAGCCTGGAACGCCGCTGGCGGAGGCCGCATTCACGAATCTCAGGCCGTCGACGAGCACCAAGGTCCGCTTCGAGCCGAGATAGCGAAGGTCGATTTCCGCGGCACCCGCGCCCACCCCGCCGCCGTCAGGCGGATTGCCGAAGTTACCCGAGTTGTTGAACTTGGTATTGAGACCGCCGGCCGCACTCGGAAGACGCTGGAGAACGTCGGTGATTGAGTTGAGGCCGGTCTTCTGGATGTCCTGCTGATCGACGAAGACGACGGGGGCCGGCTGATCGAGCGGATTATGCCGAATTCGCGACCCTGTGATCACGATTTCGCCGGGGCCCCTGGCGGAAGTGCCAGCTGCCTGTCCGCTGATCACATTGGGCGGCGGTACCGTGCTCTGTGCGCCTGCTCCCGATGCAATTGTTGCCAGCGCAGCAAACGCGACACCTGCGCGTAGAGCCGAATTCGATCCGCTTCTTCATGACTTTCCCCTGCGTATGCCCGGTTGCGCCAGACTTCTGGGAACAACAGTAGAGAAGGCATCAGGGCCTAAGAAGCACAGACTGTAATGTAACGGACACAATTACGGTCGTTGATGCAAAGAAACGACAGTTACCGCGGAGCCTCTAACGAAAGATAGGATAGCCGCCTTACTTCGCGCCTACCGCGGGTTACTGTGTCCAAAATTAACCCGGCGAAGAAGCAGAGCACTGCGACAATCACCATGCCGGTCGCCAGGATCGCAGTTGGAAAGCGCGGCACCAGTCCCGTCTGGAGATAAGTGCGCACCAGGGGGACCGCGAGAACGATCGCTGCAATCACCAGCAAAGCGCCAATTCCGCCGTAAAACAGAACCGGCCGTTCGACGCGATACAGCGTGCCGATCGTCTTCAGGATCTTCCAGCCATCCCCATAGGTCGACAGCTTGGAATGGGAGCCTTCCGGCCGAGCCGCATAGCTGGTTTCCACCTCGCCGACAGGCATCCTCAATTCGAGCGCGTGGACGCTGATCTCGGTTTCGATCTCGAAACCGGCCGACAGGACAGGGAAACTCTTCACAAAACGGCGCGAGAAGACGCGGTAACCGGAGAAGATATCGCTGAAACTCCGGCCGAAGAGGCCCGAGAGCAGGCCGGTAAAAATCCTGTTCCCGACAATGTGGCCGCCGCGGTAGGCGTCTCTCGCCTCGTGGCGCCGCGTGCCGACGACCATGTCGAGTTGCTCTGCCAGGACCATGTCGACCATGACCGGTGCTGCCGCGGGGTCATAAGTCAGGTCACCGTCCGCCATGACATAGACGTCGGCATCGATGTCCGCGAACATGCGGCGGACGACGTGCCCTTTGCCTTGCTGCTTCTCGTAGCGAACGACAGCGCCTGCTTCAGCCGCGACTTCGCGGGTGCGATCGGAGCTGTTGTTGTCGTAGACGTAGATGGTCGCGTCCGGCAGCGCCGCCTTGAAGCCCGCCACGGTCGCTGCGATCGCGGCTTCCTCATTGAAGCACGGCAGCAGCACGGCGATTTTCGGCAATGCGGCGCGGGCCAAGCTCTTCCCCCTCGTTGGACGCTGCAACGGCTATAATGGCGAACCGGCGAGGACCGCTAGTCCAGCTGCGCAGTCGTGACGTGTAGCAAGCGGAAGTCGGGCGTCACCGCGGTCAAACGCCAGCTTTCTCCGGGCGGGATTACAAAGGAAATCAGCGGCGTGGAGCGCGTGCTTGCCCTGGAATTCGAGCATTGCCGACCCATCGAGCACGAAGCCGAATATGAGTTCCCCTTCGTGAGCGGCGAGCCCGATCGTTGTCGCGCCATCCGACCTTACTGTCCGGACATCGGCAAGACCCGCGGTGGCGACGCGCATTGCTGTCTCCTGAGCCTCAGCGCCGTTAAACGGCGTCCATGCAGTGTCCGCCGCAATGTGATGAAGGAAGCGCTGTCCGCCGAACAGCCGTGCCGGATTGGGGCTGTTGGGCAATTTGAGCTGATGCTCGGCGAAGGTCGGATGAAGCGCCGGCGCGCTGATCTCGATCACTTCAAGTCCGCCCGAGCTTTCAAGCACGCGGTGACGGATTCCGGATGGCTGCAGGACCAGATCGCCTTCGTGCATCAGGAAAGGCTCGCCCTGGTCCTCATAGACGACGCGCACCCATCCACAGCGCACGTAGATCATCTGTAGTGTGAGGCGGTGGAAGTGAACCCAGTCGCCGACCGCTCCACCCTGCGGAATCAAGACATGCGAGGCGATGTACCGCCCGCCGAGACGTCCCGGGATGAGGTCGCGATAGAGCATTCCGGCGCGCCCGTGCCCCGGCGACGCGCCGGCGCCGGTAACCACGAATTCAGCTACGAACGAGGGCAGTGCATCGCCCGGAGGCGGCAGGTCCGGGCGGCTCGTCACGCGAACACTCTCCCGGCCTTTGGTGAGCATCGCCGTATGCGGCTCGTCGGCGGGGTAAATGACCTCGAGGCGAAATCCGCCCCGGTGCAGGTCGTCAATCGTGCGGGTCAGGTCCGCACAGACGACCAGACGCTCGATCAAGCCTTCTTGGCCGGTTTCTTCGCCGTCTTCGCGGCCGGCTTGGCCTCAGCCTTCCCCGCGCTCTTGGCCGCGGGTTTCGAAGCCTTCTTCGCGACGGCTTGCGCAGCATCCTTGTTCGCAGGCTCGCTCTTCTTTGGCTTGGTCGGCTTCGGCGCTTCTGCCTTGGCGGCGACATCAGCCTTCTTGGGGCTCGCCTTCGACTTGGTGGGGATCGGCTCCTTCGTCTCCGCCTTTAGTTCGGGCTCGGTCTTCTTCTTTGCGGCCGCCGCCTTTTTGGCTTTCGGCTTCTCAGCCACCGCATGGTCGTGCCCGCAGCCAGGACCATGAACATGGCCTTCCTCGCTCTCGAGGTCCGCCTCAAGCTGCTCGCGGGTCGCTTTACGGTCGGTCACGTCGGCCTTGCCGAAGAGGAAATCCACAACCTTGTCCTCGTAGAGAGGCGCGCGGAGCTGTGCGGCGAACATCGGCTCCTGCTGGATCAGCTGGAGGAAGCGTTCGCGCTCTTTGCCCTGATACTGGGATGCGGCCTGGGCGATGATGCGGCTCATCTCCTGATCGTTGACATCAATGCCGTTCGCCGCGCCGATGTCCGACAGCAGCAGACCGAGGCGCACGCGGCGCTCGGCGATCTTTCGATAGTCGCCCGACTCCTTCTCGATCTCGGCGAGAGCAGCCTTCGGGTCGGCTTCATGGCTCGCCTCGTGGCGGAGCTGATTCATGATGTTCTGGAATTCGGCCTCGAGCATCGATTCCGGAACCGCGAAATCATGCCGCGAGGCGAGCTGGTCGAGCAGCTGGCGCTTCATATGCGTGCGGGTGAGCCCGTTCAGCTCCTGAGAGAACTGGTCGCGGATCAGGCCCTTGAGCTGGTCAAGATCATTAAGACCGAGCGACTTTGCGAATTCGTCGTCAATCTTCGTCTCGCCAGACGTCTTCACGCCCTTCACGCTCACCGCGAAGGTCGCATTCTTGCCCTTGAGATTCTCGGCCGGGTAATCGGCCGGGAAGGTCACGTTGACCTCGCGGGTGTCGCCCGTCTTGGCGCCGACGAGCTGATCCTCGAACCCCGGGATGAGGCGACCGGTGCCGAGCTCAACCGACATGTCTTCGCCCTTGCCGCCCTCGAACGGCTTGCCGTCCACTTCGCCTTCGAAGTCCATGACGACGAGATCGCCCTTGGCCGCGGCATGCTTCTTCGGAGCATCTTCCCAGCGCTTCGACTGGCTGGCGAGCTGTCCGATTTGATCATCTACTGCGCTTTCGTCCGGATCGACCGTCAACCGCTCGAGGGCCAGGCCGTCGAGCTGAGCCGGAGGCACGTCGGGAAGCGCTTCAAGGCTGACATAGACCTCGGCGTCCTTGCCGGGCTCATATTGATCGTCGAGCTCGACCTGCGGCTGCAGCGCTGGACAGGACGTTCTTCTCCTCAAGCAGCTGCTGGACGCCTTCCTGGACGGCGCCATTCAGCGCGTCGCGCTGGAGCGTATCGCCATGCATCTTCTTGATAAGGTTAGGAGGGACCTTGCCAGGACGGAAGCCGGGCATGCGCACCTGCGGCGCGATCCGCTTAACTTCCTGGTCGACTCGCGCTTCGATGTCCGCGGCCGGGATGGTCAGCATGAAGGCGCGCTTCAGGCCCTCGTTCTGCGTTTCGACGGTCTTGATACTCACGTGTCCAATCCTGAATCCTGAAATCCCCGGGCTGCCTGCGCGATTTCCCGTGCATGGCAACCCCCCGGACTGCCTGCGCGCGGGAATGGTGCGCGCGGAGGGACTCGAACCCCCACATCTTGCGATACTGGAACCTAAATCCAGCGCGTCTACCAGTTCCGCCACGCGCGCGCGGCCACCCGAAAGGTGCGCGGCCTATAACAGGCGTGGCCGGTTCGGCAACCCGATTGCACGGCAACCGACTGTTCTCAGGCGCGTTCCGGAGTGCGGGAGAAGCTATTGATGCAACAACTTCCCGAAGAACCGCCCACCACTCCGATGCCATCGACACCCGAACCTTCGAAGCCCGGGCAGCCGACGAACCCGCCGCCCGAGACGCCGACCCACGCCCCGGACATCGACGTTCCATCGCCGACGTTGCCGGGAACCGAGCCATCTCCGGGGCCGATTTCGCCAGTGAGTTAGGCGCTTAGCTCAGCCGAAGCTACGATCGCCTCGAAATCTGGAAGAGCGGCGTCGTAATAATGCGAGCGCGCCGCATCGAACATCACAAGGTACAGTTCGCCCTTCACGACCACGCCGATCGCACGGCCTTTCCGCCACAGCTCGTCGTCGTCGAGATGCTCATAGTCGAACTGGAAGCCGTTCCTCCCCAGAAACAGGCGCGGCCGGATCGAGAGCGTGTGGAAATCGACCGCTCCGCCTCGCACGCGATACAGGCTCTCGAGCATCGCTGCGATTTCCGGCGGGGTCATGTCGGCCCTGAACTTGGGGACCTGCTGGTCGGTCGACCGGTGCTGCCGGACCATGAAATGGCCGCTCCTAAGGCCGGTGATGAAGGTGATTCCATCGAGAAGTGGCCCGTTCAGAGTCCAATCCTCCACTGCAGGAACATCTTCAAACAGGATCGCGCGGTGCCGATTCCAGGGCCGCGGCGGAACGACCGACATGTTGCCGTTGCCGACCTTCAACCGGTGGACGTTGACTGCGGAATAGTCGCTGAAACCATAGCCCTCGCCGGCTCCAAGGCTTGAGCAGGCTGCCAAGGCGGAGGCTGCAATCAAGAGCGCGGTTGTCGACAAACGCTTCACCAGTCGCCTCCTCAGCCGATCATCTGCCGCACCCAGGCGGCGTCGGGCGCATCGGGCTTCATCGTGAGATATTTTGAGAAGGCCGCCTTCGCTTCGTCCGACCTGCCTTCCTTGAGCAGCGAAATGCCATGCCAGCGCCACGCATTGGCGGGGGCATCGGGATAGACGACCGCGGCGGCATAGCTCTGGGCAGCGCGGACATCGTCGCCCTTGCGATTGCGCAAGCGCCATACCTCGCCCTCATAGAAGCGCAGCAGCCCATCCCAGCCGTCCTGCGCCAGCGTCTGGATCAGATATTCGCTAGCGCCCGGGTCGTTGAGCTTGACCTGGTCATCGAGGAGCATCTGCCGGAGCGGCCCGATCGCCGCGAGATAGCGCGCACGGTAATTGTCATAGGTCTTGCCAGGAACCCTGAGCTCGAGCGCGTCGGTCTTCAGGTCCGCCATTCGCGCATCATTTGAAGGATGGGTGTCGAATATCGAACCGCGCTCCCGGTGTTTGCCCCGATATGCAGCCGTGGCCTGCTCCTCGCCGATCAGCTGCTGCCACACGACCGACATCTCCATCGGGTCATATCCGGCCTCGGCGATCAGCTTCGATCCGATGGCGTCCGCTTCGGCCTCCATCTCGCGGCTGTATTTGAACAAAGACAGGATCGTTCCGAGCTGGGCAAGCTGGACATAATCGCCGAGGTAGACGCCGGCCCCGGCCCCACCAATTCCAGCGAGCATCGCGCCAAGGGAGAAGATGTCGGTCTTCCGCCGTTGGTCGCGCCACGAGCGGATCATATGCCGCCTCAGGAAATGACCCAATTCGTGGCCGATTACGCCGGCGAGCTGCGCCTCATCGCGCATGCGCAGCAGGAGGCCCGAGAAGACGACCGCAAAACCGGTCGGAAACATCATCGCATTGAAGTCCGGAATTCGCGCGAGATAGATCCGGAAGTCCTTGGCGGCCGGTCCGCCGACGGTGCCAATGAGGTCGCGTAGGTAGCCGGTGATCTTCGGATCGGTGATCAGGAGGTTAGAATCGGCAATCTCCTCCTCGACCCGGTCCATCTCGTGCCACAGGCCCTGCTCGTCACGCTCGGTAGGCCTGAACCCCGGCCCCACCAGCGGGACCATGTCAGCCGGCCTCAAGCGCGCCCTTGCGACGCCAGTTTGAAGCGCGGCGGCACTCACTCCAGCACCGACGAGAAGCGAACGACGGCTGATTTCGAGGCAGCGCTGACACATCAGCGGGCAGCCTGCTGAGGGCGGACGTCCCGGCCCGGCTTCATCCGCCCGAGCAGCCGCTCGACCATCTGCGCCGCGCCTTCAGGAGTTCTAAGGTCGCCGAACCTGATCCCGGGCACCTGGCTGGCTGCATCGACGACGTTGAACCAGACGACCTCGCCGGTCTTGAGGTCGACGAGCGAGGCGTAATCCAGCTGCTCGGCGCCGCCGATGTTTGGCGCGCAAAAGCCAACCATGCACCCCGCGAGCCCCAGCACGCCAAGCGCGATCCGGCCGCTCGATGCGACCTCGTCCTCGGCGTGGAGGAAGAGTGCGTAGTCATAACCGCTCTTCTGCCCGAGCTTCACCGCATCGGCGCCAAGCGTCCAGTCGAGGCCCCTCCCCCGCTTCGTGGGTAGATAATCGCCGAGATATTTATGTTCGACGATCGCTTCATCGACCACGAAATTCAAACGCTCGACGTCGGCAAGCTCCTGCTCAGACACGCCCGGAAGCGCATTTCTATGTTCGATGAGCGTGACATTTCCGCCTCGCTCGGCCTGCTGGGCGCGGAGCGCCGTGACAATGTTCGTGCGCGCCTGCTCGGTCCATTCCGCGCGCGGCTCGACCATGCCGCCGGTGGTCAGCGACCCGACCGTCACATCAGGGCGAAGGACGAGCAGCTTGTAATTGCCCTCGGGCGGGGTGAACTGGAGGTCGGAATATTGGCGTATTTGGACGCAAGCGCTGAGGGCGACCGCAGCTGCAATCGTGAACGCCCGACCTCTTGCCACACCCCGCGCCCCTCCGCGCTCTGCCGCCCCTCGTTTCATGCCCGAATGGCAACAGAAAGAAAAGTGCGCGTTTTTAAATGCTTAGCGTTGCTGACAAAAAGCAGGCGTGCCTTCGAGGCAGCGGCCGCTAACGCCGGCGACGGGGATCTCGATCAATGTTGCAAGCGTCGCAATCATATCGGCAGTGCTGGCAAGCGACGCCACCGTCGCTCCCCTGAAGCCCGGCCGCCACAAAAGGATCGGAATGCGAGATCCTCCGCCTCCTTCGAGAGCGACCGCATAGTCGATATCGCGGCTGTCGAGCAGCGACAGGAAATCGCCGACTTCCCGGTCAAGCTCGGTCAGCTGCAGGCATGTCTCTTGGCTGGCTGCCCCATAAGTCCGGATCACATTGGCTGTCGCCGAGAGGCGGATCGGCATCACGTCTGGATCCGCCCGGCGGCCAAGCCGCATCTCGTCAACGAGGCCCGCAGCGAGGGCGAGCGTGTCGCCGTCGAGCTCCGGCGAAGCTGCCAGGGCGGCGGCATCACCGGCGGTCCGAGAGAGGTGCGTCGTACCCGGCTTCGATTGGCAGAAGGGCGTTGACCCAAGCGGAGGCCGAGCCTCAACCAGGGCCGCGGCAACGGCCCCATTCACTCGCGGAACGACTTGGGGAACATGCGCGCCCGCAACATCCGTGCCGAACTTGCTTCCGGTCCAATACCAGCGCTGGTCCACGTTCCGTCCGGAAAGCGCGTCGGTAGCACTCCCCGGCTCGCCAGACACAGCCACGTTGCGGCTGCGCACTGCGTGCGCCTTTGCGAGCTCGCCCAGCGCCGGTGCCGGCGCGGCAGAGCCATTTCGAAACACCGTACCAGAGGCGATCCGCGCGAGCCCTTCAGTGAATTGCGGCCGGTACTCATCAAACAAATCGCTGGAGAGCTGGTCGACAAAGATCAGGACGACCAGCCTCGGCGGCGGAGGGGCCTGGGCGATGGCCGGCGGCGCGAACAGCGACGCAGCCGCGGCGAGGACCAGCTTACGGATCAATCCAGCTTCGCCCGCAGTCGCTCGTTAACCAGTTTCGGGTTCCCCTTGCCGGCCATAGCCTTCATGGTTTGTCCAACGAAGAAGCCGAACAGCTGCTGCTTGCCGCTCTTGTACTCGGCTACCTTCTCTGCGTTCGCCGCGAGCACCTTGTCGATCGCAACATCGATGGCGCCAGTATCGCTAGTCTGCTTGAGGCCGCGCTCCTCGACAATCTGGCCGGCGCCCTGCCCGCCCTCGAGCATGATTTCGAACACTTGCTTGGCAATGGTACCCGAGATCGTCCCGTCGGCGACGAGCCCGAGAAGCTCAGCCGCCTGCTTCGGCGACACCGGGCTCTCATCGATCGCCTCGCCGCGCCGGTTGAGCGCGCCGAACAGCTCCCCGACAATCCAGTTCGCCGCCTGTTTCGCATCCGCGCCTGCATTCATCAGTGCATCGAACCAGCGCGCAGTCTCGATCTCCGCGGTTAAAACGCTGGCATTGTAAGGCGTTATGCCGAGTCCTTCATAGCGCATCCGCTTCAAGTCGGGCAGTTCAGGGAGGGTCGAACGACAATCCTCGAGGAACGCGTCATCGAGTTCAAGTGGAAGGAGGTCGGGGTCCGGAAAGTATCGATAGTCGTGCGCATCCTCCTTGGACCTGAGCGAACGAGTGACATTCCTGTCGGGGTCGTAGAGGCGCGTTTCCTGAGCGACCTTCGCCCCACCTTCAAGCAGCTCGACCTGGCGCTTCGCCTCATGCTCGACCACTGCCATGACGAAGCGCACCGAGTTGACGTTCTTCGTCTCGGTCCGGGTGCCGAGCGGCTCGCCGGGCTTTCGAACGCTGACGTTCACATCGGCGCGCATCGAACCCTCTTCCATATTGCCGTCGCACGATCCAACGTACCGCAGAATTGACCGGAGCTTCCGAAGGTAAGCCCCTGCTTCCGCAGGCGAACGCATATCCGGCCGCGACACGATCTCCATCAGCGCCACGCCGCAGCGGTTCAAATCGACATAGCTCATCGTCGCATGCTGATCGTGCATCAGCTTGCCCGCATCCTGTTCGACATGAATTCGTTCGATGCCGATCTTCTTGGCCGAGCCTTCGTCCTTTTCATCGACCAGGATTTCGAGCTCGCCCTCGCCGACTAGCGGGTGGTAGAGCTGGCTGATCTGATAGCCCTGCGGAAGATCGGCGTAGAAATAGTTCTTGCGGTCGAACCGCGACCATTTGTTGATCTTCGCCCCTAGCGCCATGCCCGTGCGAACCGCCTGTCGAATGCACTCGCGGTTGGGCACCGGAAGCATGCCGGGCATGGCCGCATCGACGAGACTGACCTGCGTGTTCGGCTCGGCGCCGAACGCCGTTGCCGCGCCCGAGAAGAGTTTTGCATTGGACACGACCTGCGCGTGAACCTCGAGGCCGACTACGACCTCCCACTCGCCGGTTTCGCCTTTAACGGTGAATGATTCGCTCATTTTCTGTTTCTTTACAGATAATTACATGTGATGAAATCACGACGACAAAAGCGAATAGCCAGCCGATCGCGATCGGTACCAACACCTCGACGTCGAGATAGGTGTCGCCCCGGATCAATGCGAAAAAGGCGAGCGCAAGGAGGAACATGACCGCTGGAATTTTCCAACTTCCCGACCGGGTTCCGCGAAGGATATGGATCAGGTTCCGGATCGCCACCAGCATGCACACGACGATGATCAAAACCAGCGAAAGGACGAAACCGCGATAGACGTCCAGGTCGCGCTGGGTCATCACCACCCCGATGTAGCCGCCGAGCGCTGCGCCGAAGACGACGTTGACCAGGTCGATCCGCCGGTCGAGTTCCTCGCCTTCCTCGTGAAGTCGAAATTTCACCACCATTTCTCCGGGCGAGCGGTGAAAGCCGCCCGCTCCTCGATCGCAAGGCCCGCGTTCAGCACCGTCTGCTCGTCGAGTTCGTTGCCGATGAGGTGCAGTCCAAGGGGGAGGCCCTGCTCGTCGAGTCCGCCCGGCACGCTCATCGCAGGCAGGCCCGCAAGGCTCGCAGGCACCGCAAACACGTCATTGAGATACATCGCCAGCGGGTCGGTAGTCTCGCCGATCCCGAAAGCCGCCGACGGCGCGGTCGGAGTGAGGATGACATCGCACTGCTCGAACGCCTTGCGGAAGTCCTGCTTGATCAGCGCCCGAACCTTCTGTGCCTTGGTGAAATAAGCGTCGTAGAAGCCAGCCGAGAGCACGTAGGTGCCGATCATGATGCGGCGCTTCACCTCGGCGCCGAAGCCCGCTGCGCGAGTGGCGGCGTACATGCCGTCGAGGCCGCCACTCCCCGAAACTCGCAGACCGTAGCGCACGCCGTCATAGCGGGCGAGGTTCGACGAGGCTTCGGCAGGAGCGATGATGTAATAAGTCGGAAGCGCGTACTTCGTGTGTGGAAGGCTGATTTCGACCGGCGTCGCGCCCGCGTCCTTTAGCCACTCAATGCCCTGGTCCCACAGCGCGTTGATGTCCGCCGGCACCCCGTCGATACGATATTCTTTCGGAATGCCGACCCGTTTACCCTTGAGATCGCTCGACAATCCGGCTTCCCACCGCGGGACCGCCATATCGAGTGAAGTAGAATCCTTCGGATCAAAGCCAGCCATGGCCTCAAGCAGGATCGCGCAGTCGCGCACCGTCTTCGCCATTGGCCCCGCCTGATCGAGGGAGCTTGCGAAGGCGACGATCCCCCAGCGCGAGCAGCGGCCATAGGTCGGCTTGATCCCGCAAATGCCTGCGAAGGCCGCCGGCTGGCGGATCGACCCACCGGTGTCCGTCCCGGTTGCGCCGGGCGCGATGTCGGCCGCCACGGCAGCGGCCGAGCCGCCCGAAGAACCGCCCGGGGTCAGTCCAACGTTGCTGCCCCTGCGCCGCCATGGGCTGATCACCGGCCCATACGCGCTGGTCTCGTTCGACGAGCCCATGGCGAACTCGTCCATGTTGAGCTTGCCGAGCATCCCTGCACCTGCCCTGCGCAGGTTTGCGGAAACCGTGCTCTCGTATGGCGGCTTGAACCCGGTGAGGATGCGGCTCCCGGAGGTCGTATTGACGCCCCGGGTGGCGAACAGGTCCTTGATACCGAGCGGAATGGCTGCGAGCGATCCAGGCTCGCCTGAGAGGCGCGCCTTGTCCGCTGCATCGGCGGCGGACAGTGCGTCATCCGGGGTCGTGACCGTATAAGCGTTGAGTAGGCGAGCGCCCTCGACCGCTGCATTATAAGCCTCGGCAATCTCGCGCGCGCTGAACTCGCCCGACCGGAAACCGTCGCGCAGCCCGGCAATCGACTTCGATGTAAGCTCACTCACTCGATCACCTTGGGAACTGCGAAGAAGCCGTGCTGCGCCTCGGGCGCGTTGGCGAGCACTTCGTCACGGATATTGCCCTCGGTCACGACATCGTCGCGAAGTCTGAGCTTCTGGTCGATGACAGCAGTCAGCGGCTCGACACCGTCGGTGTCGACCTCGCCCAGCTGCTCGACCCAGTCGAGGATATTGTTGAGCTCCGGCACCAGTCTATCGAGCTCTTCATCGCTCATGGCGATGCGCGCGAGCTTCGCGATGTGGCGCACCTGTTCAGGGGAAACGGACATGCGCGGGGGCGATAGCCGCGAGGGTCAGGAGCGGCAAGCGGCTCGGCGACCTCGACCGCTCAGAACCAGAAGCTCAGAACCCCGAGCAGCAACGTCAAGAGACCCAAAGCGAAGATGTTGTCGGCGATGCGTTCGAAACGATCGTTGTCCCTGACGATTGCCTGGTGCGAGGTGCCGCAGCTGGCGAGGAACAGCAGCGCAGCGGCGAACGAAAGTTCGTCCGCGATGGATGTCGACGACTTGCCCGAAATGTGGACCCCGGTGACGATGATGAGCGAGACGCCCAGCAGGGTCGCGGCGCTATCGACAATGTAATGAGTCCTCATTCCGGCCTCGCGAAAAGTCTGGCGATCCGTACCGAACGGACGGCTGTTTTGGAATGGCGTCCCTTGCTCGCCGATCCAGCGCCCAATAGGGCCACGCCCGATGTGTGCGCGGCAATTCCTGGCAGTGATCTTCGTCTTCACGCTGATTATCGTCGCCGGCGCATTCGCGATCTTCCAGTGGGGCGGAAACGTGCTCCTCAAGGAGGCCACTCCCAAGGGCCATTTCGAAGCCGCAAAGGCCGGCGGCCGGCCTGACTACACCCGGGCGTCGAGCTGGGTTGCTCGTCCGGCGATGCCGAATGACCCCGCGCTTTGGGTTCCTGACGGCGTTTCGCGTTCGGGTTCGGGCAATGCGGCCGTCTTCTTCATCCACCCCACGACATATCTATTGAACGATCGCTGGAACGCGCCGCTTCAGGCGGGCGGCGACACAGCCATCCGCACCCGTTTGTTCGTTCAAAGTCAGGCAAGCGCCTTTAGCGGCGCCGGTCAAATCTGGGCGCCCCATTATCGGCAAGCCGCATTCGGCGCGTTTCTCCTGAAGAGCGAAGATGCGCGAGAGGCGCTCGATCTGGCCTATCAGGACGTCTCCGCTGCCTTCGACGAGTTCGTGAAGGAAGCCGGCGACAGGCCGATCATCCTCGCGGGCCATAGCCAGGGCGCGCTCCATCTTGAACGCCTGCTCCAAGAACGGATTGCAGGAACGCCGCTCTCAAAGCGGGTTGTTGCAGCCTATGTCGTGGGCTGGCCGATCGATATTGCCTCCGACCTTCCGGCACTGGGCCTTCCCGGCTGCGCCGCACCTGCCCAGACTCGATGCATCCTCTCGTGGATGACCTTCGGCGAACCGGCAAACCCCAGGCTCATCCTCGCGGATTGGCAGAAGACGAAGGGGCTCGACGGTGGCAATCGGCTGGGGTCGAACGTGCTTTGCGTGAACCCGATCGCGGGCGTTCGGAATGCCGCTGCACCGCCGCAGGCGAATCCCGGATCGCTCGTGCCGACTGCCGACCTGCGCTCGGCGACGCTGCTAGCGGGCTCGGTCGGGGCGCGCTGTGATGGCGGTTTGCTTCTCTTGAACGGCAACATCCCGCCGCTCGGGCCGTACGTGCTGCCCGGCAACAATTATCATGTTTATGATTATGCGCTCTTCTGGGGCGCGATCCGGCGCGATGCCGAACGGAGGCTGGCGGCTTGGCGGGGCTGATCACCACTGACACCACCGAATTTGGAAGGTCGCTGCCTGATGCAGGTAAACTGCTGGGCCTCGACGTCGGGACGAAGACGATCGGCGTCGCACTCTGCGATGCCGGCTGGCATTTTGCCGGTCCTTCCGGGACGGTCCGCCGAACCAAGTTCACGCAGGACATAGCGAGCCTTCGGCGGATCATCGAGCATGAGCGTGTGCTTGGCCTCGTCGTCGGCCTGCCTCTCAACATGGACGGCAGCGACAGTCCGCGGACGCAGTCTGTGCGAGCCTTTGCCCGCAACCTGGCGCCGCTCGACCTTCCAATACTCCTGTGGGACGAGCGCTGGTCCACTCAGGCAGTGGAGCGGGCGATGATCGAAGCCGATGTCAGCCGCGCTCGGCGCGCCGAGAAGATCGATGCCCTCGCCGCCGCGCACATCCTACAGGGCGCGATCGATGCGCTGGTCAATCTTGGCGGTGGCAGTTAGCTCACGCGCTCGTGGACCTTCTTTCCATCGATTCGCTGAACGACACCCAGATCGCGGAGATCCTCGATCGTGCGCAGCTTCTCGTCGAAGAGAATTGCTCCGCAACGAAGCCAGTCCAAACTCTGGATGGACGCATTCTCTTCAATGTCTTTTATGAAAACTCCACCCGCACCGCGATGTCCTTCGCCACGGCCGCCCATCGGCTCGGCGCGTCGGCACTGGCGCTCTCGGTCGAACATTCGTCGGTCAAGAAGGGTGAGACGCTCGAGGACACGGCGAAAACCCTAAACGCCATGCGGCCCGATGCGCTCGTCATCCGGCATCGAGAGAATGGAGCTCCGGCCAGGGTCGCCGAGATTATGGAAGCGCCGGTGATCAATGCTGGCGACGGCACGAACGAACATCCCACGCAGGCCCTGCTCGATGCCGCGACCATTCTTCACCGCCTCGGCAGGATCGAGGGCGTGAAAGTCGCGATCTGCGGCGACATCCGCCACAGCCGCGTTGCACGCTCGAACGCGCGCCTACTCCCGCGCCTGGGAGCGGACGTCCGCCTCGCCGGCCCGCCCGACTTGATGCCTAGCGACATCCCACAGATTTCAATCGGGGAAGCAATTGAGGGAGCCGACGTTGTGATGATGCTTCGCGTTCAGCGCGAGCGGCTCGAAGAAGATCTGGGAGACGCCCCGGGAGAATATCTCGTCCGCTATGGCCTCACCGCAGACAGGCTTCGGGCGGCCGCCGCGGATGCCGTGATCATGCACCCCGGCCCGATCAATCGCGGCGTCGAGATCGAAAGCGCGATCGCCGACGACCCGCGGCGGTCGCTGATCTCACTTCAGGTCGAAATGGGCGTGGCCGTTCGGATGGCCTGCCTGGAGATGCTTGTTCGCGAGTTCGGCTTAATTCGACGCGATCTGGACCGGCGCATCGCCTGCGAATTCGCGAACGAAGCATTTGCCGCCATTGTTCTTCAGCTGCTGGCACCTTGAGATCGCCTCGCGCTGGTTGCCGAAGCCCTGAATCGACAGACGCCAGTAAGTGCCCTGGGGCGAATCGAACCGGGCGCGCAGTGGAAGATAGGCGCGGAGCGCCGGAAAGCGCTGAGTGAGGTGGTTCCAGCCGGCAGTCACCTGCTGCGGCGAACGGTAGGAACCGAGCTGCATGATCGCATCTCCCGGACCTACTCGAGGGCGGGCAGCGAGCGCGCGCTTTGGCTTTGAGTGGTGAACGGCAAGAGCCTTCTTCGGCATGAAGGCTTCGACGAAGGACCTAACTTCACGCACGGCGGCCGTTGAAACTTCCTCGGCTGCAGCTGCGATCGTCGCCACTGGCGTCGGCGCAGGTGCCGCCGGAGCCGGAGCGATGGCCGGCGTCGGTTCAGGCGCTGGAACCGAAGCGGCAACGGCCCGGACGAGCTCCGGTTCAGCCGCTGGCGGAGGCGGCGGAGCCTCAGTGAGCCGCGGCGGGGAAGCCGGCGCGGCGGCGATGAGAGGTGAATCAGCG
Source organism: uncultured Alphaproteobacteria bacterium (assembly GCA_963766415.1). Lineage (GTDB taxonomy): Bacteria > Pseudomonadota > Alphaproteobacteria > Sphingomonadales > Sphingomonadaceae > Sphingomicrobium. The sequence goes on along the minus strand of CAVYAH010000081.1, from coordinate 7,251 downwards.
ACCGGCGCGGCCTGTGCGACCAAAGTGTCGGGCTTGCGCAGCGCCAGGCGGATCGGCTGGCCATGATCGACTTCAACCGGCTTCACGCCGACGACCGCCGCAACCTGGTCGCCGGGCTTCTTCGGGCTGGCCAGCTGCATCCACTCATGGATGCGCGAATCAAGCTGGTTCGCCGGCACGTCCTGCGCTGCGATCGTCTTTGCCTCGGTCCAGTCGCCGGCCAGCGCATGGGCGAGGGCGAGATTCTGGCGGACGGTTGCGTCCGCCCCCTGCTCGCGAGCCGCGGCCTCGAGCACCGGGATCGCCTCGTCTGGGTGGCCAGCAAGCGCAAGCGCGAGACCGTAGTTGGAGGCGTCCAGGACCGACCGTCCCGCCTCCAGGAATTGAAGAGCCTCATCCTTCTTGCCGAGTGCCGTTTCGACCAGCGCGAGCTTCAGAATTACCTGCGGCTGGTTGGAATAGATCGTCAGCGAATCCTTGTACGCCGCTTCCGCCGACCAGAAGCGGCCGGCCTTGAAATAGGCGTTGCCCAGGATCGCCCGGAACCCAGCGTCATCCGGCGTCTTCTCGACGGCGCGCTCGGCATAATCGATCGCGGCGGGAACGTCGTTCGAGTTGAGTGCCATCAAAGCTCGGGTCGCGAGCCCAACATTGTCGTCAGTCCGGCCCCCGAAACTCGTCTTCTGTTGCTGCGCCGCGCAGCCGGCGAGCATCGAGGCGAGCGCGATGGCGGAAACGGCGGTGCCGAAGCGGAGCGCGCTGGACATATATCTTACCCCTTGCGTTTGGCCTTCGAGGCCATCGAATCGAGTTCCGGCATGCGTCCGAGCATTTGGTCGAGCGCATCGGTCACGAGCTGCTGCGCCGAACGGCCATCGACTGCACAGGCGAGGCGCAGCTTGAGGTGGCGATCGGGATCGAGCCGGAGCGTGAATGCAGCTTTGCCCTTGCTACCAGGAGCAGAGCGCGGACGCGGCGCACGGCGCGGCGCCGGAGCTGCCACGATGCGAGGTGCCGGAGCGGCGACGATGCGAGGCGCAGGCGCGGGAGTAGGCGGAGCCTCAGCCTCCGCGGTCTCGGTAGCCTCTGATTCGTAAAGTTCGGCGGTGTCGTCGAACTCCTCGCCCGCATCGTCCTCGCCAAGGCGATCTTCGATCTCCGCCTGTTGGTTGTGCACCGGCGAGCCAACCGGTGTCAGGCCGGTCGGGTGAACACGCGGATGATCGACCACATCGTCACCGAACGCATCGTGATCCTCGTCGCGCGGAGCGTCCGCCGGCTTCGGCGGCTCGAATCCCATATCGTTCCAGCCGAGATCCTCGAGCCCGGGGGCGCCCTGTGCGAATCCCTGCGGACGCATAGCCGGGCGCGCCGCACCTTTGCGGGCGAGAAGACCGGAAGAGAGAGAAGCGAAAGGCTTTGCTTCGCTGGGCACCTCAAGCTCCCCTTACTGACCGACGACGCGGCGGCCGAAACCACCAACGGGACGGGGACTGGCCGGGGTGACGCCGGGCGCCGCTCCGGGCGCAGCGAATACCGTTCGGCGGAAATTCTTCTCGAGGCGATCGGAAATATATTCCCACAGCTCGCCGACTTCCTTTGCGGAGCGGCCGCCGGGATCGATCTCCATCACCGTGCGACCGTCGATCATTGAGGCCGCGAAATCGGTGCGGTGGTGAAGCGTGACGGGAGCGACAGTGCCATGCTGTGACAGGGCAACAGCCGCTTCGTAAGTGATTTTTGCTTTGGGCGTCGCGGCGTTGACGACGAAAATGAGCGGTTTGCCGGCGCGATCGCAAAGATCGACGGTGGCGCCGACGGCGCGAAGGTCGTGCGGGCTCGGGCGAGTTGGGATGACGATCAGCTCGGCAACGGCGATGACGCTCTGGATCGCCATGGTAATCGCCGGCGGCGTATCGACAACCGCCAGGCGGAACCCCTGCTGGCGGAGGACTTCGAGGTCCGAAGCCAATCTTGCGACTGTGGTTTGTGCAAAAGCCGGCATGTCGGCTTCGCGCTCGTTCCACCAATCGGCAAGGCTGCCTTGCGGGTCGATGTCGATCAGGCAGACCGGGCCTGCCCCCGACATTTGCGCCTGCACCGCAAGATGACCGGACAGGGTCGTCTTACCAGACCCGCCCTTCTGCGATGCCAATGCCAGGACGCGCATGCTTTTCCCCTCGCGTGAAATGACGTCAATTCAGCCAGCGGAGTGACACCACAGGCTCTAAAATCTGGTTAACGACCCCACGAACCTGTTCCCGCCGAGCACGACCTAAGCTAAGGTTGGCCCGGGTGGGTTTGGGTATGAATTGCAAATATTTAGTTGCCGCGGTGCTGTTGATCGGATTGACCCGGCCTCTCTTAGCGCAATCCGTGACTGCGGGGATCGATGCTTGGCAGCGCGCCGACTATGCGGGCGCCGTGACGATCTGGAGACCCCTTGCGGAGAAGGGCGATGCGGATGCCGAATTCAACCTGGGGCAGGCCTATCGGCTGGGACGCGGAGTGCAGACCAATGTCGCTGCCGCGAAAATCTGGTTCGAGCGCGCCGCGAACCAGGGGCATGTCGATGCACAGACCACGCTCGGGCTGCTGCTCTTCGAGGCTGGCGACCAGCCAAACGGCCTGAAGTGGCTAAAGAAGGCCGCCGACCAGGGAGAACCGCGTGCGCTCCTGGTTTTTGGCACGGCGCTCGTCAACGGCGACAGCGTCCAGCAGGATCCGGTGCTTGGCTACGCCTATGTCAGCCGCGCTGCGGCGCAGGGGCTCGGCCCGGCCAAGCAGACACTCGACCAGCTCGACCAACTGCTCCCAATCGCCGACCGTAGACGCGGCGTCGCGATCGCCCGCGATCTTGCAAAAGAGCAGCGCCGGCGCAGGCGCCCGCCTCTGCGCCGGCGAAACCCGCAGCCAGAAGATCGAAGCCGCGGCCGCGAAGCCTCCTTCGAAACCAGCAGCCAGGCCGGCCGCGAAGCAGGTAGCGGCAACCAAATCTGCGCAGATCAGTCCGCCCAAAGCGACACTAGCTGTCGCCGCAAGCGGCAAGTGGCGAATTCAGCTCGGTGCGTTCTCGCAAAGGAGCAACGCCGAGGCCTTCTACAAGAGGGTGTCCGGAAAAGCCGCCATTGGAGGCCGTAAGCCGATCTACGTAGCGAACGGGGCAGTCACGCGCCTGCAGCTTGGCCCGTTCGAGACGAGGTCAGCTGCCGATTCTGCATGCAAGTCGCTGGGCATTGCCTGTTTCGCCGTTTCCGCGAAATAATCAGCTTTTGAACCAGTCGCGGCGGCGGACGCCCTGCACCCAGAGCAAAGCGTCGAGGCCGTGATGCTTGAGCTCTGCGTCAGCGACCTCAACCAGCGCGGGCTTGGCGCGAAACGCGATGCCAAGTCCTGCCTCCTCGATCATCAGTTTGTCGTTCGCGCCGTCGCCCAGGGCGAGCACGTCCGAGCGATTCAAGCCCAGCTGATCGCGCGCTTCGATGAGCGCATCGCGCTTCGCCATCGCATCCACGATCGGATCGCCGACCTCGCCGCTGAGCTTTCCGCCGGTGAAGACCAGGCGGTTGGCCTTCACGCGGTCGAAGCCGACGGCGCTGGCGATCGGCTCGGCGAAGGAGAGAAAACCGCCGGAGACGAGGAGGCAGCTCGAGCCTCCCGCGCGCATCGTTTGCACGAGCGTTTCCGCACCCGCGGTGACCTCGACCCGCTCCTTGAGGCAGCGGCTAAGGGCGCGCTGGTCAAGGCCCGCCAACAGCCTCACACGCTCCCGCAATGCGCCGGAGAAATCCAGCTCCCCTTGCATCGCCCGCTCGGTAATGCGCGCAACCTTTTCCTTCAGGCCCACATAATCAGCGAGCTCGTCGATGCATTCCTGGCCGATGATCGTCGAATCGATGTCGGCCACGAACAGTCGCTTCCACCGCGCTTCTTCCGGCTGAACGACGAGATCGACATTCTCGAGCCCATCCATGGCCCATCGAGCGGCCCTGGCATCGCCGTTGAAGCGCAGGTCCGCAGCGTCGCCCTCGTCGATCCAGTGGAGGAAGGCGGCTTTCGGGTCGATCTCGCGCAGCATCTCGTAGCGAGCGGTCGACCAGCCTGTCGATCAAGCCGTCCCGCTGCTATCAGCGTTGTAATCGCCATGGTCGAGCCTCGTCTTCCTGTCGTCGTCATCGCCGGACCGACCGCGAGCGGCAAGTCCGCACTGGCATTTGCCCTTGCCCAGCAAATCGGCGGGGTGATCGTCAACGCAGATAGCGCGCAGATCTATCACGACCTGCGCGTGCTGAGCGCTGCGGCCACGCCAGAGGAACAACAAGCTGTCGAGCATCGCCTTTACGGTGTGAAGGACGGTGCCCTCCCCTGCTCCGCTGCAGAATGGTCCGGGATGGCTCAGCGCGAGATCGCTTCGACGTGCACTCAAACGGAAAGACACCGACTTCTCGTCGGCGGCACTGGCCTCTATCTAAGAACGCTGCTCGACGGGATTGCTCCTGTCCCGGCGATCGATCCCGAGGTTCGCGCGCGCGTGCGCGGCGCGCCGCTTGAAGAGAATCGCGCCGCGTTGGAGGCACTCGATGCCGATGGCGCTCATCGGCTGAATCGCGGCGATACGGCCGAATCAACCGTGCGCTGGAGGTCATCCTGTCCACTGGCCGCACCCTTGCCGGGTGGCAGCAACTTCGCGAGGGCGGCATCGCCGGCAGTGTCGAGCTGCGCCCTCTGATCCTCCTGCCGCCGCGCAACTGGCTTTACGCCCGCTGTGACGACCGATTCGCGCGGATGATCGATGAAGGAGCTGTCGCCGAAGTCGAGGCTTTGCTCGTCCGCAAGCTCAACCCGAACCTTCCCGTGATGCGCGCGATCGGCGTCTTTGAGCTCTCTCACTATCTAGGCGGAGAGGTCACCCTCGACGAGGCCATCGCCGCCGGCCAGCAGGCGACCCGCCGTTATGCGAAACGACAGTGCACCTGGTTCGCGCACCAGCCGCCCGCCGACTGGCCACGCTTTAAGGAGGCGCTCGATGTCGAGCGCCTTAGTGAAGCGCTGGCCCTGCTGGAGCCGAAGGGCTAGGCGGCCGCCATGGACCTGCTTCACGACGCCGACATCGATCCCGCGCCGCTGACGGTAAACGCGTTGCAATCCTCGGCTACGGTAACCAGGGCCGCGCTCAGTCGCTCAACCTTAAGGATAGCGGCATCAATGTCGTCGTCGCCCTGAGGGGCGGCTCGGGGAGACGCGCGGAAGCCGAAGCCGCTGGCATCGAAACCGCGCTCCTGGAGCCCGCGGTCTCATCCGCCGAGGTCGTGATGATGCCTGGCTCCCGACGAAATCCATGCCGCGCTTTACCGTGAAATCGAATCACATTTGCAGAGCGGCGCCGCCCTCGGTTTCAGCCATGGCCTGTCGAATTCGTTTTGGCTTCGTCACACCGCGCGCTGACCTCGACGTCTTCATGGTCGCTCCGAAGGGGCCCGGAACCGCGCTTCGCTCGCTCTATCAGCAGGGCAAGGGCATGATCGGGTTGTGGGCGGTCGAACAGGATGCCACCGGCGATGCCCGTGGCATTGCCCTCGCTTATGGCCGGGCGATCGGTTGCGGGCGCGCCGGCCTAATCGCTTCCAGCTTCGCCGAGGAGGCGGAGGCGGACCTGTTCAATGAGCAGGCTGTCGTTTGGGGCGGCATTCCCGAGCTCATGATTGCCGGCTTCGAGACACTCGTCGCGGGCGGAATTCTCGCCGGAGGTCGCCTATCTCGAATGCGTCGGGGAGCTGCACCTCATCGCCGAGCTGATCGAAGCGCGCGGCATTGCCGGAATGCGCGAAGCCATCTCCAATACTGCCGAACTCGGCGCCGTGCTCGGCGGGAAGCGCATCATCGATCAGTCGATCCGCGACCGGATGTCGCAGGTGCTTGCGGAAGTGCGGGCGGGCGGGTTCGCGGACGAATTGAGAGCCGAGGAGGCGAGCGGCTACGAACGGCTGCAAAAAGCGCGCGTCGATGCCCGAAGAGCACGCGCTTGACGAGACCTACTGGCGACTGACGGGCGAAAAGACTAAGCCATCGCCTGCGGCGGAACGGGCATTTCCGGCCGGTCGCCGATGCTCGCGCGTTCGAGATAGGCCCGCTGCAGCTTGCGATGCGCTTCGGCAACGTTAGGGTCAGCCGAGCTCTGGGCCAGCTCCTGCTCCTCGGCCGCGCGGCGAGCGAAATAGATGCGGTCCTCGGTTCCCATCGCGCGCTCCTGCTGGGGAGCGGCGCTTCTAGCAGAAATGTCATTTCTCGTCAGGCGGGCTCGGTCGCCTTCTGGCTTGCCCTATCGATCGCGTCCAAGAGGACCCGCTTGGCTTCGTCGGCATGTCCCCAACGGCCGACGCGCACCCACTTGTCTGATTCCAGGTCTTTGTAGTGCGTGAAGAAATGCTCGATCTGCTGGAAGATGATCGACGGCAGGTCCTGCCGCTCGCCGACATCTGAATAATAAGGGAATGTCGAATCGACGGGCACGCAGATCAGCTTTTCATCGCCGCCATGCTCGTCCTCAAGGAACAGGACGCCGATCGGCCGGCGCCGTACCACGCAGCCCGGCACGAAGGGCGAGCGCGCGATGACCATGGCGTCGATCGGGTCGCCGTCGGGCGAGAGCGTGTGCGGGATGAAGCCGTAGTTCGCCGGATAGCGCATCGGCGTGTGGAGAATGCGGTCGACGAACAAAGCCCCCGACTTCTTGTCGAATTCGTACTTCACCGGCTCGCCGCCAACCGGCACTTCAATGATCACGTTGACAGTGTCGGGCGGATCGTCGCCGATGGGGATGAGATCGATGTTCATGGCAGGTGTCCGGCGCTCCTAAACACCGCCAGCCCGAAGAACAATGTCGCGAACAGCTGCCGCCACCGAACCAAGAGCATAGCCCGCAGCCGCGCCGAATGAATGCCGCTCGATGAGGAGGGCCGCATCAAGCGAGAAGGTCGAGAATGTGGTGAAGCCGCCGAGAATGCCAGTGGTGAGGAACAGCCGAAGATGCTGCGGGATGCCTGCGCGATAGGCGAAGTAGCCCGCGAACAGACCCATGGCGAATGACCCGACCACGTTCACGATGAAGGTCCCGAACGGAAAACCAAAGCCGAAGAGCTTCGCCGCGCCCACATTCACGCCGTCGCGCAGCGCTCCGCCAATGCCCGCTCCGATAAAGACGATAAGGTAAAGCATAAAACTCCTACCGCAGCACGAGTGCGCCTGTAGGAG
>CAVYAH010000080.1:0-30386 GCA_963766415.1 uncultured Alphaproteobacteria bacterium | reverse complement strand
GTCGGTGATCGACCACGACGCCGTGGTCGTGGGGCGTGCCGACCCCGCAGAAGGCCAGGGCGCCGATCGAGTCACTGCGGTGCAGCGAGCCGTGGCTCCCGCCGCCGACGTGGTCGACCCCGCCCCAGTCGGCGAACTCGCAGCCCGTGCGCGGCCGACAGCAGCACGTCGCCCGAGGTCTGGCACGTCAGCGCCGACCAGACGCGCCCCAGCGCTCGGGGTAGGAGTCCGCAGCGAAGCACGCCGTCGCGCTCGGAGGCGCGCCAGCACCGCCAGGTCGCCCGTGACGACCACTCGCCACCGCGGGCGTCACGCACCGGACCTCCGGGCGCGAAGCGCAGCTCCCCGCCGGCGAGGCGACGACCGCCTCGTCGCGCGCGGGCGCCACATGGCGAGGTCGACGCCGTCGACGGCCGAGCGCGATCTCGGACGAGGCGCGGCGACGACGCGTGACGCGGCTCCTCGGGACGAGCACGTAGACCATCGCGCGCGCTGCGCCGGGCACACAGCGCGATCTCCGCGTCGCGGCGGCCGGCGCGTAGGGCGGCAGCACGCTGCCGGCCTCGCGAACGCGTCGCCGGAGGTCGATCGCCTTGCTCGACCGCGCGCGTGCGAGTGGTCGGCCACGACGATGACCGCGTGCTCGTCGAGGAAGCGGTCGGTGCCCCCGCCGGCGTGGAAGAGGCGCTCGAGCTGGCGGTCGGCGGCCGCGATCGAGGTCACCTGCGCGTGCGGCCCGTGCGTGTGGGAGTGGGTGTCGTTGTCGGGCAGCGAGCAGCAGCAGGAAGTCGAAGAGGTCCTGCTCGACGAGGTACGCGCCGACGCAGCCGGCGTGCTGGTCGCGGATGCCCGGCAGGCCGAGCTGCGAGCGGCAGGCGGTCTCGCGGCTGGCGAAGATGTCCGCGTAGAAGAGCTCCGCTGGGGCCCATCACCGTGCGGCGGAAGACCGTCGAGGCCAGCCGCGTGAGGGCCGTGTTCGTTCGACGTCTGGTGCTCGTAGCGGCCGCGGTACATCAGGTAGGTCGTCCCCGCGGTGCGCACGCCGGCGTCGTCGAGCGACTCGAACACCGTCGGCACGTCGGCCGGCAGGTGCGTAGGCGTTCATGTTGTAGATCGTGTCCGTGAGCTGCTGGACGAGCCCGAAGCGCCGCGACGGCGCTGAACGACGAGCCGTACTCGACGTAGCGGCGCTCGTCGCGCGAGTACCAGTTCATCGACGGGATGTGGTGGGCGTCCTGGCGCACGCCCGGTGGCGATCGTGGCGGCGCACGCCGGCGTCACGCTGGGGAACGGCGGCGGCGCAGCTCGGCGACGTAGGTGCCGCGCTCGCATCACGGCTGCCATCGCCGGCGCGCGGCCGGTGGCCACCGCGCGCTCGAACATGGACGGCTTGAGGCCGTCGACCACCGTGAGCACGAGCTTGGTGGTCTCACCGCAGGATGCGCAGTCCGGCGTACTTCTCGCCCTCGCGGCGGCGCCCGCCGAGCCGCAGCCAGACGAAGAACGGCGCACGACGAGCGACGCTGACGGGCGGGATGAGGACCGACGAGGCCGCGATCAGCAGCGCAGCGGCCTCGGCGTAGAGGAACAGGGCGCGGCGCGCCGCCGCGTCCAGGCGCGCCCGCGTGCGGGTCAGCAGCGAGTGCGTCCCCTGCTGGGCGATGAGCGCGCCCGCAGGCCGCCGATGATCCCCGGCCACCAGGTCGCGTAGTGGTCGTCGAGCGTCCCGGCGAAGAGCAGCGCGCCCAGGCCGATCCCGATGCCGCCGAGCGCCGCCTCGCCGGGCCGGGCGTCTCCAAGCGCGTCGCGCAGCACCGTGGTGACCACGAGGGCCGACGGCCATCACGCCCAGGAACCACGGGCTTTCCAGGAAGGCGAAGTCGGTGTGGTCGAAGTCGACGCCGAGGTCGTCGGCGGCCAGCGCGCCGACGAGCAGCGTCGGGAGGAAGGGGCGCACGCCGGCGGCGGTGGACACCCCCATCCCCTGCAGGATGTCGAGGAGGAGCTTCACGGTCCGATAGCTTGAAGCGGGCATGACTGTAGAGGACGACCCGCCCACCCGCAGGGCCGGTGGGCAGCGCGGCGAAGTTCGGCCCATGAGTCAGCGGCGAGACCTCGAGCGCTACGCGAGCCTCTTCGCCTCGCGAACGTCGGTCATGAAGTCCTCGGCCATGCGCGACCTCATGGCCATCACCGAGCGCCCGGAGGTCATCTCGCTCGCCGGTGGGCTGCCCGACACCTCGACGTTCCCCGCCGAGACGCTCGCGGCGCTGCTCTCGAAGGTCGCCGCCTCGGACTCCGCGCGCGCGCTGCAGTACGCCCCGACCGAGGGCATGGCCGCCGTGGGGCAGGCGATCGTCACGGTGATGGCCGCCGAGGGCATGGACGTCGACCCCGAGGACGTGCTCGTCACCACCGGCGGCCAGCAGGTCATCGACCTCGTGTGCAAGACGCTCGTGGACCCCGGCGACGTGATCGTGGCCGAGGCGCCGACCTACCCGGGCGCGGTCCCTGCGTTCAGCGCCTATCAGGCCGACGTCGTGCAGATCGCCATGGACGACGACGGCATGCGCATCGACGAGCTCGAGGCGACCCTCGAACGCCTGGAGCGCGAGGGCAGGCGCCCCAAGTTCATCTACACCATCCCCACCTTCCAGAACCCGGCCGGCGTGACGATGTCGCTGCCGCGCCGCCGGCGCCTCGTGCAGGTCGCCCGCGAGCGCGAGCTGCTCGTCCTGGAGGACAACCCCTACGGCCTGCTGCGCTACGAGGGCGAGGCGCTGCCCACGCTGCGCTCGCTCGACGGCGGCGACTTCGTCATCTACCTCGGCACCTTCTCGAAGATCCTGTCGCCCGGCATCCGCCTGGGCTGGACGGTGGCGCCCGCGCCGGTGCTCGAGAAGATGAACCTCGGCAAGCAGGCCAGCGACCTGTGCTCGTCGTCGCTGTCGCAGCTCTTCGTGGCCGCCTACTTCGCCGAGGGCCACTGGGAGGACTACATCGCCACGCTGCGCGACCTCTATCGCCGCCGGCGCGACACGATGCTCGACGCGCTGGCCGAGCACCTGCCGCCCGAGGCGGCGTGGACGCATCCGGCGGGCGGCCTCTTCATCTGGGCCACGCTGCCGGACTACATCGACACGACCGACCTGCTCGCCCTCGGCCTGTCGCGCAACGTGGCCTTCGTCCCCGGGCGCGCGGCGTATCTCGACGGCCGCGGCGGATCGTCGATGCGGCTGAACTTCTCCGGCGTCGACGACGACGCCATCCGCGAGGGCGTGCGGCGGATCGGCGAGGTCGTGCGCGAGCAGGTCGCGCTGTACGGCACGCTGACCGGCAGCGTGCCCCCGGCCGTGGCCGAGCCGGCGCCCGCGCCCGCCGATCCCGCGCTGGCCGACGTGCTGCACCTGCCGCGGCGCGACGATCGCGGCGAGCGCCACGCGCGATGAGCACGGTCGCTGTGCTCAAGGGCGGGCGCTCGCTGGAGCGCCAGGTCTCGCTGCGCTCGGGCGCCCGCGTCCAGGACGCCCTCGAGCGCTTGGGCCACGAGGTGATCGGCATCGACGTCGGCCACGACCTCGTTGCGCGCCTGCGCGAGGCGACGCCCGACGTGGCCTTCGTCGCGCTCCACGGCCGCGACGGCGAGGACGGCATCGTCCAGGAGCTGCTCGAGGTGCTCGGCATCCCCTACACCGCGTCGGGAGTCTCGGCGTGCATGCGCTGCTCGGACAAGGTCGTGGCCAAGCACGCCATGCGCGACGCCGGGTTGGCGACCCCCGACTTCTACGCCTTCACCGAGACGGCATTCAAGGAGCTCGGAGCCGGCGACGCGCTCGGGGCGATCGAGGAGCGTCTGCGCTTCCCGATCGTGGTCAAGCCGGCCGACCAGGGCAGCGCGCTGGGGATCCGCTTCGCGGCCAGCGCCGCCGACGTGCCCGCCGCCATCGTGGCCGCCTTCTCCTACAGCGAGAAGGTCCTGCTCGAGCGCCACGTCCACGGCCGGGAGCTCGCCGTCTCGATCCTCGGCGACGAGCCGCTGCCGATCGTCGAGGCGGTCCCGCGCGAGGAGGACTTCTACGACTTCGCCGCGCGCTACACGATCGGGCGCACGCGCTTCGTGTGTCCAGCCGAGCTGGGCGACGAGCTCACCGAGCGCGCCCAGACGCTGGCGCTCGACGTCTTCCGGCTGCTCGGCTGTCGCGGTTTCGCCCGTGTCGACCTGATGCTCGAGGAAGGCACGGACGAGCTCTACGTGCTCGAGTCCAATGTCATCCCCGGGTTGACCGAGACGAGCCTGCTGCCCCAGGCGGCCGAAGTCGCCGGGATCTCGTTCGACGAGCTGATCGGGCGGATCGTCCGGCTGGCGCTCGAGCCCACCGCCGCCGGCGCCCCATAGGACGCCCTAGGAGTCGCCCGCGAAGTCCTCCGGGGTGACCTGGTCGAGAAACTCCTTGAAGCGGTCGACGACCTCCTCGGTGTCCTCGACCTCGTGCTCGAACTCGATCGCCGACTCGGCGATGACCTCCTCGGCGGCGAAGATCGGCGCCCCCGAGCGGACGGCGAGCGCCAGCGCGTCGCTGGGACGCGAGTCGATCTCGAGCTCCCGGCCGTTGACGGCGAGCGTGATCGAGGCGAAGAAGGTGTTGTCGCGCAGCTCCGTCACCGCGACCTGCGTGCAGCGCACGTCGAGCTCGCCGAGCATGTCCACGAGCAGGTCGTGGGTCATCGGACGCGGCGTCGTGGCCCCCTGCAGCTTCATGAGGATCGCGGCGGCTTCGGGGTGGCCGATCCAGATCGGCAGGAACTTGTTGCTGTCGGCGGTCTTGAGCAGGACGATCGGCTGCTTGCCGACCATGTCGAAGCTCACGCCGTAGATGACCATTTCCTGCACAGACGGCTCCCTCGCGCGAGTCGGTGGTCGTTTGAGTATAGGCACGGCGACGGCAGCCGCCGGACGCTTTCAGGCGCCCGGTGGTGGCATGGATCTGCGCGCGATGGGCATATGAGGGTCGATGCCACCCGCACGCAGGATCCCGATCTGCCTCGTCCTCGCCGCCCTCGCCGCGCTCATGTGCGCCGCCGGGGCCTCGGCGCACGGCGCCGCGCCGCGCGCCTGGATGACCACCGGCGACCAGACGAGCCTGCTCGCCGAGCAGCCGGCGCAGGCGCTGGGCGCGCCCGATCCGTCGGCGCCGACGATCGCCGTCGACCCGAGCCATGCCTACCAGCGCATCGAGGGCCTCGGGGCCTCGATCACCGATTCCTCGGCGCACCTGCTCGCGCGCTCGCCCGATCGCGACGCGATCATGCGCGAGCTCTTCGATCCGCGCGCCGGGCTCGGCCTCAGCTATCTGCGCCAGCCCATGGGCGCCTCGGACTTCGTGGCCGGCCCGCACTACACCTACGACGACGTCCCCGCCGGGCAAACCGACTTTCGCCTCGAAGCACTTCTCGATCGCCCACGACCGCGCCGAGATCCTGCCCCTGCTGCGCCAGGCGCTGCGGCTGAATCCGGGTTTGAAGGTGATGGCCACCCCGTGGAGCCCGCCGGCCTGGATGAAGACCAACGACTCACTGGTCGGCGGGCGCTTCAAGGACGACCCGCGCGTCTATGACGCCTACGCGCGCTACTTCGTGCGCTTCATCCAGGAGTACCGCCGCGCCGGCGTGCCGATCGATGCGATCACGCTGCAGAACGAGCCCCAGAACCGCAATCCGAGCGCCTATCCGGGCATGGACCTGCGCGACAACGAGGAGGCCCGGCTCGTCGTCGCAGTGGGCCGCGCGCTGCAGCGCGCCGGCCTGCACACGAAGATCCTCGGCTACGACCACAACTGGTCGCTGCATCCCAACGACGGCGGCCCGCCCGACGATCCGGCCAATCCGCAGTACGCGAAGCCTCGCTGCTCGCCGACCCGGCCGCGCGCCACTACCTTGCCGGAACCGCGTTCCACTGCTACTCGGGCGATCCCGAGCGCCAATCCCGGCCTGCACGACGCCTACCCCGCAGAAGGACATCTACTTCACCGAGTGCTCGGGGTCGCTGTCAGGCGACCCGGCGACCACCTTCCCCGACACCCTGCACTGGCACACGCGCTTCCTCACCGTGGGCGCGATCCGCAACTGGGCCAAGACGGTCATCACCTGGAACCTCGCGCTCGATCCCGCCGGCGGCCCGCACAACGGCGGCTGTGGCACCTGCTTCGGCGTGGTCACCATCGATCCGGCCACCGGCCATGCGACCCCGACCGCCGACTACTACGTCCTGGGCCACGTGACCCGCTTCATCCGCCCGGGCGCGGTGCGCATCGGCTCGACGGTCGCGGGCAACGCCTGGAACGTGGCCTTCCGCAATCCGGACGGCTCGATCGTGCTCGTCGTGGTCAACGACGACTGGGGCACGACGACCCAGCGCTTCGACGTCAGCGCCGGCGCCACGGCCTTCTCCTACGACCTGCCGGCCGGGGCGGTCGCGACGTTCGTGCTACCCGGCGGGCACCGCGGATGACGTGGCACGCCCGCGCGCCCAAGCGGCGAACTCATCGGCGGGCAGTGGACGGCTGAAGTGGTAGCCCTGCGCGAAGTCGCAACCGGCATCGGCGAGCAGGTCGAGGGCTGATTGGTCCTCGACGCCCTCGGCGACGACCTCGAGCTGCGGCCCGTCGAAGGCGGCGAAGATCGCCTCGTAGAACCCACGTACGGCGTCCTTGTCCATGGGCTGCGGCGAGTAGCCGTGCAGGCGGATGGTCTCGTCGTAGAGACGGAGGTGGCCATCCAGGTCGCCGGCGTTCCAGCTCGCATGGGCGGCTGCCAGCGCGTCTTGGGAACTCATCCCGCTCCTCCTGGTCGGGAGGCGCCTCAAGGCCGTATTCGCGGCGGGGCCAAGAGAGCGGATCAATGCCCGGGGTTATGAACCCTTCCCTTTAAGGACCGCGGCCCGCGTCGCGGGCGATCCAGCGTCACTCAGACAGGGCCTCGACCAGAGTCGAGGACGTGGTCTCGAGCCTCTCCGCGCCCAGCAGCCGGACCAGTTCGTCCTGGGACATGGGCCGCGCCAGCAGGAACCCCTGCGCCCGGTCGCAACCGAGTTCGCGCACGCTCTGAAGCTGCGACTGCGTCTCGACGCCCTCGGCGGTGACGACGAACCCGAGCGCGTGCGCCATATCGGTCACCGCCGCGACGATCGCCCGGTCGCGAGGATCGTCCGCCAGTCCGGTCACGAAGCTTTGGTCGATCTTGACGGCGGCGAGGGGATGGCGCTTGAGCAAGGACAGCGACGAGAAGCCGGTGCCGAAGTCGTCGAGCGCGGCGTGCACGCCCAGAGCGTGCAGTTCGCGCAGCGAGCGGACCGTCACCGCATCGGGACGCATCAGCGCGCTCTCGGTGATCTCCAGGCGCAGCGACGAGGCCGGCAGCCCCGCGTGCGCGAGCGTTTGGCGGACGGACTTGACGAAGCCTGGCCGGCCCAATTGGATCGCCGAGACGTTGACGCTCAGTTCGATCGATCGCTCGAGCTGCGCGGAGATGCGCGCGACCGTGTCGCAGCTCTCACGCATGACCCACGCCCCGATCGCGATGATCGACGCGGTGTCCTCGGCGATGGGGATGAACTCGCCCGGTGAGACGTCCCCGAGCTGCGGGCTGCTCCAGCGCAGCAGGGCCTCCACGGCCGCGATCTCGCCGCCCCGCAGTTCGAACACGGGCTGGAAGACCAGGCTCAGCTCGCCGCGCAGCTCAGCGCCGACCAGACCGCGGGCGATCGTCAGCCGTCGGCCGGCGGGCGCAAGCTGGCTGCCTTCGAAGAACGCGCAGCGGTCGCGCCCGGCGCGCTTGGCGTCGTACATGGCGCTGTCGGCCTGGCGGAGCGCGTCGCGCGCAGCCACGACGGCGCCGGAGAGAAGCACTATCCCGATGCTCGCGGTGACAGACCGGGGAACGTCCCCGGAATTCGGCGAGCTCTTCGGGATAAAGCAACAGCGCACGGGTCACAGCTCTTCAGTTGGATGGCGAGCTGGTCGACGTAAGCGTCGCGGCCTCCGAAGCTGGTCGGAAGCGGCAGTGGCACGGGCCAGACGCCGGCATAGACCGCGCCGAAGAAGCAGGCGGCGAACTCGGGGCCGGTCTCGGCAACCATGGCGATACGGTCACCAGGGTTTATGCCGAGCGTGATGAAGCGGCGCGCGTGAGCAATCGCATCCTCGCGCAGCTCCGCATAAGTGTAGGCCTGCGAGAGCGTGCCGCGCGCGTCGTGGAAATTGATTCCACGCCGACCCTTCGCCGTGTAATCGAGCGCTGCGCCGATCGTGGTGAAATCGGCCAGACGTCTCGGCAGCGTATCGAGGGTGGGTGTGGCGCCCGGCGGAGCGAGCTCGTTCTTCACAGAGGCGTTGCGTTCGAGCACGCCGACCCTTCCTTGGCTGTTCAAAAACTTTGCGCCCGCGCCTCTGTGCCGGCTGATTTCCTGATGGGAGGGGACTGTGGCACAAAAACGGCGCAATGGCACGTTCGAGGTCCCCGCCGGCCCCGATTCCGCTCGATTTGGCGCGGCTGGAGGAGCTCGCTCTTAGATATGCCGGGCGGTATGCGACCACGCGCGCCAAGCTCACAAGATACCTTGCGTGCAAGCTTCGCGAACGAGGCTGGGCCGGGGAGCGCGAGCCCGACCTCGAGGCCCTCGCGGGTCGCTTCAGCGAGCTCGGCTATGTGGATGACGCAGCCTACGCCCTTGCCAAGTCGCAGGCGCTCAGCAGCCGCGGTTACGGCAAGCGCCGGCTCGAAGCCAAGCTGCGGATGGCAGGCGTCGGCGACGAGGACGGCGCTGCAGCGCGCGAACATGCCGCGGCGCAGGCCGTTGATGCGGCGATCCGCTTTGCCAAGCGGCGCAAAATTGGGCCATTCGCGAATGCCAAGGCTGATCCGAAGCAGCGTGAAAAAGCGATCGGAGCGATGGTCCGGGCGGGCCATTCCTTCGGCCTGGCAAGGGTAATTGCGGATATGCCGGCGGGCGTTGAAGTGGATATGAACGAGCTTTGTGAGCGATTTGCAGGGTGACACCTAACTAAGGGTAGTCCTTAGCGAAAGTCGGTTTCCCGACACAGACAGTAGTGTTAATGAGGTCCCATGGTAAGCGCGTCCGTCAGTCTGGCCGAGGGAGAGGTACGGCCCATCGTGGAGTTGAAGAATGATCCGCCCGAGGCCGAACTGCCGGCGATCACGGGGCGTGTAAAATGGTTCGACGCGACACGCGGATTCGGTTTCCTCGTCAGCGACGCAATAGATGGCGACATCCTTCTGCACTTCAGCGTGCTTAGGGAACATGGTCGCCGCAGCGTCCCTGAAGGAGCAGTGATCGAGTGTGTTCCAGTGAAGCTCGAACGCGGTCTGCAGGCGAAGAAGATCCTGTCGATCGACTTGAGCTCGGCCTTGCCCCAACAGCCACGCTCGTCCATGCCGGCCTCCGAACGGTCGGATCGCAAAGCGCTTTCCGAAGCGGCTGGCGAGTTCGAGCCGGTGGAGGTCAAATGGTTCAACCGCGTTCGTGGCTACGGCTTCGTCAAGCGTCCGGAGGAACTGGGCGGCGAGGACGTGTTCGTGCACATGGAGACGGTGCGCACCGCGCATCTTCCCGAGCTCCAGCCGGGCCAAAAGCTGGAAGCGCGGATCGCGCCGGGCGGCAAGGGCCTGACCGCCGTCGAGCTGCGCGAATTGGGATCGCTGGACTAGCAGCTGGTATCCTCGCCTTCGCGGCCTGCAGCCCGCAGGCGCCCGCCCAGAATGCCTCAGCTGAGCAAGGAACTCCGCAGACCGGGCTTCAGCAAGTGCCGCTGACGATCCGCTCGGCGACCGGCGAGCATCGCTTCACCGTCCAGGTGGCGGCAACGCCCGGGCAGCAGGAACAGGGGCTCATGTTCTATCGCTCGCTCGGCGCCGACCAGGGGATGATCTTCCCCTATGATCCGCCGCAGAACGTTGCCTTCTGGATGAAGAACACGCTGATCCCGCTCGACATGGTTTTCATCCGGGCTGACGGAACGATTGCCCGAATCGTGACCGCCAAGCCGCTCGACCTGACGGCGGTGCCGGCGGGAGAGCCGATCGCAGCTGTTCTCGAAATCCGTGGCGGACGGGCCTCGCAGCTCGGCATTCGCGCGGGCGACAAGGTGGAGTGGGCGCACTGAGCTTGCGCTCCCGCCGCCAACACGGCACAGGCACGCACCGATGGGTTTCTGGTCCAAGACATTCACCTGGTGGAACGGCGCGACCGTCGGAACAGCACTGTGGACGCGCCGCTTCGGCAATGAAGTCGGGCACGACGAGGACGGCAATATTTATTACCAGGACAAGAAGCGGCCGCAGCGCCGCTGGGTGATCTACAAGGGAAGCAACGACGGCAGCCGGGTGCCGCCCGGTTGGCAGCTATGGCTCCGGGGGACGATCGACGATCTGCCCGATAAGGCCCTTCCTCCGGTCCGCAAGTTTCAGTTGAAGCCGACCGGCAATCTCACCGGCACCATGGAAGCATTCCGTCCCGATGGGGCGCTCGGCAGCGGCAGGATCAGGCCGGCCTCGACAGGCGACTACGAGCCGTGGATCCCCGAATAAGCGTGAGCAAGCCTGCCGCACCGCTGCTGATTGCACTGGCGCTAGCCGCGTGCGGACGCGGTACGCAGCAGCAGAATGCGGCGATGAGTGTCACGAACAAGGTGCCGGCGACGGCAGCAGGCGAGGGCGGCGTCACTCCAATGGCGCAGCGCGTGGCGGTGCTCGGCATCCTCAACAAGCGCAACGGCATCGTCCAGAACGTCACGCTGAAGCCCGGCCAATCGGTGCGCTGGAAGGATGTGATCGTCCGCTTGCGCGGCTGCGAGACGACCGCGCCGTGGGAAGAGGAAAAGTTGACCGGGGCGTTCGTCCAGGTCGACGTGCAGCGGCCTGACAGGAAGTGGGGCCGGGTCTTCTCGGGCTGGCTCTACAAGGAATCGCCCTCGCTCAACGTCGTCGAGAACCCTGTCTACGACGTCTGGCCCAAGAGCTGTGCGATGACATACCCGGCCGGGCCCGCGGCGCCCAAGGCGCCGGCAAGCTCGAGCAACCTGTCGAGCGCCAAGAAGTCCGGCGGAGCGCCGCGCGGCGGCTCAAATCCCGCTACCAATGCGGCCGAGGCGCCTCCTGCCGCCGCACCGGCGCCGAGTGCCGCGGCGAGCAATGCGACGTAAGCCTCGCGGGAAATGCTGATCGCCCCCAATGAGGCGAGATGCTCGGTCATGAATTGACAATCGAGAAGGGTGAAATTGCCAACCCTGAGGCGTGCAACGAGCCATGCGAGCGCGATCTTTGAGGCATCTCTGCGGCGGCTGAACATGCTCTCGCCAAAGAAGGCGCGACCGAGCTTCACGCCGTAGAGGCCGCCGACCAGCTCATCGCCTTCAAAGACCTCGATCGAGTGGGCATGGCCCGAGCCCTGAAGCGCGATCATCGCGTGCTCGAGCTCGGCATTGATCCAGGTCTCCTCGCGCTTGGCGCAGGCCGCGATCACGCCGGCGAAATCCCGGTCGTGGGTGACGAGGAACTTGCCTGATCTTAGCGTTCGCCGGAGCGAGCGCGAGAGATGGAAGCCATCAAGCGGGATGATCGCTCGGTTGCGCGGCTCGACCCAGAACAGCTCGTCCGCGTCGCGGCTGTCCGCCATCGGGAAGATGCCGGTGGCGTAGCCCTGCAGGAGCAGGCGCGGGTCGAGCCGACTCATGCGATCAAATCTAGAGAATCTCGCGCACCTTGTCCTGTGGCCGGCAAAGGCGGACGCCGTTCGCGGTTTCGACGAGTGGGCGTTCGATCAGGATCGGGTGCGTGGCCATGGCGTCGAGCAGTTCGTCGTTTCGTTACCTCGCTGCGCGTGAGGCCGAGTTCGTCGGCGAGCGGCTCCTTGGCGCGGAGCCCCTCGCGCGGGCTGATCCCGCCCGGCTCGTAAAGACGCCTCAACTCATCGCGCGAAGGCGGGTTCTCGAGATATTCCTGGATCCAAACGTCGCAGCCTGAATCGCGCAGTATTTCGAGCGTCTTGCGCGACGTGCCGCACATCGGATTGTGATAAATGGTTGCCTTCATTTTTCTTTGGTCTTTCCGCTGTAAATCAACAACTTAACGAAACACATTGCAGTAACGAAACAATCCTTTGAGCCGGTCTTTGTCGCGGTTGCGGAACGATGAGCCGCAATCGTCGTTCCTGCGCTTGTAACATGCACCGCCGTGCGGCGGTCGTGCTGCGTGCGGCGCATGTTCAGGCAGCTCAACACAACGGGAGAAAGAGCGATGCGTAAATCCATTTTGGGCCTGGCGCTTGCAGGTACAGTCGCCCTCGGCGCATGCACCACGAATCCGCAAACCAACGCGGACATCGCAACGGGCGCCGCGGTCGGTGCGGCCGGCGGTGCCGCCATCGGCGCGGTTGCCCCGGGCATCAGCACGATCACTGGCGCGGCGGTCGGCGCGGCGATCGGCGGTCTGGCCGGCGCCGTCTGGGCCGACAACAACAATGACGGCTATGTCGACGGCTACGTCTACAACGGCCAATATTATACCGGTCCGCCGGCGGGTTATGACCCGACGACGCATGCCGTTGTCACCGGCGCCCTTGGCGGCGCGGCGCTCGGCGCCGTGGCCGGCGCGGTCCTTCCGGGCGTCAGCGTCCCGGCCGGCGCGGTGATCGGCGCAGCGGTCGGCGGTATCGCCGGCGCGATCTGGGCCGACCGCAACAATGACGGCGTGGTGGACGGATACGTCTATAACGGGCAATATTATACCGGTGGCCCGGCTGCTGCTCCGGCACCCGCCCCGGCTCCGACCTATTCGGCGCCGACCCGGAGTGGCGAACGCGGCTAAACGCGAAGCCAGTATCGGAGAACAGGTGGAGAGTTTGCGTTACAGGTGCACCGGCCATTGGCCGGTGCACTTATTTGAGGAGAAGAGGAGAGCCGCGGCGGCGCTGATTTTCAGTGCGGCGGCCTTGCTTGCGCCCGTGCCGGCGGCGGCGCAATCGGTGCCGGCTACCGCGGTCGCGGTGGCGGCGCGCCCGCAGACCGGGCAAAGCGTCGCCGATTTCTACAAAGCGCGCAAACAGGCTCCGCTGTGGCTTTCGCCGGCGGCGGGCGACGCGGCGGACCAGCTCATCTCGCTCCTCAACACTGCAAGTATCGATGGACTCAATCCTGCCAAGTATAACGTTCCCACGCTTCAGGCGGAGCTCGCGGCGGCGCGCGCGAGAAACAAGCGCAAGGACATCGAGCGCGCGGACGAGGCGCTTTCAGAAGCCTTCTCGGCCTATGTCGACGATTTGAGGACGGACCCTGGCGTCGGAATAACCTGGGTGGACCCCCAGCTGAGGCCGGCACAGCCCTCAGCGCTCGCGGCGTTGCTCCAGGCATCCGCTGCGCCGTCACTTCCTGACTATGTGTCGAAGATGGGGTGGATGCACCCTTTCTACGCCGAACTTCGTGACGCCATCGGCCAGCACAAATATAGCGACGACCAGCAGCGCGAGATCCTCGAGCTGAACCTCAAGCGGACCCGGATCCTCCCGGCCAGCAAGGATCGCTACGTCCTCGTGAATGCCGCGCAGCAGCGGCTGTTCATGTACGAGGACGGCAAGCCCGTCGACTCCATGGTGGTGGTCGTCGGCAAGACCAAATGGCCGACCCCCATGCTCGCCGCCTACATCCGGTTCGCAGCGTTAAATCCATATTGGTACGTGCCGTCGGATCTTGCCGGCGAGGACGTCGGGCAGTTCGTCGTCAAAAATGGCCTGAAATATCTCGACGACTATGGCTACGAAGTGGTTTCGGATTGGAGCCGCAATCCCACGGTCATCGATCCCAAGACGATCGACTGGCAGGGCGTTACTGACGGCAAGGT
This sequence comes from uncultured Alphaproteobacteria bacterium, assembly GCA_963766415.1. GTDB lineage: Bacteria > Pseudomonadota > Alphaproteobacteria > Sphingomonadales > Sphingomonadaceae > Sphingomicrobium. The sequence goes on along the minus strand of CAVYAH010000080.1, from coordinate 16,478 downwards.
CGATGTGATGATCCGGCAGAAGCCGGGCCCGAAGAATTTCATGGGGCGCATCAAGTTCATGTTCCCCAACCAGTTCGGCGTTTACCTGCACGACAACCCCAGGCGCGAGCTGTTCGAAAAATCGGTGCGCTATTTCAGCGGCGGCTGCGTGCGGCTCGAGGACGCGTGGCGGCTTAGCCGCTGGCTGTTTCACCGTGAGCTGACCTGGGAGGGGCATGGAACCGAAGAGCCTGTGATGCTCGATCAGCCGGTGCCCGTTTATATCACCTATATGACCGCCGTGCCGGACGGCCAGTCGATCGCTTATTACGATGACGCTTATGGGCGCGACAAGGCCCGGGTGGCGGACAGCGGTAGCAACGGCACAGCAGCGGGCTCCGCCGCGAGCCGCTAAGGGAGCCCTAGCGGGGAGCCCAGTTCGGAACCCAGGTGACGTCCTGCGCGACTGCGCGCCCCGCGGCGTCGCGCGCGGGGCTGAAGCGGACGTATTGCCTCGTCAGCTGGCACATGAGCTCATCCGCATAAGGACTGCCACTGCTGCGAATGACACGGCAGTCGGAGACGCCTCCATCGGGGTTCACGCGAATGCTGATGGCAACGCTTCCTGAAGATATGCCGCTGGAAGCGAAGCGGCGATATTCGCGATCGGGGATCTTGGTCAGCTTTCGTGCTGGAGTGAAGCCTGCCGTCCCTCCGCCGCCCGGCCCATTGCCATAGCCGCCGGCGCCAGTGCCTGTGCCCAAGGCTGCTGCCCCTGACGTCGAGCCGCTACCGGTGCCGGCGATCTTCGCTGCAGGGATTGGCGACGGAACGGGGATCTTCGGGGGCGGTGCGACGACAGGAGTTGGCTCTGCTGTCTTCGCGGGGGCGCCAGCTTCTCTCTCAATCTTTGGCTGCGGCCGGGGCTTTGTCTCGGGCTTCGGAACCGGCGGCGGAGGCGGCTCGACGATATTGAAGGTCTTAAGCTGGTCGACTGCCTGCTGGACCATTCGCACATTGAGGCCGGTGAGGATGACGAAGGCAAGCGCGGCGTGCACGGCGACGACGGCAGCGATCGCCTTGGCCTGGTCAGGCCGGTCAGCAGTTCCGCGGTAGCTCGACACGCCTTTCGTCCTCTAGGTGACTAACGCGCGCCCTCGCTGAAGTTTGCCCGCCGCTATTTCGCCATCGCCTTTGCATCGGCGATGAAGTCGGCATTCTTCCGTTCAGGGCCGATAGAGGTCCAGGCGGCGATCACCACGGCCATGATCCCACAGACGATCGCGAGAGCGAGCGCATAATTGTCCCCGCGCGCCTCGGCGATGCCGGCCTGGATCGGCGCGTTCTTCGACGCGATGAGATTGCCGAGCTGGTAGGCAAAGCCGGGGAAGAGGCTCCGAGCGAGCGGGGGCGAGAGCTCGTTCAAATGTACGGGAATGATGCCCCACGCACCCTGGACCGCGACTTGCATCAGGAAGCCGCCAATGGCGAGCAGGACCGGCGTGCTCGAGAATGCCCAAAGCGGAATGACGGGCAGCGCAAGCAGGCTGGCGATAATGATGGCCCGCTTGCGGCCGATCGTCTCCGACCAGATGCCGAAGGAAATACCGCCAACGATCGCTCCGATATTCATCACGGCAGTGAGGATGCCGGTGGTGTGTGTATCGAAATGGTGCTGCTTCTGGAGGAAGGTCGGATAGAGATCCTGCGTGCCGTGGCTGAAGAAGTTGAAGGCGGTCATCAGCACCACGAGGTAGAGCGCGATCTTCCAGTGGCGCACAAGCTCCGTGATCGGATTGACGTGGTGCCCGCCGCGCCGCGCTTCGAACACGGGACTTTCTTTCACGTGGATGCGAATGAGGAGGACGAGGAGCGCCGGGGCGATGCCGACCATGAACATGCCCCGCCAGCCGATCGTGTCGAACAGGAGGAAATAGACGAGACTGGCGACGAAGTAGCCCGACGGGTAGCCACTTTGAAGCAGCCCCGAAACGGGGCCGCGCAGTCGCGCCGGGATGCTCTCCATGACGAGGCTCGCGCCCAGTCCCCATTCCCCGCCCATCGCGATCCCGAAGAGGAACCTGAGGACCAAAAGGCTGGTGAGCGACGGGGCGAAGCCCGACGCGAACTCAAAGATCGAAAAGAGCGATGATGTCGGCCATCAGCACCGGGCGGCGCCCGAACCGCTCGGCAAGCCAGCCGAATGCGAAAGCACCGATCGGCCGCGCGGCAAGGGTCAGGAAGACCGCCTCTGAAACGGCCTTGACGTCGGTCCCGAATTCCTTCGCGATCGCCGAGAACATGAAGACCAGGAGGAAGTAGTCGAACGCGTCGAGCGTCCACCCGAGATAACTCGCCCAGATTGCGTTGCGCTGGGAGGGCTCGAGAGACTTGAGGTCGGCGATCAGGCTCATTTTCGCGGGCTTCCCCTTCTCCAAGAAGGCATCTCTGCCCGTCCGCCAGCGCGCTCGCAAGACGCGCAATAAGAAAGGCTCGCCCACGCTTTTCGTGCGTGAGCGAGCCCGTCAGTTGTTCGCGAGTCTGACTAGCCGGCCAACAGGGGGAAAGGCCGGTGTGGCTTTTAGATCGGTGTCGTCCGGCAGACATTCAAGACGGCACAAAGACGCTGGCAACGAAGTTCAATTCCTGGACTTCCTCGCTCTGAAAAACCGCAATTCCATCGATGTGTGGAACAGCTCGTTACGGACCCGCGTTGAAACTGCGCTAAGCGCGAAGGAGAAGGGGTAATGAAAGCATTGATCGCCATCGCGGCTGCAGTCGTCGCCGTAACCGCAGCAGCGTCGCCCGCGGCTGCGCGAGAGGGCTGCGGCCGCGGATTCCATCGGGGGCCGAACGGCGTCTGCCGTGCAGATCGCGGCACATATGCCCGCCACGTCGAAGGCCGATATTACCGGGGGCAGGGCTATTGGCACCGGGATCGCTGGTACCACCAACGACATATGCGCAGGGGCGTCTACATCTACCTGTAGGCGCTTGGCCCTGGTCTTTGGGGATTTGGGACAGCCGCGCTATGCGGCTGTCTCACGGCTCCGTTCGAGCCACTGCTCCAGCCATTTGATTGTGTAGTCGCCGGCGAGGAACTCCTCGTCACGCACGAGCTTCTGGTGGAGCGGAATGGTGGTCTTCATGCCTTCGACCACGAACTCTTCTAGCGCGCGTTTCAGGCGGCGAATGCAGCTCTGGCGGTTGGAGCCATAGACGATCAGCTTGCCAATCATGCTGTCGTAATAAGGCGGGACCCGATAACCAGTGTAAAGGCCGCTATCGACGCGCACGTGCATGCCGCCGGGGGCGACGTAATTCTTCACCAGCCCGGGTGACGGGGCGAAGGTTTCCGGATCCTCCGCGTTGATCCGGCACTCGATCGCGTGGCCGTGAAGATCGACTTCGTCCTGGGTGCAGGACAGGCCCTCGCCGGACGCGACACGGATCTGCTCGCGCACGAGGTCGATGCCGCTGATCATCTCCGTTACCGGATGTTCGACCTGGAGCCGGGTGTTCATCTCGATGAAATAGAACTCGCCATTCTCGTAGAGGAACTCGATCGTGCCGGCGCCGCGATAGCCCATTTCGCTCATTGCCTTGCGCACGACCTCGCCCATCCGGCTGCGCTCTTCCGCGGAGATAACCGGCGAGGGGGCTTCCTCGAGCACCTTCTGGTGGCGGCGCTGGAGCGAGCAGTCGCGCTCGCCGAGATGGATTGCACCGCCCCTGCCATCGCCGAATATCTGGAACTCGATGTGCCTCGGATCGGCGAGATATTTCTCCATGTAGACGGTGTCGTCGCCGAAGGCGGAACGGGCCTCGGCTGCCGCCTGACTTCATCAAGCTTTCGAGTTGATCCTCGGACGGGACCACCTTCATGCCGCGCCCGCCGCCGCCGGAAGCCGCCTTGATCAGCACCGGATAGCCGATTTCGCTCGCGAGCTTCTTCGCTTGGGCGATGGACGTGATCGCTCCGTCGGACCCGGGAACGAGTGGGAGGCCGAGCTTCGCGGCGGTGCGCTTCGCCTCGATCTTGTCGCCCATCGTCCGGATATGCTCGGGCTTGGGACCGACCCAGATGATGTTGTGGGATTCGACGATTTCGGCGAACTGCGCGTTCTCCGACAGGAAGCCGTAGCCGGGGTGGATGGCGTCGGCGTGGACGATCTCGGCGGCCGAGATGATGTTGGGGATGTTGAGGTAGGATTCAGCCGCTGGCGGCGGACCGATGCAGACTGTTTCGTCGGCAAGCCGCACATGCATTGCGTCCGTATCGGCGGTCGAATGGACCGCGACCGTGCGTATGCCCATCTCGTGGCAGGCCCGGTGTATCCGCAAGGCGATCTCGCCGCGGTTGGCGATCAGCAGCTTTTCGATCTTCACGCTTGCGGCCTTTAGCCGATGATCACGAGCGGCTGATCGAACTCGACCGGCTGGGCATCCGCGACCATGATCTTCTTGATGGTTCCGGCTTCGGGCGCGGTGATCGGGTTCATCACCTTCATCGCTTCGACGATGACGAGCGTGTCGCCGGCCTTTACGGGCGCGCCGACCTCGATGAACTGCTTGGCGCCGGGCTCGGACGAGAGATAGGCGGTGCCGACCATTGGCGACTTGACGATGTGTCCAGCGACTTCCTCGTCGGCGTCAGATCCGCCGAAACCTTCCTTCCCGTGCATCGGCGGAGCGCTCAGCGCAACCGGACCCGACGCCATGAATGCAGGCCCCAGATGCGCGGCAGCGATCATCGTCTCGCGCTTGACCTTGATCCGACGGTCGCCGTCTTCGATCTCTATCTCAGTGAGGTCGGTGTCGGTCAGGAGCTTGGCAAGCTCCCGCACCAGGTCGGGGTCGATACGCATCGAACCATTCTTGTCCGCCTTGGGAGGTGCGGCCATTTACAAGTCCCCTATTGAATCTGAACTCTTCGCCGGGTTCGCGCCGCTCCCTTGCAGAGGTGCGCCGCCGCGTCCAGTGCGAGGGCGTATCCGAGCGGGCCGAGGCCGATGATCGACCCGCGCGTAACCTGGCCGAGGAGACTCTGCCGCCGAAAGCCCTCGCGGGCGTAAATGTTGGTGAGGTGCACCTCGATCACCGGGATCGGCAGCGCCGCCACCGCATCGCGGATCGCGATCGAGCTGTGCGCATAGGCGCCGGCGTTGATGATTACTGCCGAAGCCTTCGCCAGGGCTTCGTTCAGCCAGTCTACGAGAACACCTTCGTGATTGGACTGGCGCACGTCCAGGTTGAGTTTCAGGCCCTTGGCCCGCTGCTGAAGCGTGGCCTCGATGTCGGCGAGGGTCTGCGTGCCGTAGATCCTGGGCTCGCGCGTGCCGAGCAGGTTCAGGTTCGGGCCGTTGAGGACGAATATCGTGTCGGTCATTTGCGGCCCGGCGTGGAGCCTCCTATCTGCCCTTTGTCGATGAGTTCGACGACAGCCTTTCGGTGCGGATCAACGGCGAACACCGGCGCGTGCCGGGCGGAATGAGCGTCGCCGAGATGGTCAACCTTCTCGGTCTCGATCCACTTCGCGTAGCGGTCGAGCGCAACCTCGAGGTGATCCCGCGTTCGACGCTGGGAGAGGTCAATATCGAAGACGGCGACGATTATCGAGATCGTGCATTTCGTTGGAGGCGGCTGAGTGAATGCTCCTGGAACAGTGCAGGCCGACACCTGGACCGTCGCCGGGCGCACCTTCACCTCGCGGCTGATCATCGGCACCGGCAAGTACAAGAGCTTCGAGGAAAATGCGGCGGCTCTCGAAGCTTCGGGGGCCGAGATCGTCACGGTTGCAGTGCGGCGGGTGAATATCGCCGATCCCAAGCAGCCGATGCTGACCGACTTCATCGATCCTAAGAAGGTCACTTATCTGCCGAATACGGCCGGTTGCTTCACGGCTGACGAAGCCATCCGGACCTTGAGGCTCGCGCGCGAGGCGGGCGGGTGGACGCTGGTCAAGCTGGAAGTGCTCGGCGAAGCGAAAACCCTCTATCCCGACATGCGCGAGACGTTGCGGGCTACCGAGGTGCTGGTGAAGGAAGGCTTCGAGCCAATGGTCTATTGCGTCGATGACCCCATCGCCGCGAAGCAGCTCGAGGAAGCGGGAGCGGTCGCGATCATGCCGCTGGGCGCCCCGATCGGATCGGGTCTTGGCATACAGAACCGCGTGACCATCCGCCTGATCGTCGAGGGTGCGAACGTTCCGGTGCTCGTGGACGCGGGTGTCGGCACCGCGAGCGACGCCGCGGTAGCGATGGAACTCGGGTGCGACGGCGTGCTGATGAATACCGCGATCGCTGAAGCGAAGGACCCGGTGCTAATGGCTCGGGCGATGAAGGCTGCCCTCGAAGCGGGGCGCCTCGCCTATCTCGCGGGCCGGATGCAGAAGCGCCGCTATGCCGATCCCAGCAGCCCCTTGGCGGGACTGATCTAGGCGGCCGGCGCCGGCACCGGCGCTTCCTTGCTCTCGAGCAGGGATTCGAGTTCATCCCCGACAACCTCGGTCATCGCCCGCATCCCATCGAGATCGGCATGGAATTCATCCATGAAGCTCAGTTCTTTTCCCATGCCCCAGCCGGCGAGCGGAACGCCGATCGCATCGGCGATCGCCTTGCGCTTCTCGTAGAAGGGAACATCGAACTTCCTGTGGTTGGCGAACTGACGGTTCTGTGACGGATTGAACGGCTCACCGAGCCCGCACTGGAGCTCTATGGCGGCAGGCTTCTTTTTCTCGAAGAATGTCGATTGGTGGATGAGGATCAGCCGGATCTTCCATGCCCGGCAAACCGTCGCGAGCGCCGTCGTCCAGAGGCTGGTGAAGGCCAGCAGCCGCGGGAAATTCTCGTCCGGGTCGGACGGGATGCTTTCGAGCTCCGTTCGCGTCTTCAGCAGGGCCCGATTGGGCGACCCGTAGATCGGATCCGCCATCGATGCCTCGCAGAAGGTCGACAGGTCGCCGCCGTTCGAAATGATGACGATTTCCGGCGCCTTCGGCGCGCCCGCAATAAGGCCGACCAGCAGCGAGTGAAGATTGCGGCTATTTGCGCCGGGCATTGCCGCATTGGCGAACGGGAATCGGAAGCGCTCCGCCAATTGGGAAGCCATGCAATTTTCATTGCCGGCTATGCCGAAGCCAAACAGGTTGCTGGCGCCCATGACGATCCCGTAGCGCTCGCTTCGAAGGCAATCCGCGAGAGAATATTCCTTGCCCGCGAAGGTGCTGTGCCGGAATCCGGCTGCATCGGTGGAGTAGCTGTCGCAGCGGGTGTTTGCCCAGTAACAGAGGACGTCTCCGCGCACGCCGATCAGTCTGCGGTTGCCGAAGAAATCGGCCATTTCGGGCCGAAGCTCGACGATCTTCTTATAGTTCGCCATTTGCCCACCTTAGTGCGGCGAAGCTGATGGTAAACTCACTTAGTGGCGGTGACGATGTGCGCCGCCATGGGTTCATCGATGCCATTTGCGGCCTCGAATTGCCCGAATGCCTGTTCGACCGCCGCGAAGGCGCGCTCGAGGCTTCCCGGCTCGCGGTCCTCAACTTCGATCGCCATCGGCGTTCCGTAGCAGAAGGCCATGGCCGCATCGCGGGCCGAGGAACTGCGGCTGCGAAATTCCAGCGTTTCGATGTCGACCGTGCCGAAGCCGGCTTCGTGGAGGTCCGACTCGATTGCGAGCGGGTCAGCGTAGCCGAAGGGGCCCTCGCGGATGAATAGCGGCGGATCGTCGGGAAAAAGCTCGATCAAAATTCTCTGCGCGACTTCGCTCAGTCTATTGCGCTCGATCTTGTCCCAGATCGCGAGAAGGTAATGTCCGCCTTCGTTGAGCACGCGCCGGGCCTCGGCATGGGCGCGGACCTTGTCCGGGAAGAACATGGCGCCGAACTGGCAGACGACGAGTTCGAAGCTGTCAGCCTCGAACGGCAGATCCTGGGCATCGGCCAGGACAAACCCAATTTGGTCTGATCCGACCCGCTCGGCCGCGACGTCGAGCATCGGCTGGTTAAGATCGGTCGCCACGATCCGAGCGTTTGGGAGAGCCTCGTGCAGCGCCTCCGTCACGGCGCCGGTTCCGGCTGCGGTTTCGAGGATCGATTTGGGTCCGAATGCCCGCGCCCGGCGCGCAATCTCTTCCGCATAAGGGCGGAAGATCAGTGGAACCATCAGCCGGTTGTAGTGATCCGGAACCGAGCCGATGAACCTGAGCTCCTGCTCTTTCATCGCGAGACCCCTTGGAAATTTGCGAAGGTGCACGCTCACAGGTTAGCGCCACCGGAACATGCGCCCGAACTGGCGGGTTCTTCGAGTGTCCGAAAGGTGCAACGTGGCCGCAACACTAACGGACTTCAGCGCCGAGCGCGAGGCAATGGTCGATCGGCAGCTGAGGCGCCGTGGGATCACCGATCAGCATATACTCGATGCTTTTCTCGCCGTTCCGAGGGAGAAGTTCATCGGCGAGGAACATCGGCATCTCGCTTATGGTGATCATCCGCTACCGATCGAAGCAGGGCAGACGATCTCGCAGCCCTACATCGTCGCACTGATGATCGAGGCCGCGGGCATAATGGCAGGCGACAAAGTGCTCGAGGTCGGCGCGGGCTCAGGATATGCCGCGGCAATCATCGGCCAGATCGCTCGCCAAGTCATCGCGATCGAACGCCAGCATGAGCTGGTCGAAGTCGCGAGCGCGCGGATCAGCCGCCTCGGCTACGACAATGTCGAGATCGTCGAGGGTGACGGGACCAGGGGCCGGCCCGGCGAAGCGCCGTTCGATGCGATCCTTGCCGCCGCGAGCGGCACCCATGTCCCGAAGGCGCTGCTCGAGCAGCTCGCCGAAGGCGGGTGCATCGTCATGCCCCTCGGCTCTCCCGGATGGGCTCAGCAGCTGGTCAAGGTGACGAAGCAGCCTGGAGGCAGGCTGGAACACCAGAACCTCGGCCCCGTCCGGTTCGTTCCCCTGATTGGGGAAGAAGGCTGGAAAGACGCTTGATAGCGAACTGGAATTGTTGAGCGGATCGACAAGACGAAGGCGGTCATTCCGCTCCCCGGCGCGCTGCCGCCGGGCAGGGACCGAAAGCTCGATGATACCTATCCCTTCGGCTTGTAGCAGAACGGGACGATCTGAAGTTGGACAACAACCATCCGGAGCCAATTCACGTGGCCGTTCGTATGTCTCGGGAGCTCGGTGCGTTTTGGCGTTGCGGAGGAAGTCATGCCGCACCGGCGGCAAGTTCAGAAAGGGAGCTTCTCCAGCCATTTTGATGAGCTGGTCGCCCAGTTTCCCGCCGGCGAAACGCCGTCACCGTCGGGAAACTCTTCGACGAGACGGCCGCGGAGGCTCCAGGAGAAGATCGACATCCACGCCTTGCTGTTCGAGCTCGCGTGGAAGCTCGACGGCGAACGCTAGCGCTTCGCCTTTTCGCGCAGTTTGGTGATCGTGGTCTGGTTGCTGATCTGCTCGATGTCGGTCCGGCAGTGAAGTAGGCGAATGCCTTTGTGTCCCAGCGCCTCGTCGAGAGCCGGCGCGAAGGCTTCGGTCATTTCCACCGTTTCCGCCCAGCCGCCAAACGCACGGGCCAGCGCAGCGAAGTCGGGGTTCTTCAGCTCGGTCGCTGAGATCCGCCCCGGATACTCGCGCTCCTGGTGCATTCGGATCGTGCCGTAGCTGCTGTTGTCGACGAGAACGACTAACAGATCGGCGCCGTATTGCGCGGCAGTCGCTAGTTCCTGGCCGTTCATCAGGAAGTCGCCGTCGCCGGCGACGCAGACCACGGGCCGGTCCTTGAAGCGGATCGCGGCAGCAACGGCGGCGGGAAGGCCGTAGCCCATGGTTCCGCTGGTCGGCGCGAGTTGCGTGGGCATTGGCCCATAGCGCCAGTAGCGGTGCCACCATCCCGAGAAATTGCCGGCGCCATTGCAGATGATGGTGCTATCCGGCAGCCGCTCACGCATCGCCGCGACGCAGCGTCCCAGATCGAGTTTCACCCCATCGCGCGGCTTCGGCTCGCTCCACTCCAGCCATTCCTTGTGTGCGTCGTCGCCGCAGGAGAAGCGCACGAGGTCGGGATCGATCCATTCGTCGATCATCTCAGCGAACTCACCCATGTCGGCGCAAATCGGGAGATCGGCGTGATAAACCTTGCCGAGCTCGTTCGGGTCGGGGTGGACGTGGACAAGTGTCTGGCCCGGATGCTCAGGGGTGATCAGGGTGTACCCATCGGTGGTCGCCTCGCCGAGGCGCGGACCAACCGCCACGACCAGGTCGGCGTCGCGCACACGCTGCTGGAGCCTCGGATTGGGGCCGTAGCCGAGCTGGCCGGCATAGACCTGACAGCTGTTGCAGATCGCGTCCTGCCGGCGGAATGCGGCGGCGACGGGAATTCCGTAGCGGAAGGCGAAGTTCGCGAAATGGTGCGAGGCGCGCGGGCTCCAGTCGGCACCGCCGACGATGGCGACCGGCGAGGCGGCCTCCTTCAAGAGCTCGAAGAGCGCCTGCACCGCACCTGGATCGGGTTCCTCTGCGACCGGTGGAACGCGCGGACGATCGATCGCTTCGACTTCATCGCGAAGCATGTCCTCCGGCAGCGCGAGCACGACCGGGCCGGGCCGTCCAGCAGTTGCCACGCGAAAAGCGCGGTAGATATATTCGGGGATGCGCCGCGCATCCTCGATCCGCGCCGCCCATTTGGCGATCGGCGCGAAAAATTGCGGAAAATCGACTTCCTGGAAGCCCTCGCGGTCACGGTCCCCGCGCGCGACGTCGCCGATGAAGAGGATCATCGGGGTCGAATCCTGGAAGGCGACGTGAACCCCTGCGCTGGCGTTGGTGGCGCCGGGACCACGTGTGACGAAGGCAATTCCCGGGTGGCCGGTCATTTTGCCGTCGGCGTCGGCCATGTAGGCAACGCCGCCCTCCTGACGGCAGACGATTGTATCGATTTCCGGCGTGTCGTGAAGCGCATCGAGCACCGCGAGGAAGCTCTCGCCCGGCACGGTGAAGACGCGATCGCAGCCCTGGATCCTGAGCTGGTCGACGAGGATGCGGCCGCCCGTGCGCTTGGTCATGGGCGGCGCGTTAGCGGCTACGCGTCGGTTCGTCACGAGGTTCGCCCACCACTTTTGATGCGACTTGGGCCCACCGCGGTAATGAGCTCAGCGAAAAAAAGTAGGCCAGCCCTGTCCATTTTCATGGTCGAGCGGCACCTTCGCGGCATCAGCATGATCTTGGGGCCGCGCAAAAAGCTTCGATTGCCAAGGGGGAGAAGATGACCGCCGCCGGGATCCGGTGCGCTACCGTCGAAACATTTTATCGCCCGATGAGGGCGCTGCATGTGCCTGCTTGAGGCTGAAGACAGAGACGACGTCGACCTGCTCAACGGCGAGGCCGGCCTTCCTTGCGATCGCGCCGTCCCCGCGACGCACCTCACCCCCTAAGGATTTGTTCACTCTCGGCGCGCATCAACGGGGATGAAGGTAGCTCGCCATGAGTGATTCCGACGTAAGACCTGACGACCAGCCTGAGCGAAGACGCGCGCCGAGGACGGCGCTGCGGCTCAATGCCTCGATTCGAGAGCCTGGGCGCAGCCGGAGCGGTGCGCGGGTGATCGACATATCCGTTCACGGATGTCGCATCGAATCGTTGCCAGGCGCGACGGTTGACAGCTGGGTTCTGCTGACGATTGCGGACTCGAGTCTCAATATTGCCGCGTAATCTGGGCCTGCCACGAATTTGCCGGGGTCGAGTTCGCAACGCCGTTAGCGGAAGCCGTGCTCGACCGGCTGTTGCAGGACCAGAGTCATCTCTCGGAGGCCGCGATCGGTGAACTGCAGATCGATCGCTACGCGCGCTCACCGCTTGTCGACGCAGGAGGAGGGTGAGCGCCGGACGCTCGCCGAACTATCGCGCAAGTGCGCGGTGGATGCTGTCGTCGAGGGGCTTCGCCTCAGCGAGGCCAAGCAAAGAAGCTAGAAGGGGAGCGCGCTCTTAGGCGGCGCGCGCCTGACCGTTCAGGATCGGCCCGATACCGCCCGCAGCTTCGATTCGCTCGGCGAGCGTCCCGCGCTCAAGCTCCTCGTCGAACGCCCAGGCGAGGATCGCCTCGAGCTGCTCGATCATCGTTTCATCGCACATGCCGTCGAACGCGAGCTTTGCGACTGGCCGCATGGGCGAGCGCAGCTGGATCTTCAGGCCCTCGGCCTGGACCAGCTTCAGATATTCCTCGGGGCTGTTCTCCGCGTCGAGCGCGAAATCATAGGCGGCGCTCAGCCCGTCATAGAGCGCGGCGTTGGCCCGCAGCTTGGCCTGGCGAGCCTCGTCGGCCTTGGCCCGGACATCGGTCAGCTTGGTCTGCAAGGTTCCCTCCGACGTTGGCTTGGGTTTGGTTGATGGAGCGGGTTCATTCGCGGGAAGCGATGCTTCCGCTGGTATTGCCTCGTTTGATGATGCGCTTTCATCCGGTGTAGCCGGTTCCGCCGGCGCCGCCGGTTGCGCCTCGTCCCAGCTTTCAAGCGAGGCGGTCTCCATATCGAGCTCGATCTCGACCGCTCGGCCGTAGAAACCGCCGACGTTCGCCAGGGTTTCGAAGAACTTCTCGGAGATTGTCGGCTTGACGGACGGCTGCGGTGCGGCTCCCTCATCGGGAGCGAGAGCTGCATCAGTCTCGAGCATGTCCTCAAGATCGAGCGGGCCCGGCGCGGCTTCGCCCGTCAATTCATCGGCGGGTTCATGAACTTCATCGAACGCCTCTTCGGCGATCTCGCTCTCGGCGATCCCGCTCTCGGCGATCTCTTCGACGATCTCGACCTCGAGAGGTCCTTCGACCGGCTGATCCGCCACCTCGGCGACTGCCTGCTCGAACGTCGTTTCGGCTTCTTCGGCTGCGTCCGCCGGAAGCGCCGAAACCGACGAGCCATCGAGGCTCACGAAACCGTAGACATAATCGATCCACGTCCCGGTCGCGCTGAAGGGCAACAAAGTGACCCAGCAGCGCCGCTTGCCCTCGGCGGTCTCGAATTCATCCTCGAACGCGAAGGCATCGCGACAGGCGGCGACAACCGGCAGGCGCGTGGCGACACAGGAAAGGAGCGAGGGATTGGGCGCCTCGCTGATCTTTTCGACCTCGACACCGCCTTTGATGGCGTGGCCGATGTGCCGGATTTCCGCATCCTCGCCGCCGCCGATCATCTCCAGGAGCAGGCTGAATGGACCAGCGTCGGAGATTTCGAGCGGATCGAGGTCGCGGATAGGCGGGAACTGCCGCTCGCGGCGGATCGACAGCCAATAATTGTAGACGCTGGCATGTTTGCGCCGCTCGGGCGGCGATATCGTTCGCAGCGAGCCTACGAAAATTTCAGCCGAATGCTCGTCGGCCAGATCTTCAGGACTCATTTCCGGAGCGGGCGCGCCCATTCTCACCTTCCCCTACGTGTGGAGTTCGCGACTTTCGGCGCGTGGTTCTTAGAAAAGGTTAAGGGAGGGCGGACTTGAGCAAATTCAGGTCCCGCAGCGGGACGGTACGCTCTCTAGAAGATGGCCGGCCCATTTGTCGTTCGGCGCAGCGGCACACCGCGACACGAATGCAGCGAAGGGCGGGGCCCTTAAGCCTGGTGAATCGCCTTCACGACCTGGTAGCTCTCGAGGCCTTCCTTGCCGCCCTCGGAGCCGAAGCCCGAATCCTTCACGCCGCCGAACGGCGTATCAGCACCGCTGATGGCGAAGGTGTTGATCCCGACCATGCCGCTTTCGACCAGGTCCCCGATCAGGTTCGCGCGCCGGCCATTCTCGGTGAAGGCGAAGGCTGCGAGACCGAAGGGGAGGCGATTGGCCTGTTCGATTACCTCCTCGAAGGTATCGAACGGGCGCGAGACGGCGACGGGGCCGAAGGGCTCGTCGTTCATGATGTTAGCTTCGTTCGGAACGTCCGCGAGGAGCGTCGGCTGGAAGAAGAAGCCGCCGTTTCCGCGCTCGCCCCCGGCGAGGACGCGGGCGCCCTTCGCCTTTGCGTCCTGGACAAGGCTCTCGATCGCGTCGGGCCGCCGCGAGTTGGCGAGGGGCCCCATTTTCACGCCGTCCTCGAGGCCGTTTCCGACTTTCACCTTGGCAGCGCGCTCGGCGAAGCCCTTGACGAAGGCGTCATAGATGCCGCGCTGGACGTAGAAGCGCGTCGGCGAGACGCACACCTGGCCGGCGTTCCGGAATTTTTGCGTCACGACCATGTCGAGCGTCTTTTCGAGGTCGCAATCGTCGAAGATCAGCACCGGCGCGTGGCCGCCGAGCTCCATCGTCACGCGCGTCATGCTGTCGGCGCAAAGGCGCATGAGGTGTTTGCCAACACCGGTTGAGCCGGTGAAACTCACCTTGCGGATCACGCGGCTGGCGATCAGCGTCTCGCTGACCAGCCCAGAAATCGCCGTGCACGAGCTGCGCGACGCCGTTTGGAATGCCTGCGTCGGCGAGCGCCCGGAACAGCTCGGTTCCAACTCCCGGCGTTTCGTGTGGGGGGCGAGAAATCACTGTGCAGCCCGCCGCGAGCGCCGCACTGACCTTTTTCGCCAGCAGGTAAAGCGGGAAATTCCACGGCGTGAACGTTGCCGTCGGGCCGACCGGTTGGCGGATCACTCGGGAGAGTTGGCCCGCAGGGCGGACGAGAGTCCGGCCATAATCGCGCTTGGCGTCCTCGGCGTACCAATCGAACAGCTGCGCTGAGGCAAAGACCTCGAGTTTCGCCTCAGGAAGCGGCTTGCCCTGCTCCTGGGTCATCGTCCGGGCGACAATGTCGGCACGATCGCGCAGCAGCTGAGCGGCCATGTGCAGGATCGAGCCGCGCTTCTCGACGTCCATTGCCCGCCATTCGGGCCAGGCGCGCTCGGAAGCGGCCAAGGCCTCCTCGAGATCGGCCTTGGTCGCGTACGGGACTTCGGCGATCGGCTTGGCATCAAAAGGGTTGACGACCGTGTGGGCTTCGCGGCCTTCGCCCGCTTTCCACACGCCGTCGATGAAGAGCTTGAGGTCGGTTTCGTATCCCATGGTCGGCCAAATAGGCTTCGCTTGTTACCACTGCAACACGCCGCTACGCCTCAGCACGAAGGAGCAGGTAGACAAATGACCAAGCAGGAACTCGTCGCTCGAATGCAGGAGAACAATGCCTGGGTCCCCGGCAAGCGCGTCAAGATCGATTTCGGCGGCGATCAGGGGCTGGTCATGCTCGACGGTGCGGCGCAGCAGGTCAGCGAAGAGGACGGTCCGGCCGATACAACGATCAGGGTCGGCTGGGACGACTGGCAGCAGCTCGCGGCCGGCCAGCTCGACGGCATGACGGCATTCATGATGGGCAAGCTGAGGGTCGAGGGCGACATGTCGAACGCGATGCAGCTCCAGGGCGTGCTCTCGAAGCTCAAAGGCTAGTTCGTCGAACTGCTGACGGTGCCTGACGGCGTCTCTCCTTCGGTCGGCGAACGGCAAGGTTCGGATCGGTTCCGTTGGCCCGCCACGCGAAGCGTCAGCCGACGATCCAGAATGCGGCGAAGCCCGCGTCCGAGCCGCGGGTCTTCGCACCAGCCGTTCTTGACCGGGGCCGCCGCATTTCTCATTGGCGGCGCATGCAGAAAATCTATCCCAACGCGAAAAGCGCGCTCGATGGGCTGCTTTTCGACGGCATGACCGTTGCGGCGGGCGGCTTCGGCCTGTGCGGAATCCCCGAGCGGCTGATCGAGGCCATCGTCGAAAACGGTGTGAAAGACCTCATTATTGCCTCGAACAACGCCGGCATCGACAATGAGGGGCTCGGCAAGCTGCTGCGAACCCGGCAGGTCAAGAAGATGATCTCGTCCTATGTCGGGGAGAACAAGGAGTTCGAGCGGCAATTCCTTGCAGGCGAACTCGAGGTCGAGTTCACGCCGCAGGGGACGCTCGCCGAGCGGATGCGCGCGGGCGGGGCCGGGATCCCGGTTTACACCAAGACCGGCTTCGGAACCGCGGATAGCGGAAGGCGAAAAGAGGTCAAGAAGTCGACGGCGAAGAATATATCCTTGACGCGAGAATCCCGCTCGACCTGTCCATCATCAAGGGTTCGAGGCCACGAGACCCGCGACCTCATGTTCCCGAACGACGCGCAACTTCGACCTGCCGGCGGCGACCTCCGGAAAGGTCTGCGTCGCCAGATTGAGAAAATCGTGCCGGTCGGCTCGCTCGATCCGACTGCATCCATCTGCCGTCTATCTACGTGAACCGGCTGATCCTCGGCTCGCCTTACGAGAAGAAGTATAGTCCCGCGACCGTCCGCCAGCACCGATGCGGCATGATCGTCTCGCTCCTGATTCCCGGCGCGGGTTCCGGCGGCGCGCGGCGAAGGCCGATCTTGCCGGGATCGATGCCGCGATCCGCGGCGTGTACGGAGTGATCTCCGACCCGCCGGGGGAGAGCAACTTCGGCCATGCGCTCGCTGTTCGCTTCCGGGCGCGTCACTGAAGACGATCGGGCCCAAGGGCCTGCGCGGTGGG
>CAVYAH010000079.1:0-67285 GCA_963766415.1 uncultured Alphaproteobacteria bacterium | reverse complement strand
GGCCCGCTACACCGATCGAGGAGGAGACGTTGTTCCGCAGACTTGTCGTACTTGCCACCGCGGTCCTGTCGCTGATCGCGCTCGCCGACGCCCCGGCACTGGCCGCCACGAACCCGTACACACCGGAGCAGGCCTGCGCCGGCGACTACCACGGCACCTGGTCACGCGTCTCGGACGGGACGAAACCGGTCGTCGTGCCCGACACCAACGCTCGCTGGGGCACGGTGTACCTGTTGTACAACGTGTCCACCGGATGGAACTGCGTGGCCACCATGAAGTCGCAGTTCGTCGGCACGTACAGCCTGGTGGGTGCGTATCTGTCCATTGAGGGCGACAGCCATCAGTCGAGGGGCCGGTCCGACCCCTTCCAGTACTACGAGACATTCGCCTACCCGGCCCGGGGCAAATGCGTGATGTTCTCCGGCTCGATAAACGACCCGGGCCGGACCAACGCGGCGGTCGGCGACCGCGATACCTGGGGCAATTGCGGCTGACGCCTCGACCCATCGGCCGCCGCCGATCCGGCGGCGGTCGGTCCGGTGACCAGTTCTCGCGGGGCGCCGGCGGGCACCGTGCCGGACCGCGGCGATGATGCTGGCGATGGCGATCTCGTTCTCGGCGCGGCACCGCTCACCAGAGCCGCGTGCCCGCGGTGGAACGCTCCCATCGTGGGAACGAATCTGAGCCGTGCCCATCCAGGGCGCGTCGGCAGTTCAGCCAGTCCTTTACGTTAGACCAAACCCGGATCAACAATAGCTCTCCTCGATCGCCGGGAAATGTGCCGCTCTTCACCGCCACATCGAACCGACGACCGCGTCCACCACGCACCGCGCCCCGTCCACAAACGGGCGCGCGAACTTGGGACGAAAGTCCGCATTCAGCCCCAGTAAATCCTGGAGCACCAGGATCTGCCCGTCGCACCCCGAGCCGGCGCCAATGCCGATGGTAGGAATGCGCAGCAATTCGGTAATCTCCCGCGCCAACGCGGAGGGAATGCACTCCAGGACCACCGCGAAGGCGCCGAGTTCTTCCAGAACCCTCGCCTGGCGCGCCATCTCCCTGTGCCGAATCCTCGCACGTCCCTGCACGCGAAATCCCCCGTACGCGTGCACGGACTGCGGCTGCATACCCAAATGCCCCATCACTGCCTCGTCGAAGCCGACGTTGCCGCCAAGCAGCATCGTCATCGCCTCGTTCTTCGGCACCGCCGCCATGTAAATTCCGTGGTGGTCGGCGGCTGCTTGGTTGGCCGGTCCGCCCGTGGTGCCGGTGTGGACGATGCCGTTCGGATCGTCGGTGCCGACGTCGACCTGGACGTCGAACAGGCCCTGGGTGAAAGTCATCGTCATCGCTTCCCCGGCGATGTACGCCGCCGAGCCGTTGACCCGCACATTGCCGCCCTGTTCGATGCGGGGAGCAATCAGCGCGATGTAGCTACCCTGCTGAAGGGCTTTGATCTGCGCGCCAGCGAGGACCTGGATCTTGGACGTGGACGACGCCGCGGCAACGACGCCCCCCTCGCCGAAGGTGCCCGTGAAACCGTTCGCGGTGGGGCTCCAGCTGCTCGGGTCCGCGGTGGTGAGCAAAAGGCTTCCGACGTCGAACACTGCAGTCGAGCCGATGAGGATCCCGCCGGGGCTGTAAAACCAGATCCGCCCACCAGCCGTGCTCGTTCCCTGGAGAGTTGAGAGTACCGTTCCGTTCAGTTCGATCGCGCGGCCGGAATTGAGCGGGATGATGCGATTGAGCACCGTATAATCAAGAACGCCGGTCGAGCTCGTGAAGGTCGCAGTGTTGCCCGAAGGAAGGAAATCAATCGGGTTCGCGGTGGCCGTCTGGTTGTCGTACGGAGACCAATCTATCGACGCGGTCGGTGTGCTAACGGTAATCGTCTCGACGCCGGCGCCGCGGCTATAGTCGACAGATCCGGCGGTCGTACTCGGTGTGCCTTGAAATGCGCCCGCCTGTGCGCGCACTTTCTGCGGGGTCACTGCGGCGGTCGCGATGGCGACGCTCGCGCAGGAGATTAGCAGTTTCCTGCGGATTGCCCGGTACGCGGGCCGTGCAGAACTGATCATCGGTAGCTCCAGGGCCAGAGGCGAGTTGTAAGCGAGATGAGGAAACGCGGATCAGGTTTCCGGTCGTCGATTTCCGACGCGCGTCAATGGGATTGCGACACCGGCATCGAGCGCGAAGCGGTCGAAGGTGACGCGTGCACCGCCGCCCACCGAATCCAGGTGCTGAGAAGCCGCAATGACGAAAAGCTTGTCGTGGTTGCTGACGGCAGCGTGGTCCCAGAAAGCATAGGCTTCGAATGCAGCCCTGCGGGCGCTCGGCGGTGTGCGGGTGCCGAAGCGGATCTCGGCCTGCGTGCCGAAGCCCTTGTCACCGAGCAACGCACCCGGATCGTAGCCACGGCCGACCGTGTAGTTGCCGGCCGAGAATTCCTCGAAGCTGAGCAGCGGCTTTCCTGAATATTGGAGACGCGCTCCAAGCGCCAAAGTCAGCTTCGAGACGGGGCGAAACTCACCGTAGCCGGTGTAACGCAGTACGGTCGCGTCCGACTGGCCCTCGATCCGGCTGGGAGGCACGTCGCCTGGCCCCAGCAATTCGCGCCGAGCCGCCCGCAGTCAGGCGTGGCGCCGAAGATGCGTATGCCCTGGCGCAGCTCGAGCAGGTTCGCGAAACGCCATCGCGGCTCGCGTAATCGAGAAGACCGTTCGAATCGATGGCCTGCGCGTCGAACCCCAGCCGGACGAAACCGACTCCGAGGCGGTCGCGCGTAAGCCTGATTCCGTCGAGCTTCACATCCTGGTTGACGTAGTCCAACCCAGCCGACGCGCGGATTGTCTGCGCCTGCCGCCGGACAATCGGGTAGCCGACCTCGAAGGTGTTCAGGAGCGTGCGGGCGAGGACATGCGAGTTGGGAATCGACGGCTTGGCCCAGGCGTAGCTGGAAGTTGTCGCCGATGCTGAGGCCCTGCGGGCCGAGCCGGAAATCGTGCGCCAGCTGGATCGTTTGCTGCTCGTGGAAATCGGCGGTGCTGAAGACCGACAACATGGTCCGGTCACCGAGGCCCGTCAGTCCGAAGATCTCGCCGCGAACAAGACCGCCCCAGCGACCGAGCTCTTGTGAGCCGCCATTCTCGACGTTGAAGTCGACATAGGCCGGGGTGTGCTGGACGGTGACGTCGCCAACGACTTCGCCCGGCGTCGTGCCGGCAGGGCGCAGCGTCAGCCGGACTGTGTAGCCGGGAAGGTCGCTCGCGAGCAGCAGGTAACGTTCGGCGTCGAAGCGGTTGAACACCTGCTCCTTGGTCAGCTGGTCAAGGTAGCCCGCGATGATCCTCTCGGCGCCGCTCGCATCGCCTCGCACGCGAACCTGGGTGAGGTGCGCCATCAGGACCTGGAAATGCACCGTGCCGTCGGTGATCTTCTGTTCCGGGACTTGGACAGCGGCGATGTAGCCGGCGTTACGAAGGATCGTGCCGGCGCGGTCGCGGATTTCGCACACGACCGAGATGGGAACGTCGCGCCCGACGTAGGGCCCATAGGCGCTCGCCAGCTGGTCCGCCGTCAGGCCCTGCAGGCCGTCGAACTCGGCGCCGCGAAGGACGAAGTGAATCGATTGATATTCGGCGCCCTCGAGCGCGCAAGGCGCGCGTTCTATGCCTCCCTCCACCTCGAGCTTGGGGCCGCGGAGGATCGGCGACGGGGTCGTTGGCCGGGTTACTTCCTCGCGCGTCGGCGGCAGTGGGCGCGGGGCGACCTGTGCGATCGCCGAACCCGGAGCGGTGAGGAATAGGGCCGAAGCGAGCAGATGCACGAATCCGCCGCGTTGAACGCGCGCGCGTCGCTGTCCTAATACGCGAACTTTCACCGGGGCGCCCCTTCCCCGTTAGAGAAAATCTCGAGTTGCAGTCTGAGACTGTATCGAATTTAGAGCAACTTAACTTCGACCCGGCAACTCAAATTTAACCTCGTTTATTCTTTATGGCTCTTTCGCTGGGTTTCAGGCGAAATTAAATTTGGGAGCCGAGGCCGAGTTCGCGCATTGTCGAAACGATGGCGAAACGGGACGAGAACGATAAATTGTCCTGGCGCTGGCGGGCGCCGTGGGCGCTTCTTCCCGTTGCTGCGCCTTCGCGCTTCACGGTCGCCGCAGCCCTCCGCGACATTCTCTAGGCGTGGTTCAAGCGCTTCCGCCGCAACCGCCTGAAACGGCAATCGTGATCACTGGAAAGGCATTGCCCGAGCCCAGGTCGGAACGAGTTTACGGCGTTGAGACTATCTCGCGACGGCAGGTCGAGCAATCGCCGAGCCATGAACTCGACCAGCTCCTGAAGGATATCCCGGGGGTAGAGCTGTTCCGCCGGTCGGACGCGCGGAGCGGTCACCCAACCAGCCAGGGCGTGACCTTGCGTGCGCTGGGCGGCAACGCGTCGAGCCGCGCCCTCCTCGTGCTCGACGGTGTGCCGCAGGCCGATCCCTTCGGGGGATGGGTCAACTGGCCCGCATATGACCCTGAGGACCTCGCGCAGATCCGTTTGGTGCGCGGCGGCGGAAGCGTTGCGAATGGCCCTGGTGCGCTGGCCGGCACCATCGAAATGACGAGCCGTACCGATGTGGGGTCGGATGGCGGATTGGACAGGGGAAGCCGGGGCTCGCTCGAAGCGCGCGGGCGGCTCGGCATCGATGCCGGCGGCGGTGTGCTGAGCTTGTCCGGCCGAGGAGAGCGAAGCGACGGCTTCACTCCCGTCACAGCGGCGACACGAGGCCCGGCAGACGAAGCGGCGCCCTATCGCGAGTGGAGCGGACGGGGACGCTTGGTCGCTCCCGTCAGCAGCGCGACGGAAGTGCAGGCAAGTCTAGACGGCTTTCACGATTGGCGAACACGTGGAACCGATTTCACCGAGAACCGCACCAATGGCGTCGACGCGTCGATACGATTGGTCAGCCGCAGCGCATGGCAGTGGAGCGCGCTCGCCTATTGGCAATGGCGCAACCTGATGAGCAGCTTCGCCAGTGTCGCTACAGGGCGAACCGGTGCGAACCGGGTATCGCTTCAATATTCGGTGCCCTCGCACGGGCTCGGCGCGAGCCTCGAGGCCCGTCCTCCAATGCCTGACAGATTTGAGCTGCGGCTCGGTGCCGACACCCGCAAGACAAGCGGAGAATCGCGGGAGTTCTTTTCCTACCTCGCCGGCAATCCCGCGCGACGCCGGGCCGCGGGCGGCGATAGCTGGACACTCGGCGCTTTTGCCGAAGCCTCGGCGGATCTTGGAGCTGCTACGCTGACCGGCGGCGCGCGCGTTGATCATTGGAGCATAATGAACGGGCGCCTTTTCGAAGAGATGATTGCAACAGGCGCCGTTCTGACGGACGATCATCATCCCTCGCGCGGCGGATGGCTCCCCACTGCGCGGGGCGGAATTGCGGTCCCCCTTGGCGGTGGTCTGAGACTGCGCTCCGCCGCCTATCTCGGGTGGCGGATGCCGACGCTCAATGAGTTGTTCAGGCCGTTTCGAGTGGGAGCCGACGCAACCGCGGCAAATCCCAACCTCGTCCCGGAGCGGCTGGCGGGAGCGGAGGGAGGAATCGACTATACGCACGGGCCGCTCAGCCTCTCGCTCACCGGATTCGCCAACAGGCTCACGAACGCGATCGCCAATGTGACGCTGGGGCACGGGCCGGGCAACTTCCCTGGCGTCGGTTTCGTCGCCGCGGGCGGGGCCTATCTGCAGCGTCAGAACGTCGATGCAGTGAATGTCCGCGGCATCGAAGCGGCGGCGGATTGGAGCGAGGGTCCATGGTCCGTCCGTGCCGGCGTCAGCCTGACGCACGCGCGGATGGAGACGGCTGGCGCGGCGAGCTTTCTCAGCGGCCTTCGTCCTGCCCAGACGCCCAATTTCATGGCCACGCTGGCTCTCGGATGGGAGAGGGACGACAAGGGCCTGCAGATCGTCGTTCGTCACGTCGGCGCCCAATTTGACGACGACCTCAACACGGACGTGCTCAAATCGGCGACGACCTTTGACGCTTATGCGTCGTGGCCCCTGGCAAACCACCTCCAGCTCATCGTGCGCGGCGAGAACATCACCAATGCGCTCGTCATGGCAGGCATAAACGGCGACGGTTCGATCGAGCGCGCGACGCCGCGTACCCTCTGGATCGGCGTGCGGCTGCACTGACTATATTGGATACGTCCAGGGGAAGCCTCTGATGCCGCGGGAAGCTCACCTTCGTCAGCGCCTCGATCGGCGAATGGCCATTCCTGGCGAGACCGATGCGGATCCCGGATCCACCTTCATGTTCGGCGGGCTAATGGCGAGATGGCCGAGGATGATCTTGACGTGGGGGCAGCAAGTCATGAGCCGTTTCGAACGGCAGTTCCTAACCTCCATCAGAAACTTGAACCGTTGGGAATTGCCGGCGTTTCCGACCCGCCATTCAGGCAAACTGGAGATAGACAAATGGCAACAAACACGAGCGGAGGATCGAAACGCGGATTTGCCGCAATGGACCCCGCAAAGCAGCGCGAAATCGCCAGCAAGGGCGGCAAGGCGAGCCACGGCGGCGGACGCAAGAGCAGCTCGGGCCGCTAGACAGTTTCCGGCGCTTTTTCGTGCGATTGGAACGGCGCCGCAACGCCTGCGCGGGGATGGCGTTAGTAGGGCGTGGCTTATCGCACGGATATCAACAGGCGTGACCGCGGCGGCGCGATCGCCGCGGTCGTTGCGATTCATGCCGGGTTGCTGTTCATTCTCTTGAACCTCTCGCCCAAGATGGACTTGCCGGGCGTCCAGAGTGTGATGCGCGTATTCGATGTGACTGAACCGCCTCCACCGCCTCCACCGCCGCCGCCACAGGAGAAGCAGCAGCCCAGGCCAAAAGAGAAGGAGGGAGGCTCGGCGCCGCCCAATATCAGGAGCGAAGCGACCCCCGTTGAGGCCCCCAAGGCGAGGGTCATTGTCCCGCCTGTGCCGCAGATCGCCGCCAGCGAAACGCCCCGTCAGGGCACAATGCCGACCCAGGGTTCAGCGCCATCTGCCGGACCTGGCACAGGCGCCGGCGGCGTCGGAACCGGCACCGGCAGCGGTGCGGGAGGAAACGGACCTGGCGGCGGTGGGAATGATGGCGTTTCCGAACCGCCGCATCTCGTCTCGCCGGTGCTGACCGGGCGCGACA
Source organism: uncultured Alphaproteobacteria bacterium (assembly GCA_963766415.1). Lineage (GTDB taxonomy): Bacteria > Pseudomonadota > Alphaproteobacteria > Sphingomonadales > Sphingomonadaceae > Sphingomicrobium. Next base: position 60,097 of record CAVYAH010000079.1, on the reverse strand, counting down.
TCCCGCGCGACCTGCTCGATCAATGGCCGCGCGGCGCAACAATATACCTGCGCCTTCGGGTCGATACCCGTGGCTACGTCAGCGAATGTACGGTCGATCACGGGACAGGTGTCGCCGCGATCAATTCGACCATCTGCAACCTTGCCCACGACCGCCTCCGTTTCCGGCCCGCGCTCGATCGCAACGGACAGGCTGTTGCAGGATGGTTCGGATACGCGCAACGAGCGCCGCGATAAGGCGAAAAGGAATCACATGATCGAAGCGGAATGGTGGGAGTACGACTCCCTGGACGAGCTTGCCGAAGCGGTCTCGGGCGATGTCGGATTCATTATCGAAAGCGCCATCGACGCTCGCGACGCGTCGCTGGTCGCCATCCCGGGAGGGAAGACCGGGCCGGCCGTGTACCGGAAGCTCGCCCAGCGAAACCTGCAGTGGAAGAAGGTGACGGTGATCCCAACCGACGACCGCCTCGTGGCGGTCGACAGCGAGCTTTCCAACGTGCGGGAGCTTGCGCGAACATTTCTGCCGCTCGGGGCGCGCGTTGTCCCGCTGACCAGCGAGGCCGCCGGTGACTACAAGCTCGCCGGCAGCGCTGCCGACGCGCGGCTGCAGGACCTTCCCTGGCCGCCCGATCTCGTGTGGCTCGGCATGGGGAGTGATGGGCATACCGCCTCGATCTTCGCGGGACCGGACATGCAATCGGCGCTCGAGGCGCCCAAGGCGCGGCGTGCTGTTGGCGTGCTCCCCGATCCGTTGCCTGCCGAGGCCGAAGTTGCGCGAGTGACCCTGACACGCAGCTCGATCCTCTCCGCGCGGACCGTTCTCATTACCATCACTGGTCAGCAAAAGCGCGAGCTGCTCGAGCAGGCGATCGCGGACGGGCACAGCTCGAAGCTGCCGATCGGCCGAGTGCTCGCCGAGGCCGAGCAACCAATCGACATTCACTGGTGCCCCTAAAGGGGCTCAGCTGTCACGGCGGACATTCCGCGCGAGCGTTTTGAACCTGTCGCCATTGTCTTGCCTGACGGTAACCGTGACGTGGCCCGTCTTGCTCGTGTGCCGGTCCTCGACGATGCCCGACTTCCCGGCATGGGTGCCCGCGACCACGGTGCACGAATTCCCGTTCTGAACGCTGTCATCCGTCATGATTGCCTCCGGCAAGCCTAGACTTCCTCGAGACGCCGCCCGGCGGTTTCCTTGAGGAAAAGCAGCGAGACGACCACCGAGATGCCAGTGAAGATCACTGAGTACCAGAGGCCCGCGTAGATATTGCCGGTGATCGCGACGATGGCGAAGCTGGTGACGGGCAGGAACCCGCCGACCCAGCCCGTGCCAACGTGATAGGGGAGGGACATCGCCGTGTAGCGGATCCGCGTCGGGAACATCTCGACGAGCGCGGCCGCCTGCGGACCATAAAGAGCAGTCGCGGCGACGACAAAGGCGAGAAGGACGATAATCAGCAGCGTCGTGTTCGAGCGCGCCGGGTCTGCCGTCTTCGGATAGCCGGCGGCTAGCAGTTCGGTGCCGATCGCATCGCCAGTCTTCGCTTTGAAGGCTTTTAGCGCGGTGCCGCTGAGGCGCTCTCCGCCCTGTACCGGAACCGCCTCTGTGCCAATGATGACGCGCGTGCGTCCATCAGCGGACGATCGCGTGCCGAACGAGATGCCCCGCGTCACAAGCGTGCTCTTCGCAATGTCGCAGGCACTGACGAACTTTGCCGTTCCGACCGGGTCGAACTGGACCGAGCATGTCCTCGGGTCGGTCTCGACAACCACGGGTGTCGATTGCTGTGCTTCGACCAGCGCCGGATTAGCCGCACCGGCAATCCAATGCGAGCCGGGGAAATAAAGGAACAGCGCCAAAACCATGCCGCCGATCATCACCATCTTGCGTCCCAGGCGGTCACTCAGCCAACCGAAAAAAACGTAAAGCGGCGCGCTGACTACTGTCATCACGATCAGCAACAGGTCCTTCGTTTCGGCCGCGACCCCGAGCGATTTTTCGAGGAACACCTGCAGGTAGAAAAAAGTGAAGTACCAGACTGCCCCTTGCGCGCACATGATCCCGAAGAAGGCAATCAATACCCTTTTTAGGTTGCGCCAGTTGCCGAAGGATTCGCGCAGCGGCGCCTTGGTAACCTTGCCTTCTTCCTGCAACTTCGCGAATTGCGGGCTCTCGGCGAGCTTGGCGCGCATCCAGACGGAGATTGCGAGCAGCACGGCGGACACAAGGAACGGAATGCGCCATCCCCATGCCGCGAATGCATCTTCGCCGATCGTGTTGCGGGTCGCGACGATGACCAGGAGTGCGGCGAGGAGACCGAACGAGGCCGACGACTGGATCCAGCCTGTCGATGCGCCGCGTTTGTGGTTGGGCGCATGCTCAGCGACGTAGATCGCGGCTCCGCCATATTCACCGCCAAGTGCGATCCCTTGCAGAATGCGAAGGATGATCAAGAGCGTGGGGGCCAGAACTCCTGATTGGGCGTAGGTTGGCAGGAAGCCGATGAGGAAGGTCGACGCGCCCATCAGGCTGACCGTGATGAGGAAAGCGCCCTTGCGGCCGAGCCGGTCGCCGACAACGCCGAAGATCAAGGCGCCGAGCGGACGGAAAGCGAAGCCTGCAGCGAAGAGCGCCAGCGCAGAGATCAGCGCGGGCGTGGGATCCAGGCCGGCGAAGAAGACCCTTGAGATGACCGGAGCGAGACTACCGAAGATGAAGAAGTCGTACCACTCGAAGGCCGTTCCGGCCGAGGACGCGATGATGACGCGCGCCATCGGCCAGGGCTTTTGCTCGTGCCGTTCTGCGATGGTCGCCATCGTGCCTCCCCACCAGCAGGGATAGCAGCGCTCGCTCGTCAGTCCAACTTGCGGATCGTCTCTTCGAAGTGGGCGACGGTGATCCCGAATCGGGTTATTTTGATCTCATCGCGAACTTCCGTGTCACTGACGGGCTTTAGCAGCTGGTCGAAGGTGAGATGATCCTTGCCCGTGTAACGGATTCGGATGCCGTCCTTCGCCACATCCACGCGCACCGGCGTGGCAGCATCGGTGAGGCTGCCCTCGTATCGGCCGGGCGCCGTCTGCTTCAGCCGCCAGTAACGCGTTCGCGGCGGCTTGCCGGGCTCGTGGACGGCCTGCTCGAGGACCAGTGAGCCGTCCTTGTCGGCTCGGCCTTCGCTGTCGACCGTCATCTTCTTGGGTGATTGGAAGATGATCTTGAGCATGCCTTCGCCATGCGTTTTGCCGCGGAAGAACTCGACCGGATTGAATGCCGCGTGCGAAGGCGCGGCGGTGACGAGCAGGACTGATGCCGCGAGCGCCACTCTCATTTACGGCCTGCGAGCAGCAAGTCGACGATCGTCGGATCGGCCAGCGTTGACGTGTCGCCAAAGCCGCTGGTCGCGCCCTCGGCGATCTTCCTGAGGATCCGCCGCATGATCTTTCCGGACCGCGTCTTGGGAAGGGAAGGCGTGAAGTGGATCTTCTCTGGCGCCGAGAAGGCGCCGATGTCGTGGCGCACTTCCTGGACCAACTCCTTGCGCAGGCCATCATCTCCCTCTTCGCCGGCGTTGAGCGTGACGAAGGCGTAGATCGCCTGCCCCTTGATGTCGTGGGGGAAGCCGACGACTGCGGCCTCCGCTACCTTGGGATGGGACACCAGCGAACTTTCGACCTCGGCAGTACCGATCCGGTGGCCAGCGACGTTGATCACGTCGTCGACCCGGCCGGTGATCCAGTAATAATTGTCCTCGTCACGCCGGCAGCCGTCGCCTGTGAAATAGAGGCCGGGATAGGCTTTGAAGTAAGTCTCGAAGAAGCGGCCATGATCGTTCCAAACGGTGCGCATCTGGCCGGGCCATGAAGAACCGAGACAGAGGTTTCCGCTCGCCGGTCCCTCGAGTTCGTTGTGACTGGCGTCGACGAGCAGGGGCTTGATTCCCGGCAGCGGCTTCGTAGCCGATCCGGGTTTCAGTTCAACGGCACCGGGGAAGGGGGAGATGAGGATGCCTCCGGTCTCGGTCTGCCACCAGGTGTCGACGACCGGGCAGCGGCAATCGCCGACGGTGCGCCAATACCATTCCCACGCATCCGGATTGATCGGCTCGCCGACTGATCCGAGCAGGCGCAGCGACCTTCGGCTGCAGCGCTTCACCGGCTCATCGCCTTCGCGCTCGAGCGCGCGGATCGCCGTAGGCGCGGTGTAGAAGATGGTCACGCCGAGGCGGTCCACGGTCTCCCAAAACCGGCTGAAATCGGGGTAGTTCGGTACGCCGTCGAACATGACGCTCGTGGCGCCCATGGCGAGTGGCCCATAGACGACATAAGTGTGCCCGGTGATCCAGCCGATGTCGGCGGTGCACCAGAAGATGTCGTCGGGGCGGTAGTCGAAGATCCACTCGAACGTGGTCGCCGCCCAGGTCGCGTATCCCCCGGTCGTGTGCACGACCCCCTTGGGTTTCCCCGTCGATCCCGAGGTGTAGAGGATGAAGAGCGGGTCCTCCGCCTTCATGATCTCGGGATTGCAATCGGTCGAAAGACTGTCGCGCACGTCCGCATAGCGAACGTCGCGGCCATCCTTCATTGGCACGTCGGTGCCGGTTCGGAGTCACGACGATCACCGTCGGTACGTCCCGCTCGGCCAGTGCCTCGTCGACATTGCGCTTGAGCGGAATCTTCTTGCCACCACGGACGCCTTCATCGGCTGTGATGACGGCGCAGGCGTCGCAATCGCCGATCCGGCCGGCCACGCTCTCGGGTGAGAAGCCGCCGAACACGACCGAATGAACCGCGCCGATGCGCGCGCAGGCGAGCATCGCTGCAGCGGCCTCGGGGATCATCGGCATGTAGATCATGACGCGGTCGCCGCGCTTGATGCCGCGTTGCTTCAGGAGGTTCGCTATTCGGCAGGTCTCTTCGTAGAGATCGCGATAGGTCCAGCGCTGGCCGTGACCCGGCTCATCGGCCTCGAAGATCAGCGCGGTGCGATCGCCATGCTCCGCAAGGTGCCGGTCGAGGCAATTGACCGAGAGATTGAGCTCGCCGTCCGAATACCATTCGATGTGGAAATCATCTTCGCGAAATGACCAGTCGCCGGCCTTCGCGGGGAACCTGTTCCAAGTAAGACGGCGCGCCTGGTCGAGCCAGAAGCGGTCGGGATCTGAATTGGCAAGGTCGTGGAGCTCAGCCAGCTCGGTGGGACCGATCCGCGCGTTGAAGCCGGATGGGACAGGATGCAGGGCTTCGGCCATCAACTACTCCTCGCGGCTCGCTCCAGTACGCGCCGAGCCTGCACGAGATGCGGGCGGTCGACCATCATTCCGCCGATTGAAAGCACGCCTGCGTCCGGTTGTGCTTCGAACGCGGCGACGATTTCTTCGGCCTGCCGCACTTCTTCATCCGACGGGGTGAACGCCGCATTGATCACCGGCACCTGCGCGGGGTGAATAGCGAGCTTGCCGGTGAAGCCTTCGCGCCGTGCCGCCTCCGCTTCCGCGCGCAATCCCTTCTCGTCGCGAAAGTTGGCGAACACGCCGTCGACCGCCTGAACGCCCGCAGCGACTGCCCCGGCCAGGCATAACGAGCGGGCGAGCCTGTAGGTGAAGCTGAGTTCGCCGCTCTCGTCATATTTGGATGCGGCGCCAAGCGCAGCCGAAAGGTCCTCGGCGCCCCAGCTCATTGCCGCCAGCGGTGACTTCGGGTCGCGATAGGAGAGGAGGCCAAACAGGCTGGCAGCGGTCTCGGTCACGATCGCGTGAATGGGGATATTGCCGGTTCGGTGTGCAAGCTGGGTAATGTCCGTTCCATTTTCTGCCTTGGGCAGGACAATCCCGTGAATGTCGGCGACGCCGAGCAGCTTCAAATCGTCCCTGATGAATTCGCTGGCGAGCGGGTTGATGCGCACCCACCATTCGGGTCCGCCGGAGCGTTTGATCAAATTCCTCAGAAGGTCGCGCGCCATCTTCTTCATCGCGGGGGCGACGCTATCCTCGAGATCGAAGATGATGGCGTCCGCCTCGCTGTCGAGCGCGCGATTGATTTTCTTTTCACTGTCAGCCGGGACGAAGAGCCAGCTGCGCGGCTGCATCAGGCGCGCTTCTTCAGTAGCAAAGCCGTGCGGGTGCATTCGCACACCAACTCGTCACGCTGGTTGAAGGCGCGCATCGCCCATGTGACGAGGCCGGCATTGGGTCGCGACTTGCTTTCGCGGACGGCCACGCACTCGCTCTCGCAGTGAAGCGTATCGCCGGCGAAGACGGGCTTGGGGAAAGTGACCTTTTCATAGCCGAGGTTCGCGACGAGTGTCCCAAGTGTCGTGTCATGGACGCTGACGCCTACGAGCAGGCTGAACGTGAAGCAGCTGTTGACGAGCGGCTTCTTAAACTCGGTCTTCGCGGCGGCTTCATAGTCGAGATGCAGCGGCTGCGGGTTGTGGGTCAGCGTCGTGATCAGAAGATTGTCCGTTTCGGTGACCGTGCGCGTGATCTCGTGCGTGACCTTGTCACCCACCTGCCACTCATCGAAATATCGCCCTGCCATGGCAGCTTCCTAGGCAGGGAGCAGAAGCTCGGCAACGGCCTGCGTGATTGCATCACCGTCGAGCCGGTACGCGGCATAGAGGTCGGCGAGGTCGCCCGTCTGTCCGAACTTCTCGACTTCGAGCGGCGCGACGCGCTGCCCGAGCACCCCGCCCAGCCAGGAGAGCGAGGCTGGAGCGGCGTCGGCGATGGTAACGAGGCCGGCATGGGGCGAGATATTTGAGAGCAATCGCTCGATGTGGCTCGCTTTTCGTTCACCTTGCCAGCGTGCCCTATGAGCAGCGGTCCAGCCGCGGTGCAGAAGGTCTGGGGAAGTTATCGCGAGCAGGCCTAGGCCCGGAACGTCGTCGCGAAGCTCCTCCCAGGCGGCGAGCACCTCAGGCATTACGGCGCCCATCGCGACGAGGGCTGCCTCTGACCCCTGGCCTGGCTCGCGAAGCCAGTAGGCCCCCTTCAGCGCGCCCTCGCGCCAGCCATCGTCGCTGCGTTCAACCTGTTGGACGCTGCGGGTCGAGAGCCGCAAATAGCAGCTCTCGCCGGCCGGATCGTCGATCAGGCGGAACGCCTCTTCCATCATCGCTGCGAGCTCGTCGGCGTAAGCCGGCTCGTAGTGGCGCAGCCCAGGCTGGCCGAGGGCAATGAGCGGCGGATTGATCGATTGGTGCGCGCCGCCTTCGGGCCCGAGCGTGATCCCGCTTGGGGTTGCGACAAGCAGGAAGCGGGCGTCCTGATAACAGGCATAGTTCAGCGCATCGAGGCCCCGGGCGATGAACGGATCGTAGAGCGTGCCAATGGGAAAGAGGCGGGTACCGAACAGGTCGCCGGAAAGGCCGGCAGCCGCCAGCATCAGGAAAAGGTTGCTCTCGGCAATGCCGAGCTCGACATGGTGCCCGTTGTTGCCGCCGCTCCACTTTTGCGCCGAGGCAATTTTTGCCTGCGCGAAGACATCCGGCATGTCGCTGCGCCGGAAAAGTCCGCGTTGGTTGACCCAGGCGCCGAGGTTCGTTGAAACGGTGACGTCCGGCGAGGTGGTGACGATCTTGTCGGCGAGCTCGCCGCCGGTCTTTGATAGGTCGAGCAAGATGCGGCCGAAGGCTGCCTGCGTCGACTGCTCCTTTCCAGTTGGTGCCGGGATCGCTGGCACGGAAACGGTGCCGAAACAGCGATTGCGCTTGTTCCGGGCGATGCGCGAGCGGTCGAGCAGGGCGTCGACGGCCGGCCGTGCATTGTCGCCAACGCCCTCAAGCGGCTCCCATTCCTCGCCAGCGCGCACGCCCATCGCTTCGCGAAGCGCGGCAAGCTGCGTCGGATTCATGAGGCCAGCATGATTGTCCTTGTGGCCGGCAAACGGCAGGCCGAACCCCTTGATCGTCCATGCGATGAAGAGGGTTGGAATATCGTCCTGCGCTGCGTCGAACGCCTCGACCAGCGTCTCCATGCAATGCCCGCCAAGGTCTGTGAACAGCGACGCCAGCGCGGCATCGTCATGCTCTTTGAGGAAACCTGCGGCTTTCTTCCCGAGCTCGGCCCCGATGCGGGCGCGCCACGCGGCCCCGCCCTGATAATGGAGTGCCGAAAGCTCGGCATTCGACAGCTTCTCGAACCAGTCCTTCAGTGCCTTATTGTCATCAAGGATGCGTCGCAGCCGTCTCCCATAACGAAGCTCGACCACGCGCCAGCCGCAGCTTCGGAAGATGTCGTCGAAACGCTCAAACATGCGGTCGGCGCTGGTCGCATCGAGACTCTGGCGATTATAGTCGACGATCCACCACAGGTTGCGGACGTCGTGCTTCGCCCCCTCGATGATCGCTTCGTAGATGTTGCCCTCGTCGAGCTCGGCGTCGCCGATGAGCGCGACAAAGCGGCCGCGATCCTGCTCTTCAATCCTGCGGTGGGCCGTGAGATAGTCCTGCACCAGGCTCGCGAAGAGCGTGATGGCTACGCCAAGGCCGACTGAGCCGGTCGAGAAATCAACGGGGATCCCGTCCTTCGTTCGGCTGGGATAGCTTTGCGCTCCGCCAAAACCACGGAAGTTCTCGAGCGCCTCGCGCGATTGGGAGCCGAGTAAATAATGAATTGCGTGGAGCACCGGGCCGGCATGCGGCTTCACCGCGACGCGGTCATTAGGGCCGAGCGCGTGGAAATAGAGCGCGGCCATGATTGCGGTCATCGAAGCGCAGCTTGCCTGATGACCGCCGACCTTGAGCCCATCCCTGTTCTCGCGGACGTGGTTGGCGTGGTGGATGGTAAAGGCCGATAGCCAGCGCAGCCGCTCGTCGAGGATCTTCAACGCTTCAATATCGGTGGTCACGGGCTTCAACATCCGCGCCGTCTAGCTGCTGTATCAGGCGTCCGGAAGCGCCTCGAAAGAATAGAAGACCGGCGGCTGCTGCGGATAGGTGGATCGCAGGCCCTCAAGCATTTCGGGCGCGTGCGTAAGGCGAAGCCTAAAAAGCCCCTTCGTCCGGCGCGAACTGCGCCGCCGTCTGGTCGAGGAGCGCAGGAATTCGGCCGAGCAGCGCCGCGCTGCTCAAGCGGCTTCGGCCTTGTCATGGTCGGCGTCGAACCGCGCTTGGGCATCGTGGATCGCCTCGACGTTCTCGAGTGCCCAGTTGGCAAGTCCGCAGATCGGCCTCTGCAGCGAATGGCCGAGCTCGGTCAGCTCATAATCGACTCTCGGCGGGATGATTGGCGTAACGGTGCGCTTGACCAGGCCATCGCGCTCAAGGTTGCGCAGGGTCAGCGTCAGCATGCGCTGCGAGACGCTGGGGATCTCGCGGCGAAGCTCGTTGAATCGCTTCGAGCCCGACGCCAAGCGTCTGCACGACGAGCACCGTCCACTTGTCGCCGATACGCGACAGGAGGGTGCTGATCGTGCGGCATACGGGGTTGCTCGGGTCTTTCATTTCGAACTCCAGTCACTTCCATGTTTCCGCGTCACAAATTTGTTTCCGGGCGACAAAAAAGTGCGTTCTTGCGGGCGATCCGCTGGCGGTTATTTAGGGTGCCTCAGTAACAAATCCATACCAAGGAGGCAATAGTGACCATCCTGCACATCGACGCCAGCATCAATGGCGAGAACAGTGCCAGCCGCGCGATCAGCCGCTCGATCATCGATCAGCTGACCCTCGAGCACGGCGGCGGCGACATCGTCTATCGCGACCTTGCGGCCGAGCCGCTGCCGCACCTGACTTTGGACGCGTTCGCGGACAGCTCGATACTCGACGAATTCCTGGCCGCGGACACCGTCGTCATCGGAGCGCCGATGTACAACTTCACGCTTCCGACGCAGCTCAAGGCCTGGATCGACCGCATCGTCGTCGCCGGCAAGACCTTCCGCTACACGCGAAACGGACCCGAGGGCTGGCGGCGGCAACGGTGATCGTCGCGCTGGCGCGGGCGGTTTCTACGTGAAGGCTCGCCCGCCGCGGCACTCGAACATCTCGAAACCTATCTCCGGGACGTGTTCACCTTCATCGCGTGGAGCCGGACTTCGTGGCCGCCGACGGTCTCAACATCAGCCCCGAGCAGCGCGACCAGGCGATCAGCCCGCGATCGGTGAGACCGGTGCGCCTGGCGGCCTGAACCTGCGAAATTCATCGACCGGCGCCGGAGCCACGCGTTGTTCCGGTCGAAGGAGGCAGATCATGAGTGAGCTTGATGCCAAGGTCCGCAGGAATTGAAGGACAGCGAGTACGCGCTTCCCGAAGGAGCGAAAGGAACCGCTCAACGATGCGGATCACGTCCGAACGCGATCGCCGGTTCGACCAGGTCGAGGGCGTCAGCGACGGCGAGCGCGACGAGGCCTGGAAACGCATCAAGAAAGCCGCCGACAAGTTCGGTGTCGAAATCCACGAGAAGAGCTGGCGCGAGCTGGGCAAGAAGAAGGGCTAGGCGAGGGCCTGCGCTTGCCGGTGCTGGCCGAAGTGTGCCGTTAGGCGCCAGAATCTCCAACCCGCACGAGCTCGCGAAGGGCATGCTCGGCCGTCAACAATGACGCCGCTCCTCGAGCGAGCCGATCAGCCAGCCGTCGTTTGCTGGGAGTGTCTCGATCGTCCGCGCGGTGGCCATGTCGTTGAGCTTGCCGAGCGACTCCTGGAGATCCTCGATCGCCGAGGCGAATTGCTTTTCAACGGCCCGCGCATGGGAATAAAGTCCTTGGACGAATTCGACGGCGTAGCGCATCTTCTTCGCCTGGATGCGAACCCGGTGTCGCATCCCCTCGTCCATGCTGGCGATGTCCCTGTTGAGACGCGATTGTTGCCCAGAGCCTGTCCAAGCGGCGGTTCGCGAAGCTCGTCAGCGGCCGGTTCGCCGCTTTCCCGGCCCGCCATGCTCCGACGGCGACCCAGCCGACAATGTCGATGAGGAGGCGCCGAAACTTGTGTGAGTTCATCGCGTCGGCGACGTCGTCATAGGCCTTTTCGCGCTTGCGGATGAGCTTTGAGCGCTCCTCCTCGTCGAGATCGCGCTCGAGATAGACGTCGAGGTTGCGAGCATCGCCCAGCTGCGCGGTGAAGCAGCGTAATTCGTGCCGTAGGTGCTGGTATTCGACATCTTCGATCGCGGGGCGGAACAAGGCGAATGCGGAGCGCAGTCGGCGCATTGCGACGCGCCCCTGGTGAAGGGCGGCCGGATTTCCCTTGAGGGCCAACGGTTCATTCAGGCGATAGTGTTTGAGGCAGGCGTGGACGATAAGCTCGAACGCTTCAGCGACGGTCATGTCCGGAAGCACGTTGACCGGCGCAGCCTTCGTGACGCGCCCGAGCGTGCCGGCCGCGAGCATGAATCCGCGCTCGGCCTTCGTCAGAACACCGAGGCGGACCGGAACATGGTCGGACAGACGGCTGGCCGCGACGACCAGGCTCGCCGGCGGTCCATCGACCAGCTCGAACTCCAGCTCCGCGAATTCTTGAGTGCGTTCGCCGGCCGTGATGCATCCGTGGTCGAAGTCGATCTGCATCCGCCCGCTGCGGCCGCCGATCTGCCACGAGGTCCGGTTTACATCGCAGCGAATGATTGGCTTCAACCGTTTTTCCTCTCCCCTGGCAAGCAGGCGATGGATCGGATGGTCGGAGAGCTGCCGAAGATCGGGTTTCAGCGACCTGACCTCGAATTCGATTTCTTCGCGGCTCACCAGCCCAACATTGTCGGTCAGCGGCTTGACAGTCTGTACGAAGCGGCCGCCCGCGCTCCTCACGCGGAGCGTGAAGCCATGCTTCTTCAGCTTTGTCTCGGGAGTGTCATAATAGACTGTCACTTGATCGAGTGAGTGGGACTCGGCGCGCGCGAAGATCGGATCCTGCCGCACCAGCGGCAGATTGTCAGGATCAACATCCAGCTTCAGCTCGATTTCCTGGGTCACGCTATGTGTCCGATGGCCAAGGTCTCAAACAGCATTAGGCGGTGCTATAGCCGAGATGAAAGTGGTCAAACAGCTCACGCGTGCTGTGGCGAAGGGCTATACATCAGCTGTGACTCGCGAGCAGGATGGCGAACTGCCGGTTCAGACGGGCGCCTTGCCGTGGCGGCTCTCCGGCAGCAATCGCATCGAGATCCTGCTCGTGACGAGCCGGCGTTCCGGCCGGTGGACGATCCCCAAGGGTTGGCCGATGCCAGGAAAGAGCCTGGCCGAAGCAGCGGAGCAGGAAGCCTTCGAGGAAGCAGGTGTCCGTGGCACAATCGATCCAAAGCCGATCGGAACGTTTCGTCACGTAAAGACTCAGCTCGTCACCGGCGAGCTCGAGGTGGACATCGTGGTACATCCACTCTGGGTCGACCGCGAGCTGCCCAAGTGGCCCGAGCTCGGACAGCGCAAGCGAAGATGGTTCAGCGCGAAGGAGGCTGCCAAGCGCGTGCATTCGCCCGAACTGGCCGAGCTGATCGTCCAGTCGGTGAAGCGTCGCTATCCGAACGTCAGCGGATGACGGGCTGATGATCATCGCCGTCTACAGCGCGAAGGGAGGGGTCGGCAAAACCACGCTGGCGGTCAACCTGGCCTGGGCGAGCGCAATATTGTCGAAGCGCCGGACGCTGCTGTGGGATCTCGATGCGCAGGGCGGAGTGTCCTACATCCTCTCGCAGGAGCCGCTCGGAAGCGCGGTCCGCAAGAAGATCGTCGAGAACCGGGACCTGACCAGCCTGATCAGGTCCACCAACTACCCGAAACTCGACGTGCTCGGCGCGGACACTTCGCTTCGCCACCTCGACCGCGATTTCCGCGAGCTCGGCAAACGCAGGCGGCTGGCGAAAGTGGCGGCCGGGCTCGCGTCGGAATACGACCGCGTCATCATCGATTGCCCGCCCGGATTGACCGATACGTCCGACCAGATCCTTCGGGCGGCCGATCTCGTCGTCGTTCCGGTGATACCGGCCGCGCTGTCGCAGCGGGCGCTCGATGTCATCAAGGACTACCTCCAGCGAAAGGAGGGGCCGAAGGTTGTTCTCGCGCCCGTCTTCTCGATGGTCGACCGTCGCCGGCTACTGCATCGCTCCGAGCTCGAAGAGCATCCGGCATGGCCGGTGATCCCGATGGCCAGCGCCTACGAACGCGTGAGCCAGGAGCGTGCGCCGATCGGCGAGTTGCTACCGCGCACATCCCCGCCTGTCGTAGCTGTCGCCGACCTCTGGCGCCGAATTGAAAAGGCACTCGGCAGCGGCCGCTAGCTTCGCTTGAATGTGAGCCTGGCCGCGAACTTAGCCGAGGAGCCAGCCTAACTAATCGTTAATTGACGTTCGCCTTGCGCAGGCGCACTGCGCCGCGTCCCGCGTGCTCCCGGCCCGCGCGCCTCCTGTTTGCGTTTGCAGTGCCGGTGGAGGGGGTTCCAGATGCGCAAATTCGTCCTGCTCGCCGCGGCGAGCCTTTGCTCGTGGTCAGTCGCGCTTCGGGCGGATCCTGCCGCATCCCTGGCACCGGCAGCGAACCCGGCCGACGACGCCACCAAGTTCCTTACGATGATCATGGACAAGTTCAACGGAGGCGATGTCAAAGGCTGGGTCGCCGCGCAAGAAAACGATGCGATGATCGTCGACGAGTTCGGCCCTCATGTCTGGAGCGGGACGGGCTCAGCGCAGCGTTGGCTCGACGATTTCATGAAGGATTCCGCCGCCAACGGCATTACCGGCGCCAGGGTCGATTATGGGAAACCGCTTCAGGCAACGAGTGACGGCACAACCGCCTACGTCGTGCTGCCGACGACCTACCGTTTCGTCCAGAAGGGCGCGAAGATGGCCGAGCCCGGCAGCATGACGTTCGTCATGAAGCACGCCGAGAGCGGCTGGAAGATCGCAAGCTGGACATATTCCGCTGGAGCCGCACCGGCGCCTGAAAAATAATAGCAACGCGAACTCATTGTCGGGGGGCGATCGTGACCATGCAGCCGATGCGCAAGAACGCGCGTATTCTCGCCGCATCGATTGTCGGGACAGCGGTCGAATATTACGATTTCTACCTCTACGGCTATGCAGCGGCGCTGGTATTCGGACCGCTGTTCTTCCCCGTCAAATCGCCAGCGGCGCAGACGGCCCTCGCGTTCATGAGCTTCGGCATCGCCTTTGTCGCGCGGCCCATCGGCGCGATCGTCTTTGGTCATTTCGGCGACCGGATCGGCCGTAAGACGACGCTGGTTGCGTCTTTATTGCTGATGGGCAGCTGCACGCTCGCGATTGCCTTCCTGCCGACCTATGCCATGGCAGGATGGATTGCGCCGCTGCTGCTTTGCCTGGCGCGGTTCGGACAGGGGTTTGGTCTTGGCGGCGAATGGGCCGGAGCTGCCCTGCTCTCGGTCGAATATGCTCCCCAAAGGCTGGCGACTGCCGGTTCGGGATGATGCCGGCGCTCGGAGCGGCGCTCGGAAATATTATCGCGACTGCAGTTTTCCTGTTGACCGGCTTGGTCTTGTCGGACGGCCAGTTCATCGCGTGGGGTTGGCGCATCCCGTTCCTCGCGAGCGCAATCTTGATCGCAATCGGTCTATGGGTCAGGTTGAAGATCGCGGAAACGCCGGAATTCCGCGAAGCGCTGGATAACGAGAGGCCGCCCCGAGTTCCGATTGTTCGCTTGTTCGCCGAGCAGCCATGGGCTGTGTTGGCGGCGGAGCAGCCTCGGTCGTCTGCGGCTTTGCGCTGGTTTACATGGCGGGCCCTTCGCCCTTGCCCAGGGAACCGGACCGATCGGCTATCACCGCGATAGCTTCCTCCTTGTTCAGCTGGCCGCGCTTGTCGGTGCGCTTCCACTTATCATCATCTTTGCCTTCGGTTCCGACCGAACCAGTAAGACCCGCCATTCCGCGTGCGATGCTGGCGGTTGGTTCCCATCGGGCTCGTACCGGGCCTGGCCTTGGATCAGGATCGCTGTGGATCGCCGGCCTAACGCTTTTTGCGCTGGACGCCTGCTGGGCGGTCATCAACGGGTCATCCTCGGCTTGGCTGTGCCGCCTTTATCCGGTGCGCTTGCGCTACTCGGGATTTGCCTTCGCGTTCAACACCGGAGGACTTATCGGGGGAACGTGATCCCAATCGTAGCGCAAACGCTGAGCTCTGCCGGCGGTCCAACCATGCGGGGCTATTCTTTGGGGCACCGCGCTGATAAGCTTTGCAGCAATGGCTCATCGCAGCGGCCGGCGCGATGAAATGCCGCTTGCGACGCCGGAGCCGGCCCCTGCCACATGATGGCTCAGGCGGATAGAAGTTGGGACTGATCTTTAAAGCGCGACGATCAATTTCGAGTTTCGAAGAACACCAGCAGCTTTCCTTGACTCTCCGACCCATTGCGGCGGGAAGGTGTGGGGACATTTAGCGGCGGGGGGCGATAGATGCTGCTACGTTTTGCGTGCTTCGTTCTCGCGCTCAGTTTTTGCCTGGCCGAACCGGCATTGGCTGCACCTCCACGTTCGTCGTCAGATCCGACCCGCGATCTCGACGCCTTCATCCGCCAGGTGATGGCCGGCTACGGCGTGCCGGGCGTGTCCGTGGCGGTCGTCAAGGACGGCAAGGCAATCTTTCTGCATGGCTATGGCGTCCGCCGCCTCGGCGAGGCGGCGCCGGTCGATCCCGATACGGTTTTCCAGATTGCATCGGATACGAAGACGTTCACGGCTGCCGCACTCGCCGCCCTTGTCGGCGAGGGGCGCCTCGGATGGGACGACGAGGTCATCGCTCACCTTCCCGAATTCGTCCTCCACGACGAATATGCGACGCGGCACGCAACTGTCCGGGACCTTTTGGCGCATCGCACCGGCCTGCCGGCATTCACCGGCGATCTGCTGGGCGAAGAGGGTTACGACCGAGCCGAAGTGTTGCGGCGCATCCGCTTCGTCCCGCCCGCCGCCAGCTTCCGCGAGCGCGCCCTTTATTCGAACCTCGGCTTCTTTGCCGCCGGCGAGGTCGCCGCACGGACTGCCGGGACGAGCTGGGAAGAGGTCGTCGACAGCCGGCTCTTGAAACCGCTCGGAATGTTTCGTTCCGCGACTTCGGTCCTTGCCGAGCCCAAGGATGATAATCGATCGGGCACGTACGGACGGATCGGTGGCCGCATCCAGGCCATTCCTCCTTCGCAGCAGATTGTGATGGGGCCAGCGGGCTCGATGGTGTCCACGGCGTCGGACCTGTCGCGGTACATGCGAATGCTGCTTGGGAAGGGCTCCCTCGACGGCAAGCGGGTGCTGAGCGAGCGCGTGGTCGCCGAGATGTTCGAGCCGAGCATGGTTTCGCACATCGCCTTTTCTGAAGCGCTGCCGATCAGCGACGAGACCGGGTTCGGCTATGGACTGAGCTGGGGCTATTATCATTTCCACGGCGCCAAGGTGCTGGAGAAGGGCGGTGCGCTCGACGGCGCGCGGGCGATCATCGTTCTGGTGCCGGAGCGGAAGCTGGGCATCGCGGTTCTCGCCAATCTCAACCTCACGATTCTTCCCGAAGCCATCCGCGCCTATGTTCTCGAGCAGGAGCTGGGACCAGCTTCACCAAACACCCAGCAAACGCTCCTTGCGCAGCAAGGCAAGGTGGACCAGCTGCTGGAGCCCGACCCCGCGCCCACGAACCCGGCTCCGCCGAGCGTTCCGCTGGCGGCTTATGCAGGAACGTACGAGAGCGACATCTACGGCCCGTTCGTGCTGAGCGCCGTCGAAAACGGCCTGGACGTCGCGGCTGGCCCCGGGGCCTATGCAGGAAAGCTGAGACATTTCAATCACGACACCTTCACATTGTCGTGGCCGCTCGTCGATTTCGGTACGCAGCACGCGACCTTCACGATCGGCGCGGACGGCAAGCCGACAGGTTTCACCACCGATACGCTCGGAGCGTTCAAGCGCGCGGACGTGAGCAGCGGTTCAGCGCACTAGGCGGAGAGCAAGCGCAGCGGGTTTTCGATGTAGCCCTTGAGCGCCTGCATGAAGCTCGCGGCGTCCCATCCGTCGACGACGCGGTGGTCGCACGAAAGCGACAGGTTCATGCGTTTCCTGATCTCGATCTCGCCGTCGATGGGGACGACCTTCTCTTCGACCTTGTTCACCGCGAGGATCGCGACCTCGGGGCGGTTGATCACCGGTGTCGAGGTGACGCCGCCCATTGGGCCGAGGCTCGAGATGGTGATGGTCGAACCCATCAGTTCGTCGCGCGCGGCCTTGCCGTTACGGGCAGCGTCGGACAGGCGCAGGATCTCCGCGGCAATCTGCCACAGACTGAGGCTTTGCGCATTGCGGATCACCGGCACCATGAGACCGTTCGGTGTTTGGGTCGCCATCCCCATGTGCACCGCTCCGCTCCGGGTAATGACGTTAGCGTCGTCATCGTAGGTCGCGTTGAGCATTGGCCATTGCGAAAGCGCCCTCGATATCGCGATGATGAGGAAGGGAAGCAGTGTGAGCTTCGGGTTCGAGCCGCGGTCGCTGTTCATCATCGCGCGCGTTTCTTCGAGCGCGGTGACGTCGAATTCCTCGACCAATGTGAAGTGCGGGATCCGGCGCTTCGCCTCCTGCATGTTCTCGGCAATCTTGCGGCGCAGGCCGACCACCTTGATCGTCTCGTCCCTGCGCGCGGCAGCCGGGCGGATCGAGACCGTCCCGCCGTTGTAAAGGAGAAAGGCGTCGAGGTCCGAGTGACGGATTCGATCCGAGGCCGTTTTCACCTCCGCCAGATCGATCCCAAGATCGCGGGCACGCTCGCGCACGGCTGGCGAGGCAAGGACGTGCCTTCCTGAGGGCTCCTTCCCGGCGACTTCGGGTTCGACGCGAGGAGCGGGCGCGGGCTTTGGAGGCTCGTCGACCTCCTGGGTCGCAACGACGGGAATTTCTTCAGCCTGCTCAGGAGTCGCCTCGACGGTGCCGTCGGCGAGCGGCCGCTCATCCTCGCTGTCCTCGACCGGTTCAGCTGCGCGGTCCGCGCCCTCCGTTTCGATCACGGCGAGCACTGAACCGATCGGTATCTGGTCGCCCACTTCGCCGGCAAGCTCGAGCACCTTGCCCGCCACGGGGCTTTCCATCTCGACCGTCGCCTTATCGGTCATCATGTCGGCGATCTGCTGGTCCTCGGCGATCGAATCGCCGACCTTCACATGCCAGGCGACGATCTCCGCCTCGGCAATTCCTTCACCGATGTCGGGCAGCTTGAATTCATAGCGAGCCATCAGTCGGCCATCACTTTCTCAAGGGCGCGCTTCATGCGCTTCGGGCCGGGAAAATAGGCCCATTCGTAAGCGTGCGGGTAGGGAGTGTCCCAACCAGTCACGCGCTCGACCGGCGCTTCGAGGTGGTAGAAGCAGCGCTCCTGGACGAGCGCAACCAGCTCGCCGCCAAAGCCGCTGGTGCGCGGCGCCTCATGAACGACGAGGCAGCGGCCGGTCTTCTTCACCGACTCCTCGATCGTATCGAGATCGAGCGGGACGAGGGTGCGCAGGTCAATGACCTCGGCGTCGAGCCCCTGCTCCTCCACGGCGGCAAGCGCGACATGGACCATCGTACCGTAAGCGAGGATCGTGAGGTCGCCGCCTTCGCGCACGATGGCCGCCTTCCCGATCGGCACGGTGTAGTGGCCTTCCGGAACGTCGCTCGCCGGGTGTTTGGACCAAGGCTTCACCGGCCGATCGTGGTGTCCATCGAAGGGGCCATTGTAGATGCGCTTGGGTTCGAAGAAGATCACTGGATCGGGATCCTCAATGGCTGCGATCAGCAGGCCCTTCGCATCGTACGGCGTCGAGGGAATCACGACCTTCAGGCCCGCAATGTGGGTGAAGAGCGATTCCGGTGACTGGCTATGCGTCTGGCCGCCGAAGATTCCGCCGCCGTAGGGCGTGCGGATGACCATTGGCATCGTCCATTCTGCGGCGGTGCGATAGCGGATCTTGGCGACCTCGCTGACGATCTGGTCGTAGCCGGGGTAGATATAATCCGCGAACTGGATCTCGATGACGGGTTTCAGGCCGTAGCATGCCATGCCGACCGCGGTTGCGATGATGCCGCCTTCGTTGATTGGCGCATCGAATGCGCGAGTTTTCCCGAACTCTTTCTGCAGTCCCTCAGTGACCCGGAAGACGCCGCCGAAATATCCGACGTCCTCGCCGAACACGACGACGTCCTCGTCGCGCGCCATCATCACCTTGTGCGCGTCGTTGAGCGCTTGGATCATGTTGAAGGTCGGCATCAGTCGCGCCCCTCGCTAAGCGCCTGGTCACGCTGCTCGGCGAGATGCCAGGGCACGTCGGCATAGACGTCCTCGAACATGCTCTCGATCCTGTCCTTGCCTTGCTGAGGGAGGATTCCGAGTTTTTCGGATTCCTTCTGGGCCGCGCGGACCTCGGTGTCGCACTCGGCGCTCAGCGCTGCGTGGCGATCCTCGTCCCATTCGCCGAGCCCAATCAGATGGGCCTTCAGGCGCTCGATTGGGTCGCCGAGCGGCCACAGCTTGGCTTCGTTCGCCGGGCGATAGCCGGACGGGTCGTCGGAGGTAGAATGGCCCTCGGCGCGATAGGTGAAAAACTCGATCAAGGTCGGGCCGCCGTTCGAACGCGCGCGCTCTGCCGCCCACCTTACGGCCGCATAGACGGCGAGCGCGTCATTGCCGTCTACGCGCAGGCTCGCAATACCGTAGCCAACGGCGCGCTGGGCGAAGGTTGCGCGCTCGGCCCCGGCGATCCCGGAGAAGCTCGAGATCGCCCACTGGTTGTTCACCGTCGCGAGGACGACCGGCGCGTTATAGACTGCGGCGAAGGTCATGGCGCTGTGGAAGTCGCCCTCCGCCGTGGCGCCGTCACCGATCCAGCCCATCGCGATCCGGCTATCGCCCTTGATCGCAGCGCCCATCGCCCAGCCGACCGCCTGCGGGAATTGCGTGCCGAGGTTGCCGGAAATCGAGAAGAAGCCGTACGCCTTGTCCGAATACATGATCGGCAGCTGACGGCCTTTGAGCTTGTCGCCTTTGTTCGAATAGATCTGGCACATCATTTCCGTCAGCGGATACCCGCGGGCGATGAGCAGCCCCTGCTGACGGTAGGTCGGGAAGTGCATGTCCTCTCGGTCGAGGGCGGCCGCGGCAGCGACGGCGATCGCCTCCTCGCCGGTGCACTTCATGTAGAAGCTGGTCTTTCCCTGCCGCTGGGCCCGGTACATGCGGTCGTCGAAAATTCGTACAGTCACCATGTCGCGCAGCATCTTGCGCAGCGTGTCGGCGTCTAGTTTCGGGTCCCAGGCGCCGACCGGCTTGTTGTCGTCGCCGAGCACGCGCACGAGCGCGCTCGCTAATGGATAGGTCTCGGATGCGGGCGCGCTGGTGTCAGGGCGAGGAGCTTCGCCGGCTCCGGGAATCTTGAGGGAAGAAAAGTCGGGCGTGTCGCCGGGACGGAAAGTCGGCTCGGGCACGTGCAGCGCTAATCGGGGTGCGTTGCGGCGCAGCGATGGGTCCTTGTCGGTCATGGCTGCGCGAGCGCTTAGTCCTGACTCGGCGAGGCAGCAACCGGCTAAGTCAAGTTTACTTTACATTGCGTGCTGGAGGGATCGTCGACGGGTGAAAAGCCGCTCATCGAAAATCGCTTTGCGTAACCTTGCGAGGCGCGCGAAACAGGCTTGCATGCGAAGGTTATTCTTGCTCATCGTCGCGCTGCTCGCAGCAGCGGCGACCGCCCCGGCCGTCCATGCTGCGGACACGGTCTTTGTGATGCGGCACCTTCAAAAAGCGCAAGGAGGCGATCCGCCGCTCTCGCCCGAAGGCGCCGCCAATGCGCAGGCCCTCGCGGACATGCTCGCCAAGAGCGGGATCAAGGCGATCTTCGCAACTCCCACCCATCGCGCCATGCAGACCGCCGAGCCGCTGGCGGCAAAGCTCGGGATCACGGTGACGAGCTACGATCCGGCCAAGCCCCAGGCGCTAGTGACGGCGGTTGGGAAAATTTCCGGCGCCGTGCTGGTCGTCGGGCACAGCAACACCGTTCCCGATCTCGTTGCCCGCTTCGGGGGAAAGCAGCCGGTCAGCCTCACCGAGCAGGATTACGGCACTGTGTTCGTCGTCACCCACGACGACGGCAACGTCAGCCAGATCAAGGTCCAGAAGGCGCCCTGAGTTGCGGGCCAGGGAGGCGCTGGCTAATGCGCCGCCATGGCCGACCAGAACAGCGACACCCCTCCCGACCGTCTCTCGCTTGATCCTCGCAGCGAACATTTCGATGAAGCACTGCTTTCGCGCGGAGTGGGGATCAAGTTCAACGGCCAGGAAAAGACGAACGTCATCGAATATTCGATCTCAGAGGGCTGGATCCGCGTTGCCGCCGGACGCAGCCGCGACCGCTACGGTCAGCCGATGACGATCAAGCTCCAGGGCAAGGTCGAGCCGTATTTCGAAAACCTGCCCGAAGGCGAGGCTCAGGACGGGGAAGCTTCCGAAGGATAGGTGGGGGTTGCGCGGCGCTTGTCGCGCCATTTCTTGAACGCCCAGCCGCCGAGCGCGAGCGCCGCGAGCGTCGGCACGCTGCGCTTCGCGAGTGATGCAGCGCCATAGCCGAGGATTGCGCCCTTCGCGCCTTCATGCTCGCCCGCGATCTTGTCCCCCAGCCACGCACCGAACAGCTTCCCGATCATCCCAGAACTCCTTCATTTGTCCCAGGCGCAACAGCGCCGGACTGGTGGCGAATGTTCCCAATTCAGTGTTGGCGAAATCCGCCAAGTCTTGGTCGCGAATCGCGCCAACTTGCGTTGCGCATGGGGCGTTTTTCGCAGTTTTGTGGGATTGGCACGCTCCTTGATTAGCTATTGGTGTCGGCCCCGCAAACCAAGGCCGGCGAAAAAGGGAGAAATCAAATGTCGTCGCAGTCGCCTTTCACCCGCACCCTCGTCGCGATCGCAGCGGCGCTCGCCATGAGCACCATCGCGGTCGGCGCAGCCGTCGGCCCGGCCCAGGCCAATGCCAGCACCGTAGAGGTTTCGGTCAATGCCTGAACTCGAAGTTCTTGAAGCGAAAGATTCCGGTCCGCACGCCTCGACTGATCGAGGTCGAGAGCGAGCCGATGAGCGGGCGTTTCGCCCCGGTCGCCGGCTGGCTCAGCGGTCCAGTGTTCAGCCGCGCTCGTGACATCTTCGCGGCGAACATGACCGAGCTTCTCGACCGGGCCGAAGACCCGGCGCGGATGATCCGGATGATCATCCTGGAGATGGAAGAGACTTTGGTCGAGGTTCGCGCAACTGCTGCCCGTTCAATCGCCGACATCAAGGAGATGCGGCGCGCGGTCACCAGGCTCGACGGGCTTCACGCTGACTGGACGGCCAAGGCGGAGCTGGCGCTCAGCAAGGACCGTGAGGACCTTGCCAAGGCGGCGCTGGTTGAAAGGCAGAAGGCCAGCGAAATGACCGATAGCCTCCGCGGCGAGCTCGACCAGATGGAGCAGGTGCTTCGCGGCTACGAGGCCGACATTGGCAAGCTCCAGGCCAAGCTGCGCGAGGCTCGCGCCCGGCAGAACGCAATTGCGGCGCGCTTCGAGAGCGCGGTGACCCGGGCGAAGGCTCGCGAGGCAGTGCATGGAAGCCGCACGCTCGAGGCGTTTGCGAAGTTCGAGCTGCTCGAGCGCCGCGCCGACTTCGCCGAAGGCCGCTGTGAGGCGCTGGGGATCAGCAGCCTCGAAGACGAAATTGACCAGCTTCGTGCGTCCGAAACGATCGACGCCGAGCTGGAGGCCATGAAGGCCGCGCTGACGGCACGAGTGAACTGAGGAAAGGCAAGGGGAACATGACGATGGCACGCAAGATTTACCCGTATTCGCTCGATCGCAAGGACGCGAAAATCGCGGGGGTCTGCTCGACGCTCGGGGGGATCAGCGGAATTGACCCGACCTTCATCCGCATCGCGTTCGTCGCCGCGGCGATCTTCCTCAGCTTCAAGCTGACACTGCTCGCTTATTGCGGGATCGGCATCTACCTCACCGTACAGAAGAAGAGGTCGACCATCGGCGATAGCCGGATGAGCGATTTCGACCGGATGGACCGGGTCTCGAAGCGGAAGCCGACCGTGCACGCGATGCGGACCGAGCTCGACGAGAACGACCGCCGGCTGATGGCGATCGATCATCACATCAACAGTCAGAATGAAGAGCTGGCGCGCGAGATCGAGGCGCTCCGCCAGGAGGAGAAGTGATGGAACCGCTGACACTTGTAGTGCTGAGCGCGAGCATCATTGGCGGGCTTGTCGGGATCAGCCTGACCGCGCTCAGAGCCTGGAACGGCTGGCTCGAGCTTAAGAAGATGGAGCTGACCCAGATCGCCGGCGAGCGCGGACTTCCGCCCGCGACCGGCCGGATCGAGATGGCGGATCTCAAGGAGCGAATCCGCAAGCTGGAGGCGATCGCAGCCGGAATTGACATTTAATAGCCCCAGCGCGCTTTGCTCCCCAGACGCGCTGTCGCAGAGGCGGTCCCGGATCCCCTTCCCGGACCGCCTCTTTCTTTTGCCCCTAGAGCCTCAGGCCGAATTCGGAGTGGGCGGTCTTTTTGCCCTGAATTTCGTGCCGGGCGCGCTCGAATCGCTTTACGGCAGCGACACTCCCCTCGGGGCGATGGGGTTCGTTCGTCTCAAACTGAACTGAGCGAGCGCTCATCGACGTTTGAATTCGGCGGCTGGCCTCGGCTAGGGCTGCCTCATGCGCGGTCATACTCACGATCACTCCCATGAGCCGGCGAGTTTCGGTCGGGCTTTTGCCATCGGTATTGCGCTCAATGTTGGGTTCGTCGTGGTGGAGGTCGTTTTCGGGTTCCTCGCCAATTCCATGTCGCTGCTGGCGGACGCGGGACACAATCTTTCCGACGTCCTCGGCCTCATCCTCGCCTGGGCCGCCGCAATCATGGCGAGGCGGGCTGCCTCCCCCCGGCTCACCTACGGCTTCAAGAAGGCCCCAATTCTCGCGGCTCTGGCCAATTCGCTGCTCCTGCTCATCGCCGTCGGGGCGATCGGCGCGGAGGCTATGCGCCGGCTCTTCCATCCCTCGCCCACTGAGGGTGGCATGGTCACCATTGTCGCCGCCGCAGGCATCCTCATCAACGGCGCAACGGCACTCCTTTTTTCCCGCGGGCGGGAACGTGATCTCAATATCCAGGGCGCCTATCTGCACATGGCCGCGGACGCCCTGGTCTCGCTCGCGGTGGTGATCGCCGGCCTCGTGATCCTCTCGACTGGGCAGCAATGGGTCGATCCTGCAATGAGCCTCGCCGTCGCGGTAGTCATTCTGTGGAGCAGCATTGGCCTGCTTAAGGAATTGGTGTGGATGACGCTCGCGGGCGTGCCGAAGGGCATCGACGTCGATGAGGTCGCCGTTGCCCTCTCGGAGCTCGATGGCGTCGAGGCGGTGCATGACCTCCATATCTGGCCGCTGAGCACCACTGAGACCGCGCTCACGGCGCATCTCGTCACGCCGCAGGCCGACAATCCCGATACTCTGTTGGAAAATGCCCGCGCACTTCTTCACGCCCGCTTCCATATCGAGCATTGCACGATCCAGGTCGAACGCCACCATTCCGCCCACCACAGTGATTGCTAACTAGCTCATGAATGTAACGCATCTGGAATGCTCGCTGACCGGCGAGCGGTTCGAAGCCGGCCGTCCGCACAACCTCAGCAATGCCGGCAAGCCGCTCTTGGTTCGCTACGATCTCGAAGCTGCGAAACGGACGCTGACGCGCGATAACCTGGCGACCCGGGCGCCGGGCATGTGGAAGTGGCGCGAGCTGCTGCCCAATGATGGCGAGCCCGTCAGTCTCGGCGAGCCGGAGACGCCGATCGTCCCGTTGCGTGCCATCGGCGCTCGAGAGGGAGCCTCGACGCTGTTGGTCAAGGACGAGGGACGGCTTCCTACCGGTTCGTTCAAGGCGCGCGGGCTGGCGATGGCAGTGACCATGGCGAAGCAGTTCGGGATCGAGCGGATCGCGATGCCGACGAACGGCAACGCCGGCGCGGCGCTCGCCGCGTACGGCGCGCGCGCGGGCATCCGGACAATTGTCATCTGTCCGGCCGAGACGCCCGAGATCAACGTGACCGAGACTGCCGCTTACGGCGCGCGGGTCTATGTCGCCGACGGCCAAATCGACGAATGCGGGGCACTGGTTGGTAGGGGGGCTGCCGAAGGGCTCTGGTTCGACTTTTCCACCCTCAAGGAGCCGTATCGGATCGAGGGCAAGAAGACGATGGGACTGGAGCTTGCCGAGCAGCTCGGCTGGCAGCTGCCGGACGCGATCTTCTATCCGACCGGCGGCGGCACCGGCCTCATTGGCATGTGGAAAGCGTTCGACGAGCTGGAGGCGATCGGCCTCATCGGCTCGAAGCGGCCACGGATGTACGCGGTCCAGGCGGAAGGCTGCGCGCCAATTGTTCGCGCGTTTGAGAACGGCGACGAGTTTGCCGAGCGCTGGGAGCATGCGGCGACTATCGCCACCGGGATCCGAGTGCCGAAGGCCGTTGGCGATTTCTTGATCCTGAGGGCTGTGCGCGAGAGCGGCGGGGCGGCGATTGCGGTGTCCGAGGAGGCGATCCTTGAAGGCGTCGAGGACGCGGCGCGCGACGATGGCTTCCTATTCTGCCCGGAAGGCGGAGCGGTGCTGGCCGCGTGGCGCAAAGCATTGAGCGAAGGCCTCGTCTCGCGCGACGAGCGCGTGCTGCTGTTCAACTGCGCGAACGGCAACAAGTATCCGCTGCCGGATCAGTCGAAGCATCTGAAGCTTGAAGAGGCGAGGCCCGAAGCTCTCTAGCCCACATACGAGTAGCCCCGGCAGGTTTGACCCTGCCGGGGCACCATGCTTCGTTTGTCTTTCGACTCCGGAAGCACGAAATCAACAATAGCCGATTTTGCCGGCAGCGCGAGTCAAAAGAATCGAATCGATAACAAAACTGTTGGCGGAATCGTGGACGACTTAGTGGACAATCCTTTGCGACTCGCGCCGGTGCCCCAAAAGAAGAGCCCCGACACGCTTTCGCGTGACGGGGCTCCCATGCTCCCGATCCAGTGAGCCGCGCCATCAACAGGGCCGATCCGCAGGCCTTTCAGCCCGGGTTCCGCCCCGGAGACACGATTCGTCGGTTCCGAAGCACGCCGACAGAACGGAAGTCGAAGTTCTTGGTTCCCTACCCATGACCAAGAAGAGACGGCTCCGGATCGCGAGCTACAACATCAACGGAATCAACCCGCGCCTTCATGTGCTGACGCGCTGGCTCGGAGAGTTCCAGCCGGACGTCGTCGGCTTGCAGGAGCTCAAGTGCACCGACGAGCAATTTCCCGCGGATGCGATTTTAGAGCTCGGCTATTCAGCGATCTGGCACGGGCAGAAGAGTTGGAACGGAGTTGCACTGCTGAGCCGAGTCGGCGATCCTGTGGAAACCCGCCGAGCGCTGCCCGGCGATCCGAACCTGGAGCAGAGCCGCTACATCGAAGCGGCGATCTGCGGAATCCTGGTCGGCAACATCTACGCGCCGAATGGCAATCCGCGGCCCGGCCCCAAGTTCGATTACAAGCTAGCGTGGCTCGGCGCGCTCAGCGCGCATGCCCAAGAGCTCCTCGAGAGTGCGATGCCGGTCCTGTTGATGGGCGACTTCAACGTCATCCCTACCAACGAGGATGTCTACAAGCCCGAACGCTGGGCGAAGGATGCGCTCTTCGCTCCCGAAGCGCGGGAAAAGTACCACGAGCTGATCGCGCAGGGCTGGACCGACACGATCCGCCATCTCTTTCCGCACGAGCGGATCTATACCTTCTGGCACTATTGGAGGAATTCGTTCGAGCGCGACGCCGGAATTCGGATCGACCATGCGCTGCTCAGTCCCGCTCTCGCGAAGAAACTCAAATCCGCCGGGGTCGACCGCTTGCCGCGAGGCTGGGAGAAGACCAGCGATCACGCGCCGGTCTGGGTTGAACTCGAGGTTTGACTGTTCACGCCTCGCTGAGCAACCTTTCGCAAATGCGGACCCT
Organism: uncultured Alphaproteobacteria bacterium; assembly: GCA_963766415.1. Lineage (GTDB taxonomy): Bacteria > Pseudomonadota > Alphaproteobacteria > Sphingomonadales > Sphingomonadaceae > Sphingomicrobium. The sequence goes on along the minus strand of CAVYAH010000079.1, from coordinate 33,138 downwards.
GACGAGCGCCTGATTCATGCGCATCGACCGTCGTCAATTCCTGGCGTCGAGCGCGGCAGCGGCATGCGCGGGCTCGGCGCGGGCGCAGGGCAATGGACCGATCGCCCCCAACTGGGAATCGCTCGCGGGCCACTATCGCGTGCCCGACTGGTTCCGCGATGCGAAGTTCGGGATCTGGGCGCATTGGGGGCCGCAGTGTCAGCCTGAGTTCGGCGACTGGTACGCGCGGCTGATGTACATGGAGGGCAAAATGCCCTGGCAGCAGGGTGAAACCCCGTACGAGAATCACTTGCGGCGCTACGGCCATCCGAGCCAGACCGGCTTCATCGACATTATCGGCCAGTGGAAGGCCGAACACTGGCACCCTGCCGATTTGCTGAAGCGCTATCGAAAAGCGGGCGCGCGCTATTTCATGGCGATGGGCTGTCATCACGACAATTTCGACCTGTTCGCGAGCAGCCACCACGCATGGAACAGCGTCCGGATCGGGCCTAAGCGCGACATTCTTGGCACATGGGAACCGCTAGTGCGCGACGCGGGCCTGAAGTTCGGCGTCTCGAACCACTCGAGCCACGCCTGGCACTGGTTCCAGCCGGCCTATGGCTACGACGCGGAAGGACCGATGCGCGGCCGCCGCTACGACGCTTATTGGCTGCGACGAAAGCATGGCCGCGGAAAAATTTGGGAGGGTCTCGATCCGCAGGAACTCTACACGGGGCCATATTATGTCCCGCCGAGCGGCATAACCTCGGCCGAGGCGATGAACGCCTGGCACGATAAGCGTGACGGTCAGTGGATCGAAGGCGCACCGTCCGGGAACATCGGATTCGTCGAGAAATGGCTGCAAAGGCAGAACCAGATCGTCGACGACTACCGTCCTGATCTCATCTATTTCGACGATACAGGTCTGCCGCTCGGCCAGGCCGGCCTCGATGCTGCTGCTTATTATTACAACCAGGCGCTTCGCTGGCGGGGCAGTGTCGACATCGTCCTATTCGGAAAGAAGCTCGAGGGCGTTCAGCGTCTTTCGATCGTCGAGGACGTGGAGCGAGGATGGATCGACGAAATTCGCGAAGTGCCCTGGCAGACCGACACCTGCATCGGCAACTGGCACTACGACCGGCGGCTTTACGAGAACAATGGCTACAAGAGTGCCAAGGAGGTGGTCCAAAGGCTCGCCGACGTGGTGTCGAAGAATGGCAACCTTTTGCTCAACGTTCCCATCCGCGGCGATGGCACGATCGACGAAAAGGAAGAAAGGATCGTCGATGAAATCGCCGCGTGGACGGCGAGGAATGGCGATGCGATCTTCGGCACCCGCGCCTGGCGCCGCTATGGCGAAGGACCAACGAAGCCGCCAGTGGGAATGCTCAATGAGGGTGAGGCGAAGCCGTTTACGGCTGCGGACGTGCGCTTCACGACGAAGGACGGCGCGCTCTACGCGATTATCATGGATTGGCCGGAACGGGAGAGCGCGATCGCGTCTCTTGGCGCGCATGCGCTGCCTGACGCCGCGATCGATAAGGTCGAGCTTCTTGGCGGTCCGCCCCTGGCATTCCGACGCGATCCTGGCGCGCTCCGTTTGTCTCTGCCGCAGGCCGGCAATTCTTTCACGCCGGCCATTCGCATCATCGGCCGCGGATTAATATGACCGGCTGAGCAGTTTTGCGTTCGCAAGTGTGGTGAAACTTTACCGGTGCGCTTCGAGCGCTGATCCCTGCATACGCACGGTGACCGCACTGCCGCGGTACGTGATCGTAGCGTCAGCCTTTGCATCAAACGCCAGCGCGCGCGCATTGCTGGGCTTCATCCAACGGATGTTGATGACGCGCTTACTCGCCATTCCGGCGTAGCCTTTGCCTTCGCGTGTACCGATAGTGAGCGTTTTCGTTCGCTCGTTCCACTTCAGCGGAATGCGCGAATATTGATCGTGGAGATACTGGCGGCTGACGCCGTCGTCCTCGTAAAGCGAGAAGCTGCCATCTGTTCCGGTGTAGACATTGAGCGTCACCGGCGAACTTGAACTGTCGCTTGTATGCTGGATTGCGGGACCGGTCGGGACGATCGAACCGGCGCGCACGAAGACGGGCATCCGTTCGTATTGCGCGGCTGCGGTGATTGCCCGGCTGCCCTGCGTGCTTCGGCCCGTGTAAAAATCATACCAGGTCCCCTCCGGTAGATAGACGCTGCGCGAGCGCGCCTTGTACTTCGTGACCGGCGCGACGAGGAACGCAGGCCCGAACATATATTCGTCATCGATGTTCCGCACGCGCGTGTCGCCGGCGAAATCCATCACGAGGGCGCGCATCATCGTGCCATCCTCGAAGTAGGTCATCGCGCCGAGTGTATAGATATAAGGCATCAACCGATATCGAAGCCGGTCGTACCAGGCCATCGAATTGTACGTGCGCGAGCCGGTCGGCGACATCTCGAAAATCTCGCGCTTGATGTTCTCGCCGTGACTTCGGAAGATCGGGGAAAAGGCGCCGAACTGGAACCAGCGCGTGTTGAGCTCGCGCCATTCGGTAAGGTCCGCAGGCGTCGGTTTGATGAAGCGCTGCTCCATCGTGTACCCGCCGATGTCGTGGGTCCAATTTGGGTCGCCGGAGAGCGAGAAATTGAGTCCGGCCGATATCTGCTCACGCAGATTGTCCCAGCGAGAGGCAACGTCGCCGGACCACACAGCGGCATTGTCGCGCTGAATCCCGGCGAACGCCGAGCGCGTCAGGATGAACGGGCGGATGTCCGGCTTGTCCGCGATCTGGCGCTCGTAAACGCCGTCGACGTGCGCCAGCGGATACGAGTTGAAAAAGGGCTCTGCCGGACCGAGCGCGGTCGGGCCCATGCGCCGGGCGGTCTCGGCAGGCGAGATGTTCGAGTGGAAATCCGGCTCGTCGGAATCGAGCCACCAGGCGTCGAAGCCTTTGCTTTCGATCCCCTGCCGAATTTGGCTCCAGTAGAGATCGCGCGCCGCGCGATTGTAGACGTCGTAGAAAGCGTTGAAATAACCCGGGCCGACCCAGTCGAGGTACATCGATTTGATGTAGTTCGGGTCCCTGGGCTCGTCCAAACGCGGGCTGGCCATGCGGTCCAGCATGCCGTGGATCGCGTCGAGCGCGTTGTAGCTTGGGATGCCGCGATAATATTTCGCCCAGACCGAGATCATCACATGCGCACCGTTGGCGTGGATGTCGTCGACCATGGTCTTGGGATCAGGGAAGCGCGCAGGGTCGAAGCACTGGCAGCCCCACTTGTCCTGCGGCCAGTAGAGCCAATCCTGTACGATATTGTCGAGCGGGAGGCCGCGCCTGCGATATTCGTGGAGAACGTCGAGCAGTTGGTCCTGGGTCTCGTAGCGCTGCCGGCTCTGCCAGAAGCCATAGGCCCATTTGGGCATGATCGGCGCTTTGCCGGTCAGCTCGCGGTAACCCGCGACGACGTCGTCCATGTCCTTGCCGGGGATGAAGTAATAATCGACCGCGCGCGCGAAGTCGGACGAAAGCGTGAGCGAATGGCGATCGGGTTCAGGCCGCGGACCATGGTGAAGTAGCGCGATGTAGCCCGAATCCGGGTCCCATTCGACGCGCACCTTGTGCGGCTGCCCGGCGGCGAGGCTCAGGTCGAAATTGTGATACCAGGGATTCCAGTTCTGCCGCCAGCGGTCGAGCACTTTGCGGCCATCGACGAACAACTTGAAGTAGCTCGAGCCGTAGAGGCGGAAGCGGTGCAGGCCGCCGGTTCGCGGCGTGATGGTGCCGGTCCAGGTGACGCGCAGCCCGGGGACCGTCTGCTGCATGTCGGGCATGCGCGTGCCCGCCGGCCAACGGTTCATGTCCTCGAGAAATTGAAGCTGGATTGTTGGTTCCTGGTGCTGCGCAATGGTCTTGCCGTTGACCTTGTAGGTCGCTGTCCAGCCACTGCCGCCATTGACCTCCAGGTCGTCTCCCGGTCCGCCAGCATATGCGTAGGGCTCAGGATCTCCGAAGCGCGTGACCGAATTGTTGTCCCACAGAAGCCCATAGTTGCGCGTGGAGACGATGAACGGGATCGCGACGTCCATGTTGTGCTGCGCAAGTACGACGTCCTCGCCGTTGTAGTTCATCTGCCCGTTCTGGTGCTGGCCAAGGCCGTAAAAGCCCTCGTCCGTGCCGCGGTTGAATTGCTGCGATATCGACAGCCAGGGGACGCCTTCGGCATTTGCAGGCCTCAGCGATGGCAGAGCGGCTTGGGCGAGGACCACTTTTCCACCGGGTCCATCGCGGAAGCTTATGCTGCCGGTGCTGATATCCACGTCGGCTGACGACTTGCCGGTAATGAGCCTCACGACCGGAGAAATGCGCTCGTTGTCCAGAGAAAATCCGTTCGTGAGCGGCTTCGCCCTCACCATCAGGCTCGGGGCAAGGTCTGGAATATCATTGGACGCCTCGGTGACGCGGATGATGCCGTCACCATAGATCTCAAGTCGCACGACAGGGCCTTGGGCCAGATGGACAATGATGCCCGTATCTGTCCGCCTGACTGTCTGCGCGAGGCTCGCCGAACTTGTCGCCGCTAACAGAAAGGCGAGCGTTGCTTTTTTCATCGATAGGTCCCCAGCCGCACCTTCAGCAGCGTCGGTGTCGTCGAATTCAGTCCGTAATCGACTTGGTCGCCATTCCAGCGGCGCTTCATCAGCCAGCGGCCATTGTCGAACGTGCCTTCCTCGACGTCGAGGAACTGCGAACTTTCGCCTGCCGCAGGCTTGTCGATCGAGAAGGCGAGCCTGAGGTCCGATCCGGCGACGAGAAATTCGTCAGGTCCGAGTTGGATAACCGCCGCGCCGCCGACTGGCAGTTCCCTGTTTGGCGAGATCGCGGTGCCGGCGCGCTCACGCTGCCCGAATTGCCACAGGCCATACATCGCCGTGATCTTCCAGCGGCCGAGCAACGCCGACTGGTCCGAAGCGTCCTGCGGCTTGGCAAAGCCGGCGGTCGGGTGCTCGAACGCGAGTTTCGCCCAGTCGCGCGCAACCGGCGCGATCAACGCGAACTTCGACGAGAAGGCACCGAGCGTCTCAGCGTCGAGATCCTTCGCTCCCAACGGGAAGTTGTAATAGCCGGTCGCGTCCATGCCGAACGGCGACCAGCCGATCGCGCCATTGCCGAGCGCCAGCCAAAGAAAGCGCGCGAACGGCACGTCGTTGCCGGTCTCGGGGATCAGAAGGCTATTGTCGGGCCTTCTGTAATGGGCGACGTAGGCAGCATATTTCGCGTAGTCGGATGTATAGATGTCGGGTGCCTCGACATCGAGGTGGGGCGCCGCCGCCTTCCAGATGTCGATCACATTCCAGTTCGGGCCGCCGCTCGCGCCGTTCTGCGCACCCTCCTGAGTGAATGGATCGGTGAGCGATGCATTGACGTACATCGGAAGGTCGAGCTCTGTCTTGCCGGCGGCCGCGATCTCGTCGACGTAGCGGGCGACGTACCAGGCGTTGAAAGCCTGGTCCGCTGTCCTTCCGAAGGCTTGCGGCCAAGTCCCGTTTCTGCCGACCTTTCGGGCAAGTTCGCTCGGGATTTGCCCAGCAAAGAGTCGCTGCGCCGCCGGCGAGAAGTCGCGTGGGATTCCGTAGCTGCCCGTCTCATTCTCGACCTGCATCATGATGACCGTATGTTGCGGGTCGGCCTCGCGAATGTGGTGCATCAGCGCTGCGAACGCGCGCTTGTCTGCTTCGAGCGTCGAACGGCCATGCGCTGACAGAACGAAATGAGCTGTTCCGTCAGGCTTGATCTCGCGCGCGAAGCGCTTCCAATCGGATTTGACCCATTCGGGCGCATATTGGGGGTTGGTGTTCTTCCAGGTCCCAAACCATAATAGGACGAGGCGGACATCATGTTGCCGCGCCTGCGAAAGCAGGGCGTCGACCCAGGAGAAATCGAAGCGGCCTTCGATCGGTTCGACTTGCTCCCACGCCACGGGAATTTCGAGTGTGTTCGCGTGCAACTGGTCAATGACCGGCCAGACATGTGCGAGCATCGCTGGATAGTTGCTGCTGTTGTTGGTCTGCGCGCCCAGGATCAGGAATGGCACACCATCGACAAGGAGTGCGTGCTTCTCGTTGCGTTCGATCAGCTTGGGAAGGTTGGATCCTTGCGCATGGGTGTTCGTGCCGACAACCAGCAACAGGGCTCCGACCAGCACCGCGCGCAAGCGTCCCATGATTCTCCCCTCGGCTGTTTGCATCGCTGCTTGGTAGCGCTAACGCAAGAGGCGTACGGGCGCGGGGAGGGGTCATGTCTCGCATCTTGAAGAATGTCATTTGGTTCGCGCTCGCAGCGAATTTTCTGATGGCGGCGGCATTCGCAGAGACCAATCAGGAAGTGGTGAACAAGGCGCCGAATGGCCTCGCTCTGACGCCGCCGATGGGCTGGAACAGTTGGAACAAGTTCGCCTGCAACGTGAATGAGCAGACCGTTCGAGACACTGTCGACGCGATCGTTGCGTCCGGCATGCGTGACGCGGGCTACCAATATGTGGTGATCGATGATTGCTGGCATGGCCGGCGCGATGCCGATGGTTTCATCACCGCCGATCCGCAAAGATTTACATCGGGCATCAAGGCCCTTGCCGACTACGTGCATTCGCACGGACTGAAGTTCGGGATCTATTCGGACGCGGGTCGCCTGACGTGCGGCGGACGGCCCGGGAGCCAGGGCCATGAATATCAGGACGCGCTCACCTATGCCCGCTGGGGCGTCGATTATCTGAAATATGATTGGTGCAACGCCGGCGACCGCAATGCGCAGGAAGCCTATGCGGTGATGGCCGACGCGCTCCGCCAGAGCGGCCGGGACATCGTCTTTTCGATGTGCGAATGGGGCACTGCCAAGCCGTGGCTATGGGCGAAGAATATCGGGAATCTCTGGCGGACGACCGGAGACATATGGGACAGTTTCTCGGCGAAGGACAAGGCGCATGACTGGGCGCATCCAGTCACCGAGATCGCGGACCTGAACGAGCCCTTGTGGCCGTTCGCGGGACCCGGCCACTGGAATGATGCCGACATGCTTGAGGTGGGCAATGGCGGCATGACGCCGAGCGAATATCGCGCGCACTTCTCACTATGGGCGATGATGGCTTCGCCGCTGATGGCCGGTAACGACATCGCGCACATGGACGAGAGCACGCGCGCGATCCTCCTTAACAAGGAAGTGATCGCGGTCGATCAGGACGTGCTTGGCGTTCAGGGGCGCCGGGTCTGGAAGGACGGTGTTCGCGAGCTCTGGGTGAAGCCTCTCTCCGGCGGCGCGCGGGCGCTGCTGCTACTCAATCGGGGCGAGGTCCCTGCGAGGATCCGCGCGACTTTTGAAGATCTCGGCTGGCCGGCGAGCTTGCGCGCAAAAGTGCGCGATCTGTGGACTCACAAGGGTGCGGAGCGCTGGGCCGGAACGATCGAAGCGACCGTCGAGCCGCACGGCGTCATGATGTACCGGATCGACCCCTAGGCGCCCGACTTCACCGCGCTCGCATAATTCTGGATGATGGCCTCAGTCGATGCGTCGGCATCGAACACGCTGTACCACCCCTGCGGCTCGTGCGGTGGGTCGCCGACATAGCTCAAGTCGCCGCGCACGAAATGATGGTCCGGATGCTGGGCCCGGCCTTCGCCGCCCCAGCCCCAGAAATTGCATCCCTGGAGCGGCCCGCCCGAACGGACGCTGTCGAGCACGGCGGAATAGATCAGCTGGTAAAAGCGATCCTTGAAGGTAGTCGAAGTACCCGGATCGAAGCTTCCGCCATCGCGCGGAAAACCGAACTCCTCGATCACGAGCGGTTTGCCGACGCGCTCCGCAATGCCAAGCTGCTGCGCGATATAGTCGCGCGTATTGGTCTCGACTGTGGGCCAGGTGCCGGCAAGATCTTTCGGGTCCGCCCAGCTCCAGTTCTGGGGCCAGATATGTGCGTTCACGTAGTCGATCGCGGACGAGCGGTGCGCATCGATGACGCACGCAACATCGTTGATGCACCCTTGCGTTCCTTCGCTTCCGGTCGATACCATGTGATTGGGGTCGATCGACTTAATGAGGCGCGCCGTACCGTCGATCCACGCAAGATAGGCCGTCATGTGCCGCCGCCCGGCTTCATCACTTCCGCCAGGTCGCGGCTCGTTCGCGAGCTGCCACGAAAGGATCGAGGGGTCTTCGCGATAGAGCCTGCCGGTTACCGTGTTGCGGCGTCCGACGACGGCGCGGACATAATCGTCGAACATCCGCACCGCGGCGGCGCGGCCATAAAATTCGGAACTCATGTCGGGAAACTCAGGCCACGGATGCGCCGGGTCGTTCATGTTGATGTAGCGGCCGCCGTTCGTCCAATAGAGATAGGTCATCATCCCGCCTGACCATTCCCAGAAATTGGTCAGGTAGATCACCGCCGTGATGCCACGTTTGCCCACTTCCGCAAGCGCATGATCGAGGCCCTGGAGAAGAGTTTCGTTGAAATGGCTTGTTCGGTTGCGAAATGCCGGGCGCACTGAATTCTTGAGCGGCGAGAATTCGGAAGAGCCGAGAAACCGCACATTTATTGATTCCGAGAGCAGCGATGCGATCGAGCTCACGCTTCAGGCGATCGCGGTCACCGACCGGTGCAGACGCGCCGAGGTAGGCTGCGTACCACATGTTCGTTCCAGCAATCCGGTACGGTGCGCCGACACAGGTAAAACGCGTTCCAACCGCGCGAATGAAGCGGTCTTTGTGACGCTGCGACCGCACTGAAGAGGCGGAAAAAGCGGCGGAAGCGCCGAGGATCAGTTGGCGGCGGTTCAGCACCGGACTTTCCTAGATCCGCTGGAACAGCTGACGAAGCGTTGCCCGCATTCGCCCGAGCTGTTGGGGCGTCACTTCTCCCAGCATGCCGCGCGCGTGCTCCGGCAGATGCTCGACCGGATCGCCGTCCACTCCGAAGACATAATGATCGAACACCATTCGCCAGACTGTCCGCTGTTCGGCAGGGAGCGTCTTGATCGCATAGATCGCGTGGAGCAGCGCGTCGTACGGGTTACCAATGCCGGGCTGTGCGTCGTTCCACCAATAATTGATGAAGAGGTTCAAAGGCTCGAGCGAATCGACCGCGTGCCACCAGTGGAATGGGGATGTAGATCGCGTCGCCCGGCTCGAGCTGCGCGATCTGTGCCGCTGCCGAGCTTGGGCATAGCGGGGAAGCGCTCCAGATCCACGCTTCTGGATCGACGAGGCTGATCGGTGTGCCAGCGGGGGTGAGCTCGAGCGGGCCGACGTACAAAGTCTTCAGCTCGTCCGGTGGAAAAACGGTGAATCGGCGCCGGCCGGCGACGACGATCCCGACATTCTCCATCAGGTCGTAATGCGGAGCCACCCGGATGCGATTGCCGATCCAGGCTCGCGGAACCACACTCGGTTCAACGAGGTCCGTGCGATTTTCTTCTGCGAAGCCAGGGAGAAGGCTCGGGACCTCCTCGGACTGGACGGCGATCGCGTAGGGCGGCGGATCCCCGCGATCGCGAAGCAGACGGTCGAGGAACGGGTCGAGACCCGACATCCCTCGCGTGAAATTGAGCGAGCGAAGATCCTCCGAATAGAGGAACCTTCCCTCGATCTCCGGCGGACCCACGATCGCCGCCACCGGACGATCAACCCGAAACCCCTTCAAATAGGCGACCAGCTCCTCGCTGGATCGTCGCGCTGCCGCGACCGCGGGCCAGTGTTCGGCAAGGCCGCGCAGCACCGCAGGTTGGCCAGCGGGCCGGATCTGGCCGCGAAACCGGGCGGCGGTCGACGCCGCGATACTCTGCAATCGGACGCGGACCTTCTGGCTCTGTCATGGTGCGCGGAGAACCAGGTTGCTGGTGCTGCCCTGGCGCTCCAGATACTCGCGCTGCATCGGCATCAGGCTCGCCGTTTGAGCAACCACGTCGCGGATGTGCGCGAGCCTTGCGAGCGTCTCCTGGTCGGGCAGGATGTCCGCAGCCGGGTGATACGATTGCCGCGTCAATCCCTTGTCCGACCATCACGGCCAGCCAGCTTGTCTCGGTGAACAACTCGTTATGCTCGCGGAAAATGCGTCCGTTGCGGCGGAACATATCGAGCTTGTAGGCGAGCCCTTCGGGCGGTTCGAGCGTCGCGGCAATAGTTCCAGAAGTCGGAATCGTCGCGCTCGGTTGCGTTGTAGTGGAGCACCAGGAAATCACGAATGTCGACATATTCCTCGACCGCAAGGTCATTGTAACGCTCGATTTCCGCTCGTCGAAACGTCGCGACGGAAAGAGCGTCATGAGGCGCGCGATTCCGGTTTGAACGAGATGGATGCTGGTCGATTCGAGCGGTTCCAGGAAGCCGCCGGCGAGGCCGAGCGAGACCACATTCTTGACCCAGGCTTGCTTGCGGTGGCCGGCGCGAAACTTGAGCGAACCGCGGGTCGGCGAGCGGCTTTCCGTCGAGATTGCGCAGCAGCGTCGCGGCCGCCTCGTCGTCGCTGACATGCGCGCTTGAATAGACATAGCCGTTGCCGTGCGATGCTGCAGCGGGATGCGCCATTGCCAGCCCGCCTTGCGTGCGGTCGATCGGGTGAGAGGTTGCTGGTCGTCGCCTGCTTTCGCATCGTACGGCCAGCGCACGATCGCACGGCAGCCATTTCGACCAGTCCTCGAAACCCGATCCCAGCGCCTGTTCGATGAGCAGGCCGCGAAAGCCGGAGCAGTCGATGAAGAGGTCGCCCTCGATACGCTTCCCGCTCCCGAAGCTCGACCGCTTCGACGAAGCCGGTTTCGCCATTCTGGACGACATTTACGATGCGCCCCTCGGTCCGCACCACGCCGCTCGCCTCGGCGAGGGAGCGGAGATAGTTTGCGTAGAGGGCCGCATCGAATTGGAAGGCGTAGGAGATGCGCGACAGGGGCGAGCCTCGGCTGCTGCGGGCGCGGGTGCTCGAAGCGGCCCTCCAGGCCCGCAACGATCCCCAGGGAATAGACGTCGAGCGGCGTGGAATCGCCGAGAGCTCTGGCCCTTGAGCCAATGATGGTGGAACTCGATCCCGAGCATATCGAGCCCATAGAATCCGAACGGATGGACGTAGCGGTGGCCGATGCGAATCCAGTCGCGAAATTCGATGCCGAGCTTGTAAGTCGCGTTCGTGGCGCGAACGAAGTCGCGCTCGTCGAGTCCGAGGAGCGAGTTGAAGAGATTGATTTGCGGGATCGTCGCTTCGCCGACGCCGACCGTTCCGATCTCCTCGGACTCCACCAGTTCGATCGAGAGTCCGGCATCGCGCCGAAGATCTTCGACAGTGCAGCTGCGGCCATCCAGCCGGCGGTGCCGCCGCCGACGATGACCAGCTTGCGGATGCGATCCTCGATCAAAGGGCGAGCTCGGCTATGGCGGCGGTGGGATTTGCGGCAGCGGCGAGGCATCGAGCAACGAATTCTGCGTGACTTGGGAGCCGCTCGGCCATTTCGATGATGGCCAGTCTGATCTGCTCGAGTGCCTGCCCAACTTTTTGCTCGTCGAGGCCATCAACAGGCGGATCATAGCCTTCCGGCACGATCCCCTGCCCGAGCATCACCGAGACCCAGCTCGGCGTCGTAAACAATTCGACTGAATCAGCGGACACCCGACCCTTGTTGCGAAAATGCTCGATCCGTTCTGCGAGCGTGTCCGGAATATCCATCGCCGCGCAGCGCTTCCAGAAATCGGAATCGTCGCGTTGCATTGCCTTGTAATGGAGGATGACGAAGTCGCGGACCCACTCGAAAACGCTTTGCATCTGTCGGTTGTAGGTAGTGCGTTCGATCGGATTGAACCGAAGGTCCGGGAACAAGCTGATGAGCCGTGAGATGCCCGCCTGGACGAGGTGGATACTGGTCGATTCGAGCGGCTCGACGAAGCCGCTCGAAAGGCCGAGCGTGACGACGTTGCGGTTCCAGGCGAGCTTCCGCCTGCCGGTCCTGAACGACAGGCGCCGGGGCTCTGAAAGGAGCTCTCCTTCGATGTTCGAGAGCAATATCCGCTCAGCCTCGTCGTCGGAGATGAAGTCACTGCAATAGACATGACCGTTGCCCATCCGGTGCTGCAGCGGGATTCGCCACTGCCAACCGCTCGAATGCGCAGTTGAGCGGGTGAAAGGATCGGGCTGGCCCGAATAGGCGCATGGCGCAGCGATCGCCCGGTCGCACGGGAGCCAGTGAGTCCAATCCTCGTAACCGGTTTCGAGCGCGTCCTCGATGAGAAGGCCGCGGAAACCCGAGCAATCGATGAAGAGTTCACCCTCGACGGTCCTGCCGTCCGCGAGCTGGACGGACCGGACGAAACCGTCCTCGCTCCGTAGCTCGACGTCGACGATCTTGCCCTCGATCCTGTTCACCCCGGATCTCTCGGCGAATTCCCGAAGGAAGCGCGCATAAAGCCCGGCATCGAAATGGAAGGCGTAGAGCAGCGCAGTCAGCGGAAACTGCGCGCGCCGTCCTGGTCGCACGAACTTGCCCTGCGCCGCCGCGATGGCGCTCATTGACCATGCGGAAATGTCCGGGACGGGACGGCGCTGCCGTTCGCGCAAATAGAGCTGGTGAAACTGGATGCCCTGCAAATCCTGGCCGAGCGTTCCGAACGGATGAAAATAGCGTCGTCCAATCCTTCCCCAGTTCACGAACTCAATGCCAAGCTTGAACGTCGCTTTGGTCGCCGCAACGAACTCGTTTTCGTTGATTTCCGAGCAGTTCGTTGAAGCTGATGAGCGGCGGTATGGTCGCCTCACCAACCCCGATGGTGCCGATCTCTTCCGATTCGATCAGGGTCGTGCGCGTGTAGCCGTTGTTGAGAAAGCGCGAAAAGGCGGCTGCGGCCATCCAGCCAGCGGTTCCACCGCCGACGATCACGACCTCTCGAATATTATGCTCGTTCATTGATGTCGGCGCTCTGCAGGGTTGGATAAATAATCGAGATACATCGGCTGCGCCGCGACGAAAGTCCGGATGAAATCGCTGTGACGGTCGAGTTCGTTCCTTACTTGATCAAGGGAGAGCAGATCGGCGAGCGGGTCCGTTCGACGGGGCTCGAAGCCCTGGCCGAGCAGGACCGCGGCCCAGCTGTCGCGTGAAAAGGTTTCCTCTTCATAATAAGGCAGGCGTCCGCGCTCGGCGAAGAGCGCGAGGGTGTGCGTCAGTGATTGAGGAGGAGGAGCGTTCGCCGCATCCTTCCAGAAGGGCTCATCGCGGCCTGCGGTGACATAGTGCATGCAGATGAAATCACGCACCCTGCGCGCTTCGTCCGAGCATTGGCGATTATACTCGGCGAGCTCGACCGGGGCGCAGTCGCGTCCAGGCATCATCGAAACCAGCCGGTCGATCTGGCTGTGCGCGAGGTGGAGGTTGGCCCATTCGAGCGGCTCGACCATGACCGCGGCGTCGCCGAGCGCGACGCAGTTGCGGACCCAGGGTTCAGCGAGGCAGCCCTGTTTGATGCTGGTTTCAGCACCAAGTGGAGGCTCCTCACCTACCGCGTGCTTGGATGAATAGACCGCGCCGCTTGAGGATCGCATGGGAGATGAGGCCTGCCATCGCCATCCGGCCTTGGTGGCGGTCACGCGATCGAGGATTGCAGGATCTCGATTTTCCTGATCGGGAGCAAACACAACCCGGTCGCAGGGCAGCCACGCGGACCAGTCTTCGAACCCTTCGGCAAGAGCCGATCGAACCGCTGCACAAGGCCCCGTGCAGTCGACGAACAGGTCTGCGCGAATGACGGCATCGGTGTCGAGAATGAGCGCATCGATGAAGCCGTCCTCGCCGCGAAGCCTTGGTCGGAGGCTTGTGCACGACTGCTCATTCACTCCCTGGTGCAGCGCAAATTCGCGCATCAATGCCGCATAGCGCTCAAGCGTCAGGTGCAGTCCATACCCGATCGAAATCGTCGACGGCGGGGTGATGCCGATACGGCCAAGGCGTCCAAGCTCGGCCGCGGCGGAGAATTGGTCGAACCGGGCTATGGTCTCGTTGGCTCGCGCGCGAAGCCACAATTGATGGAAAGGAATCCCTTCGACCGCAGCGCCGTAGCTCCCATAGGCATGGACATAAGGCGCAAGTCCCGCCGACCAGCCCTCGAAGACTGTCCCGATCCGCAAGCCGCTTTGTGCGCCTACGACCGTATCGGCCTCGCTGAGACCGAGATCCTCGTGAAATCCCAAGATCGACGGCAAGGTGCTGATCATTCGGTCGGCAAGAGAGCCAGGCGGGACCGGACAGCTGACCAGCGTGATTTCAAGGGAAGGGATGTGCCGCCTCAATGCCGCGGCCGCCGACCAGGCAACGATGCCGCCGCCAATGACAGCGACGTGCTTCATCGCCCCGTCCGCCGTCATGCTGCCTCCGACATCGGGCAATAGCGCTCGATATAAGCACGGTGATCGGGCATTAGCGCAGCCTTGGCGCGAACGTCGGCCCGCAGCGCTTCCATTCCCCTTGCAAACACGTCAGCCGGTGGCAGATCGGCCCTTAGGTCGTGACCCTGGGGGATCACGCGCTGGCCGATGTAAACCGCTATCCAGCTCGCATCGAGGAATACACCTTCACGATATTTCGAAACGCGCCCGCGCCGGCGAAACAGCTCGATCTTCTCGTGCAGAGAGGCCGGAACCTGCATCGTCCGCACATGCTCCCAGAAAGACGAATTGGTCCGCTGGGTCGCGTGGTAATGAAGGATCAGGAAATCGCGGATGCGGTCATATTCGAGGTCGATCAGACGGTTGAACTCGTCGCGATCGAGTGCCGAGATTTCACGCTCTGGGAACAGTTCGATCAGCGTGCTGATCGCCGCCTGGATGAGATAAATGCTCGTCGATTCGAGCGGCTCGAGAAACCCGCTCGCAAGCCCAACGGCTACGCAGTTGCGAACCCAACTGCGCTTGCGGCGGCCAGCCTTGAACTTTAGGATTCGCGGCTCGGCAATCGGCTCGCCTTCGACAGCCTCGAGCAGCGCCGCACGAGCATCCTCGTCATTCGTGAACGCCGAGGAATAGACATAGCCGTTTCCGGTGCGATGCTGCAGCGGGATCCGCCAGCGCCAGCCTGCGTGCATCGCGGTCGCGCTTGTATATGGAGTGAGCGCGGTCCTCGTCCGGCACGGCATTGCGACGGCGCGGTCGCACGGCAGCCATTGCGACCAGTCTTCGAACGGCTCGCCAAGCGCCTTGCCGACAATGAGCGACACGAAGCCAGAGCAATCGATGAAAAGGTCGCCGCCGATCATTTCGCCGTTCTCAAGAAGGATGGCCCTTACGTCTCCTGTTTCCCCGTCGAGCTCCACGTCCACGATCCGTCCCTCGGTGCGCTCCGCTCCGAGGCCTTCGGCTATGCCGCGAAGGAAGGGTGCGAACAGCATCGCATCGAACTGATAGGCATAGTTGAACGTCGACTCGATCTTGCCGGGATCGGGGTCGGGGCGCGCAAAGCGGTTCATGTACGCCATCGTGACCGCCATCGAATATTCGCCGATTGGCGGCGCCTGCCCGGGGCCTTCGCAAAGCCGGCTCCAGTAATGATGGAAATCGACCGTGCCCTTGCCGCTGCCGAACGAGCCGAACGGGTGGATGTAGCTGTCGCCCGGCTTGCCCCAATCCTTGAATTCGATGCCGAGTTTGAAGGTCGCGCGCGTCGCGGCCATGAACTCCGCCTCATTGATACCGAGCCGGTCGTTGAAACCACGGATGTGGGGAAGGGTCGCTTCGCCAACGCCGACGATCCCGATCGCTTCCGATTCGACAAGATGAACGCTGCAGCGTGACGGAAGCAGCTTCGCCAGGGCGGCGGCAGTCATCCACCCCGCGGTGCCTCCGCCAACGATTATGACCTTCACTCTTGGCCTGTCCGCCATGTGTCCCCGCCGCCGCCAATGCGCGCGTACGCAACTCTTCTCCACTCCTTGCGCATGATCAAGCGGATGGCTGCGCCTTACAGGTGAGGCATCGCTGCCACAGTGTGGGCAATCCGGTAAGGATTCGTTCATCAACGCTCTTGCCGCGTGAAAAAGGGCGAGTTATGCAACTCGGTTAGGAGAGAGTCTGGTCGCGTTTGTTAGCGCTACCAGAGACTGAAGGGGGCCTCATGGGCGAATTTGGAACGCACCCGGATTCCGCGCGCAATCTGGGTCTTTTGCGCTGTGGTGTTTCGGCGATCGCAATCTGTGCATTCGTGACGGCGGCTCCGGCGCTGGCCCAGGATGCCACGCAAGCTCCTGCCGTGCCGGCGACTTCGGCAGCGGGCGTTCAGGATTCTGGTCAGAGCCAGGGCGAATCGATTTCCAACTCGACCAGTACGAAGAGTGATGAAAAGACGCCCGGCAACGCGATCGTCATTACCGGTATCCGGCAGAGCCTTCGCAGCGCCCAAAACATCAAGCGCAACTCGGACACCGTCGTTGACGTCATCACCGCGCAGGACATCGGCGCTCTCCCCGACCGCTCGGTTACCGAAGCGCTCCAGCGCGTTCCCGGCGTTGCAATCAATCGCTTTGCAGGATCGAGCGATCCCGACCACTTCTCGGTTGAAGGTTCGGGCGTCGTGGTTCGCGGGTTGACCTACGTCCGCTCCGAATTCGCAGGGCGCGACACGTTCTCGACCGGCGTTTACGGGCAGGCGATCAACTTCCAGGACGTGCCGGCCGAGCTTCTCGGATCCGTCGAGGTGTTCAAGAACACGACGGCCGACAGGATCGAAGGCGGCCTTTCCGGCACGATCAACATGAACCTGCGCCTGCCCTTTGATAACAAGGGCTTGCACATCGGATATGACCTTGAGGCTGACTACGGCGATTTTTCAAGAAAGTGGTCGCCGGTGGGTTCGCTGCTGGTCAGCGACAATTGGGACACCAGCATAGGTCGGATCGGCCTGCTCGGCGCTGCTTCTTACTCGCGGCTCTTTAGCCGCGCGGACGGCGTGCAGGTCTCGAACTTTCAAACGCGCGACGGCACCTATTCAGACAATAATTCTTCGGGCACCGGCCCTGGCGTGTGCCGCTCACCGTTGCCGAGCAACACGGACACCCAGGGATTTCCGCCGGTCATCCCCGAGTCCGGACCGAACAGCCCCTGCTTCGGTGCTGCTCCTGCAGGATCCGATGGCTTCTATGATTACGCCGACACGCGGTACGCGCCGATCGGAGGCCAGTTCCGCACCCAGAATTTCGATAGAAAGCGGCGCGGATTTGCCGGTGCCGCGCAGTGGCAGAGTCTCGATCAGCGCGCCTTGCTCACCGCCCAGTTCCTGCGCTCGCACGCAAGCGAGAGGTGGGGTGAGTATACGTTCGAGACCGGCTCCGACCTTTCTGAATATAATACCTATCCAGCGGGCTGCTTGCCCAATAGTGCCGCTCCGACGGGTCGGCCGCTTGCGCAATGCCGGGTCGGCCCCGGCGGGACCATTCTTGGCGCGAGCGGGACGAACTGGCAGGGCTATCCGAACGGAACCACGTTCCCGAACTACCAATATGACAACAATGGTGTCTTCGAGAGCGGCTACATCACGCTTCCGATGGGCGGCTGGCGTGGCGGCACCTGGGATCACGTAGCCCAGGGCGGCATGCAGCAGACGCTGAACAACCGCCAGGTGAAGGACGACAACATCGTCCAGGACCAGTCGGTAAACTTCAAGTTCAACCCGACGCCTCACTGGGACATCAACCTCGACGCCCAATATGTGAAGGCCCAACACGACAATTTGGACTTCGGCGTTCACGGATCCACGTTCGCCGACGAGGAGGTCGATCTTACCGGCCAATACCCGGTCATTATTCCGCACAAACCGCTGACGCTCAGCCAGACCTGGGCGAGCCCGTCCGCCGCGCTGAAGAATGCGAGCGACCAGGAATATTTCAGCAACCCGCGTTACACCTTCTGGCGCTCGGCGATGGATCACATCGAACATAGCCGCGGCCACGAATGGGCGTTCAAGGGCGATGTCGGCTACAATTTCCTGAACGACAGCTTCTTGAAGCAGCTGAAGTTTGGCGCGCGCTATGCCGACCGCGAACAGAACATCAAATATACCACATACAATTGGGGTTCGCTCAGTGAGGTCTGGACGGGCGCCGCCGTGTTCATGGACCAGGTCGGTGCTCCCGAAGGCAACGTCTCGCTGCACAATTGGAACAATTTCTTCCGCGGCGACACCGCAGCGCCGCCTGCCGCCAATTATTATAACGGCAATCTCATCGAGGGTTACGACCAGGCGGTCGCCTTCTTCCAGTCAATACAGGCCTATGCCCAGGCGCACGGGGGCGGCGGCGCTACGTCGTGGGTCCCGCTCGCCGAACGCAACGGCGTGGTTGACGGGACTTCGTTCCTGCCAAGCGAAATTCAGGAAGTCGGTCTCAAGACCGCCGACGCTTACGCCATGCTCCGCTTCGGCCAGGATAACCCGATCTTCGGCAATGTCCGTCTGGACGGCAATATCGGTGTCCGCTTCGTCCGGGATAACTCATCATCGCTCGGATCCATCGGAGTTCCGAACCAGCAGCAACTCGGAATGATCGATAGCAATGGCAACTTCATTCCGTTCGATGTTCGCTGCGCCCCTGTTCCGCCGCCGCCGGAAGCTCCTCCCGGGACGCCGCCATCGGTGCCTGGTGGCATCTGCAACATAGGTCAAACGGGGTATGACCAGCTGGCGACGTGGGCGACAGGTGTAACATCCCCGGATAACGCACGGAACAAATACTCATACTGGTTGCCCAGCGCGAATTTGAAATTCGGGCTCTCGAGCGACCTCATCTTGCGCTTTGCTGCGAGCAGGGACTTCGCACGGCCGTCGCTGGCGGACAGCCGCAACTTCCTCACGATCGGGCTCGACGCCAACGGCGCACTGAACGCCAACGCAGGTAATCCGAACCTCAAGCCGATCACGTCGGACAATTTCGACGCCACGCTGGAATGGTATTTCGCAGGAAGCCGCCTCGGGTCCTTGACCTTCGATGCCTTCCTCAAGGACATTCACAATTACGTCTACTCGAACAGCACTTTGCGTGACGTCACAAGTAACGGCGTGACCGAGACGATCTTTATCCGCGGGCCTGCCAACTTCAGCGGGACCGGGAAAGTTCGCGGCTTCGAAATCGCCTACAACCAGGTGTTCGACTTCCTGCCGAGTTTCCTCAGCGGTTTCGGGATCAGCGCCAACTACACGCACGTGGCGAGCAAGGGGATCCCCAACTCGTTCCTCAACGGCGGTGCGGTGGTCAACACGCCGCCGGTTGGCGTGTCCGGAAGCTTGCCGCTTGCTCAATTGTCGAAGCACACGATCAATATCCAGCCCTTCTACGAGAAGGGGCCGATCTCGATCCGTGTGGCATACAACTGGCGATCGAAGTTCCTCCTCACCGAAGCGGACGTGATCTTCCCTTACTTCCCGATCTGGAACGACAAGACGGGAACCCTGGATGCCTCGGCCTTCTATTCGATCACGCCGACGCTCAAGATCGGCGTCCAGGCGACGAACCTCACCAACGAAGTCACAAAAACGCTGCAGCAATTCACGGTTGATGGAAAGCTTGCTCCAAGGTCGTACTTCATGAACGATCGCAGGTACGCGTTCATTCTGCGCGGCACTTTGGGAGGAGGATCGAGGGCTGCGCCGCCTCCGCCGCCACCTCTGCCTCCGCCACCTCCGGCGACGCAGACATGCCCTGACGGCTCGGTCATTGAGGCAGCTGCGAGCTGTCCGCCGCCGCCGCCGCCTGCGCCTCCGCCTCCGCCTCCGCCGCCTGCGCCGGCACCAGAGCGCGGCGGATAAGAGCTTCCCCAGACTCCCTTCCGTGAAATGCGGAAGGGAGTCGTGTCGGGGTCCGTTTCGCCCGGTCGCGCGATCGCTTTGAAGCGGATAGGGTGCCGTGTGACTTACGCGGGGGTAGAGCTTGGCGGGACCAAATGCGTTGCGATCCTCGCGCGCGGCCCGGACGACATACTTGCGCGCAAGACGGTGCCGACAACGTCGCCTGCCGAGACGCTTGGAGCGATCGCGGCGGAATTGGCGAGGTGGCAATCGGAGGAAGCGTTCGAGGCGCTTGGCCTCGCGACCTTCGGACCGGTCGACCTCGACCCAAGCTCAGCGAATTACGGACGCATCACGAGCACGCCCAAGCCAGGATGGGCGGGAGCCGATGTGCTCGCCGAACTCCGGCGCGCCGCGGGAGTGACAGCCGCGTTCGACACCGATGTGAACGGTGCCGCGCTCGCAGAGATGCGTTGGGGCTCGGGTCGTGGGTTCCAGGATTTTGCCTATGTGACGGTCGGCACCGGCGTCGGCGTCGGGTTGATCGCCAATGGATTGCCGATGCGCGGCTTTGCCCATTGTGAACTTGGCCACATCCGCGTTGCGCGACTTGCGGGCGACGATTTTCCCGGGTCGTGCCCGTTCCATGGAGATTGTGTCGAGGGACTTGCGGCTGGCCCGTCGCTGGCCGCGCGCGTCGGCTCGGAACGGGTGAAGGACCTGCCATCAGACGATCCTGCCTGGAACTCCGTCACGTGGGCGCTCGCACAGCTATGCCACGCCATCGTTTGCGCCGCGGCGCCGCGGGCAATCGCAATCGGGGGCGGAGTTATCGACAACCAGCCGCATCTGTTGGAACGGATCGAGACAATGCTGGTCGGCAGCCTCAACGGCTACATGACATTGCCCAAGGGTGCACCTTATCTCCGGTCGCCGGAGCTCGGGCGGGACGCGGGCCCGCTGGGAGCGATTGCACTGGCGATGACCGCTAGGCAGTAACGCCAATCAACATTCGGCCGTTGCTATCGATACTTTCGCCTGCCTCGATGAGCAGGCAATCGCCAGGTCCGCCTACTTCGCCGCTGCTGCGCACCTCGCCGTCGAGCGGAATGACCCAGCGCTGCCGATCGCCGAACAAGTCGCGATCGGATTGAACAAGAACGAACTGCGGACCATCGACCAGCGTGTACCGATCATAGGGAGAAGGATGTTGCGCGAGTGAGCCTCGGTAAGGAGAGGCGTCGGCGACTGAGACGGCGTCGTCGAGGTGCAATTCGCGCGGGCGGCCGTAGTCATAGAGCCGGTAGGTGACGTCCGAATTCTGCTGGAATTCGAGCAGCGAAATTCCTCCCCCTATCGCGTGGATCGTTCCCGGCGGGACCATGAAGAAGTCGCCGGCGTGGACTGGTCGCCAGTTCATCATTCCTTCGATTGAGCCGTCGAGCGCCGCGACGCGGAGCTCGTCCGCCGAGACTTCGCGCTTCGGTCCGAGGCCGAGCGTCGCACCCGGTTCTGCCTCGAGGATATACCAGCACTCGCTCTTTCCGCGCGGCAGTCCGCGCGCCTGGGCCTGCTCGTCGTTCGGATGAACCTGAATCGAGAGGCGCTCGCTCGTGAACAGATATTTGACCAGCAGGGGCTGGTCGCCGGCGCCGGTGAACCAGACTTCGCCGATGCGTTTGCCGGCAGGCGGATCGAACACAAGCGGCAGCTCCGTCCGGCCCCATGGCTTTTCGATATAACGACGTTCGAGTTTCACCCGAGCACTCGCCTTAGAACCAGCTCGATGACCCTCGCCATCGCGTCGTAGCCGACGTCGGTCGGATGAACCCCGTCGGACGCGAGACCGGCCTTCATGGCTCCCGTGCCGTCGTCGAGCACCGGATGATAATCGATCCAGGTCGAGCCTGTTTCGGCTGGCGATGTTCTTAAGGCCGCGGTTTAGCTGCGCGATCGCATTTCGAAGTCTCGACCGCCGGAGCCCAGGGAAAGCTTGCAGCAGGCGGGACGGATGCGATCATCACCCTGATCCGGTGGCGCTGTGCAATGTCGGTCATCGCCCGAATATTGTCCTCGCTCATCTGCGCGGTCATCGGTCCGGTGTTGCCGGCGATATCGTTCGTGCCGCCCATGATGTGCACTGCGCGGGGACGAAGTGCGACCACGTCGCTCATCATCCGAAGAGCCATCTGCGACGTGGTCTGGCCCCCGATGCCTCGGTCGATCCGCCCGCGCGTGAAGAAGCTTGGTCGCTTGTCGAACCAGCCCTCGGTGATTGAATCGCCCGATGAAGACGACATCGACTGGTGTTTTCGACGCGAGAAGCGCCGCATTGTCGTCCGCGTAATAGCCGACCATCCCGAAGTCGCGGTCGAACCAGTCGTGGAACCACTTTCCCCAGTCGGCACCTGGCGGCGCTTTCTGCTTCGCCGATGCGGCCTTTGAAGCGAACAGAAGCGGAGCGGCCAGTGCGGCGCGGATAAGGTCGCGTCGATCCAGAAGTCACAGGCGATCCTCCAACGAGCAGAGTTGCGGGCGAAGCGGGCCTTGAACGGTGGCACCTTTGGCATCGAAGAGAATATGCTGTCGCGTTTGAGGCGTGAAGCGCGGCCAGTTGGCAAGTCCCTGCCGAGTTCGGGTCGCCCGAGCGGATGAATGCGATCCAATAAGGCTTCAGCGACTGGCCCGGGGCAAATGTCGAATCCCCGAAGGCGTAGGGTATCTCGGCCGCGTGCGACGTCTTCCCGCCGCCGGGTGCGGCATCGAATTCGTAGCGCCAAACGGGCGCGCCCTTCGCTGAAAGGAGCTCGCGCCAGATGCTCGGCTGGGCAGCGAAACGCGATGTCGGTGCCGATCTGCTCGTCGAGATTGCCGAGGCGCGGGTCGTCCGGCGCATTGGGCTGGTCGGCTTGATAATAAGCCCGCGCCGCCTCCTCGTTCGGACCGAACGTCTTGGCGATGAAGGCGTCGCGGTGCTCGCGATCGGAGCCGAACTCGACCTTGTTGCTGCCGACGATTGCCGGGCGCGGCGGCGCCTCCTCGAGCAGTGTTCGCGGATCGGCTGGGAGAACCTTCCCGTCGACGGTCGTTCGAAGCCACGTCATCGAATCTGAAACCATCGCATCATCGTGGAGCTTGAGATCAACCGCGAGAAGCGCGGGAACCGACATCGCCCTCATTTTATTGATGCTTCCACCCGATTTCAGCAGATCATCAGCCTCCATGCCCAGGCGCTCCGCGTCCTTCAGGCTTCTGAAGGTCATCCCGAAACCGGGCGTTCCGCTCTCCATGATCGACTTCTCGAAAAGGCCTCGCGCAGCCGGGGCGGCGAGCAACAGGCTGACGTCCTCAGAGCCCGCAGATTCTCCCGCGATGGTGACGTTGCGAGGATCGCCTCCGAACCTTGAAATGTTGCCCTGAACCCAGCGCAGCGCTGCAATCTGGTCCATGATCCCGTAATTCCCCGATCCGCCCTGCTCGGCTGTGAGCGCTGGGTGCGAAAGAAAACCGAAGATACCCAGCCGGTACCGAACCCCGACGATCACCACCTCCTTGCCGACGTCCGAAAGGACGATGTCGCTGGGGCCGCCCGCGCGATTGCTGCCGCCATGGATCCACACCAGCACGGGAAGCTTGCCGGTTAGCGATGGCGTGCGCACGTCGAGGGTCAGGCAATCTTCCTTGCCGATGAGATAGTCCGAGCTGTTCCAGTCCTGGTCGTTCTGGACGCAGGAGGCGGGCTGCGCCGCCGCGCCGCGCACGCCCTTCCAGGCAATCACCGGCTGCGGCGGCTTCCAGCGCAGTCCGTCGAGCG
Organism: uncultured Alphaproteobacteria bacterium; assembly: GCA_963766415.1. Classification (GTDB taxonomy): domain Bacteria; phylum Pseudomonadota; class Alphaproteobacteria; order Sphingomonadales; family Sphingomonadaceae; genus Sphingomicrobium. The sequence goes on along the minus strand of CAVYAH010000079.1, from coordinate 9,562 downwards.
GAGGTGCGGCGAAAGGGATTCCGCGGAACAGGTAATCGCCGTTCCATTGCGAGCCCTGCACCTGGCCGCCGTCCACTGGCACGATTTGCGCCTGAACTTGAGTGCTAAGCGCTGCGCCAAGGGCGAAAACGATTGCGCCGCCGCGCCGCGGGTCCAACCAGTGTCTTTTCCGTGTGACAGGCGTGGCTTGGGAACGATGAAAACCCGGGTCCGCAATAGCGCCATGGGCGCGAGCGTGGCAGGTGAAGCCCAATTTTGGAAGAGCGCTGACCCACGTGCGGCCGCAACCGAACTGCTGCACTCCGCTTCCCGTGCGATCGGCCGAGGCCAGGGTCAAGCCGGTTGCTTGTGCGACAGATTTTTCGCTGCCAGTCTGACCGCCGAATTTCGAAAAGGGATCATTGTGCAGCAACAGCGGCAATCGGCCGGAGTTACCGGCGCCTATGTCATCGTCACCTGCCTGTTCTTCGCCTGGGGTTTCATAACGTCGCTGGTCGATCCGCTGGTCGCCGCCGTCAAGGGTATCTTCCATTTGTCAGACGTCGAGGCGCAGCTCAGCGCCTCGGCCTTCTTCATCGCTTATGGTGTGATGAGCCTTCCAGGCGCGGTGCTCCTCGCGCGCCTGAAGTCCGTGCCGATCGTGCTCATCTCGTTGACGATGATGGTCGTCGGCTGCCTGATCATGCTGCTCGCCGCCAATATGGTGATCTACAATTGGTGCTGCTCGGCCTGTTCGTGCTGGCGAGCGGAATCACGATCCTCCAGGTCGCGGCAAACCCTCTCGCTGCGGCGCTCGGCAGCGCCGGAGTATAGCCACTTCCGGCTGACCTTCAGCCAGACGTTCAACTCGCTCGGCACGTTCATCGGTCCGTATCTCGGCGCATCGTCTGTTCCTGAAGGGCGTCGAAGTGAAGGAAGGGACGGTGATCACGCCGGCTGTCCGTGCCGCGTCCCTGCACGGCATCGACCGTGCCTATCTTCTGGATCGCGGGCCTGATCATCCTCATTGGCATCCTCATATTCGTCGGCCCGCAAGATGATCGGCGCGGCAGCTCCGCCGCCGTCGCACGAAATTGCGGATGTCGGCATTGGAACAACCATACGTGAGGCAATCTCCTCGCCGTGGGCGCTGTTCGGCGGCCTCGCGATTTTCCTCTACGTTGGCGCGGAGGTCGCGATCGGCACGCAGATGGCGCTGTTCCTGAACAGCAATTGGACCGTCTCGCCGTCAACGTGCCGCTGCGCACAATGGGCAATGACGGAATCTCGGCGTTCGCGAGGAAGCCGGCAAGTTCGTCAGCCTCTATTGGGGCGGAGCGATGGTCGGGCGGCTGGTCGGATCGGCACTCCTAACCAAGGTTCCGGCGCCGCGCCTGTTGACGGTCTTCACCGCGCTCGCCTGCGCCTTGTGCCTGTTCGTGTTCAGCGTCGGCGGCGTTGCGGGCGGCTATGCGGCGCTCGCCATCGGCCTGTTCAACTCGATCATGTTCCCGGTAATCTTCACCATCACGCTCGAGCGCTCGACCGCGTCCGAGGAGGCGACGTCCGGGTTCCTCTGCTTCTCGATCGTCGGCGGCGCGGCGATTCCGCCGCTCACTGGTCGGCTCGTCTCGCAGCACACGAATTATGTGACGGCGTTCGTCGTCCCGGCGGTTTGCTACGCGGTGCTGTGCCTGTTCGCGATTGCCTCGCATCGTGCCCGGACGCATCTGCGCGACGAGCCGGCGGCCGCGACGATCCACTGACGTTCGGTTATTGGCGCCGGTACGGTACCCAGTCGCCGATGAAGCAGGTCGCGCCAGGGATGATCGCGCCCTGTTCAAGGCCGCGAACATGGTCGCCCCTGCAATATTGCCCCCCGAGCTCGGGCTGGACGATCAAAGTGCTGAGAGTCGCGATCCCCGGGCAAGGAGCGCCAAGGTGAGTGACCCAGATCGTCGGCCCGTCGTTGAAGGCCAGCGTCTGCGAGTCGATCACCCGAAGGTTCACTCCCTGGTGGGAATTGATGCAGCTCTGCGCCGGACCCGCAACACGCCCGGCAGTCTCCTCTGCAAGGCTGGAACCTGGCGGCGTCACCGGACGCGAACAGCTTGCAATGAACGTAGTGGCTATGATCAGCATCAAAGCGCGCATGGCGGGCCTCCTCGAGGTGGAACGCATGATAACTCGCGACCGGCTCCGGGAGCGAGATAGCCCGGCACCGTGTCGAAGTGAATTGATTGATACCAAGAAAGCGGATGTGCGGGAGGTTCATGGCCCTTCGGCAGGTCCAGCTTCGAGAGGCTCTGCCAGTAAGCGATCGACGCATCACGCCACCATTTCGCTTCGAGCGACTGGCGGCGGAGCGTCTTTGCGACCGCGGCGTGGCGCCCACCATCGACGAATGGACGGAGCAGATCCCATTTGCGCCGCGCCGCTTCCACGCTTGCAACCCCTTCATCATAGTGCGCGACCATCTCTGCCCAGAGGCTTCGGCCTGACCGCATCCGGTACGTCCATCCCACGTGATGGAACCACAAGAGATTGGCGTCGGAGACGCATTTGAGGTCGGCGAAGCAGGCCCCGACTTTCGGCGCATATTGCGCGGCCGCATCGCTCCCGGACGCCGTTCGATCAAAGCCGATCCCATGCACGTCGGCCTCGCTGTAATAGCAGGGGTTCCAGCTCGGCTCGGCGAGATCGCACACCCATGGTCCCGGGCCATAATGATGATCGGTCGCCATTTGGTGGGCGAGGCCAAGCGGGGTCATCATATCGACCGCCGACTCTCGTGAGCGCATCATCATCTCGACAATGGGCCGAACCAGGCGCTGCTCGTTGCCCCACGTCATCCGGGTCCATTCATCGGCGATCGTCGAAGGGGCCGCCGACGGATCCCAGGCAAGGCGTCCGAATGCGTACCAATTCGCCTGATCGAAATGGTTGCCGGTCCAGTTGCGCTCGCTTCCCGCGTTCGCAACGCCGGCCATGGCCTTGATGGTGGCGCGCACCGGCGTGCCGCAGCGCGGCGAGCATGTGTCGGCCTCGAGTGCCTCCGACCACATTGGCGCAAGAAAGACGATCCCGCTGCCCTGGCCCAGATATTCGCGTGTGAGCTGAACTTCCATCGCAACATTCGTCCGTGACATTCGTCCGAACAGAGGATGGAAAGGTTCACGCGGCTGGAAGTCGATCGGCCCGTTTTTGACCTGCAGAATGACGTTCGGCCGGAACTCGCCGTCGAGCGGCCGGAATTCGTCATAGGCTTGCTTGGCGCGGTCCTCCTTCGCGGCGGAATAGACAAAGGCCCGCCACAGAATGATGCCGTGATGCGGCGCGAGCGCGTCGGCGAGCATGTTGGCCCCGTCCGCATGGGTCCGGCCATAGATCTGGGGTCCCGGCTGGCCTTCGGCATTCGCCTTCACGAGGAAACCGCCGAAGTCGGGGATCAGCCGATAGATCGCGTCCACCTTCGCGCGCCACCAGGCGCGGACCGCCGGATCAAGGGGATCGGCAGTGGGAAGGCTGCCAATCTCCTTCGGCGCGGAGAAGCGTGCGGAAAGGTAGATGCGGACGCCATATGGCCGCCACGCATCGGCGATGGCGGCGACCTTGCGGAGATAGTCGGGCGCCAGGACCCGAGCTTCGGCATTGACGTTGTTGAGCACCGCGCCGTTGATACCGATGGACGCGTTCGCGCGGGCGTAGTCGATCAGCCGCGGATCGACGGTCGGAAGCTGGCCCCAGTTCCAGAGCGACGGGCCGGCATAGCCGCGTTCCACGGTGCCATCGAGATTTGCCCAATGGTCGAGCATCCGGATCGGGATTGCCGGCGTGTCGCAGGCGCCGAGTTGCAGCGGAAGCGAGCGGGTCTGGATCAGCCGCAAGTAGGCGAAGGCGCCGTAGAGCACTCCGATGTCGCTGTTCGCGGCGATGACCGTCACCGGATGCCCTTCGATTTTGTGCTCTTCAGGCAATAGCCTTCGTCTCCCGCTGACTTGAGCGGGAGATGGAGGCTGGCGACCAGGTGCGAGGAAGCGGAAGTGCCAAGGACGATTGCGCCGCTGCGCAGCTGGTCTCCTGGTTTGCGTCCAAAAAGGCCGGTCAATCCGCGCCGAAGCTCGCTCGCGGCGGCGCCAAGCGTTGGCCGGTGCGAGCCTTCCACGATGGCGGTCGGAGCGCGCAAAGGCGACCCCACTAAGCGGTATCGAAGCCACAGCTCAGATCCATCTTCGGCGAGCGCGTTGCCCGCTCCCAACACAAGGAGCAGTGCCGCTGGGAGCAGCCGAAGACGAGTCGTTGACAACATCTGTGCCAGCCTAGCATTGGTAGCGCTACCATAGGAGAGATGATGAAGCTCACACGCCGCCAGGCGATTGCTGCAGGAGCCGCGGCGGTCGCAACCGCTTCTCTTGCCCAGCAACCGCGCCCCGTATCGCCGGATTCGCTCGGCGCACTTGCGCGGCGCAGCGGCCGGCGATTCGGCTCGGCGGTCGCATGGAGTCCGCCCGGAACCGACGCTGGAAGTTTTACCAATCCCGCTTATGCCCGGCTCCTTGAACATGATTGCGAGCTGCTCGTGCCGGAGAACCAGCTGAAGTGGCAGTGGGTGCGGCGCTCGCCCGACCAGTTTGATTTCCGAGCGTTCGACGCGATCGCCGATTACGCTGATGCCCAGGGGTTCAAGCTGCGCGGCCATACCCTCTTCTGGACGCCGACCAAATGGTATCCGAAATGGCTCGCCGAGACGTCATTTCGGCTCAGCTGGCGAGGCGGAACGGCTACTGGCGGTGCACGTCGAGACGGTTTGTCGGCGCTATGCCGAGCGGATCTACTCCTACGATGTCGTGAACGAGGCGGTGCAGCCCGAAACGGGCGAAATCCGGGACACGAACGTGACGCGTGCGCTGGGCGGCGAGGAGTTCCTCGACCTGATGTTCCATACCGCCGCGCGAAGCCGCGCCCCGTGCGCAGCTGGTTTACAACGACTATATGAGCTGGGAGCGCAACAGCGACGACGAGACGCATATGGGCGGCGTCTTGAAACTGCTCGAGGGCTTCAAGAAGCGCGGTACGCCGGTCGACGCGCTCGGCGTCCAGTCGCACATCCGTCTCCTGAAACACGCGCTCGGTAGGCGAGATCGTGCGCGAGTTCGAAGCCCCTTGGCGGCGTTTCCTCGATGAGGTGGTCGCGATGGGCTACCAGCTTTCGATCACGGAGTTCGACGTCAACGACAAGATGGCGCCGATGGACGCCGCCGTTCGCGATCAGATGGTTGCCGATTACGGCAAAGCCTATCTCGATCTCATGTTGAGTTATCCGCAGCTAAAAGATGTGCTCTGCTGGGGAATGTGCGACCGCTACAGCTGGCTCGAAGATTTCGATCCGCGTGCCGACAAGGCACGAAAGCGCGGAACGCCCTACGACGCTGAGTTCCGGCCGAAGCCGCTACGACGAGATGCGATTGCCTTCGCATTCGCACAAACGAAGGCGGGGCATGCGTAAATTGATGCTTGCTGCGGAGCTTCTTTCGACGCCGGTCCTGGCGAAGCAGGCGCCGGCGCAGTTCGATTGGTTCGATTATCGGGGTGACGACGGGCTGCCGAAACCAGGACTTGGTCAGTATGCCAACCCGATCTTTCACAGCCGCGACCTCATGCGCTGGACGAAAATTGGCAGCTACGACTTCGCGTGGACAGCGACGGGGAGCACCGGCGAACGCTGTTGCAGAGTGCGGACGGCACGATCCTCAGCACGAAGAAAGCCGGTGGGTTTGTCGGTGCTGTATTTGGCCTGTACGCGCATGGCGAGAGGCGAGAAGCGAAATGATCCCGGAGCAATATCTCCCTGAACCAGCCCGCTACGACGGAAGAATGCCCGTATTGCCGCTGCGGCCGCAGCGGGCTCGACCTGCCGGCGATCTCGCTCGGTCTCTGGCAGAATTTCGGCGGCGTTGACGTGTTCGAGACTGGCCGGGCGATCCTGCGACGTGCCTTCGATCGCGGCGTCACGCACTTCGATCTCGCGAACAATTATGGCCCCCCATACGGCTCGGCGGAGGAGAATTTCGGCCGCTGGATGGCGGCGGATTTCAAAGTTTACCGCGACGAACTGATCATCTCGACCAAGGCTGGCTACGACATGTGGCCAGGTCCCTATGGCAACGGTGGGTCGCGCAAATATCTCCTCGCCAGCCTCGACCAGAGTTTGCAGCGCATGGGACTAGACTATGTCGACATTTTCTATTCCCACCGGGTCGATCCCAGCACTCCGCTCGAAGAGACAATGGGCGCGCTTGCGCACGCGCATCGGCAGGGAAAGACGCGCTACGTCGGCATCTCTTCCTATTCGCCGGAACTGACGCGGCAGGCACATGATATTCTCGCCAGCGAAGGCGTGCCGCTACTCATCCATCAGCCATCCTACTTCGATCGTGAACCGATGGATCGAGCATGGACTGCTGGACACGCTCGGCGAACTCGGTGTGGGGTGCATCGCTTTTTCGCCGCTTGCTCAGGGAATGCTTACCAGCAAATATCTTAGCGGCGTTCCTGCCGATGCGCGGGCCGCAAAGGACCGGTTCGTTCTCGAGGACTTCCTTACAGCTGAGAATTCTACAGCGCATCAGCTCGCTGAATGAGCTTGCGCAAGAACGCGGACAGACGCTGGCGCAAATGGCGATTGCCTGGGTTTTGCGCGCTTCGCGGGTGACATCCGCCCTTGTCGGCGCGCGAACGTCGAGCAGCTCGAGGATTCGCTAGCCGCGCTCGCGAAACTCGACTTCACCGATGACGAGCTGACTCGGATCGACCGGCTGGCCGCAGACGCGGGGGTCGACATCTGGAAAGCATCCTCGTTAGTCGGCGCCGCACAGAAATCGGTCGAGCCTCGTCGTTGCTGCAGGGTTGCTGCTCCCCTCATGCGCGGCCGCACCGCGCCAGATCGCAATCACGATCGATGATTTGCCGGTTTACGCGCCTTATCGCCGGCGTCGATTCGCCTGAAAATCGCCATGAACCGGCAAATGGTCGATCTGCGCTGAAGGCTCGGGGCGTGCCGGCACCACTGCGTGAATGCCGTGAACGTCACGGATCCGACGACGATGGAAGCGCTCGAGGGCTGGCGTGCGGCGGGCTTCGTTTCGTTTTGGTAAATTGCACATGGTCGCACCGCACCTCAGCAGCCATGTCGATCGAGTCGAGTCCAGGCGGAACTGACGAAGGACGAGCCAGTGCTGGAGAAGCTCGGCAGCGGGTCCAAGTGCGCTGGTTCCATATCCGTGTTCCTCGACGAGAAAAGGACGAGGCGCAGCGCATCGCGGCAAGGGGGGTGCTGCAAAGCACGAATATCGCGTGGCCGACTCTGGTGCGACCATGAGTTTCTCTGACTGGCAATTCACGCCCGTCTGCGCCGCTGCGCAGGCCGCTGGAAACAACGCTGCCACTGGCAGAGCTCAAACGTGTCTGCCACCGGACGTCGCGAGCAGAATATTGCCGTTGCTCGAGACCGCGCACACGCTCGACGGGCGCGTGATATCCTTATGTGCTGCTCATGCACGTCGAGACGCCATGCGCGCAAAGTTTCGCGAGAAGATGTACCACGGGTAATCATACTTTACGCATGCCGGCTTTCGCTTGGCCGCGTCACGCTGGAACGAGCGGAAAGCGACCCGGCTTATCGCTCCGTCTTCGACACGTTGCAACCTGTCAAAGCCGCGCCCATCGCAATGGGAGCAATGGTTGCCGGAGGAAAAGGGCGATCCATCTGCCGCTGCCCGACCCGTGGCCACCGGCGAAGCTCGCCCGCGTATTCGTCCTGGAGGTACCGACGGTACGCGATCCGCGTAGCCTTAAGCCTGGCGCTCTCTGAAATCGGCCGAGTTGTCGGCCCGGCCAGAGATCGTGAGACGTGGCCGGCTTGACGACCTTCTTCATCCTCGCCGTTTCCCGCGTCGGGCGTCATGGTTGAAGGTTGTCCGCCGCTCGCCTGGCCGAAGCGTGACTCGCTCGAAGCGTTGTCAGCTTGATCGACTGGACGTGGCCGGGAGCTTTGTTGTTGCGCAGGACTGGTCGACACTGGCGCCCGCACCTCGTCCGCCGGCGCCGCGGCGTCTGTCTGCATCGTTGGTCCGTAACGCTGTTCGCCGCCGATTACTGGCGTCAGGACGGAGGCCCGCCGTCAGACGTCGAAGGCGGTCATTAACCGAGGCCAAAGCCGAACGGATAAAGCCGGCGGATGGTACTGAACAGACATCCGCGCCACGCGGTCGGCTTCCGGTGGCAACGATCGTAGAACTGATTGGAGTGGCCGACCCGTTCAACGGCAACGGTGACGGGTGGCTTGCTTCACCCGGATCGTTTCTACAAGAAACCGGAGAGGCAACCGCATGGCCGCTTTCTCCTGTCCGGCTACAAGCTCAGACCGCCGTGGCTTCGCGAGAGACGATCCGACAGCGGGCGGCCGTTCAGCACGACCGACGGCTCGGCTTGCGGTGCGCCGAGGATCCGCCCCGGCGGAAGCTCTTCCTGCCGACAAGTCGATCGACGCCGAATGTTGCCAAGATCGGGTCTTCTGCAGGCAGCCCTCGCTCATGGTCTTAATTTCCGCCAAAGGACACCCATGACGAGCAGTCACCACCTCTCGGTCCACGGCGGCCTGGATCAAGCTGCCAATTGACCGCCGCGGATAAAGAGCTTCACCTGGCTGACCACCGACAGCAGCGCGCGTACATCGGTGAGCCGGCACGGCTTCGCTATATCGACGACAACTTTGGCCCTGCCCCGCTTCCTCGACCCCTTCGAGGACGCTGACTACGTGGCGCGGACATCGCTCATAGCCTCCGACGTGGCGTATCCTTTCGCCTGGTTCGCGGCTGCAACTCCGCTTGATCCTCGCAGCAGATCCAGCTGGTAAGAGGTCTTGTGGTCGAGCAGCCCGATGGATGGTCCGCGATCTCGGTGCCAAAGCGATCGCATCCATGGCGTTGCCGGTTGGCATCCGCTGCCGCCGATCGCGATCAGGGTTTTTCGAACAGCCCGGCCTTGAACTTGAGCGCGAGTAGCCGGCGGACCGCTTGATCGACGAGCGGCATCGGCAGACGCCCTTCGCGCAAGCTCCGCCAGGTGCGCAGAGCCCTCGGGATCGGTCGTTTCGAGATTGATCCACTTGTCATCGGCGTTCCGTGGCGTCCTTGACGTCGGCGAGGTGATGGCGCGTTACGAGTTCGCGGAGCCGGTCGATAGTCGCCTCGGCGACGACGGCACCCTCGTAATTCCATTCGCCGCGCAGCACGCCATTGAGCAGCCACCGAGTTGGCATGGCTCGGGATGCCATCGATCTCGTTGTACGACGCGATCACCGAGCGCACCGGATAGGTCTTCACCGCGGCCTCGAACGGCGGGAAGAAGATCTCGCGAAGCTCGCGCTCGCCGATATGCGCGGGACCAACGTTCGTGCCGCTTCAGGCCGCCGTGGCCAGTGAAATGCTTCAACGTCACGAACACCTTGTCGGCGGGGAGGGGCAGGGTCGGGCCCTGGAATCCGCGGCAGCGGCCAATCCCATTTGTGTAACGAGATACGGGT
>CAVYAH010000078.1:0-54098 GCA_963766415.1 uncultured Alphaproteobacteria bacterium | reverse complement strand
GGGAGAACGGCGGCGCGCTCCCGCCCTTCAACTACGACTTCTGGTATCAGCCGCGCCAGAACGTCCTCGCCTCATCGGAGTTCGGCGAGCCCAACGCCTACGAGAAGGGCTTCGACATCGCCGACGTCGCCGCGGGGCGCTACGGCAGCCGGCTGCACTTCTGGAACCTGCCGAGCGCCGTGTCGAGCAGACGCTCGAGCTCCGCGAGACCGGGCTCCTCCCGTTCGAGGTGCGCTGGCTGCACGACCCCGACGCCGACAAGGGCTTCGTCGGAGCGGCCCTGTCGAGCACGATGTGGCACTTCCACCGCGACAACGGCTCGTTCACGGCCGACACGGTGATCGCGGTCGAGAACGTCGACTCGACGGCTGGCCGCTGCCGGGCGGCGTGCCCGGCCTGATCACCGACCTGCTCGTCTCGATGGACGACCGCTTCCTGTACCTCACCAACTGGCTGCACGGCGACCTGCGCCAGTACGACATCTCCACCCCGCCAACCCCCGGCTGACCGGCCGGCTGTGGCTCGGCGGACTGCTCGGCAAGCCCAACGACGCCGGCCGCGAGCTGGGCGGCGGACCACAGATGATCCAGCTGTCGCTGGACGGACGCAGGCTCTACGTCACCAACTCGCTCTACTCGACCTGGGACAACCAGTTCTACCCCGAGCTGCGCTCCTGGCTGCTCCGAGTCAACTGCCCGCCCGACGGTGGGATGCGAGTCGACCGCGACTTCTTCGTCGACTTCCACGACCGCCCCGCCGGCCCCGCCCGCGCCCACGAGGTGCGCCTCCAGGGCGGCGACTGCACCACGGAGATCTTCCAATGATCTCGTTCGCGCACATCGCCGGCATGCCCGTCGAGGAGACAATCGGGACGCTCGGCCCGGCGCTTCTCCTGACGTTCGCGGCCGCGTCCGCGACACTCCGCGCTCTCGTGCGCCGGACGCGCTCATCCGCCAGGCACGATGCCCCACGCCCAAGACGGGGTCGCGCAGCGCGCGTACGGCGCCCCAGCTAGAAGCAGCCCGACCACAGCCTGGCCCTGCCGCAAGAACGGCACATCATCCGGGCTGTCCACTCCCGGCGGGAGGGCGCCGAACCAGCCACGCCGGCCCGCCCACTTCCGCACTGCGCGCGAGAAGCAGGCGCCTCCAAGGCCGCGCCGCCGCTTTGGCAACGGGCGACGGAGGAGTTGCGAGAAGCTCGACGCCAGCGCCGGCTTGCTGCTGCATCCCGCCGGCGGAGCGAGACACCGCGCTGTCACTAGCGGTCCTGAGCAATCTCGACAGCCGGCGCTCTCGCCGTCGGGGCGCGTCCGCTGGGCGAAACGCGTCCTCCTGAGCTGTCCGCCCGGCCGGTCCTGTGCTAGCCGTGATGGTGCTCCGAGCTAAGCGCTGCCACCGTGCTGCGCGACGTGTGCGAGCGGCCGACCACGCGTGCCAGTGACGCACCAGACCGGAGATCACCGTGGTCTGCGCTGGCTGTCGGCGAGGAGCTTGCGTCCGTCGGGTCGAGCGCCTGTCGGCGAGACGTATCGGTAGAGGGTTTGGCGGGTGACCCCAGCTCTGCGCAAGCCTCGCCGATCTTGGTGTCGGGCTGTCCCATGGATGCGGTCGCGAGGCGCAGCTTGGCCGAGGTCATCTTGTACGGTCGGCCACCTCTGCGGCCTCGCGCCCGGGCTGACGCCAGTCCGGCGGTGGTGCGCTCGGAGATGAGCTCGCGTTCGTTATGCCGCGCGTGTGGTTATGCCGCGTGAGCGATGAAAGGCTTTGCATCGTGCGGTGATCGTGGTGGTGCGCTCGGCATAATCGCGGCCGTCTGACGGAGGCTCCTCGCCGGATCTGTCCACGTCCGGAAGAGGAGGTCTTCGATGAAGGATCCGTCGCGGGTGCGCGTGACGGGGCCGCTTGCGCGCGTTTGCGAGCGGGTTCTGTGCCGAGCTTGCGGGCCGCGGGTATGCGCGCGGCGTCGGCGGCTCGGCATCTGCAGCTGATGGCTTGCTTGAGCCGCTGGATGGCCGCTGAGCGGATCGCGGCGTCGCGAGCTGACGCCGGAGCGGCGTGGCGGAGTTCGTCGCGTAGCGTCGTGCTGCGGCTATCGCGCATTCATGCGCACGCGAGGGCGCTGGTGCCGTTGCTGGGGTATCTGCGCGCGCTGGGTGTGGTGCCCGAGCGTCACGCCGCGAAACCGGATGCGCCGGTCGATCTGCTGGTGGAGCGCTACCGCGACCTACCTGCTGGGCGAGCGTGGGCTGGCGGCGGGGACGGTGCGCTACTACGAGCGGGTCGCGAGGCTGTTCCTGGCGGCAGATCTCGGCGCCGGGCGGCGAGCTGGATCTGGAGCGGCTGACCGCGGGCGAGGTTGGCCGCTTCGTGCTTGAGCAGTGCGCTGCGCGCAGCGTCGGCTCGGCGAAGAACGTGGTGATGGCGTTGCGGTCGTTGCTGCGCTTCTTGCATCTCGAGGGGCTCACGGCGCGCGATCTCGCGGGCGCTGTGCCGGCTGTCGCTCCACAGCCGAGATCGTTGCCGCGCGCGTTGGACCCGCGGGTGGTCGCGCGGCTGTTGGACAGCTGCGACCGGCGCACGACGGACCGGGCGGCGCGATTTCGCGGTGCTGATCGTGCTGGCGCGGCTGGGTCTGCGCGCCGGTGAGGTCGCCGCGATCGAGCTGGAGGATATCGACTGGCGGCGCGGGCGAGCTGCTGGTGCGCGGCAAGGCAGGCCGGCGGGAGCGGCTGCCGCTGCCGGTCGACGTCGGCCGAGGCGCTGGCCGGTTACCTGCAGCGCGGCCGACCGAGGGTCGGCTGCGAGCGGCTGTTCTTGCGGGTCAACGCGCCGATCGGAGGCGCTGTCGCGCGACGGGGTGAGCGAGGATCGTGCACGCCGCTTGTCGGCGCTGCGGGGTGCCGTTGGTCGGCGCGCACCGGCTGCGGCACACCGCCGCGACCGAGACGTTGCGCGCGGGCGCCTCGCTTGAGGAGATCGGCCAGCTGTTGCGCCAGCAGAGCACGTTCACGACCGCGATCTACGCGCGAGTCGACCGGGCCGCGCTCCGCGAGCTCGCGCGGCCGTGGCCGGGAGGTGCGGCATGAGCGCGCTGCGCCAGGCCTGCGATGACTATCTCGCGCTGCGACGCGCGGTGGGGTTCAAGCTCAAGCGCCACGGCCGGCTGCTGCCGGACCTTGTCGCCCATCTCGACGCCGCCGGGGAGACGACGGTGACCACGCGGCTGGCGCTGGAGTGGGCGACCCAGCCGGCCGGGCACCCGCAGGAGTGCGCGGTGAGGCTGTCGATCGCGCGCGGGTTCGCGCGCTACCTGCGCACGCTCGACGGCCGCGCCGAGGTGCCGCCCACCGACCTGCTGCCCCGCTGCCGGCGCAGGCCCACCCCGCACCTGTACTCCGAGCGCTGAGATCGCCGCGCTGATGGCGGCGACCGCGACGCTTCGCTTCCCGTTGAGCAGGGCGACCTACCGGACGCTGATCGGGCTGCTGGCCGTGACCGGGATGCGCATCGGCGAGGCCATCGGTCTCGACCGCCGCGATGTCGACCTGGCCGCCGGCTGCGTGACCGTGCGCGGCGGCAAGCCGGGCGCCGCGCGCGAGCTGCCGCTGCACGACACCACGCTCCGTGCGCTCGAGGAGTACTGCAGCGTGCGCGATCGCCGCTGGCCGTGCGCCGAAGTCGCCGGCGTTCTTCCTCTCCACGCGCAGGCACCCGGCTGTTCTACGCGAACGTCTACAAGACGTTCCGTGGCCTGCTCGCCGACGCGGGCCTGAGGCCGCGTGCCGGCGGCGACGGCGGTCCGCGGATCCACAGCCTGCGCCATACCGTTCGCGGTCGCAACGCTCAGCGACTGGCTATCGCGCCGACCTCGACGTTCCCGCGCTGATGCCGCGGCTCTCCAGCTACCTCGGGCATGCCGCCCCCGCCTGGTCGTACTGGTATCTGCAGGCGACGCCGGAGCTGCTGCAGTTGGCGGCCGAACGGCTCGAGCGCGCGGGGAGCCAGCCATGACCCTGCTCGCGCCGACGCTCGAGGCCTTCTTCACCGAGCGGCTGATCGGCCAGCGCCGCGCCAGCCCGCACACGATCGCCTCCTACCGCGACACGTTCGGGCTGCTGCTGGCCTTCGCCGCAAGAGCGGACCGGCAGGCCGCCATCGCGGCTGCAGCTCGAGGATCTCGACGCGCCGCTGATCAGCGCGTTCCTCGAGCACCTCGAACAGCAGCGGCACAACAGCGCGCGCACCCGCAACACCCGGCTCGCCGCGATCCACTCGATGTTCCGCTTCGCCGCGCTGAGGCACCCCGAACACGCCGCGCTGATCGCCCGCGTGCTCGCGATCCCGCCCAAACGCGCCGACCGGCCGCTGGTGACGTTCCTGACCGACCCCGAGGTCGACGCGCTGCTCGCCGCCCCGGACCGCACCACGCTGGATCGGCCGGCGCGACCACGCGCTGCTGCTGCTCGACGATCCAAACCGGGCTGCGGGTCTCGGAGCTGATCGGCCTGCGATCGTCACGACGTCTCGCTCGGCCGCGGCCCGCACCTGCGATGCGAAGGCAAAGGTCGCAAGACACGCGTCACCCCGCTCACCCGCCAGACCGTCGCCGTGCTACGCGCATGGCTGGCCGAGCAGCACGGCGATCCTGACGATCCGCTGTTCCCCGCCAGCCACGGCGGGCCGCTCAGCCGCGACGCCGTCGAGCGGCTGCTCACCAAACACGCCAGGTCGCCCAACGATCACTGCCCGAGCCTGACCGGCAAGCGGCTCTCGCCGCACACGCTGCGTCACACCAGCGCGATGCGGCTCCTGCACGCCGGCGTCGACACGACCGTGATCGCGCTCTGGCTCGGCCACGAGACGACCCGGACCACCGACGCCTATCTACACGCCGACCTCGCGCTCAAGGAGAAGGCGCTCGCCCGCACCACGCCGCCGAACACGCGCACCGGCCGCTACCGAGCCCCCGACAGCCTGCTCGCCTTCCTGGACAGCCTGTGATTATGCCGACACCCCACGCCGCCACCCCGTCACGAGCAGCGAGAAACCGCGTGCAACAACGATCGACTCGGCATAACTACACGCGCGGCATAACGAGCGCGAGCTCATCCGAGAGCGCTCCCAGGCCGGCCGGGAGGTCGCCAAGGCCGCCGGCCGGCTCGGCGGCCGTCCGGTGAAACTCACCCCGGAGAAGCGGGCGGCGGCGCTGACCATGCGCGAGCGCGGCGACATGACGATGGCGCAGATCGCCCGGGCGCTCGGGGTGGGGCGCACCACGCTGTATGAGCACCTCGGTGACCTTCCGCCGCTGGACGGCATCGACCGCGGGAAGATCGATGAGCTGGCGGCGTAGGGGAGAGGCCGCCAGCGTCGTGTCGCGCGGAGTTTTCGCCGCGGCAGCTCGTACCTCGCAAACGCAGCACCGGCCTTGGTCGGGGCGTCGGCGGGCTCCTAGCTTTGGCGGCCCGGCGAGCAGGAGTTTGGCGCTGCGTGGCGAACCCAGACATCGGTTGTAGGCATCGGCGGCGGCCCCCAATCCTCGGGGGTCGCAGTCGTTCTGGCGCCAGCGAACCGGGCGATCGAGAGCGCGGCGGACCCAGCGACGACACCACAGAACGCGAGGGAATGGAGCGTGGCGGCGTTGCGCTGGACCGGGGACGCGGTGGACATCGTCTAACGCCGATTAGGAGACGCTACTTTGCGGCTCCTGGCACCGACCCGAGCACTGGGCCTCGTCGTCTGGAAGCTCGACCGGCTCGGCCGCTCGCGCCGCCACCTGCTCGACACCGTCGCCGCGCTCGGCGAGCGCGGGATCGCGTTCCGCTCGTTGCGCGACCCGATCGACACCTCCACCGCGGCTGGCAAGCTCGTCTTCAACCTGTTCGTCTCCGGCAGCAACGACGGCACCGTGCGGGTCTGGGACCTGGCCAGCGGACGCCACGCACACCCCTCAACCTCACCGACGCACCCGGCCGGGCGCAACCGCCATGGGAGCTCGGCAAGCTGATCGCACGCCGCAGAGCAGGATCAGCTACCGGCTTCGCCGCGGTCAGCTGACGCGCCAGCTCGTCGGCGTTGGCGTCGATCTCCTTCGAGATGTGCTTGTTGGCGGCCTTGATGTTCGCCGCGATCTGGTCTGCCATGTTCGTTGCATACACCACGATCAACCCGGCCTGGCCCTGGTCCAGGACATCGCCAAGCGCCTTCAGGTCATCGTCGTCGATGCCGCCCTTCATGTGACCGGTGACGGCACCGATCGCCGCGCCCGCGCCACCGCCAACGGCGAGCGCGCCCCGACGGCACCCAGCTCGCCAGCGCCAGCAACGACGGCACGGTGCGCCTCTGGGACCCCGCCAGCGGCCAGCCCACCGCCACCCTCAAAGGCCACACCGACCGGGTGAACGCGGTCGCGTTCTCGCCCGACGGCACCCAGCTCGCCAGCGCCGGCGACGACGGCACGGTGCGCCTCTGGGACGCCCACGATCCGGTCGCGATCTCGCAACTGAAACTGGGAGCTTCACTGGCGGCGCTCGCGTGGGGCCCCTGCGGCATCACAGTGGCCGCGCACACGCAACTCGTGCAGCTGGCGATCATCGATCGCGCATCCCCTTCATCCTCCGAGTCGTAGATCGTTCCCGGGCGTGGGTGAGGATTGGCTACCTGGAGGTCGCCGTCCGTGGTCGAACCGCCAGTATTCATAACCCCCGCTCGATAATGTTCCTCATGTGAAGTTGCCTGCAAATCAGACCTTTTTGGGGTACCTCGAACCCGTCCTCGCGCGCCGCACGTCGAGAGAGGCCATTAGGTGACGAGGTCGATCTGGCGCACCGTCCCGGCGGTCCCGTCCTCGCGAGAAGATGCCCCGTGCTCTGCACGCTCCAGCTCGGCGTTCGTCGTCGGGTCGGGAAAGGAGAACGGCGTCGCCACGTTCTGCAGCGAGATCGCGCCGACATTCCCTCTTGGAGCGTCTCGAGCTGGCCGCCGCCGTCGGCGGTCGGCTGCCAGAGACGCAATTGGCTGAACGCGGGGTCTGCCGAGTCGATCCACCCGTTGTGGTCGGAGTCGAGCGCGGATAAGGTCTGCGTAACCGTTGCCGGTCTGCGGACCGAACATTCGCTGCCGTCGTCGATCTTCCCGTTGCCGTTGCGATCAGCGCCAACAGCGCCGAGCCTGCCTGCGGCATCGAACCCGTCGACGACCCCGTCGGCGTCGACGTCGAAGCTGATCTTCTGCGGGCGAGAGCTGCGTGGCGCGCCGCTGAGATCGAGCACGAGCGGGTCCCTGCTGGCTCGGGCCGGCATGAAGCGAAAGCGATTCGCGCGCGAAGAGACCGCGCAAATCGTCGCCTGCAGATCCAGCGTCGATCTTGCGCCCGTCTGCCTCGTGACGCTGCCCCGGGCCGAAAGGCTGGAGCTCTGGACCTCATACCGGATGCTCTGCGCATCGATCTCGACGGCGACCTGGCCCCTTGTCGAACCCTGCGCCGATGTCGACGCCGCCGTTGTGCTCACGCCGGAAGACGAATTCCGGCGACTGCTCGACCGCGGTCGGATCGAGCTGGTTCGGATCGAGCAGATCGATCTTGTGCCCCGTGAATCGTTCGACCAACAGCGCGAGCGATATACAGCGCGGATCAGCATCGCGAGCTTCCCAGATCGGCCGCTCGCGCTGGCCGCGCCCGGCGGAGATCTCGGCAGTGTCGACTGTCAGCGGCGCCGCTACGGATGCGGCTGCGGCGGGCGGGTCGCGACCCGACCCGGGTGCGCTGACTGCTGTAGCTGAACGCGGTGCTGGTGGCGATCAGCGTGAGGTCAGACTCGGAGATGTGCATCCTTGCGCCCCCATGAGCTTTCGGTCCGCTTCCTCCTTGAAGCGGCTGTGACTATGTCATCGGCATCTGCAGCAGCGACTTTACCGGCCGATCCTCCGCTGACACCCATGACCACCTGGGTCCCCCGGCCTGGGTCACGACCGCCCCGATCGCAGAGCAACGCCATATGAGCTTAGGCCCCGAACGCGATGGTCTTTCTTCGCACGACGTGGCCTCTCCCCAGAGACTCCCGCTCAGGCCGCTGATCCGACGGATCCAAGCCAGGTCGTCGCGTACCTGCCCGTACGCCCGATAACTATTATGTCGATTGAGTAGGTGAAAAAGCGGCAGAGGGCGGCCTTTTCGCACTCCTGTACGAGGAACTTATGTCGACTCGGGCGCCGGCGGTTGGTGACTCTGCAGCCACGTCTCGAAGCCAGCTTGGTCGAACTGCAGGATGTCTTGGACAGTGGCGGCGAGAAGGTGGGGCGCTTGGATGAGGTCTATTACGACCCGGCCACGAGCGAGCCGGTACTGCTGTCGGTCAAACACGGGCTGCTGGCGCGTCAGGTCGGATAATCCCGGCGGCTGAGGCGGTGTTGAGCCGTGATTACGTGCGGGTGCCTTACAGCGCCGAGCAAATCGAGCGAGCACAGCGTGGGCGGGTCGAGGATGAGCTCAGCGGCGAGCAGATCGCGGCGGTCGGTGCGCTGTTCGGTGTCGCTTTGCCCTCGAGCGGCCCGCTTTATTCGGCGAGCCTGATCGAGCGCCGGCATGCCGAGGCCGAAGACGCTCGCCAGCATGCGCAGGCGCTCGGATTCGAGGCGGGGCGACGCAAAGAGCAGGCCGAGGAGGCCCGCGAGCATGCCGACGCGGCCGCTGAGCAGGCTCACGGAGCAGAGCGCGAGCACGAGCAGGCCGAGGCGGACGCGCTGGAGGCGCGTCGGCGCGAGACCGCAGATCAGCCACCCTTCACCGCCGTAACGCGCCGAGAGTCGTGACGGATCGGGCGGCGGGTGCGTCGCCGCGTCACTGAGCAGAGCGCCGTATGGCAGCGCGGCCTTGCCGAGCCGCGCTTCGTGCTGGCTGGGCGACATCACCGCGGGACCAGCCAGGATCGGGGTTCCAGCCCTGCGTCGGTGACTATCGCGAAACTCGGCGCCATCGCTGGCGCCGGCGCGAGGCGGGTGGATCGGGGGCGTCGCTCTCCAGCAGGCGGACGCCGATCTGGCGGCCGTGCTCGTAGACGCGCTCGATCACGTACCCGTTGAGCTCGAGCTCGCCGATCACTACGGCGGGAAAGTCGATCCCGCCGGCGCGCAACTGGTCGAGCGTCACTGGCTGCTCGCCCGCGCTCCGTAGTCGCTCGAGCATCCGCAGTTGTTGGGTTTCAGCGAGCGCCATCGACACCATTCTCCCGGACTGTTGCTGGCTGGCAGCAGCATCGAGTGGATCGCCGCCCCCGAGCGCGCGGCGTCGGGGCGCTGAGCCGGTCATGGCGGCCTGCGAGCGCCACCGCCACATCGTTGCGGGCCGCGATCCGCAACAACTTGCTGAGCGCTGGCGAGAGCCCGACCGCGGGGATCGGCATCTCGATCTCAACCGTACCGAGGTCCCGGTCGACGATCCGCACCGGGCCGAGACTGTTGAGAACGTCCATCATCTCCCGGTTGGAGGCCAGCATCAGCGCGGTGAAGGTCGTGACCCCCTCCTCGCGCGCCCGCGCGCTGATCACCTCGAGCAGCAGCGTACCCACGCCCCGTCGCTGCCAGTCGTCGATCACGGTCACGGCGAACTCCGCCGCGTCGCGGCGCTCGCTGCTGCGCACGTAGCGGACCACCCCGATCCCTTCGCCGGTCTCCTCCTCCAGCGCAATGATCGCTTCGTGATCGTGGTGGTCGACCTCGGTCAGGTAGCGCACCATCGCCTCGGTCAGCTGCGGCATCGGCGCAAGGAAGCGCCTGTAACGGGACTCGGGGCCAAGGCGCTCGAACCCGCGTCGCAGCAGCTGCTTGTCGGAGCGGTGAGCCTGGCGCACGCGAACGCGCGAACCGTCGCGCAGCGCAACCGGCGCGCCGAGGATGACCAGCTCATTCGTGGAGGGAGTAGACGACATCTCTAAACCTCGAGCAGACGACCCGCGTGGCCTTTGGATGGTGGGGTTCAGCTCGCCGATTGCTTGGCTGAGGTCCCCGGTCGCGAGCGCGTGCAGACGGCCAGCGAGCCACGCCCCGCCTGCAACGCAGCCGACGCCGAGCACCAATGGCGCTCCGATGCGCCGGCTGCTGTGTCGTCGATGACTTACTTGCCGGCGCTTGGCTTTGCTCCGTTGCTGCTGCTCAGCGACTTGCCAGCGCTGGCGATGACCTTGCGGAGGAAGTCGTACCACGTGTGGACCAGCCGGTCGGCCGTCTCCAGGCCCGACTCGGTGATCTTCTTCGCCACCTCGGACGTGCCCTCGACCTCTTGTGGCAACGCATCCTCGACGGTGACCACGAACCGCCCCGCCGCCTCGATCGCGGCCCGCTGACCCGCCTCGACCGACTTGAGCACCTCGTCGGAGAGCTCCGTGGTCCTCTCAACAAGGGTCCTCTCAACAGCGATCACCTCACGCGCCGCTCGGAATGCCGCGCTGATGGGGTCGCCGGGCTCTTCACGCTCGGGCTGGGATTGGTCGTGTCAGCCATTTCAGTGGTGGTGGCCATTCTGGGCTCCTATTCAGAACGTATGTTCGTATACCGCCAATACACCGCGCGACGGCTTCTGGTACGCGGCGAACGGCACGAGCGAAGGCCGTACTTGCTTACGCCCGATAAACCACGCCTTATGGAAGTTGCCTGCAAGACAGGTGAATTTTGGGAGGCTTGCGTGCCAGGATTAGCACTGAGATCCTGGTAGCCGGACGGCTGACCGATTCCAGCTGTCAATAAGCTCCGAGGGTCTGCGAGGAAAGCGGGCGCGAGCGCGACAACGGGTGCCGTTAAGGAACGCGGCACCAAGTGACAAGTAGGCCGAGATCCGCCCGTCGCCGCCGGCCAGTCTTACGCGTGCGCGGTGGTAGCCGGCGGGCAGGTCGACTGCTTGGGCGAGAACGGCAGAGAGGGGGCGACGGGCAACTCGGGAACGGGACGACCACCGACAGCTTGACCACCGTCGCGGGTGGCCGGGATCGGCGGTGCGACCGCGATCACCGCCGGCGGTGCGGGCGCCCCCGAGCTCCGGCGCACTGCGGTCGAGCTTCGCTCCGAGCAGTCCTCGCGCCACAAGCCGTCGGCGTTCCGCGCCACGAGTAGACTCGCTCACGGTGCAGCGGACTCGTACCCGGACTGTTTTCGGGTGTCTGGAGGCGGGACGCGCGCGGCGCCGCTGCGCCCGCCCTTGTTCGTGCGAACGAGCCGCGGGACACGATTGGCTTGATAGCGGAGGACCACGATGAGCACCGAAGGCCCAACTCGCGACGGGGAACTCGCCGCCAAGATCTCGAACACCGTCGTTCGGGCGCTGTCGCGGACGACCGGTCGCGGCCCCACGAGGGCAAAGACCACGCTCGGCGACAATGGCGTATTCGTAGTGCTGCAGGACGCGCTCACACGCGGCGAGCAGACGCTCGCCGACGCCGGCCAGCACGAGGCGATACTCGACCTGCGCCACCGCTGGCAAATGATCATGAAGAACGACGTCAGCCGCGAGATCGAGGGACTGACGGGACGCAAGGTGATCGGCTTCATGAGCGACAACCACATCGACCCCGACCTCGCTGTCGAGGTGTTCGTGCTGGAACCGCTCCCGAGCGCGCCGGCGGACGCTCACTGACCTTTCAGGCTGGAGCGAACGGAGCTGGCCCTGCGGCCAGGATTCTCATCCCAAGCCCGAATGCCACCGACGCGTTCTGGGCCACGAGAGGGGAGAGAGGCGTGGGTTACTGGTTTTGACTGCGGGGCTGGTTCCGTGCCTGTACGGGCCGCTACCCGTTCGGACGTTCGGACGTTTACCTCACGGCCCGATGGGCTCGTCCCAATTCTGGTTGAACGCGCTGGGGTTCCTCGCCCGCTTCGTTGCGCGCGGTCCCCAACAGAGGGACAGAAAACGTGAAACGATGAACGCCTACTCAAAGCCGAACGCTGGCTGCATCGCAGGATAAGAGCGCACGGCTAAGCCGAACGGCGCGCGGCGGTGAAGTTGTGGTGCTCGTGGACCGTTCGCGATGCGAGGGTCAGGCCGACGGCCGGAGCTCGTGCACCCGCGCGTAGCTGTCGTGCAAGAGCACGACTGCGACGCCCCTCTCTGTCAACGTCCGGTGAGACGCTCACCATCGAGGAATCTATGAACCTTGAGGGCGAGAACGGAGAACGCCGGACATGTTGGACACGAGCACGAATGGTGCCAGGGCTGCGGATGATGCTGCCGCCGGCCGCGAAGACCAGGGAGCCGTAGCCGAGCTGGGATTCGTGGCCGGCGGGCGCGCCGCCGCGGCGGGGGTGCCTGACCCCGAGCTGGTCGAGCAGGCTAAGCGCCGGTCGTTCACGGCGAAGTACAAGCTGGAGATCCTGGCTAAGGCCGACGCGTGCACGAAGCCGGGCGAGATCGGCGAGCTGTTGCGCCGTGAGGGCTTGTACACGTCGCATCTGACCTACTGGCGCAAGCAGGTCCGCGACGGCGCGCTGAAGGAGCTCGGCAAGCCCCGTGGCCGCAAGCCGTCCGACAGCCGTGATCGGGAGATCGCGGAGCTGACGCGTCGTGCTGAGCGCGCGGAGGCGGAGCTCGTCAAGGCGAGGAAAGTCATCGAGATTCAGGGAAATCTCTCAGCGCTGTTGGAGCAGATGCTCGATACCGAGAGCGCGAGCGGGAGCACCGAGCGATGATCGAGCGGACGGTGGAGGTACTGACGCCGATCATCGGCACCCGCCCGGCGTGCCAGGCGGTGGGCGCGTCGCCGGCGACGATCTATCGTCGTCGCCGCCCGCCGGAGCCCAGGCTGGCCCGGCCGCGTCCGACGCCTGAGAGGGCGCTGAGCGAGCCCGAGCGTGACGCCGTGCTCGAGGTGCTGCACTCGGAGCGGTTCGTCGACGTCTCGCCGGAGGAGACGTACGCGACGCTGCTGGACGAGGGCACCTATCTGTGCTCGACGCGGACGATGTACCGGATCCTCGCCGCGCACCACGGCGGGGTGCGTGAGCGGCGCGATCAGCTCACCCACCCCGGCTACGCCAAGCCCGAGCTGCTGGCCGAGCGTCCGAACGAGCTGTGGTCGTGGGACGTCAGCAAGCTCAAGGGCCCGGCGAAGTGGACGTGGTTCTACCTGTACGTGATCCTCGACGTGTTCAGCCGTTTTGTGGCGCGCCACAAAACGGCTGTTCTGTTCCCGGATCCGTTATGTGGCCGGCGGTGGCGGAGGCCAGTGATGACGGGGGCGAACGGCTCGGTGGTGGTGTTTTCGGGCACATAACGCTCAGAGCGACGTGAGCCAGTTGAGGAGGGACTCGTCCGAGCGCCAGTTCGGCAGGGTGCGGGGTCCGATCGAGTCATCCACCGGCTCAGCAGCTCGCAGCGCGGCCGTTTTGGTCTTCGTGTTGATCTGGGCGTAGCGGTTGGTCGTGGTCAGGTCGACGTGGCCGAGCCACTCGCGGATGACGTTGACCTCGACGCCGGCCTCCAGGAGGTGCATGGCGGACGTGTGCCGGAACGTGTGCGGGGTGACCTTGCGATCGGTCCGCGGATCATCGAACTTCGATGCGTGTCGGCGCACGATCTTGTAGATCCCGGATCGCGTGAGCGGTCGCCCATGCGCGCTGAACACGGCCGACTGCGGTGTCGCTGGCGGATCGAGCGACGCGATCAGTGCTTCCAGGGTCCGCGCCGTCTGCTGCCAGAGCGGGCAGGTCCTCCACTTGTCGCCTTTGCCGTGGAGGCGCACGATCGGGTGCTCGCCGAGATCGAGGTGCTCGACGCGCAGGTCGGCGGCTTCTTGCACGCGTGCCCCGGTGTTGTAGAGGAACAGCAGCAGCGCCCGGTCCCGCAGTGCCAGGCGTCCGTCGCTGGGTAGGTGACGGAGCAGTGCCTGGACCTCATCGCGCTCCAGGAAGTGCGTCTCGGGTGGGGCCACGCGCTTCATCGGGATCGCGGCCACCTGTTGGCAGACATCGAGCATCTCCGGCGTCCGTGCGGCGATGTACTCGAAGAAGCTGTGCAGCGCGGCGAGCCGCTGGTTGCGGGTGCGGATGTGGTTGCCGCGGTCCTCTTCGAGGTGTCGCAGGAACGCGATCACCCGCTCGCAGGTCAGATCATCGAGCGTCAGGCGCGTGATCCTGCAGCGCTTCTGTGCGGCGACGAACACGAGCAGGAGCCGGATCGTGTCGCGGTAGCTGCGCACCGAGCCGGGGCGCAGGCCCTTCACGGCGATCAGGTGATCGATGAAGTAGCCGTGCAGGATCGCTCCGAGCGTCTGACTTTTCATCGCGCCACCTCCGACCAGACGGGCTCGGCGAAGGCCTCGTATCGACGTGTTCGTAGTCGCGCGAACTGCAAGATTGCACGGCGAGACGATTGAATATGGCGAGACCGCCATTTTCGTCGGCCACAGTCATATCATCACGGTCCGTCACGGCTCGGAGCGCGCCCATACGGCGCTTCGCGAGCAGCTGGAAAAGGCGCCCAAGCTGCTCATGCAAGGAACCGATTATCTCCTCCACGCGGTGCTCGACTACATCGTCGATGGTTACGGACCGCTCGTCGACGATATCGAGGAAGAAGTGCTCGAGATGGAGGCACAGGCCGCTCATAGCTTTCTCGAGCGCGAGCAAGTGAACCACATTTTCGCGCTTCGCCGCGAGCTCAGCAGAATGCAGCGGATCCTCGGGCCCATGGGCGAGGTTGCACTGAAGCTTGCGCGCCAGGAACTGCCCTGCATCGAACCCGACGCACGCGCTTACTTTCGCGACGTCCGCGATCATGTCCGCCGCGTGCAGGAGCGGGTCGACGGCCTCCGCGACGCCCTGAACTCCGTCTTCCAGCTCAGCACTCTGATCGAGCAGCAAAGGGTCGGAACCATCACGCGCCAGCTTGCCGCCTGGGCCGCGATATTGGCGGTGCCGACCGCCATTGCCGGCATTTACGGCATGAACTTCCAGTTCATGCCCGAGCTGCACGAGAGATATGGCTATTTCATGGTTTTGGGCGTGATCATCGCGATCTGCCTCTGGCTCTACGATCGCTTTCGCAAGACCGGCTGGCTCTAGCTCTTGGCGCCCGCGCACGGCTTGATCGCCTCGGGCGCGGGGCGCGGCCCGACAACCCGGAAAGCCATGTAATAGGCCTCTCCGCCGGTCAGCATCCTGAACTTCACCGGCGCGAGGTTGAGCGCCGCGAACTCGCACTTGAGCTGCTCGGCCGGCATGCCATGGCGGCTTACCGGACGGTCGGCCTCGACCACTCCGATAAGTCCGCCGGGCTTCAGCCCTACACGCATGTGCCAGAGGAAGGCGTAGGGCGAGGCGACCTCGTGATAGACGTGGACGAGGAAGATGCGGTCGAAGGTGCTCGCCGGAAGCATGGGATCGTCAGGGGTACCAAGCCTCACCGCGACATTGTCGAGCCGTTCACGCTGTACACGGTCGGTGAGCTGGTCGGTGATGCTGGGGATGATGTCTTCGGCGAGCACCCTCCCCTTCGCGCCGACGACGCGCGCGAGCCGCACCGTATAATAGCCCTCGCCGGCCCCGACATCAGCGACCCACATGCCGGTTCGGACGCCGGCAAGCTGCATTACCTCTTCTGCCTCGCCCAGCCGGTCGCGCGCGTCCTCCGTCGAAAAAGCGTCATCGACGATCGGCGCGACGTCGCGGTGAGCGGCCGGGAAACGTGGCTGCGCCGGCTCAGAGCGGCAGGCGGGAAGGAGAAGGAAGAGCGCGGCTGCGGCGGCTGCCCTATTCGACATCCTCGACCTCGACGGTTTCGCCGGTGACGCGCTGGGACAGCGCAGCGGCCATGAACCGGTCAAGGTCGCCATCGAGAACATCGCCGGGAGATGTCGAGGTGACGCCGGTGCGCAGATCCTTGACCAGCTGGTACGGCTGCAGGACGTAGGAGCGGATCTGGTGGCCCCAGCCGATGTCGGTCTTGGCGGCGTTCGCAGCATCGGTTTCGGCTTCGCGCTTCTGCAGTTCGGCTTCGTAGAGCCTCGCCTTTAGTTGCTTCATCGCCGACGCTCGGTTCTTGTGCTGCGAGCGCTCGTTCTGACAGGCGACGACGATCCCGGTCGCAATGTGCGTGATGCGCACCGCACTG
Source organism: uncultured Alphaproteobacteria bacterium (assembly GCA_963766415.1). GTDB lineage: Bacteria > Pseudomonadota > Alphaproteobacteria > Sphingomonadales > Sphingomonadaceae > Sphingomicrobium. The sequence goes on along the minus strand of CAVYAH010000078.1, from coordinate 38,003 downwards.
TCGGTGGTATTGACGTGCTGCCCGCCGGCGCCCGACGAGCGATAGGTGTCGATCCTCAAGTCCTTCTCATCGACCTGGATGTCGATGTCGTCGTCGACTTCCGGATAGACCCAGACGCTTGAAAAGCTGGTGTGGCGCCGCGCGTTTGCGTCGTAGGGACTGATGCGCACGAGCCGGTGCACGCCGCTCTCCACCTTCAGATTCCCGTAGGCGTTCTCGCCCTTGATCAGGATCGTGGCCGACTTGATCCCCGCCTGCTCGCCCGAATGGTAATCGAACATCTCGACCTTGCAGTGGTGCCGCTCGGCCCAGCGCGTGTACATGCGAAGCAACATCTCGGCCCAGTCCTGGCTCTCGGTGCCCCCTGCGCCGGCGTTGATTTCGACATAGGCATTGTTGGCATCGGCTTCGCCCGCGAGCAGTGCCGCGACCTTGTCGCGATCGGCCCGCTCGGCGAGTTCCGCGAGGCTCCGGATGCCATCCTCGACCAGCGCGGCGTCGCCCTCGCTCTCGGCGAGCTCGATCAGCTCCGACGTATCGGCAAGCTCACGCTCGAGGCTCGTCGTCGCGCCGATCGCCTCTTCCAGCCGCCGCCGCTCACGCATGACCTCCTGCGCTGCCTTGGGATCGTCCCAGAGCGTCGAGTCCTCGACCTTCGCATTAAGCTCGTCCAACCGCTTCAGCGCCCGGTCCCAGTCAAGGAATCGGCGCAGCAGCGCCGTCGCGGCGTTGATCTGATCAATATGGGCCTGCGCTTCGGCGCGCATATTCAAGAACCTCTCGGGAGAAGCGCTACTAGAGCGCGTTCTGGGTTGGCAAGCCGGTCGATTGCGGCTTCGGCGCGGTGGCAACCGGCGCGGAAGGCCGCGGCGGCTGCCCAGGCGAGGGCTGCTGCCCTTGCTGAGCCCCCGCGGCCGCTGCCTGCTGTCCCGCCTGCTGCCACAGCTCGAGATATTGCGGCCCGTAGGGATCGCCGAACGTGCTGTGCGTGCTGTGGACCGCTTCGGTCTGCGGCTGGAATGCCTCCCAGATCACGTCCGACTTCGAGTCTTCTGTCGTCGGGAAGGTGCCGAATACTGGCTTGCCGCTCGCTCGGTCGATCCGCACCCAGCGAATCCCCGGCGGCGCGACAAAGGGTACCTTCGGCTCGTCCTTCAGCGCAGTGAGCGCCCACTGCTTCCAGACCGGCGCCGCGATGCGTCCGCCTTGCGCCGCGTGGCCCATCGGTCGCGGCTGATCGTACCCAAGATAGACGCCCGCCACGATGTCTGGTGTTCCCCCGACGAACCAGACGTTGGTCGGACCATTGGTGGTGCCGGTCTTGCCGAACAATGGACGATTGAGGTCGTGAAGCACTGTCGCCGTGCCACGGATGATCACGCCTTCCATGACGTGGACCATCTGGAATGCCGCCATGGCGTCGACCAGCTGCCGGGTGCGGCTCGGCGGCCGCGGCATCGGCCCGCCATTCCAGTCGGCAGCGTTGCAATTGCCCATGAGCGCGCAGCGATTGTCCGTCCGGTAAATGACTTTGCCGCTGCGGTCCTCGACATAGTCGATCGTGCTCGGCTTTACTGAGCGCCCCTGGTTGGCGAGGATCGCATAGGCGTTCGTCAGCCGCAGAACAGTGGTGTCGCCCGCGCCGAGCGCGATCGACAGATAGTTCTCGTAATCACCGACGCCGAGCTTGCGCGCCGTGTCGGTGATCTTGGGCATTCCGATGTTCGAGGCCGCGCGGACCGTCATCAGGTTTCGAGACTGTTCGAGACCCCAGCGCAAGGTATGCGGACCAGCCGAGCGGCGGTCGAAGTTGACGAAGCATTTCTGCCCCAGGCCCGCGCCCTGCCAGACGCAGAAGGGCGCATCGAGTTCGATCGTCGCCGGCGTGAAGCCGTTCTGCAGCGCCGTCACATAGACGATTGGTTTGAACGCGGAGCCTGGCTGGCGAAGCGCCTGGATTGCGCGGTTGTAGCTTGATCCGACGACATCGAAGCCGCCCTGCATCGCGAGGACACGGCCGGTATGGACTTCCTCAACCAGCATGCCGCCCGAAATCGAGGGAACGGATTTCAGTTCATAATTCCCGGGGTTCGTCTGCTTGACGATGATGACCGAGCCCGGCTTCAGGCTATCAAAGGCACTCCCCCCGACGCCCCGCACCGGCATGGAGGCTCCTGAAAGCGGCAGGTTCGCGGTCGACCCGTTCGTGAACCCGATCGTCGCCGAGCTCGCGCTCTTGGAGAGAACCACAGCCTTCAGCCAGTCGACATAGCCGGTCCCGACCGGCGCACGATCGAGCTGGCCGGCCCAGTCCTTCGCCAGGTCGACGCTGATGCCGAGGTCTTGCCAGCCGCTTCCACCGCCGAACTTCAGGAGGCCGTCGCGAAGGGACTGCGCAGCGGCGTCCTGGTAGGTCGGATTCATGGAGCTTCGGACCCACAGCCCGCCGCTGTAGAGGCTATTCGGCCCGTTCTTCGAAATCTTCGCCGAACTGCTTGATGAGCTCGCGGCGGACTTCCTCCATGAAAAAGCCGCCCTGCTGGCGAAATTTATCGTTGCTCCCGTAGCGGATTGTGCCGAGCGGGGTGGTCGCAGCCGCATGCCACTGGTCTTCGGTGATGTAGCCGTTGCGGTACATTTCCCGAAGAACATAGTTGCGGCGGTCGAGCGCTTTCGCAGTCGCTCGAACCGGGTCGTAGTTCGAAGGGGCCTTCGGAAGGATCGCGAGATATGCGGCCTCCGGGAGGGTCAGCTCGTCGACGTCCTTGTCAAAATAGGCGCGCGCGGCCGCCTGCACGCCATAAGCGTTTCGTCCGAGGAAAATTGAATTGAGGTAGAGCTCGAGGATCTGCTCCTTGCTGAGCGTGTCCTCCAGCCGGAAGGCCAGGATCGCTTCGCGCGCCTTGCGGCCGACATTATAGCTGCTGTCGCGAAGCAAATATTTGGCGACCTGCTGCGTGATGGTCGAGCCGCCCGCCACTCGCCCGCCCCTGCCGAAGTGGGTCGTGTAGTTGAAGACCGCCTTGATAAAGCCGGCGTAATCGATGCCGTGATGGTGGAAGAAGGTCTTGTCCTCCGCCGAAATGAAGGCGTGGACCAGAAGGGGCGGATATTCGTCGTAAGACAGGTCCACCCTGCGTTCACGGGCGAAGGTCTGCACCGGATCGCCGTTATAGCCGCGCACATTGGTAGGAAGCGGCGGCTGATAGGCGAGCAAAGTCTGGGCGGATGGGAGGCCGGAGGCGAAGTAAATCCACATCGCCGCGACCAGCGCAAATAGAGCGGCTCCCGCCCAGGTGACCAGCCGGACCGACCTTCGTGCCCACCATGGGTCAACCCACTCGTGAACCCTGTTGTTGAAGGCCACGAGGTCGGGAAGCTGCCACCCGGGAGGAGTCAGATGCTCGAATTTCATCCGATGCAGCGTCTAGCCTGTCGCGACTTGTGCGGAAAGCCAGTTAATCGCCTTAACGGCGCCCACGGGCAGCAACGTCGGTTTCGATGGCTTGAGCAAGTGCGAGCGCGATCTTTGACCGCTGCTCGGGCGAGCGCAGAATCATTTCATCGTCGGCATTGCTGATGTAACCAGCCTCGAACAATATAGCCGGAGTTCCAGCGCGACGAAGGACGTGGAACGAGGCGAAGCGATGCGGGCTGGGCCGAAGCTCGAACCGCCCGGCAGACTTGTTGACCAGCCGCACGGCAAGATCCGCGGACTGGCTCATCTGGCCGTCCATCGCGAGATCGGAAAGCATCGCCTGGACAGAGCCGCCCGCCGCCTCAGCCGCCGCTCCCCCATTTTCCTTCGCTGCCACCCGCGCCGCCTCGGCGTCCGAGGCTACGTCGGACAGTGAGTAGACGGTCGCCCCTCTCGCCAGCGGGTTGGGCGCGCTGTCCATGTGCAGCGAGACGAAAATCCCCGCATCGAGGCGCCGCGCAACAGCGGCGCGCTCGTCGAGCGTCAGATATTGGTCGCCATTGCGCGTCATGGCGACCCTGACGCGGCCGCGCTTCACGAGATCGTCGCGAAGCTCTCGGGCGAGCGCGAGCGTGAGGTCCTTTTCGTTGACCTGTCCGGAGACACTCGTCGCGCCGGGATCGCGGCCACCATGCCCCGGATCGATGACGACAATCGGTCGGCCGCGCGCTTCCCGCGCTCCGTAAATCGTATCGGTGACGGCGGGCGGGACGTTGACGGTGAGGCTCGACTGCGCCGCGGCGCCGCTCCGTCCAAAAGCGAACAGCATCGCCCCGAAAGCGAGCACCATGCCCGCGCCGGCGATCGTCCCAATTTTGCCGAATACTGGCGTCATCCACCAACCCATTGACCCGCAACGCAATATATCACGGGAGCATGGTTAAGAGAAAATTTAAAGGCGCAGGGCTGCCGCGGCCTTCCCTCGTTCGGCCACGACATCCATGCTGTCCCCCGGCCGATAGAGCCAGGTGCCCCCAACGCAAAGCACCTGCTCTATCGCCAGCCAGTCGGCGGCGCTGTCCGGCCGGATGCCGCCCGTCGGGCAGAACCGAATGTTGCCGAATGGTCCGGCGAGCGCTTTGAGCGCGGCTAATCCGCCCGACGCCTCGGCAGGGAAGAATTTGAAACGGTCCAATCCGAGATCGAGCCCGCGCATGATGTCGCCTGCGTTGGCGACGCCGGGAAGATAGGCGATCCCAGCGCGCCCGACTGCCTTGGTGAGCGGCTCAGTCAGGCCGGGGGAGACGATGAATTGCGCCCCTGCTTCGACCGCCTCGTTCAATTGCCGCTCGTTCAGCACCGTGCCCGCACCGACGATCGCGCCCGGCACCTTTGCCATCTTTTGGATCGCACCGAGGGCGCCGGCCGTACGCAAGGTCACCTCGAGGACCGGTAAACCGGCTTCGACGAAAGTCTCGGCGAGCCTTCCCCAATCCTCGTCGCCGTCGAGGACGAGCACGGGGATCACCGGCGCGGCGCGCATGATTTGGTCGATGGTCATCCATGCTCCTTCGCGAAGGCCGCGGCGGCGCCCACGAGGCCCGGCTGCGGATGGGTGATGAGCTTGACTGGCACATCGTCCATGCGCCGCTCGAAGCGGCCCTTGGCAATGAACCGGTCACGGAAGCCCGAGCGCGGCAGGTAATCGGCGAGCCTCAGCCCAACGCCTCCCGCGATCACGACCGCGAGTGCTCCCTGTGCGAGCGCAAGATCGCCCGCGACGGCACCGAGTGTGAGGCAAACGCGGTCCAGCGCGGCGTTTGCGAGGCTGTCGCTTTGCGCAAGCGCAGCACTCCACAGCTCCTTCTCGTCGTGGAAGGTGAGGTCCTGCCCCTCGATCGCACCGAGCGCTTCGTAAACGTTCCAGAGGCCCCTGCCCGAGGCGATCCGCTCGATGGAGACGCGGCGGAAGCTGCGGCGAAGCTCGACGAGGATCCGGTCCTCAAGAACGTCGAGCGGCGCGAAATCAATGTGACCGCCCTCGGTCTCGATGACGTCGTAACCGCCCTCCCTCCTGAGGAGCGCAGCAACACCAAGGCCCGTGCCCGGCCCGACGATGCTGATGACTCCGTTTTCGGGGAGCGGCCCTACTGGTCCGCACAGATGCTGGAAATATTCCTCACCGAGCGTCGCGACCGCATAGGCAACCGCGCCGAAGTCGTTGACGATCGTGTAGCGGTCGACATCGAGCCGCTCCTTGATCAGCGCCGGTCTGATCACCCAGGGATTGTTGGTGAGCTTCAGGACCTCGCCGCCGACGGGTCCGGCAAAGGCGATCGCGAGCTCGTTGGGTAAATCGATCCCCGCCTGCCGTCCGAATTCCTGCCACGCCAGCTGAAAGCTGGCATGGTCCGAGGTCTTGAGCGTGACGGGTCCGCCAAGAGCGACCACCCGGCCATCTTCGATATCGGCGAGCGCGAAACGGGCATGCGTGCCGCCAACGTCGGCAGCCGCGATCTGGCGGATCATGATTGCTCCGCCTCCATCGCCGCGAGCATCGCCGACGCGCCCGCTTCGGCTTCGTCGCAGTGCATGCGCATCAGCGCGAAGAGCTCGCGGCCTGTGCCGACGGGGGGCGGCGGCGAATTGGCCGAAGGGCGAGCGGCGAGATCGACGCCGAGGGCTTCGAGTGTGCCGCTATGCGCATCGAGGCGAATGAGGTCGCCGTCGCGGACCCGCGCCAGCGGTCCGTCCGGAAGCGCCTCGGGCGAGCAGTGGATCGCCGCCGGCACCTTGCCGCTCGCGCCGGACATGCGCCCGTCGGTGATTAAGGCAACGCGATGGCCCCGGTCCTGCAGGACGCCGAGCGTGGGGGTCAGCTTGTGAAGCTCGGGCATGCCATTGGCGCGCGGGCCCTGGAACCGCACGATGACAGCGCAATCTCGATTGAGCTCGCCTGCCTTGAACGCGTCCAAGACCTCGTTCTGGTCGGAGAAGCAGCGCGCCGGAGCCTCGATCAGCCAGCGCTCCTCATCCACCGCACTGGTCTTGAACACGGCTCGCCCAAGATTGCCCTGGACGAGACGAAGACCGCCGTCCGCCCGAAACGGGTCCGACGCTGGACGAAGCATGTCGATGTCGGCGCTTTCCTCGGCGCTCTTCCAGATGAGCTCGTCGCCGTGAAGCTCGGGATTGCCAACCCATGCGTCCATCGTATCGGCGCCCGCGGTCAGCGTGTCGGTATGCAAGAGCCCTTCGAGCGACAGCGTATAAGTGACGAACGCCATTCCGCCCGCGGCCTGGAAGTCGTTCACATCCTTTGCCCCGTTGGGATAGATTCGCGTGACCAGCGGCACGACCGAGGAAAGGTCGGCGAAATCCTGCCAATTGATGATGATCCCGGCAGCGCGCGCGATCGCGGGCAGGTGGATGAAATGGTTTGTTGAGCCGCCCGTCGCGAGGAGGCCGATCATCGCGTTCAGGATCGCTTTCTCGTCAACGACATGGGCCAGCGGCCGCTCGCCGCTTTGCGCAAGCTCAGCGAGGCGGTGCACGGCCGAGCGCGTCAGTGCCTGCCGCAACGGAGTCCCCGGATTGATGAAGGCCGCATTGGGGACGTGAAGCCCCATCAGCTCCATCATCATCTGGTTCGAATTGGCGGTGCCGTAGAAGGTGCAGGTCCCGGGGCCATGATAGGAACGGCTCTCCGCCTCGAGCAGCTCGTCCTTGCCGGCCTTCCCTTCAGCGTAGAGCTGCCGGATGCGCTGCTTTTCCTTGTTGGGAAGGCCCGACGGCATCGGACCTCCGGGTAGCAGCAGCATCGGCAGGTGGCCGAAGCGAAGCGCGCCGATCAGGAGCCCCGGCACGATCTTGTCGCAAATTCCAAGGAGGGCGGCCGCATCGAACATGCCGTGGCTGAGCGCGACGGCGGTGCTCATCGCGATCACGTCCCGGCTGAACAGGGAGAGGTCCATGCCGGGCTGGCCTTGAGTAACCCCGTCGCACATCGCGGGGACCCCGCCCGCGACCTGCGCTGTTGCACCGACCTCGCGGGCGAAGATCTTAATCTGCTCGGGGTAGCGGCTGTAGGGCTGATGGGCTGACAGCATGTCGTTGTAAGCGGTCACAATCGCGACATTGGGACCACGAAGGGTGCTGATCGACGCCTTGTCCTCGCCCGCGGCCGCGAAGCCGTGGGCGAAATTGCCGCAGGACAGGCGCGGACGGCTGATCCCCCGCTCCTTCTGCTCGGCCATGAGGTCGAGATAGCGGCGCCGCGTCGGCCGCGACCGCTCGATGATCCGGTCGGTGACACTGGAAATGGTGGGATGGAGAGCCATGGCGCCTATCTGGTCCTTCGCTCCTATTCGTGCCAGCTGATCCCGTCGCGCTCGGTCAGCGCAATGGCTGCCGACGGGCCCCATGTTCCAGCCGCGTAAGGCCGCGGCTCTATGCCCTTCTCCGCCCAGGCGGCGCGGATCCTGTCGACCCAGGCCCACTGCGCCTCGATCTCGTCACGCCGGACGAACAGCGTCGGGTCACCCTCGATCAGATCGAGGAGAAGGCGTTCATAGGCGATGCGCCGGCGATATTCGCTAAAGGCGTTGGCGAGGCCGATATCGAGCGGAATCTCGCGCAGCCTCACGCCCTGGCGATCAAGCCCGGGGGTCTTCGACATCAGGCGCAGCTCGATGCTCTCTTCCGGCTGCAGACCGATAATCAGCTTGTTCGGCTTGGTAGTCGCCCCGCGAGAGGCGAAAATCGAAAAAGGCACGTCGCGGAACTGGATGAAGATCTCCGAATCGCGCATCGGCAGCCGCTTGCCGGTGCGCAGGTAGAAAGGAACGCCCTTCCAGCGCCAATTGTCGATATTCGCCTTCAAGGCGACGAAGGTTTCCGTGGTGCTATCGCGGCCCACCTCTTCGATATAGCCCGGGACCGGCTCACCATCGATCGCCCCGCGCGTGTACTGACCTGTCACGGTCATCGCTTCGGCATCGTCGGTGGTGATCGGTCGAAGCGCTCGAAGCACCTTCACTTTCTCGTCCCGAACCGCCGTCGCATCGAAGTCCGTCGGCGGCTCCATCGCGACCAGCGCCAGGAGCTGGAGCATGTGGTTCTGGACCATATCGCGAAGAGCCCCGGCCTGGTCGTAATAATCGCCCCGCCCCTCGAGGCCGATCGTCTCGGCGACCGTGATCTGGACATGCTCGATATGCGCACTGTTCCAGAGCGGCTCGAACATCGAATTTGCGAACCTCAGCGCCAGCAAATTCTGAACCGTTTCCTTGCCGAGATAATGGTCGATGCGGAAGGTGCGGTCCTCTGGGAAGGCGGCGGCCACCGCATCATTGATCTCACGGCTGAATTCGAGGTCGACACCGAGCGGTTTCTCGAGCGCCATTCGCACCGTCGGACATGCAAGGCCGGCAGCTTGCAATCCATCGATGGTCGGCTTGAACAGCGACGGCGCCGTTGAGAGGAAGATTGCGACGCCGTGGCAGGGATCGCCAATCGTTTCCGCAAGCCGGCTAAACCCTTCCGAATCATTGATATCCAGCGGGACGTAGTGAAGCCGCGAGAGGAAGCGCTCCGCAATCCCTTCCGAGTAGAAGCCGGAAGGCAGATATTCCTTGAGGGCCTCATCTGCGCGCTCGCGAAAAGTGTCGTCGTCGAGCTCGGTGCGCGCCGTACCGATGATCCTCAGATCTGCCGGAAGCAGGCCGTCGGAATCGAGGCCGTAGAGCGAGGGAAGCAGCATGCGACGGGCAAGATCACCGGTCGCGCCGAACATCAGCAGGGTCGAAGCCTTCTCCACCATCGGGCGCTTGCTATAGAGGGAGAAGCGCTACGGCAAATGGCCGAATACGTATGAGGAGCCTCGCTAGATGCCTGTCGCGGCGAAGGTGTGACCATCGGGGTCGAGCTCGCGCAGGTCGCGCCCGCGCGTTTCCTTGCCGAACCAGGCGACCAGGATGAGCGCAGCGATGGTCGGCACGATGATGATCAGCGACACGAGCGAGAGTGGCGGCACGAGAGCGAGGATCGCAAGCAGCTGCGCGAAGACGCCGCCTGCTTTGCTGCACGCGGCTACCATGCCGGTTGTCCTTCCGCGTATCCTGAGCGGGAAACTCTCCGCGGTATAGGGCAAGAGCATCGCGATCAGCGCGTTGATCCCGACGATGAGCAGAGCGACCGGCAAGACGGGACTTCCGCTGTTCGTGAATTCGAGCTGGAGCACTCCGAACAAGCCTGCTGCGGTCACTGCAACTGCAGCTACGACGGACCATTTGCTGCTCCACGCAGCGTAAGCAAAGGCCACTACGAAGACTGTCGGAAATGCGATCAGGGCCGATTCGGCGAGCAGCTTGCTGGAAACCCCAACGCTATAGCCTTTCGCCACGAGATCCGCCGGCAGCCACAAGAGCAAGCCAAAATTGACCAGGCCGTAAACGATGCCGGCGAGGCTGAGCGCGAAAAGCTTGCCGAAGAAGGCACGTCCGGTGAGAGCGACCGCCTGCCCTTTGGCGAGGGCAACAACTTCCGCGCGGGTAGTTTTGCGCGCCTTCGATCCGAACCGATCCATTACGCGCTTCGCCTCTTCACGTCGGCCGCGAGCGAGGAGAAACTTTGCCGATTCGGGAATGAGGGTACCTAGCACCACCAGCGACAGGCCCGTCGGAAGGTTGAGCAGCCACAGGATCCTCCAGCTGAAGATCGGCTGCAGGAGTGCCGAAAAGCCGCTTGCGGCGAAGTAGCCAACGGTGGCGCCGAGGCCGCCCACCAGGACGAGGCTCCATCCTCGATGTTTGCTGGGCATCATCTCGGCCAGGAGCGCGTAGGTAACCGGGAGCATTCCGCCGGCAGCGGCGCCCATCATGAAGCACATGCCAACGTTCCAGGCGAGCGAGGGCATTGCGCCGCAGATCGAGGTTCCGACGAACATGACCGCAGAGAGCAGGATGGTCGCCTTTCGGCCGTAGATATCCGCCAGTGCGCCCCAGACGATCGAACCCAAGACCGTACCAATGAGCGCGAAGAACGGCACCAGCGAGACCGTGGCCTTCGACCGGTGATATTCGTCGACCATTCCCGGGATCGTAAATCCCAGGCTCGCAGGTTTCATGATGTCGATGCCGAGCGCGACCACCAGGACGAGCATCAACGTCCAGTGCCAGGCCGACAGAGGGGCATCTTCCGGCGGAGTGACGACGATTTCCTGGCTCGCTGAAAGCTGATCGGAAATGTTCTTGGGAAGCAGCCCGTAGGCAGCGATGGCGATCCCGAGGATGATCATCGCCATGCCGGCGTACATCTCGCTGCCCATCGGCATTCCATAGAGATGGTAGTGGGTCATCCGGCCCATCGCGAACATCGGCAGGTGGAGAAGCACGCCGCCGGTCACCATGATAACGCCAAGGACGAAGGCCCACAGGCCCCGGCGGTCGGACATCGTGCTCGTGCTGATCATGTGAGTTGTGGATACCAGCAGCGCTGCTGCTGTCACCCCTATAGATGGAAGGTCCCGCTCGGGCGGTCGCTCCAACAGGAATTTCCGCGGCCGCGAAGGTTGCGGGGCCAACTCCGCGATGCTAACTCAGGTTTCGATCTCCGGCGTCCGCCGGGGAATTCATGCCGCGGACGGTGCGACGGACCGCGGCTCCACGAGGTTGAAGCTCGAATGACGCCACAGAATGCCCTTCATCCGCTCTTCGATGAAGCGGCGTTCCCCGCGAATGGTCGCGGGATGGCTCCTCGAGCAGACGCGCTTTCCAGTCATCCTGCCATCGCAGCCCGCCAGTACGCGGCGCCCGAGGCCCCAATCATCGCGCGACGGAGCGTTCCAACGCTGAACCGGCGCGCCTGGAGAATTTTCAATGTCCATGCGCATGCTTATCGATGCGCGCCACCCGGAGGAAACCCGGGTCGCGGTCGTCAAAGGGAACCGGATCGAAGAGTTTGACTTCGAATCCGCCGAGCACAAACAGCTCAAAGGCAATATCTATCTAGCCAAGGTCACCAGGGTCGAACCATCGCTCCAGGCGGCGTTCGTCGATTATGGCGGAAACCGCCACGGCTTCCTGGCCTTCAGCGAAATCCATCCCGACTATTACCAGATCCCGAAGGCGGACCGCGAAGCCCTGCTCCGCGAGGAAGCCGAGCATGCGGCGGAGGAAGAACGCCTGCCGCGCCGCCGAGCTCGATGCCTTTGAGGATGACGGCCCGGTCGAGGAAGAAGGCGGCGAAGACGACTATATCGACGATGAGACCGCGGCCGCGACCACGACGGAAGCCGGAACGGGTTCGTCGCGCTCGCCGGTCGACGAATCCGCGGCAGACGAGCTGCGCAAGAAGCGCCAGGCGCTGAGGCGCCGCTACAAGATCCAGGACGTAATCCAGCGCCGCCAGGTGCTGCTGGTCCAGGTCGTGAAGGAAGAACGCGGCAACAAGGGTGCCGCGCTCACCACCTATCTCTCGCTCGCCGGCCGCTATTGCGTGCTGATGCCGAACACCAGCCACGGCGGCGGCATTTCGCGCAAGATTTCCAACGGCGCCGACCGCAAGCGGCTGAAGTCGATCATGACGGACCTCAAGCTTCCATCAACGATGGGCCTGATCGTCCGCACCGCCGGCCTGCAGCGCACCAAGACCGAGATCAAGCGCGACTTCGACTATCTCGCGCGTCTCTGGGACGAAATTCGCGAGCGAACTCTTGGAAGTACTGCGCCGGCCCTGATCTATCGCGACAGCGACCTCATCAAGCGCGCGATCCGCGACCTCTATCACCGCGAGATCGAGGAAGTGATCGTCGAGGGCGAGGAGGGCTACAAACAGGCCAAGGGCTTCATGAAGCTCTTGATGCCGAGCCACGTCCGGCGCGTGCAGCTACATAGCGAGACGACGCCGCTGTTCCAGCGCTACGGCGTCGAGGATCAGCTCTCCGCAATGTACCAGCCCATCGTCCAGCTTAAGTCGGGCGGCTATCTGGTCATCAACCCGACCGAGGCGCTCGTCTCGATCGACATCAACTCCGGCCGTTCGACGCGCGAACACAATATCGAGCAGACCGCCTTCAACACCAACCTCGAGGCGGCGCAGGAGATCGCGCGGCAGCTGCGCCTGCGCGACATGGCGGGCCTCATCGTCATCGACTTCATCGACATGGAACAGTCGAGCCATGTCCGGAAGGTCGAGAAGGCGATGAAGGAGGCGCTGAAGAACGACCGCGCCCGGATCCAGGTCGGTCGCATCTCCAGCTTCGGCCTGATGGAAATGAGCCGCCAGCGCCTGCGCACCGGCGTTCTCGAAGCCTCGACCAAGCCCTGCCCGCACTGCGAAGGCACCGGCCTGATGCGCACGGCCGCTTCGGCGGGCCTCTCGGCGCTCCGGATCATCGAAGACGAGGCCGCTCGCGGCCGCGGCGAGAGGATCTGCCTGCGCGCCGGCCAGGAGGCGGCCGTTTATGTCCTCAACAAGAAGCGCAGCGAGCTCGCCGATATCGAGCAACGCTACGGCGTCTCGATCGAAATCCTGATCGACGAGAGCTTCGAAGGCGCCCGGATGAGCGTTGAGAGCTCCGGCGGACGGCCGGTGGCGCCGCCGCGGATCGAAGCCCAGCCTGCCCTGGAAGAGGAAGAAGACGGCGAAGAGGAAGAAACCGTCGAGATTTCGCTCGAGGGCGAAGACGAAGAAGAAGACGAGGCCGAGGCCGAAGAGCGGAGCGAAGAGCGCGAGGACGAAGGCGAGCGGCACAGCCGCCGGCGTCGCCGGCGTCGCCGCGGCGGACGCGGCCGCGGCAGGCGCGAAGGCGGCGAGGAAAGCGTGGCCGAAGCCGCAGCGTCCCCGGAAGAGCAGCCGGAAGCTGCCGCCGAAGAACAGCTTCCGCAGCGCGCCGAAGCCCAGCTTGAGGAGCCGGCAGGCGGGAAACGCCGGCGTCGGCGGCGCGGCGGCAAGGCCGCTGCGGAGCAGCCCGCCGAGGCCCTGATCGAACCCGATAGCTCGCCAATGGTCGAGCGGCCCATCGACGAGGAGCCGGCTGTTCCAGAAGCGGGTCCCGCCGAGGAGCCGCAGCCCAAGCCGAAGCGTCGCCGTTCGAAGAAAGCCGAAGCCGAAGTGGCCGTCGTCGAGCCCGCACCAGCTGAGGCGCCTCCCGCGGAAGAAACCGAAGAGGCCGCTCCGCTGGAGAAGCCGGCGCGAAAGCGCCGTTCAAAGGCGAAATCGGAGGCGGAGCAGGCTGAACCGGTCAGCGATGAACCGGTTGCGCGTCCCTGCGGCGAACAACGACACTGCGGCCGAAGAGTCGGGCGAGCCTCGCCGCGGCTGGTGGCAGCGGACGTTCGGCTAAGAGTTTTCCTCGCCCCGGTTCAGGCCCGAAAGTGGTAATCGGCCGCCGATGAGGTCGCCGGTTTCCCGCTTCGTGCGCCTGCTGATGATCGCGCTCACGCTGGGTGTTGCGGGCTGGCAGCCCGCGACTGCACAATCCAATTCCGGTCCGCAGGAGCTGCGCGATACCGAGACCGAGCGCCTCTTCCACGACATGTCGCGGCCTCTCATCGTCGCGGCCGGGCTTGACCCCAACAGCGTCAAGGTCGTGCTTCTCAATGATCCCGAGATCAATGCCTTCGTCTCGCAGGGACAGACGGTCTATCTTCAGTCCGGCCTGCATCGAAGTCGCGGACAATGTGAACCAGGTGCAGGGCGTCGTCGCCCACGAGCTCGGCCACGTCGTCGCCGGCGATGCATCCGAAGTGGCGAGCGGCGAGGCACAACCACGGAATTAGCATTCTCTCGCTGGTCCTTGCCGCAGCCGCGATCGCGGCGGGCGCCGGTGACGCCGCGATGGGCATCATGATGGCCGGGCGAGCGCGCCGCGATCGGCGAACATACTGGCGTTCACCCGCGCCCAGGAAGCGACGGCCGACGCGACCGGCGCTCGCCTGCTCTCGACGGCGGGGATCAGCGGCAAGGGCATGCTCGATTTCTTCGGCAAGTTGCAGAACCAGGAATATCGGCTCGCGATCTACTCCAAGGACAGCTTCGACCGCGATCACCCGCTCTCGTCGGAACGCATCCAGGCGCTCGAGCAGACGCTGCAAGAGCGACCCCGCTTGGAACAAGCCGATCGATCCCGCGCTCGAGGCGCGGTTCCAGCGGGTGAAGGCGAAGCTCCTCGGCTACGTAAATCCGAGGCAGGCCGTGCTTCGAAATACCCCGAAAGCGACCAAAGCGTGCCCGGCGCATTACGCGCGCGCCTACGCCTATCACCTCGGCGGCTACCCGGATAAGGCCGAAGCGGAAGCCAATGCGCTGCTCGCCATCGATCCGCATGACCCCTTCTTCCTCGAGCTGAAGGGCCAGATCCTGCTCGAGGACGGCAAGCCCAAGGACGCGTGCCGCCGCTGAGGCGAAGCAACGGAGCGCTCCGGCGAATGCGCCGATGATCGCGGCAATGCTCGGCCACGCGCTGGTCGAGACCAACAATCCCAAGAATTTCGATGAAGCAAAGCAGATCCTCAAAGTCGCCGTGAACCGCGACAATGAGGATCCGTTCGCCTGGTATCAGCTCGGGATCATCTACGACCGCGAGGGCGACCAGTCGCGCGCGTCCCTTGCCACGGCCGAGCGGAACAATCTCGAAGGCAATCCGAAACTGGCACTCGCGAGCGCGCAGCTGGCGATGAAGGGCATCCAGCCTGGAACGCCGGACTATCTTCGCGCGCAGGATATCGCCATGGTGTCACGGGCCGAGCTGGCCAAGAAAGACAAGAAATACCGGGACCCCAAGGATCAGTGAGCGAAACCAAATCCCCGCCGCGCCAACCAGGGACGATCGCGGCGGCGATTGGAGGAGGAATCATCGGATCGCTGCTGACCGCGGCGCTCCTCTTCTTCGCTCTTCCCAATCTCCTTAGCAGCAAGCATCGTCCGGCAGGGCCTTCTTGCTGATCCCAAGATCCTGTCCGACGCCGTCGATGCGCTGCGAGACGCGCAATATGAGCCTATCCTCGCCGCAAACCGCGCAGCCATCGAAACGCCGTTCGCAAGCTCGTGGAAGGGCGCCGCCAAGCCAGAGGTCACCCTGGTCGAATTCTTCGACTACGCCTGCCCCTATTGCAAAGCGAGCAACCCCGCCATCGATCGCCTCGTTCAGGAGGATAAGGGCCTACGCATCGTCTATCGCGAGTTGCCGATCCTTGGTCCGGACAGTGTGACGTCGGCACGACTGTCGCTCGAAGCATCCAAGGCCGGCCGGTTCGGCAAGTTCCACGATGCTCTGTGGGCGACCGGACGGCCCTCGCCGGAAACCAACGCGATTGCGGCGAAAGCCGCCGGCATTTCGGCCGAGCCGACGGACGACATGGCGGTGGTGGCGGAAATCAGGCGCAATATCCAGCTTGCCGGCCAGCTCGGCGCGACGGGGACGCCCCTGTTCGTGATCGGAGACCGGGTCATGAACGGCGCCGTTGGTTACGACACTCTCAAGCAGGCGATCGAGGTCGCTCGCTCCAAGAAGAGCTGAGCTGGCTTAGCGGCCGCGCTCCGGGCCCGGCAGCGGCGGCGGAGGAGCCGGCGGAATTGTTGGAACGCTCTCAGGCAAGACGACCGCCGCGGGAGCCGGTTGAGGAGGAAGCGGCGCCTTCTTTCCGGGCGCCGCAAGAATTGGGATAGCCCCTGCCCCTGCCGCGCCCACGACGATGATCCCGCCGCCGCCGCCGCCGCCGCCACCACCGCCGCCGCCCGTCGAGGCGGCAATCGCGCGTGAAGACATGGAGGTTGCGAGCAGCGCCGTGATGATCGGCGGCGCGACCAATGCGGCCTTCCCGTACGTACTCAGGAACGCACGGCGATCTTCATCAATTACCTCGCGATCGACCTCTTCTGTCGGATCGCTGGATCGGTCGGTCATCGACATCCTCTACACAAAACGCAGACCTGTTAACTTTTGATTATCATATAACGCAATGGGTTGGCAATTGATCCGAAAATGTCGCGCGGGTGGGACCAGCTGTCTGCGGTTGTGCGAGCCCGGCGCATGTGTTAACTTTTGAGATACTAACCTCTAGTTAATCGAGACTGGCATGGAAACGCTCGACACGGGCCCCGGTGAAGACCGCCGCGAATTCCTCAGCAAATATGGGAAGCTGGCCCTCGTCGCCCCTCCAGTCATCACGGCGCTCCTGTCCACATCGATGTCGTCGCCGGCGATCGCACGATCGGTTGGCGGCAGCGATGGTCCAGGCCATGGCCCGAAAGGCAATAATGGGGTCGGGAACGGTCCCGATCCGCAGCCGCCCGGCAATCCTCCCATAAACGATGGGCCAGGCTCCGGCCCGGGCAATCCAGGCAATCACGGCGGCAACGGGAACAACGGCAACAACGGCAACAACGGCAACAACGGCAATGACCCTGAGCGGCACGGGCACGGCAACGGCAACGGTCACGGCGAACATTGATACTGGCGGGCGCGAGCCGATCCGCTAACGTAAGAGGCCTCGGTTCCGCGGACTAACGCAGGACCGCCTCTGCTGCCGAGCGCTCAATGCACAACAGGGTCAAAGTTTCGCCTACCCTATTCCAGCTGAAACAGGGCACGCTCATCGAGCGGCTGCCGGAATGCACGCTGCTCTTCGCGGAGCAGGACCAGCAAATCCATGAGTTGAACGAGACCAGCGCCGTGATGGCGCAGCGGCTTGTTGCCGGTGCAAGCGAGAAGGAACTGGTCGGCGCGCTCTTGAGCCGCGGCGCTGAAACCGAGGCAGCCGCCGAGTGGGCGCGCGCCTTTCTTCAGGACCTCGCACGCATGGGTCTGCTTGAGGCAGCTCAAATGGCGCCGATCGAACCTGCGGCGATGCAAAAGCTTCGCGTTCAAGGCCAGCCGCTTACACTTAGCTACGGATCGCTCGATCTCGAGCGGCTCCTTGCGGGGGCGTTCGTTCATCTTCAGGCGACTGAGACTAAGAACGACGAGGGGTTCGATCTCTCCGGCGACGGCGATCTTGTCTTCATCGCCGGCGGCAATGGACCGGCATCGGTCACTCCGCTTGTCTCGGCCGCCGTCCGGCTCAAGGGCCTGATCCTCGAGAGGGCATTGGATGCGCCCGGGCACGTCGCGGCGCTCCACGCGGCCTGTCTCGAGCGAGGCGGAAAGGGATTGTTGCTCCTCGGATCCCCTGGCGAGGGAAAAACCACGCTATCGCTGGCGCTGATGGAGCTCGGCTTTCGATATGGTTCCGACGATGTCACACTGGTGAAGCCGGACGGGCGGGTCGAAGGCGTGCCGCTCGCGCCAGCAGTCAAGGAGGGCGCGTGGGAATTGACCAGGCATCAGGACTTGGCTGCACTCCCCATCCACCTCCGCCCTGATGGCCAGCCAGTCCGATATGTTTCCTTGCGCAAGGAGGCGTTGGCGGGGCAGTGCCAGGTTGGAGCCGTGCTTCGGCTTCGCCGCGATGGCCATCAACCGGCCCTCCTCGAACCGATCAGCGCCAAGGAAGGTCTCGCCGAGCTTTTCCGCGAAAGCCGCTCGGCCGACGGCAGGTGCTCAACCATCATCATGCGCGCGCTAGCCGAGCTCATCCGGGGCGCAGATTGCTTCGAGCTTCGCTATTCGGACGCCGCTGCGGCAGCGTCACTCGTTTTTGAGCGGATGGGCGGATGAATAGCCGAGCCCAGGCGCTGGACGACCTGGTCGAATGCCTGGCCGGCAACCTGAGCGCTCCGCGCGACTGGCGGGCGCTGGTGGCGCTTTCGAGCGAAACGCTGACTATCGGCACCCTTGCCGATGCACTTCTTTCTGAGCCGGCGGTCACAAAGGTGCCTCAAAACATAAGAGACCTGCTGGTCGACGTCCGGAACCGGGCGCGGCAACGAAACGCGCGGCTGAAGGAGCAGTTTTTCGAGCTATTACCGGCGCTAAACGCGATAAAGGTCGAACCGGTCGTGATGAGGGGCATGGCGCGCCTCCTTGGTGGTTCGGGCGAGGATAGCCGCCTTCTTTCAGACATCGACCTCCTCGTACCTGCAGACCGGCTCGAGGACTGCACGCGCTCGCTGCTCGACCTCGGCTACGGCCACTTCAGGACCAGCGACGAAAAGGACGTGCCATCCGTGCTGTGCAGGAGCCGCGACGTCGGCATGGTGGATGTCCACACTAAGCTCCAGCCCCTGTATCTGAAGCTTGGCTACGGTGAGGTGGCGGGTGACTGCGTAAGTGTGGACCTTGGGCCTGGCCGTTGCCTGATGCCGTCGCCGACATGCCAGCTGCTCTTCACCGTCGTTCACGATCAGCTTCATGATGGGGACTATTGGCGTGGCCTCGTCGATATGCGGCACCTGGTCGATATCCACCGCATCGCGGCCCAAGGCGTGAACTGGACGGATCTGGATGGCTTCTTCCCGCCCGGCAGCCCGAAGAACGCCCTCCACGTGCAGCTGCGCACCGCGCGCTCTTTGATGAAGATCGAGGTCCCGGACGAATATTGTGGCGGCGCCTGGAGCGCGGCCCAGGAATTGAGGCGGCGGGTCCAGGTGCATGCCGCACTCTTGCGGCCGCTGTTCACCCTCCTGACCCTCGCGGTTGATCCCCCGCCCCGCTCGAACTCCATGCTGGGAGCTTCGGCAACTCGGACCGAAACGGCCCAGGAAAGGATACGTCGCAGGCTTGATCATTATTTCCGGGGAGCGAACCCGGGCAAGCTGTTGCTCAAGTGATTATCTGCGAAGCCTTACGAGGTCGGTCAGTGTCGTTCATGAGCTTGCCTTGAAGCCCTGCGCGATCACATACCACTCGCTCGAATCCTTGCGACTGGCGGGAGGCTTGGCGTGCTTCACGCTCGAGAAGCTACGCTTCAATTGTGCGACCAGCTGGTTGTCGGCACCTCCTGCGAGAACCTTCGCGACATAGGCGCCGCCCGGGCGCAGCACTTCACGGGCAAACTCGAGGCCGGCTTCCACGAGGGCCATCGTGCGCAAATGATCGGTCTGCTGGTGGCCGACGGTGTTTGCAGCCATGTCGGAGAGGACCAGATCCGCAGCCCCGCCGAGCGCCTCCTTGAGGCGATCGGGCGCCGCTTCGTCCATGAAGTCCATGTGCAGGATCGTGACGCCCTCGATCGGGTCGGTGGGAAGGAAATCGATGCCGACGATGCTCGCCTGCGGCGTCTTGCGGCGGACGACCTGGCTCCAGCCGCCAGGTGCGATTCCGAGGTCGACGACCGTCCTGGCGCCCTTCAGCAGGCCGAACCGCTCGTCGAGCTCAATGAGCTTGTAGGCGGCTCGGCTGCGGTAATTCTCTGCCCTGGCGCGCCTCACGTATGGATCGTTGAGTTGCCGCTCGAGCCAGCGTGTCGACGAGACTTTCCGGCCCTTGGCAGTCTTGAGGCGCTTCACAATTTCCAGCCGTCACGCGCCATCAGTGAACGCAAGATTCCCTCGCGGATACCGCGGTCGGCAACGCCAAGGTTCTTGGCCGGCCAGATTTCCATTATTGCCTCGAGGATGGCGCAGCCGGCAACGACCAGGTCGGCCCGCTCGTTGCCGATGCACGGCAGTGCGGAGCGTTCTTCATAGTCCATGCCCGCGATCATGCCGCTGATTTGCTGCATCGCCTCGATGGGGACATGGAGGCCATCCACGGCGCGGCGATCATAGAAAGGCAAGGCGAGGTGGACGCTCGCAAGCGTCGTCACCGTTCCGCTTGTCCCGAGCAAGCGAATGCCCTCACGCCCTTCTGGAAGCATCTTGGCAAAATTGGCAAAAGCGCGGCGCGCGCGCTCGCGCATCCGCTTGTAAGCCTTCAACCGGTCGAGGCCTTCAAGGGCCTCCTTGCCCTCGCTCTCGGTCAAAGAGACAACGCCCCAGGGCGCGCTCCACCAGGCGCGGATCCGCGTCGTCCCCTCCTCCTGGTCGATGAGCACAAGCTCGGTCGAGCCGCCCCCGATATCGAAGATGAGTGCCGGCCCATCGCCAGGTTCAAGCAGCTTGTGACAGCCAAGAACCGCTAGCCGGGCTTCCTCGGCGGGCTCAATGACATCGAGAACGATGCCCGTCACATCGCGGACTCGCTCGGTGAACTCGAGCCCGTTGGTTGCTCGGCGGCAGGCTTCGGTAGCAACTGAACGCGACAGCGAGACATTGCGGCGCCTCAGCTTGTCAGCGCAGACGGATAATGCGCCCACTGCGCGATCCATCGCCTCGTCGGAAAGTTCGCCGCTGCGGGCCAGGCCCTCGCCGAGGCGAACGATCCTCGAAAATGCATCGATGACGGTGAAACCGCCCTGGTTCGGGCGCGCGATCAGGAGGCGGCAATTGTTGGTGCCGAGGTCGATCGCTCCATATGTGTGGCGATGTGGCTCCCGCTTCGGCGAGAAGCCCTGATCCGATGGCCCGCCCTGCTCGCGATATCCCTGCTGCAGAGCCGGCGCATTGGCGACGCCTTGCGCCATGACACGCCCATTTCTTTCCTTCACCGCGGTTGCCCCGCGGCTGACTTGATCGGGTTTTAATCACAATTTTATGGGTTTGGGCAAGTCTTCAAGGGGGCCGCAGCGCGCCGTTGACAGTGGAAACTGCCCTTTCTATCTCGCCGCTTCCCAGCTGCCCCGTCGTCTAATGGTAAGACTACGGACTTCTGACTCCGTCAATCGAGGTTCGAATCCTCGCGGGGCATCCAATGCTTTCCCGTTATTGTGCAGCTGGTTAGTTGCGCCACGAGCGGCGCCGGATGCTCAGAACAGCGTCCCCCGCGGGGCTACTTCGCGACTTGACCCGCCGATCTATTCGGCTGGTGTGGGGTGCTTGGTATCGCGGGCCCAAGCGGGCGCGCTCTCGGAACTGAGCCAATTCCAAATGAGCGAGAAGACGAAACCGAAGACGGCCCCGATCACAAAAGTCAGGATTACGAGCTCGCCTGCCGTCGTGGCTGCATAGGGCGCCAGGGCATATTGCAGCTTGATGAAATGAAGCTTCAGGATGAAGTCCATGACAGGCTTCGCCCAGCCGATCCCGACTAACGTCACCCAGACCAAATGCCAAAGTCCGATGACCGAGCCGACGGCGACCGCCGTCTTGGTAGGGCTGATGTGCCGCATGACAATTTCTCCTCGCCGCAACGCGGCGTCTCAATGAGCCATCACGAGTGAGATCGGGCAGCCATGAAGAAGCTCGCGCGTCACGCCGCCGAACAGGAACTCGCCAGCGCGGTTATGGCTATACCCACCCATGACGATGTACTCGGCTTGCCTTCGTGAGGCATAGTCGACCAAGTCGCTGCCAATGTCCGACTTGGTCAGAGGCGTCTCCAGCTCGGCATGAACATCGTGACGCGAGAGATATTCAAGCACGCGCGTGTTCGAAAGGGCGGAAATCCTTTTCCTCCGTGAAGCGGACTACGCGCACTTCCGAGGCCATCCTAAGCAAACCAATCGTCGAACGGACGGCATTCGCCCCCTCGGGGCTGCCGTTCCAGGCAACGACGGCCTTCCCGAATGGGTCGAAACTTTCGACGCCATCACCAGGAATGCATAACGGCGTACGAGTACTGCAGACCAGCTCGCCGACCAAGCTCGGTCCTGTGCGGTTGAACTCGCGGTAAGGTGGTTGCCGGCCGATGAAGATTAGGTCGGAAAATACCGCATGCTTGAGCAACTCAGGAATCGCGGCGGATGTCGTGTCCTCGTAGCTCCAGCTCACGTCTTCCTTTTTCAGCTGATCTTCGAGGCGCGCTTGAATCTTCGCCGCCTCGTTTTGCAGCGTTTCCACGATCTCGGCGCTGACGTAAGAGGCGAAGGCGTCGACCACCGTATATGCTTCAACCGGAACGACGTTCAGAAGGTGCAGGTGCGCCGAACAAGCCCGCGCCAACGAAAGCGCGGCCTGCAGCCTGGACTCCAGTCCGTCATCCTGATGAACGTAGAACAGAATCGATTTGACGGTGCTCGCCGCCGCTTCATCGATGATCGCAGCCGATAAGGGCCGCTGTTCCATCACGAGTTCGTCTACGCCCTTCATTGATGGTCTCCGTCGCGGGTTCAGGGACCGCGTGCCAATCATCGCCGCGGCCGCGAATTTGCGACATAAGGAGTTTACCGTAATCGCCGGTGTTGAGGCCTAACAACATCGCCAATGCGCGATCGAGATGCCGCGTCAGTCCGTGCATCCGTATCCTTGCGTAGATATGATTTCCGGCCAACCGCTAAATTGGTGGTCCATCTTGCGAAGTCGACGGTGACCCAAATGAGCATCGTAACCCACCCCGAAGTTGGGAAAACTCAAGAACCCGACAAGCTGGCCAAGGCGCTGCGGCCGCATCTTGAACCTTTGCCGCCGCCTGAGAGAGCGCAAGAGTTTGGCGCCTTCTTCGACCGCTTCGGCGATGCCGATGTCGTACTCCTCGGCGAGGCGACCCACGGCAGTTCCGAGTTCTACCGGGCACGAGCGGCGATCACCCGTCGATTGATCGAAAAGCACGGCTTCACCGTCGTGGCAGTCGAGGCCGACTGGCCGGATGCGGCGCGTATCGATGGCTATGTCCGGCACCATGCGAAGCGACCGCGCCGCGGCGAGACCTTCGTCCGTTTTCCAACCTGGATGTGGCGCAACGCGGAAGTGCTGGAATTCGCCGACTGGTTAAGAGGCTACAATGAAGGCAAGTCAGCAGAACGGCAGGCGTCGTTCCACGGGCTTGATGTCTACAGCCTCAGCGAATCCATGCACGCCGTCCTCACCTACCTGGACCAGGTAGATCCCTCGGCGTCCGAGCGGGCTCGATATCGCTACGGCTGCCTCTCGCCGTGGCAGGCGGATCCTTCGAGATATGGGCAGGCGGTCGTGCACGGCGGACTTGATCCTTGCGAGCCCAACGTCGTCGAGCAGCTCAAGGAAATGCTCGCGAAGCGGCTCGACTGGATCGACAAGGACGGCGAAGCCTGGTTCGACGCGGCTCAGAATGCCCGCATCGTCCGGGCCGCCGAACGCTATTATCGCATCATGTATCAGGGCTCGAACGAGTCCTGGAACCTGCGCGACCGGCACATGTTCGACACGCTCCAGGCGATCATTGCCCATCGCGGCTTTGGAACGAAGGCTGTCGTCTGGGCCCATAACAGCCATGTCGGCAACGCCGCCGCTACGGGGATGGGCTGGAGGGGCCAGTTCAACATCGGCGAGCTCGCTCGCATCGCTTACGGCGACGGTGCCGTGCTGGTCGGCTTCGGAACGGACACCGGAACCGTCGCTGCCGCAAGCGACTGGGGCGCGGACATGGAAATCAAGTCGGTCCGGCCGGCCCGCGCCGACAGCTACGAACATGTCTTTCGCCGGACGGGAGTTGCCCGCAGCCTGACCGAGTGGCGTGGCCCCGCTAAATCCGAGGTCAGGGAACTGCTCAGCGAGCCACGTCTCGAGCGGGCGATCGGCGTGGTCTATCGCCCGGAAACCGAACTCTACAGCCACTATTTCGAAGCCGTGCTGTCCGAGCAGTTCGACTGTTGGATCTGGTTCGAACAGACATCTCCCGGTCACGCCGCTCGGCCACGAAAAGCCGCACGGCGCGCCGGAAACATACCCGTTCGGTCTCTAAGTTACTCCGACCCAGGTCGGAAGCGCGGCGGCGACTAGGGATAATTCCGTAAAGCGCCGCCTTCCCAGCCCTGCGATTGCGATGAGCCTCCAAAGGAGGTTCAAATGAAAGTCAAAGACATCATGACGGCGTCGGTCGATTCGATTGAGTCGACGGACACGATCGCTGATGCTGCCCGCCAAATGGCCGAGCACGACGTGGGCGCACTTCCCATCCTCAGTGACGGCAAGCTCGTCGGTATCGTCACCGATCGGGACATAGCAGTCCGAGGCGTTGCGGCCGGAATTACCGCGAGCGCGTCTATCCGCAGGGTGATGAGCGAGAATGTCGCGACCTGCTCGCCGGATGATGACATCGAGACCGTCCTCGCGCTCATGTCGCGCGAGCAGATCCGCCGGATGCCGGTATGCAACCGTGACGAAAAGATCGTCGGCATCCTCGCTCTCGCCGACCTCGCCGAGCACGACCCGGACAAGAAGGAAGTCACCGAGGCGCTGTCGGACATCTGCGAGCCGAGCGGCATGCACTGCCAGGCGCCGGTGTTCGCATAGCCAAAACCAATCAAAGGAGAAATGAAATGAAAAACAACAGTCAGCTCCAGCTCGACGTCATGGAAGAGCTCAAATGGGAACCGGGCGTGAACCATGAGCAGATCGGCGTTTCCGTTAAAGATGGCGTGATCGCGCTGTCCGGGACGGTCGGCAGCTATGCCGAGAAACTGCTCGCCGAGAAAACTGTCCGGCGCGTCAAGGGTGTCCGAGCGGTCGCGGAAGATCTTCAGGTCAGCTACGGCTGGCAGCCGAAGAAGAGCGATTCCGATATAGCGAAGCGAGTGGCCGACATCTTCGAATGGGATCCGTTGGTGCCGAGAGATCGCATCAACGTGACTGTCGAAGATAGTGTGGTGAAGCTCACGGGCGAAGTCGAGTGGAACTACCAGCGTGACCTCGCGACCGAGGACACGTCGAAGATTACCGGCGTGGTTCGGATCGACAATCGGATCAAGGTCATGCCGCCCGTGGCCACGACCGACATCCGCGGTCGGATCGAGCAGGCGTTCGAACGCCAGGCGGACCTCGAGGCGGAGAGAATCACCGTTCAGGCGCAGGGCGGCAAGGTGACCCTCTCCGGCCACGTCAGCACCTGGAATAAGCGAAACCTCGCGGAACGTGCGGCCTGGGCTGCGCCAGGCGTCACGCAGATCGAAGACAATCTGGTGGTCGCGTAAACCAATGCGCGCGGCGGTGGCTTATGGCCGCCGCCGCGCGGCTATCGCGGAGGATCATTATGGCGCCTGTAGGAAAAGAGCCCACGCGCGTAATCGTCGGGGCGCATCACCTTGAAGGGCTGTTAGGCACGCCAGCCGAACCGAAAGGCCTTGTCATCTTTGCCCACGGCAGCGGCAGCGGCAGGTTCAGTCCACGCAACAACCATGTTGCACGACGGCTCGAATCCGCGGGTTTCGCGACGCTACTTCTCGATCTTCTCACGACGGGCGAGGAAGCGGATCGTCAGAACGTGTTCGACATCGACCTGCTCGCCTCCCGGCTCATCGAAGCGACCGAATGGGCGCGGAGCAGGCCCGAGCTGTCGAGCTTGCCGATCGGTTATTTCGGAGCGAGTACGGGCGGGGGAGCCGCCTTGGCTGCCGCTTCCATGGCACCTGCCGATGTGTCGGCAGTCGTATCACGCGGCGGGCGGCCAGACCTGGCGGGCAACGCTCTTCCGCTCGTCGAAGCCCCGACCTTGCTGCTGGTTGGAAGCAACGACCAACAAGTGCTCGAGCTCAACCGCTGGGCGATGCAGCGCATGACATGCCCGGTCGAACTGAATGTGGTGCCGGGAGCCAGTCATTTGTTCGAAGAGCCGGGGACGCTGAACGAAGTTGTCGCTGAAGCGATCCGCTGGTTTGGCCAGCACCTGCGCCAGGCACAAACTGATGCCGCTGAGCTGCCGTTCGCCAATCGGCGGTCGGCGGGGCGCTTGCTCGCCGAGGAGCTCATCAAGTTCAAGTCAGAGCATCCGTTGATCCTCGCGCTTCCGCGCGGCGGCGTACCAGTCGCCTATGAAGTGGCAGAGAGGCTTGAAGCCGATCTCGATCTGCTGCTCGTCCGCAAGCTCGGAGCTCCGCATCATCCCGAACTGGGTATTGGCGCGATCGTCGACGGGGAAAAGCCGCAGATCCTCCTCAACGACGACGTGCTCGAAAAGCTCGCCATTGCGCCGGGTTACATCCACAACGAGGCGCACCGGCAGCTTCATGAAATCGAGCGCAGGCGCGAGCAATATCTGGCCGGGCGCAAGCCCCTTCCAATTACCGGAAGGACTGTAATCGTCGTAGATGATGGTATCGCAACAGGGGGCACGGTACGTACCGCCCTTCGGGCAATCCGCCAGAAGAAGCCGGCCAGGCTGGTCCTGGCTGTGCCAGTCGGTTCGCCTGACACCGTGTCTTCACTGTCGAGTGAGTGTGACGAGGTCGTCTGCCTCGTGACGCCTGAGCCTTTCTACGCCGTGGGTGCGCATTACGACGATTTCACGCAAACCACGGACGAAGAAGTGAAGGCTCTCCTCGGCGACCATTCGGTCCAAATGGCTGAGGCTGACTGAGGCGAGGGAGCCTGTTAACGTTCCTCGCACTCTCCTTCGAACGCGGTGACGCTGCCCCACGATGCTTCCACCTGATCGCGGATCTTCCTTGTCGAGCGATCGAATTCGACCTGCCGGCGGACGAGGACACGGCGGTCCATCACCCGAATTTCGCCGCCGTACGTCACGGCACTTCCTGAAATCGAGACCCGGCCGCTGCCCCACCTTACGAATCTACCCGTCTCGGAGTTCCATTCGTCAAGCGCAGCTCCCCGAAAATCGATCCGGTAAAGTCTTTCGGCGCGCACTGCGGGCTGCGCATCGAGAACCCGGTTCCCGCGGCAATGAAGCTGCAGCGCATCTCGTTCGGGACGCGCTCGGCACGCGCTGAGCATGGTTACAGTCAACAGCGCCGCGAATTGCCGTTTCATTCGCACCGCTTTCACGAATTGGACGACGATTGTCGCTACGGAGGAATGCGTAGAGCGCCGCTCGATCGCAGCCTTGCGGAACTTACTTATTTCAATTCTGTCCCCTCTCGAGCGATTGGAGATCTCGAGAGGAGACGCGGCATGCATATTCAGCACGGAACCTCGGTGTTCGTTACCGACGGGCGCAAGGCGCTGCTCATGCGAAACGAAGGCGACGCCGAGTTCCTTAACCTGCGCCTAGTGCAAAAATGGGAGCAGCATCTTGACCCCGATCGCGACCTCAAGTCGGACGCTCCAGGGCGCGCATTCAGCTCCCATGCCGGCGGAACCAGGCGCAGCGCATATGAAGAATCGAACCGTCACGAGGCGGCCGAAGCCCGGTTCGAGGGCAAACTGGCTGAGTTCCTGAAGGAGCAGTTCTTGCGGGGTGCAATCCACGAACTGATCGTCGTGGCGCCCCCGCGCGCGCTTGGAGAGCTTCGCAAGCATCTGCGCGAAACCTTGTCAAACGTCGTGACCGCCGAAATCGGAAAGGACCTCGTGGAACACCCCATCGCGGAGATAGAGCGCCTGCTCGCCAGTTACTCTGAACCGGTCGGGCCGCCTGATATCCATGTCTAAGCTATCCCCCAACTCGCGATCGGCTCGCCAGATCATCCGCGTGGGCTTGTCGGGCGGAATCGCAATGGCGCTAGTCTTCGTAGGAGCGTGGACGGCAGCCTTGCTTCCTTCAGGCTCGACCGTGCTGTTCGTGCAGCTGTTCACGAGCTCGGCCAGCAACACGTACCAGGCTCTGGAAGAAGGCATCCTGGTCGCTGCATTGATTGGCTTTTTCGGCGCCACTTTTGGCGCCTTGGCATACAAAGCAATCGCGTTCCTCGAAGTGCGCTAGCTGCAATCGCTTACGGAGAATTCCGTATCGATTCCCTCCCGCTCATCCAGTTAATCGGCTTCTCTTAAAGGGAGAAGAACCATGGACACCAAACAATCGACGAGTCGCGAACCAGCGGTCGCGAAGCGGCAGGCTTCGGATTTCACCGAGCAGCTGATCGAGCCGTTTACGCAGCTGCGGACCGAGGTCGACCGTCTATTCGAAAGCTTTCCGTTCCGACTGCCCACCCTGAAGTTCGGTCGCTTCGCCTCGGCGCCCGCGCTCGAGATGACGGAGACGGACCAGGGCTACAAGATCAGTGCCGAGATCCCCGGCATCGAGCCGGAGAATATCGCAGTGACCTTTGAAGATGGCTTCCTGCGCATCGCTGGCGAGAAGAAGGAAGAGCGAGAGGAGAATGAGCGCGATTATCGTCTCTCGGAGCGCAACTACGGCGCGTTCGACCGGCTGATCGAGCTTCCGAGCAAAGCAAACCCCGACAGAATAGCAGCGGCTTTCAAGAATGGCGTTATCACTATTACCATTGCCAAGGACGGCGAAGAGAAGCGGAACGTCCGCCGGATCAAGGTCCAGAGGGGAGCCTGATCCAGCACGTCAGGCGAGCTACAGGCTCGCCTCATTGAGAGGGCGGCCCCGGCCGCCCTCTTTCCGTTGCACTCGCAGCCTACGCAACCTGCTTTACAGGGGCAGCGGACCTGACGGTGCAGAACGGCTTCGACTGGTTCATGGTCCTCGACCCCAACACGGGGCGCAATGTCCGTACGATCGTCCGGCATATCGAGGCTTTCGAGGCGACTGCGGAGATCCAGATGCATAAGGCGGCTGTTCCAGTCGATCAGCGGCGCGATCGATGCACGCAAAGCGCTCGCCGAACTCGGTCCGACGATCCATCGACCTAAGTCCTGAATCATCAGGTGGGGGGAGACCGGAAGCCGTTAGCTTCCGGCTTGGTGCGCGTGCTGGAAGGAGGGCATGCGCAGTTCGGCGAGCACGTCGTCGACGTGACCGGCGCCATGCCAATAGCGATGCAAACCACCGCCACGGGTGAATAAGAATGCAGCGCCGCTGTTCCGATCCATCTCCTCGGGGTGTTCCGTCAGGTCGCGGAAGGCGACCCAGGCGTACCTTTCGGGGTCGGGAATTGTCAGGACTCGGCCCGGCCCGTCAACGGACAGGTCATTGCAGTGTTCAGCGAAGGTGAGCAGCCACGCGTCGCGTTTCACGAACTCGGCGCAGTGCTTACCATAGCCGGCAAGCTCCTGGGCCGCCGCATATGCGTCGAGCGGACAAAACAGGACGATAAGCTCGTGGCCGGCAAAGCTCGCAGGGTTGATCCTCGCACCCGACCGGCAACCGAGCTCGATGTCGGGAATTCCGAACTTGAGGTCGATCGAAGCCATGGGGGCAAGGTCGTACAGTCCGATCGCTCGAGCATTCCGTAATTGTCCTTAGTCTCGATGTCGCGACCGGCGACCGGTCAGGTGTCGATAGAACCAGTGCTTCAGCAACTCGGTCGCACCAAGATATGCGATGACGATCCCGATGAGCGAACCGAGCTGGCTGAGACTGAGCGGAACGAGTTCGAAATCGCGGGCGAGTGGCTGCACATAAGGCAGCGCAATCGCTGCCAGGAATACCGCCGCCATCGCGACCATGAGCATCGTGCTCGGCCGGCTCTGCACCGCCAGGCGACGCGTGCGCAGCACCAGCACGACCACCATCTGCGTAATCAGGGAAACCGTGAACCAGCCGGTGTGAAACAGCAGTTCGCCGGCGTGGAATATCTTGAGCAGCACCCCGAATGTGATGAAGTCGAAAACGGAGCTGCCGAGGCCGAAGATGATCATGAAACGGCGGACAAAGCCTACGTCCCAGCGCTGGGGCTGGCGAAGCCGCTCGGGATCGACCCGGTCCGTGGAAATTGCGAGTGCCGGGAGGTCGGCCAAGAAGTTGTTGAGGAGAATTTGTTTCGGAAGGAGCGGTAAGAATGGCAGTATCGGCGTCGCTACCGCCATGCTGACCATGTTTCCGAAATTGGAGCTGATCGCGATTGAAACATATTTGAGCGTATTCGCGAACGTGCGCCGGCCGTTCTCGACGCCCTGGCAAAGTACCTCGAGGTCGGGCTTGAGAAGAACGATGTCCGCGCTTTCTCGCGCGACGTCGACGGCCCCTTCTACCGAAATGCCGATGTCGGCAGCTCGGAGCGCCGGCGCATCATTGATGCCGTCGCCGATGTAGCCGACGGCATGGCCTGCGTGCTGCAGCGCCCGAACGATCCGTTCCTTCTGCTGCGGTTCGATCTCGACGAACAAGTCGGTGCGCGGCGCGCGATGCCAGAGCGCCTCGTCGCTCATCGTGGCGAGCTGCTCGCCGGTGAGCATCGCATCCGCGTCAAAGCCGACCGATTTGGCAACATGCGCCGTGATGTGCCGATTGTCGCCGCTGATGACTTTGGTGACGATGCCGGCATGGCGAAGGTTGCGAAGGGCCTGAGCCGCGCTCTCCTTTGGAGGGTCGAGAAAGAGCAGAAAACCGGCGAACACCAAATCCTTCTCGTCCGCGAGTGTGTAGTCCGCCTGCGGAGCGACAGTCTTTGTGGCGAGCGCCAGCACGCGAAAGCCGTCCTGCCCCTTCGCGCTGAAGAAGCGCTCAAGCTGTTCGCGCTTTTCTGCCGTCAACGTCGTGGCGCCGGTGCCCTCGGCAACCGACGAACAGATCGCAGCGACCTCAGCGAACGCGCCCTTCGTGACAAGCAGCCGCTCGCCCGCCTCCTCTAGCACGATCGTCAATCGCCGACGCCGGAAGTCGTAGGGGATTTCATCGACCTTAGTGATGCCGCCGGTGTCGAGCTTCGCGGAACTCCCCGCAGCGACGAGCGCCGCGTCGAGCGGATTGGCAATACCGGTCTCGAGCGCGGCATTCAGGAATGCCAAGCGCTTCACACCGGCGGACGATTGCCCTGCCGGATCGGTCGCATCCGCGAGTGCGACCTCGCCGGTCGTGATCGTTCCAGTCTTGTCAGTGCAGAGCACCGTCATCGAGCCGAAGTTTTCGAGCGCTTCGAGGCGCCTGATTATCACGCCGCCCCCGGCCAACTGGCGCGCGCCGGCCGAGAGAGTCACCGTAACGATCGCCGGCAGCAGTTCGGGCGAGAGTCCTACCGCGAGCGCAACGGCGAACAGCATGGATTCGACGAACGGGCGGCCAAGCAGCTGATTGATCGCCAGCACGAACGTCACGATCAAGAACATGACCCGCAACAACATCGTGCCGAAGTGACGCACGCCACGCTCGAAGTCGGTCTCCGGCTCCGCCTGTTCGAGCCGCTTGGCAATCGCGCCGAATTCCGTGCTCGATCCCGTGCGCACGATGAGGATTCGAGCGGTTCCGCTTCGCACCGAGGATCCCATGAAAACGGCATTGGTACAGGCCGAGATCGGCGCCGTCGCAGGAACGGCGCCCGGCCGCTTCTCAACCGGAAGCGATTCGCCAGTGAGTGCCGCCTGAGTGACGAGGAAGTCGGTCGCTTCCAGTATGAGTCCGTCTGCGGGGACGAGGTTTCCTGCCGACAGAAGCACGATGTCACCGGGCACGAGCTTGGCTGCAGGCACGGTTGTCTCTGCGCCGCCACGGATCACTCGACTGGTTAGAGCCAGCCGCGACCGCAACGCTTCCACGGCTCTCGACGCTCGTGCTTCCTGCGAAAAGCTCAGCAGAGCGCTCCCGCACACGATCACGAAGATAATCAGAGCATCGCTTGTGTCCCCGACCCAGAAGGACACGAGCGCTCCAAAGAGCAGAATGAGGACGAGCGGACTGGCGAACTGCTTCGCAAATAGCGCGACCATGCCGGTGCTGTGTTGCTCCCGAATGAGGTTCGGGCCCAAATCACCAAGTCGCTGCTCGGCGGTCGCTGGTTCAATTCCGAGATTGGACGACCCCAGCGCCCGAAGGAGGTCCTTTGGCGACTGCGTCCAGAAAGGCGCCAGCGCCGAGCTCATGCGATTGGAATCCAAACCGAAGCTTCCCCCGCCGCAATAAGGGGCTTTGCGTAAGTCGCCCCGCAGAATCCTCAGATACCATTCGATTGATGCAGATTGCACTGAGCACCGAAGACTCCGAGCCGAAGCTCACCGTCGGTACATTGAGAGCGCGCCGCATCGGCTTGCACACTCAGCGCGAGGCGGTGGTAATCATGCGCCGCGATTGCCCGTTATGCCGGTCGGAAGGTTTGGCGCCTCGATCGCAGGTGCTGCTCCGAGCTGACGGCAGGGAAGTGACCGCGATCTTGTTCCAGGGCGCCGAAGAATGGCTCGAGCGCGATGAGATAGGCCTGTCAGACGCGGCCTGGGCGCTTCTGGATGGCCGCGAAGGCGAGCTTGTCTCGGTTAGCCACGTACAGCCTCTCCGTTCGATGCAATGGGTGCGGAGCCGCATATTTGGCGAGCCGATCGGAGCTGAAGCATTTGAGGAAATCATCAAGGACGTTGTCTCTGGCCGCTATAGCGACGTGCAGCTTTCAGCATTCGTGACGGCCGGCTCGAGCCTACCCTTCTCCGATGACGAAATTTTTGCACTGACGAAGGCGATGGTCGAAGCGGGCGAGCAGCTTCATTGGGACTGCCAAGTCGTGGTCGACAAGCACTCGGTCGGTGGGCTGCCCGGCAACCGTACCAGTCCGATCGTGGTCGCGATTGTCGCCGCCTGCGGGCTAATTATTCCCAAGACTTCATCGCGCGCAATCACGTCCCCGGCCGGCACCGCCGACGCGATGGAGACAGTCACGCGCGTGGATCTCGGACCGACGCTTATGCGCAAGGTCGTCGAGCAGGAAGGCGGTCTGCCTGGCCTGGGGCGGCGCGCTTAATCTCAGCCCGGCCGACGAGATCTTCATCGGCGTCGAGCGGCAGCTCGATGTCGATCCTGAAGGCCAGCTGATCGCATCCGTCTTGTCCAAGAAGATTGCCGCGGGCGCTACGCGCGTCGTCCTTGATGTGCCCGTCGGACCTACGGCAAAGGTGCGAAGCCGAGACAGCGCCGAAAAGATCACGCGAAGGCTAACGCAGATCGGCAGCCGCTTCGGCGTCGACGTACGGTGCTTGATCTCGGACGGGATGCAACCGGTTGGCGGCTCAGTCGGCCCTGCGCTCGAAATGCTCGATGCCCTGTCGGTTCTTCGCGGAACGGCGGAAGCGCCAACAGATCTGCGTGACCGAGCCCTGGCACTCGCGGCGGCCGTCATATCGCTCGGCAAGGGATGCCCGGGAGCTGAGGCGAATGAGCTCGCGCGGCGCACCCTGAAGAGCGGATCGGCCTACACGAAATTCGAGCGCATCTGCCTGGCGCAAGGGGGCTTCCGCGAACCGGCTCGAGCGAAGCTCCAACACACGATTGTCGCGACGAGCAGTGGCCGCGTCAGCAGTATCAACAATCGCGGGATCGCCCACTCGCGAAGCTCGCCGGGGCGCCCGACATGCCTGCCGCGGGTCTGCGTCTTCATGTCCGCCTGGGAGATCAGGTCGAGATCGGACGGCCACTGATGACGCTGTATGCGGACACAGAGGCCGAGCTTGCGTACCCTCTCGCTTATGCGGCCGCGACGCCGGACGTAATCCACATCGAGCGCTGACTTGGCGATCTTCTTTCCGATGCCGGGCAACGAGCAACTGGCAAGGGATCTCGCGAGCCTGACCGCCGGCGAAGTCGGTCAGCTCGAATTGAGGCAATTCCCAGACGGCGAGACCTACGTTTGCATACAGTCAGACGTGAAGCTCAAAGACGTGTTTGTTGTCTGCACGCTTGCCAAGCCCGACTCGCAGTTCGTGCCACTCGCTTTCACAGCTGCGGCAATTGCGGAGCTCGGCGCAACGAGCGTGAAACTTATCGCCCCTTATCTCGCCTATATGCGTCAAGACCGTATTTTCCATGCCGGTGAGGCGCTCACGTCCCGGCTGTTTGCCGAGCTGCTGCAGCAACATTTCGATGGGCTGATTACGGTCGATCCGCACCTGCATCGATATGCAAGTCTCGATGAAGTCTACGACATCCCGACCACAGTGGTGCATTCTGCACCGCTGTTCGCGAACTGGATTGCGACCCACGTTGACGAGCCGGTTGTAATAGGGCCGGATGCGGAGAGTGCCCAGTGGGTCGAGGCGATTGCTGGCGAGGCCGGCGCTCCCTGGACAGTCTTCAAGAAGGAGCGCCGAGGCGATCGAAATGTGCGGATGGGCGCACCGTTGCTGCACGACTACCGCGGCCGGACACCGGTACTGGTGGATGACATCGTCTCTTCCGGCGTGACGATGAAGCAAGCAGTTCGAATCCTGAGCGCAGAGGATTTCGCGCCGGCTTATTGCCTTGCGGTTCATGCGTTGTGCTCCGCGAGGACGTCGCTTCACCTCACCGATGAATTGGCGGCGTTTCTGACCTCGAATACGGTTCCGAACAGCAATGCCGTTTTCGACGTGGCGCCGCTCATCGCCCGTTCGCTTGTTTCCGCAGCTGTGAATGCCGACTAAGCGGCGTTAGCCGCTTCCTGTTCCCGCAGGATGCGGTTGAGATAATAGACCCGATCCCTCGCGTTCATTGGGCACAGTCAGCAGCAAATGCGACCGGCCGCACTACGTATTGCTGGGCGGTCGAAGCTAACTTCCTGATTGCAGCACCGCTGCCGGCTCCGCGGCGGATCGCAGGGAATCCGGCGTTACAACGATCGTCATCCCTGGCTCGACAATCGCGGCGACGGCCTTCCGAAATGCGTCAGGGGCAACGAACCTTTGCCATTCCTCGCGGGGCACTGCTTCTTGCGATGATCCCGGCGAGAGCTGCAAACGCACCCAGTGTTGCCCGCCGGTATCGACGCTTCGCAGTGTATAGGCCCAAGTACCATCCACCGGCCCTTGCACGGTAACCGGAGCCGATCCGATCACGACGCCGTTCCGCAGCACCAGAGCTCGTCTATCCGCTGCGCTGACGACGATCGACACTGGACCGCTGGGCGACTTCTCGGGAAGTCCAGACAACGGCTCCGGCACTACTGCTGTCGGCGACCTCGCCGGAAAGTAGACGCGGAGTTGGCGCGACCCGCGGGGTGGCTGCTGCATCGGCGATGACCACCGTCATTCCCAAACCGGTTACTCCGTAAAGCAGTTTGGCAAAGCCAGCCGGCATACGGATGCAACCGTGCGAGGCGGGATAGCCGGGCAGGTGCCCGGCGTGCAGTGCCACGCCGTACCAAGTGATCCGTTCCATGTAGGGCATCGGGGCGCTGTCGTATTTTGAGGAATAATGCTCGATCTGCTTCTGCAGGATCGTGAAGACGCCGGTTGGCGTGCTGTGTCCGGGGCGCCCCGTGGATACTGTCGTGGCGCCGATGGGCACGCCATTTCGGTACAAAGTGGCGCGCTGAGTTCTTAAGTTCACGATTAGCAGCATCGGCCCGCTTGGCGCGACTTGCGGCGCCCAGACATATTGGCCAGCCCGTAGGTTCGCGACGGTTTCAACGACCGATCCAGTGCTGATATCGATCTGCTGCGCTGACGCCGGGCACGGCGCAATGCAGGCGAGCGCGAGCGCCACGACAACTCTGCGGGATGTCATCTTACCTTCACGGTTCCGGAGGGCATTCGGACGGGCAAGCCGGCGTTGACGGATCGGGATCGCGCGCCGGAGCTTCGCTCGGGCATGGCTCGCTGAATGGGTTCGCCAGCGGGGCAGGTTCACCCGAGGGTTCCTCGAAAGGCGCCTCGTTTGGGCGGGTCTGCTAGTCATTTCAATCACCCCAAGTTTTGCGCCATTGGCGTCATCTCACCTGGAGCCTGTCAGACTGCGCTCGTCGGGTCGTTACGGAAATGTCCGTATTGGCCGGCGATATTCGCGAGCTTACGGGATATTACGTATGCGCTCAGCGGTTGGCTTCCGTTACCCCGCTCGCCCACCCTCGTAGCATTGCGTATCGCGCTCACCGGCGGCCGCATGCATTTGGAAGCTTATGAAGAACTGGAGAACTATCCACCTGGAATTGGCACGAAGCGACACCTTCCCGGCGGGGTCGGTCAGCCGCGCATACCTCATTCAGTTGCCGCTTGATGACAATGATTGCGTTGACGAAGGCGCGCTCCTGAATAGTCCGCATCTGGCAACAGTACGACGGCACTGGTCGACCGACCCGGATGAGGTTGGCCTTGTGCAGGAAACCGACCACGGTTGGGCTATGGCCTGCAATGGAACGTCCGCGCGCACCATAGATTGGCACGGTCGGGCGATCAGGCTTGGTGCGCAGATTTCCGTCATCGAGTCAGATGGCGACCTCCTCCAATTCCGGATTGCGAGCATTCGTTGACGGCCTGCCGAGCGGCTGGCGCTACCGCGCCCGTCGCTGGTATGGATCTGCGGATGAATCAGCTTGTCGATCAGGACGGCCGAGAGGACACGGGTATCGAGGCGCATCTGCGCTCGATCCTAGCCACGATCCCCGACGCGATGGTCATCATCGACGAGAAGGGGATCATCCTTTCGTTCAGCGCGGCCGCGGAGAAGATGTTCGGCTACGCCGAGGGGGATGTCGTTGGCGAGAATGTCTCAATGCTCATGCCATCCCCGAACCGGGAAAAGCACGACGGGTATTTGCAGAACTATCGTGAAACAGGCGTCCGAAAGATCATCGGCATTGGCCGCGTGACGACGGCTCGGCGGAGGAATGGAAATATCTTTCCAATCGAGCTCTCGATCGGCGAGGCCTGGGTCGAGGGCAAACGTCTCTTCACCGGATTCATCCACGATATCACGCAGCGACAGCAGACTGAGCTCATGTTGCAAGACCTGCAATCAGAGCTAGCTCACGTCGGCCGAGTGAGTGAAATGGGTACACTGGCGTCCTCGCTCGCGCACGAGCTCAATCAGCCTCTGACCGCCATAACCAGCTACTCCCAAGGCGCACGCGATCTTCTTGCCGGCGAGCCCGATGCGGAGCAACTCGAGCTTGCACGCGATGCCATGCAGGAAGTCGCCTCACAGGCGATCCGCGCCGGGGAGATCGTGCGGCGTATGCGCGACTTCATGGCGCACGGAGAGACCGAGCGTCACGTCGAAAATCTTCCGCGACTGATCACCGAGGCAAATGCGCTCGCGCTGGTTGGCTCGAGCGAGCACGGAATTGATGTACAGGTTCGTCTCGATCCCGGTGCGGAAGAGGTCCTCGTCGACCGGGTACAGATCCAGCAGGTGCTCTTCAATCTGATCCGCAATGCGATCGACGCGATGCTCGACCGTCCCCTGCGCTCGCTGTGCATTCTTAGCCAGGCCGAACCGCCGGGTTTCGTCACGATCAGCGTGGAAGACACAGGCTCGGGGATCAGTAAAACGGTGGCTCCCCAGCTGTTCCAGCCATTCATCACGTCCAAGCAATCCGGAATGGAATTCGGTCTGTCCATCTGCCGCACGATCGTGGAGGCCCATGGCGGCCGGATCTGGTTCGAGCCGGGACGCGACCACGGGACGATCTTCCGCTTTACTCTTCCGACAACCGGAGAGGGCGATGAACTCTGACGTAAAGCTCATCCATCTGGTCGACGATGACGCCGCGGTCCGGCGGTCCGTCGGCTTCATGCTCAAGACCTCGGGTCATCAGGTTGAGACCTATGAATCCGGCACCGAGCTGCTCAAACACGCCGGCCAGCTTGAGCAGGGCTGCATTCTGCTCGACATTCGCATGCCGGGGATGGACGGATTGGAGGTCCAACAGGCATTGCAGGAAAAGGGCGTCAGGCTGCCGGTGATCATCATGACCGGTCACGGCGATGTCGGACTAGCCGTCAAAGCGATGAAGGCCGGTGCGGTCGATTTCATCGAAAAGCCGTTTGAAAAGGAGACGCTCATCGCTTCGCTGGAGGAGGGTTTTCGCCGCCTCTCCCGCAAGGAAGCGACCCATGACCGAAGAAAGGATGCGCAACTGCGCCTCCAGGCGCTCACGGCTCGTGAACGGGACGTCCTGAATGGCCTGGCACGAGGGCTGCCCAACAAGACGATTGCTTATGATCTCAGCATCAAGCAAGCCACCTTACCTGAACCAAGTGATCAACAACATACACG
>CAVYAH010000077.1:0-4409 GCA_963766415.1 uncultured Alphaproteobacteria bacterium | reverse complement strand
GCTTTGCTCGATCATCGGCCTTGCTTCAGCGATTTTCTGTTGAAGGTGGCGATCGATACCCGGGTCGTCGCGGCGGGCGAGGTCGCCAACCGTCACCTTCTTCTCGGCGGGAGTCGCCTTCCGTCCTTCGAGCGCCGCCTGCACGCCGCCGACCTTCATGTCGAGGAGTGCCTTCGAGAGCGCCTGCATCGAATCGGCCAGCCTGTCGGCAGTCGCCGGATCGGCGAGCACTCGCGGGTGCTGCATGATCGTCGGAGCCGCAGGCGCTGCCGACTGCGCTAATGCAGGTGCAGCGCAAAGCAAGAGCGCAAGAGGGGTGAGACTTGGACGCATGCCGCTAAGTTCCTGATTTTGCGTCCCTAGCTTAGCGGAAGAAGGCGTCGAAATAAATCAGCGGGCAAATAACCAGGCGAGCGCCGCCGCGCCGACCACGATCCGGTACCAGGCGAAGGGAGCGAAACCGTGGCGTGAAATGTAGTGGACGAAGGCGCGGACCACGACGATCGCGACCACGAAGCTGACGGCGAAGCCGACAGCGACCGTGCCGAAACCCACGCCGTGCGCGCCCGCAAGAATTTCGTGCCGATGCTTCACCAACTCGAGCGTGGTCGCTCCGAGCATCGTCGGAATGGCCAGGAAGAAACTGAACTCGGCCGCGGTACGGCGTTCGACGCCGAGCGATAGCGCGCCCATGATCGTCGCGCCCGAGCGACTGACGCCAGGGACCATCGCCAGACACTGGGCGATGCCGATGCCGAAGGCCGTGCGCACCGGCATCTCTGCAACACCGACGATGTCCGACCTCTTCGCCCACCGCTCGATCACGATGATCGCGACGCCGCCGAGGATGAACATGATCGCGACGACCTTCGGGTCGCCGAGTAGCGCCTCGATATATTTGATGAGCAGCACCCCGAGCACGGCCGAGGGAAGGAAGCCGATCAGAATGTTGCGGACGAACCGCCACGACATGGGATTGCGCTGGATCAGGCCTTCGAGAACCGCCCATAAGGTGCGCCAGTAGAGGACGACGATCGCCAGGATCGCTCCTAGCTGGATGATGACGTTGAACGCTTTCCATTTGTCCGCGTCGAAGCCGAGCAGCTCGGTCGCGAGAATCAAATGGCCGGTCGAGGAGACCGGCAGGAATTCGGTGACGCCCTCGACGATGCCGAGGATGATTGCGAGAAGCAGGACAGGCATCGAGGAACGTCAGCCGATCAGGAGGTCGCGGTCAAATTGATTCGGCGACCGGCGAACTTGCCGCCTCGACCGAAACGGCCGAGCCATTCGATGCCGACGGCGGCCAGCGGGGTCGGTTCGATCCCGAACGCGTCGAGACCGGGGACGCCCTTTGTCGGCACATTGTCGCGCTGGAGCATCAACCATTGGTCGCGCGTGATCGGCGCACCGGGGAGAAAGCCGAGACTGGCGATCAGCCCGGTGACGAAGTCGGGCGTCTGCACGATCTTCGGAGTCTGGCCGGTGATCTGGAGGATCGCCTGATGGAGCTCCACCATGCTCATGACCTGAGGCCCGCCGATTTCATAGGTCTTGCCGCCGAAACGGCCGGGATCGAGGGCTGCCATCGCGATCGCTTTGGCAAGATCTCGGACATAGACCGGCTGGAACTTACGCTTGGCTGCAATGACCGGGAGGAACGGCAATTGCGCCATCGCGGCGAAGCGGTTGGTGAGGTCGTCTTCGGCGCCGAAGACCAGTGACGGGCGGATGAACGTGGCCTTGGGGAAGGCTTTGCGGATCGCCTCTTCGCCCTCGCCCTTCGTGCGGCCGTAGTTGGACCGAGAGTTCGGGTCGGCGGCGATCGCTGAGATATGGACGAGCGCTCCCGCGCCGGCCTCCTGCGAGGCCTCGGCCACGTGGCGGGCGCCCTCGACGTGGACGCCATGCATGCTGCGACCGAAGACGCCGCAAAGGTTTACGACCGCCGTCGCGCTCTTCACCGCGTTGCGGACGCTGTGAAGATCGGTGATGTCCGCCTGTTCGAATCCGAACTGACCGACCTGCCCGAGCGGCTGGATGAAGTAAGCGTTGCGCGGATCGCGGCTGGCGACGCGAACTCTGACACCAGCCCTGAAGAGCTGTTCGCAGACGTAGCGTCCGATGAAGCCGCTGCCGCCGAAGACGGTCACAAGCTGTTCGTTTCGCTCGATCATGGGTGGCCCGATAGCCCTCTCGTTCCTACATTGACAAGGCGGGTCGGCGGCCCCTAAGCGCCGCGGCCTGCCAACAGCGAAGAGTGCCCAGGTGGCGGAATTGGTAGACGCACCAGCTTCAGGTGCTGGCGCTCGCAAGGGCGTGGAGGTTCGAGTCCTCTCCTGGGCACCACTTATTCCACCTAAGAAATTGATATATCCGGATTTCTTCATAGGATTATCATTCCGTTCCCACATTTGTGCCCGCTCTGCATAAGGGTGGGGGAACGCTCGCGCCTCGTGCGTGAAAGAGGCCGATGCAATCGCACGGAAAGCCGGTTTGAGATCCGCCCCACTTTCAGATGAGGGGGGAGGCATGGAAGGGCTATTTCCCTACGGCCGTGTGGATCGACTCTCGGACCGCGAAAAAATTTCAAAAAAATGGCGGGCTACTGGAGCCTGATAGAGCAGGCGAGGCGGGAACAGTTTCGCGCGAGTTCCGGCCTTCGCCTTCAAGGGTAATGATCTCCATTGACCGGAACATCAGGCTGCCGCCCCAACATAGGTGTACGGCGGAAACGCTCAGACCGACCATGGGCGCGATGAAGCTTCTCCTTGCGTCCGACGCCTGCGGTCTGCTGAAAGAGTTATTGCCGGAAAAGTGGGGAAGCGTGAGCGTCCAACTCCCAATTTATACGTCGATCCACATCAGCGGATATCAAATGTATCCGGGGACCTCAGATCGGCCTGGGATCCAGCACGACTTCACGCCTGGTCTTCATCTCGTTGCCGGTGTCAACGGACTGGCAAATCTACGTTTTTGCTCATGCTCTATCACGGGCTTGTTGGGGCAGCAGCGATCCGGAATGATGACTTCGGTGTTCCATCACCAGAAGTGATCGACAGCCGTGATGGAGACCGGTTTCGGCGTAGAGTGGCCGACGGAGCAAAAACCGCAAGACTGCGGCTAGATTTTAGGATTGGTGATGACCGTTACAGCGTTGAGCGCTCGCTGACCGATCTTTCGTTGGTCTCGGTGGAAGCTCAACGACAGCACGCAAATCGATGACGAGAAACTCTACCGGGATTGCGTGGCCAGCTCCATGAATGTCGGCAGCTTTGCCGACGTACTAACGATC
Organism: uncultured Alphaproteobacteria bacterium; assembly: GCA_963766415.1. Taxonomy (GTDB): domain Bacteria; phylum Pseudomonadota; class Alphaproteobacteria; order Sphingomonadales; family Sphingomonadaceae; genus Sphingomicrobium. The sequence goes on along the minus strand of CAVYAH010000077.1, from coordinate 1,114 downwards.
TTAAATTTGATCGTTTTCATGTTCGAAATCGTGGACTCCTGATGTGGAGCCAGCTCGCCCAGAGGAACGCCTTGAGGGCTCTGTTCATGGCTCCTGCGGATGCCAATGAGTTAGCAGAGCGGGCTCAAGCGGTTGGCACCGGAATAGTGCATATCGCAACCTTCTCTTCATGGTGAACCGGGATCGTAAGCAACTCGGCAAGATGAGGGAGACCGCCGCCGCCGCGGATTCGCACTCGGCTGAATTTGTAACTCTGCGCACGGCTATCTCAGGGCTGGATGAGCGGATCGATGGACTGCACTTCGAGGCGGCGGGAGCTCGACGAAGCAAGGACGCTGACCCGACAGGGATACGAATTAGCGAAGCACTCCTACGATGAGCTACTACGAGAAATCGAAGCGCTCAAACTTGTCGGTCGCAAGCGCCTTCCCGAAAGCGAGCGAATCGAGCCAATACGTTCTTGCGCGCCTGATCGGTCAACCAGGTGTGCTTGGCATGCGGAGCTGACGGGGTCCATGATTGACAAGTGGACAGCCTCGATAGCCGAGGGTTCTTGCGTCGTCTGTGGAGCTGAGCCTGACGCGCACGAGGTGCTTGTTCCGCCCGTCGTTGTCGATGCTGCGCGGCTGGCAAAAGCACATGGAAGCTAGTTGTGGCGAAGGAAGCGCTGGGGACAGCATATGAGGATGCCGGCTCAGCGGCCCGCAGTTACGACGCCGTTCAAACAGAGATCGACAAAGCCTCGGCGGAGCGCAATCGTCTGAATAAACGCATGGGCGAGATCGCCGGATTGGTGCCGCCCAGTTCGCATGCTCTCGATAGTTTAGAGCAGCGAGTTGCCACACAGTCGGAAACGCTTGAACAGCTCAAGGCCGAACAAGCCGATGCCGACGAGGCCTTTTCCGAAGTCTTTGGTCGCTTCAGATCATCAATCGAACACAAGGCAGGTGTCATTCGCGAACGCTTTGGCGAGCGCATCGGGGAGTTTCTTGTCGAAAAAGCTGAGATTAGTCTTGGCTACATCCGTGCGCCGATCGGTGAGAGCGGGCAGGCGCACGATTGGCCGACATTCCACTTGAGCATGACGTCTGGAACATTCGGCGCGCCGGCGCCG
>CAVYAH010000076.1:0-3430 GCA_963766415.1 uncultured Alphaproteobacteria bacterium | reverse complement strand
GGGACGCTGTGCGGCGGTAAACTTGCGGACGAACGTCGCGGTCGCGGTTGTCGCTCGCCATCCGCAGGTCGATGGGCCTGTGGTGCTGGGATCCTTCGTCTGTCCGGCTAGCCGCTTCTACGTCCTTGCGCCCCGATTTGACGCGAAGGCGAGCTTCAACGAGGCATTCACCAGCGTCGACGGCAGCGGCCGCATGGCGATCAGCACGCTCACCGCCGGCGTCAACGGCCTTGCAGCGTTCATCGGTGACATTACGTACAAGGGCTCGCTCGCCAGCGTCACCGGTCGCGTCCAGTTGGCGGCGCAAAGGTCGAGTATGGCGACTGCCACGGCCGAGCGTACCCGGCTGAACGGCGCCTACAAGCTGGGACTTCGCAGCGGAACGTTCGCCCTCGTCGGCGACTTTGCTGCCGATAATTCGACACTCGACCACAGGATGCTCGACAGCGTGACCGTGCCGCTTTCGTCGGCCGCAGGCACGCCCATCGGACCGGTTGCCACGAGCATGAGCGGCGCGATCGGCCGGACCGCGAGCCGGTTCAATGCCGCTGGTGAAATCCGGGTTGTGAACTTCCCGGGCGGCGGCGCGGCGCGCATCATGGGCGCTAACGTCCAGGCCGAACGGCGCCAAGGCCAGCATTTCCGGCGGCAGCGGCGTGACCTTTTATTGGCCAAAGTCATTGCTGCGCATCGACGGCACGATCGGGATGGGCGGTGGCGGACTGCCTTCCGGGCGCTTAACGCTGAGGCAGGTGCGCCCGGGCGGACCGCTCAGCGGCCTTGCCGTCCTTGCCCCTTACACCGCTGGCGGCGAGCGGCTTGCGCTTACGCCCATCCACTTCGGGCCCGGACCGGCCGGGTCCACCACCCTCAGTACCGTTGCACTGCTTGATGGCCGATTTCCAAACGGAAGCGTGAGGGCTCTGCGCCTGCCAATTCAGGGGCGCCTCGGACCAGGCGGCGGATTTGCAATCGGCACGGCGTGCGCCGTCGTCAGCTTCAATTATCTGCAAATGAGCACGCTCAGGCTGGGGGCGGCCCGCCTGCCGGTCTGTCCGATCGGGCCCGCGATCCTTTACAAGAAGGAGGGCGGACCCGTCGTTGCGAGTGCTCGCCTGAACGGACCGGTCCTGAACGGACGCCTCAAGGATTCGCCGTTCCGCCTTGCAGCGTCGAATGGGCAGGTCTCCAGCAAGCGGTTCTTCTTCAACAGTCTCGCGCTCCAGCTCGGCAAACCCCAATCCCCGATCGTCTTCGACGCTATCCGGCTCAACGGCAGCTTTGCGGGTTCGACCCTGCGCGGCGATTTCAGCGGCGCGAAAGCAACGATCGGTACTGTGCCGCTGCTGATTAGGGATGCGAGCGGTAACTGGCGGTATCGCAACAACAATCTCAACGTCGATGGCGCGCTTACGCTCGAAGACCGCGATCCGAACCCGCGCTTCTATGCCTTACGCAGCAACGACGTCCACCTGACGATTGGCGGCGATTACGTGCGGGCGAGAGGCTCACTGCACCATCCCGCGAGCGGCACGCTCGTCACCAACGTCGACATCGAGCATCGGCTGTCGAGAGATGCCGGTCACGCGTTGCTCGACGTTCCCGGCCTGGCATTTGGTCCAAACCTCCAGCCGGAGGATCTGAGCCGGCTCACCGAAGGCGTCGTCGCGCTCGTCAATGGCACGATTACCGGGGAGGGGCGGATCAACTGGAGTTCGGGCGGGGAAGTGACTTCGAGCGGCGACTTCTCGACGGCCAACATGGATTTCGCCGCGCCGTTCGGTCCCGTCACCGGCCTTCGCACCAACGTGCATTTCACCGACCTTTTGAAACTCGAGACCTCGCCGCACCAAGTCGCGACGATCCAGTCGATTAACCCGGGAATCATGGTCGAGAACGGCTCGATCAGATATCAGCTGCTGCCCAACAACCTCGTCAGGATCGAGCGCGGCGAGTGGCCGTTCATGGGCGGCCGCCTCATCCTTCACGAAACCGTCCTTAATTTCGGAAGCCCGAGCCCGAAGCGCCTGACCTTCGAGCTCCAGAACTTCGACGCCAAGCAGTTCGTCGACAGCCTCGGCTTCTCGGGGATCGAACTCACCGGCACTTTCGACGGCGTGCTCCCCATGATCTTTGATGAAAACGGCGGGCGCATCGTCGGCGGCCGGCTGGATTCTCGGCCGCCTGGCGGCGAGCTCAAATATACCGGGACCAAGCCGGGCGGGCTGGCGCCGCAGATCGCCTTCGATCTGTTCAGCGACATCCGCTACAAGACGATGATCGTTCGCCTGAACGGCGATCTAGCGGGCGAATTCGCAACCAACCTCACCATCGACGGCGTCTCGCTCGGGGAGACTCACGGCCTGGTCGCCGGGCTCGCCACAATGTCTTCTCGAAGCTGCCGATCAGGCCGAATGTGAACATCAACGCGCCGTTCCGCGCGCTCATCCAGATGGCCAAGGCGTTCAAGGACCCAACCGAGGTCATCGCGCCCGTGATGCCATTCCCGATCGATTCCCCTGCGCTCAAGGTCGAGGTCCTCAGCACCACCAAGAACGAGGAGCAGAGCACCAAGCCCGCTCCGCAGACGCATCCCGCGAACCACTCCCACCACCCGGAGGAACGAAGCGACGAGATCATGGACACGATAGCGCAGTGGCGGTCGGCGTCGCAGCGCGGTGCCGATGACCGGCTGCATCAGCGTCAAGGCGCGGAGCAAGCCGATCGACGTCGAACCTTAATGTGAACATCAAGCAGGAGGTCGTCGTGATGCTCCAGCAGGATGTCCAGCAGATGATCCAGAAGAACCCGCAGGCCTTCCGCCCGCGCCGACGAGGCCATGAGGCTGATCGTCCTCCTTGTCACGGCCGCGGTCGTCGCTGCGCCGCGATCGCCGCAATCGGCGGCCTCTTGCCGAGGCGATCCGGGCGGCAGGTGGCGAGCGCTATGACGGCTATATGGGCTTCGTCGGCAATCGATCGCCCGAGCTTCGGCGTCGAGGTTTCCGCAATCAACCTGCGCCGCGCAATCTCGACATAGGGCTCTGCCGACGGCGGAATGCGACGGCTGAACTTGTCGGAATGGCGACCGCCTGCCAGCTCTGTCGCAGCTCGCCCCCGGCCAGGCTCACCAGCTAAGTGACGGCGTGTGGCGCCGTTACACACCTGGCCAGAAGGTAGCGCTTCCCGATCACTGCCGCTGAGGCTCGAACGAATTCTGATAATCCGGTTTCAGGCGCCGCGATGAACTTGGGCGTAACCGGCACGAGGATCCTCATTATCCCTCACATAGGGACCTGCCACATAGGGCGAGGCAACGAAGTCGATCCGGTCGAAGCGCCCGTTCTGTCGCTGTCCACGGGCGCGATCGCGAGATCCGAATATTTCCGGCATTGGTTGAACTCGGGGAGATCCAGTTTCTCGCCGTCCGG
>CAVYAH010000075.1:0-9825 GCA_963766415.1 uncultured Alphaproteobacteria bacterium | reverse complement strand
CCCATGCGCAAGCGGGTCATCGAGCTCGAGTACGGCAAGGGAAGAACAGCAGGTACGGCATGCGGCGCCCGCCACGATCGGACATCGTGCCAAGCACCGGCGAGACGAGAGCGTTCAACCCGACCGACGCTGCGTTCGCGACCCCGAACCAGAACTGGCCGTCGGCCGGTCCGAGCCGATCGTTGACCCACAGACCCATCGCGAACGACACGATCGCGTCGCTGTAGATCGTGTTCGCGAAGTCGTACAGCGCCCACGCGACCGGGACGCCCGCACGACCGGACGGGGTCAGTCCGGCGAGACGTTCGAGCAGGCGAAGTCCTCGCCGCGAACGGGCCTGGGCCCGGGCGGTAGTCACGCGCGGATGATATGGGGCGCCATCTGCGGTGAGATTTCGGGCAGCGGAACCCATCGGTGGTACGAGGGCCGGTGCCTCAGCCTGTGCTGACGCCGGCCATCCGAGACAGATCGCCCGCCTCGAACGGGCAGACATCATGGTCGGCATCCCCAAGCTTCAAGAACGCCGACGACGATCGGCTACGTCGTGCGCGCGGCAAGGCCGGCCTGGCCCAGTACTTCCCCGACCTCCGGCCGGTCGTCGTCAACTCGGAACGCCGGCTCGCCGGATGGGACCGGGCGGGTCGTCGTCGAGACCGAGCCGCCCGACTACATCGAGCGGTTCCCTGCTCGTCCGCCCGACCAACAAGCTCGCGCGGGTATCACTCACCTACCCCGAGATCGACGGGATCGGCGGCAAGGGCGCGGCACTCCGAACGATCTTCGAGATCGCGGCGGCGCTGGAGGTCCAGGCGCTGGTCGTCGTGGACTCCGACCTGCGGAGCATCGGGCCGGAGTGGATCGAGCTGCTCGCCGGGCCCATCCTCAAGGGCGGCTACGACTACGCGGCGCCGCTGTATGCGCGACAAGCACGACGGGACGATCACCAACAACGTCACCTACCCGCTGACCCGCGCGCTCTACGGGCTGCGCATCCGCCAGCCGATCGGCGGCGACTTCGGCGTGTCCGGCGATCTCGTCCGCCACTACCTCGAGGCCGGCCACTGGACACCGGAGGTTTCGAAGTTCGGGATCGACATCTGGATGACCACGCTCGCGCTCGCCGGCGGGTTCGCGATCTGCCAGGGCCTGCCTCGGCGCGAAGGTCCACGATCCCAAGGATCCGGGCGCCGATCTCGGGCCGATGTTCCGCCAGGCCGTTACCACGATCCTCCGGATGGCCGTCGCGAACGTCGACCGCTGGCAGGGCGTGAAGGGCAGCCACGACGTGCCGGCCTACGGGTTCGATTTCATTCTGCCCGTCTTCGTCGCCTGCGCCACGATGCAGGAGTCGTTCTACTGGCAGTTCGGCATCCGCCAGAGATTTCTCGACGGCTGGACTGTCTTTCTTGGCACCGCTTGTCTGCTGGCCTTCGCGCTCGGCTCGTTCCTTACGGCAGCATGCGGAAGCAAGCCGCCCGGCCCGAGACCGAAGTCGGACATCTCGACCCCCAAACGCTCGGCCGCTGCGTGCTCCTGCTCTACGGGCTGACGTTCGTTGGCTACGTCCTCCTGCTGTCGCCGATCCTGCAACATCTCGACCTTCTGGCGGATCATTGGCGCGGGTCGGATCGCGCCCAGTATCTCCTGCGGAACTATCTGGTTGAACAGAAGTCCATCGGCGCTTCGCTGGTCAGCCTTCAGGCTTTCGCCGTCGTGCTGACCTTCGCCTGGACGATCCTGACCCCCGACAAGGCAATTCCGCGCGCGCTCCTCTTCCGGCGGCCGTGCTGGGAGCCATTCTGGTTTTTCGCGCCGGCATGGTCCGAGAGACTGGCGATCATCGAGATCGTCCTGCCGGTTCTGGCCGGCGTCGTAGACCGCATCCGTCACACGTCCGTTTGCCTTTAGCGCCTGCTCGGTACGACGATTGCGAAGGGCGCGGGCATATTCGGCTGGCGACACTCCGAGGTCACGCTTGAAAAGTCGCTGGAAATGATGCGGCGCATATCCGACTGCGCCTGCCACCTCCGCAAGGCTCGGCGCCTCCTCCGATTGCTCGATCAGCTTGACCGCCGCGGCCACCGCCTCGCGGTCTCGGCCAACCTCGTCGGGCTTGCAGCGCAAGCAAGGCCGAAATCCCGCCGCGCGCGCCTCCTCGCCGCTGGCGAAGAACTCAACATGCTCACGCTTTGGCCGCCGCGCTGGGCAACTTGGCTTGCAATAGATGCCGGTGGTCTTGACCGCGCCATCACCCCGACCGTCCCAGCTCCGGTCGCGGCGCATGAACGCCGCCCAGGCCGTATCCGGATCGAGGCGCGTCACGACAGCCATATTCTGCGATCTAGGCGCCCCATTGGCGCGTGCAACCGTTGCCATGCTCAAGTTCTTTCTAATTTCGCCGAGAAGCATCCACGCGTCGCATTGTGAGCGTGGATGGTCTCGATCTCGAGGTTTTGGAAGAGCTTCCGGATGGCAGTGTCCGCCTCGCCAGGCTGAACCAGAATTGCATCGGCCATCATCCCTGTCCTGTCGAACCCGCGCAGCGAGAGGACGCGCCTTTCGAACACAGGGGGGACCTCATCTACGAAAATCGCGGGTTCCTGATCCACCTCGGCGACAAAGATTGCGTGGGCCGCGCGATAGGGGTTCGCAACATCGTGGCTGACATGATTGAGCAGCAGTACCGTTTCGCCAATCGCGCGGTCCGTGAGGCTCACGCGGCACGGGAAAGTGGGGTCGGTGACGGTCATTCGAACGGCGGCGCGCTTCGCGAGCTCGCCGTCCGACAGTCCAAAGAGCGGCTTGAAAGGCGCCGGATCCAGCCCGGTGATTTGGTAGGTCATGGAGCGCTACTACGCGCCGCCAACATTTCACGTTTCCTGCGCCTTGCGCTCAAAGTAATAGCCACGAGCTTATGCCCTTGACCTTCCATGCCGGTGACCTCGACAGCGCTGATGTCCAAGCCTTACTGGCGTTTCACTTCGAGCAGATGCGCTCCAACTCGCCGCCCGGGGCGTGCCACGTGCTGCCCATCGATAGCCTTCGCGGGCGAAATGTGACCTTCTGGACTGCACGAGACCGAGGGAATGCTGGTGGGCATGGGTGCTCTCAAGAAGATCGCGTGTGAGCATGGTGAGATGAAGTCGATGCGTACCGCACCGGTGGCGCGCGGCCGCGGCGTTGGACGCGCTATCCTGCGTCAAATCGTCACGGTAGCACTCGCTCGCGGTTACCGACGTCTCAGCCTCGAAACCGGAAGCACTGAGCCGTTCGCCGCCGCTATACGGCTCTACGAGAGCGAGGGCTTCGTCCCTTGCGGTCCATTCGGCTCTTACAAAGACATGCCCTTCACCCGCTTCTTCACCCGCGAACTCTGAGTTTTGCCGAGCGATTGCTCGATACCTTGCGTAGGGGACATCTCGCGCGGGAAGGCGCTATCAAGAAGGTGAAGTAGCTGCCTTGCATCGCCGCGAACCCCTTGCTAGGGGCCGCGCCAACCGATGGGGGCGTGCGGCGCAAGCCGTTTCCGCGCCCCGTTTTTTGCATCGGGGCAATTCCAGTTCTGGAGCTTTTCGCGCGTGGAGACATCCGGCGGCATTCGGGCGAGCTTAGCGGGGCGCTATGCGTCCGCGCTCTTCGATATTGCGCGCGACCAGCGCCAGATCGAGTTGGTCGGCAAAAGCCTCGATGCGCTTGGCCAGACTCTGCTCATTCGAAGGATTTCAACGAGCTGGTCACGAGCCCGCTCGTGTCACGCAAGGACGCGGGCAAGGCCTTCGCCGCGCTCGCGCCGCAGCTCAAGCTCGACCCGGTCACCACGAACTTCCTTGGCGTCCTCGCGAGGAACGGCCGCAAAGGCCAGCTCCGCGCTGTCATCCGCGCCTTCCGCCGCCTCGCCGCCGAGCATCGCGGCGAAGCGACCGCGGAGGTCGTCACTGCGCGGGCGCTGAACGACGACCAGCTCGCGCAGCTCAAGCAGCAGCTTCGTGCTCGCGCCGGCCGTGACGTGAACATCGATGCAACTGTCGATCCGTCGCTACTCGGCGGAATTGTCGTGAAGCTAGGCAGCCAGCAGATCGACGCCTCGATCCGTACCAAACTCAACCGTCTCGCCCAGGCGATGAAAGGCTAAGCAAGAACCATGGATATCCGCGCCGCTGAAATCTCCCGCGTCATCCGCGACCAGATCGCGAATTTCGACGCCGAAGCGCAGGTCTCCGAAATCGGGACCGTGCTCTCGGTCGGTGACGGAATCGCGCGCGTCTACGGCCTCGACAATGTCCAGGCCGGTGAGATGGTGGAGTTTGACAACGGCACCAAGGGCATGGCCCTCAACCTCGAGGCCGATAATGTCGGCGTCGTGATCTTCGGCTCGGACTCCGAGATCAAAGAAGGATCGACCGTCAAGCGTTCGGGCACGATCGTCGATGTTCCGATCGGCAAGGGACTTCTCGGCCGCGTCGTCGATGCGCTCGGCAATCCGATCGATGGCAAGGGCCCGATCGAGTATAGCGAGCGCCGCCGCGTCGAGGTGAAGGCGCCGGGAATCATTCCGCGCAAGTCGGTGCACGAGCCGGTGCAAACCGGCCTTAAGGCGCTCGATGCGCTAGTTCCGATCGGACGCGGCCAACGCGAGCTGATCATCGGCGACCGCCAGACCGGCAAGACCGCAGTCGCGCTCGACACCTTTATCAACCAGAAGGAAATCAACAAGTCGGGCAAGGAGAGCGAGAAGCTCTACTGCATCTACGTCGCCGTCGGTCAGAAACGCTCAACCGTCGCACAGATTGTCCGCTCGCTCGAAGAGAATGGCGCGATGGAATATTCCATCGTCGTCGCCGCGACTGCTTCGGAGCCGGCGCCGCTGCAGTTCCTCGCACCTTATGCCGGCTGCGCGATGGGCGAATATTTCCGCGACAACGGCATGCATGCGGTAATCGTTTACGACGATCTTTCAAAGCAGGCCGTCGCTTATCGTCAGATGTCACTCCTACTGCGCCGTCCGCCGGGTCGCGAAGCCTATCCGGGCGACGTCTTCTATCTTCACAGCCGTCTTCTCGAGCGCGCCGCGAAGATGAACGAGGACAATGGCGGCGGGTCGCTTACCGCGCTTCCCATCATCGAGACTCAGGCTGGCGACGTTTCCGCCTACATTCCGACCAACGTGATCTCGATCACCGACGGCCAGATTTTCCTTGAGACCGACCTCTTCTACCAGGGCATCCGCCCGGCGATTAACGTTGGCCTCTCGGTGAGCCGCGTCGGCTCTGCCGCGCAGACCAAGGCAATGAAGAAAGTGGCCGGCTCGATCAAGCTGGAGCTCGCTCAGTACCGTGAGATGGCGGCGTTCGCCCAGTTCGGCTCGGACCTCGATGCATCGACGCAGAAGCTTCTGGCGCGCGGTGCCCGGCTGACCGAGCTCCTGAAGCAGCCACAATATCAGCCGATGCCGGTCGAGGAGCAGGTCGCGTCGATCTTCGCTGGTACGCAGGGTTTCCTCGATCGTGTCGAGGTTCGCGACGTGGTGCGGTACGAAGCGGCGATGCTCAGCTACTTGCGTTCGGAAAAGCCAGAGATCCTCGCTAAGATACGCAACACCAAGGCGCTCGAGGATGACACCGCCGCCGCGCTCAAGGATGCCCTCGGCGCGTTCGGCAAGCAGTTCGCTTAAGGAAAGCCGACACTAGACCATGGCGAGCCTCAAGGCCCTCAAGCTCCGCATCGGCTCGGTTAAGTCGACGCAGAAGATCACCAAGGCGATGAAGATGGTCGCCGCGGCGAAGCTGCGCCGTGCCCAGCAGAATGCCGAGGCCGGGCGCCCCTATTCCTCGCGGATGACGGGCGTCGTGCAGTCACTCGCCTCGCGGATAGCGATTAGCCCGCAAACTCCGAAGCTGCTGGCCGGCACCGGCAAGGACGATACGCACCTGATCGTGCTCGCAACCGCCGATCGCGGTCTTGCCGGCGCATTCAGCAGCAACGTGGTACGCGCCGCCCGCCGCAAGGCTGACGACCTCATCGCGCAGGGCAAGACCGTCCTCTTTTACATCGTCGGCCGCAAGGGCCGGCCGGTCATCCAGCGCCTTTATCCGCGCAGCATCGTTGCTCAATACGATACGAGCGAAATGAAGGCTCCGACCTACGCCAATGCCCAGGCGATCGCGAAGGACCTCGTCGACCGCTACATTACCGACGGGATCGACGTCGTACACCTGGCCTATGCGAACTTCCGCTCGACGCTAGTGCAGGAGCCGACGGTCGAACAAATCATCCCGGTTGCAGTCAAGGGAACGGAAGAGGCTGCGCTTTCGCCCGCAAGGGCGGCTGCGACCGCCGCTGTCGAGTATGAGCCGGATGAAGAGGACATTCTCGCTGACCTCCTGCCGCGCAATATCGCGGTCCAGATCTACCGGGCGCTGCTCGAGAACCAAGCCGGCTTCTACGGATCGCAGATGAGCGCAATGGACAATGCGACCCGCAATGCCGGCGACATGATCAACCGCCTGTCGATCCAGTACAACCGGCAGCGCCAGGCCGCGATCACCACCGAACTCGTCGAAATCATCTCGGGCGCCGAAGCGCTCTAACGAAACTTGAAGGCAAGGAAGACAGACATGGCCACCGCCGCCGACACGAAGCCCAAGCCCCGCGCCAGGAAGGCCGCCGCTGCGGACGCGAAGCAGATGGCCAAACCGACGAGCAACCTGACTGGCCGCGTTAGCCAGGTCATCGGCGCTGTCGTCGACGTAGCATTCGAGGGTGAACTTCCGTCGATTCTGTCGGCGCTGGAGACCGATAACCAGGGTAACCGACTGGTTCTCGAGGTCGCCCAGCACCTCGGCGAGAATGTCGTCCGGACCATCGCCATGGACTTCGACAGAGGGCCTGACACGCGGCCAGACGGTGACTGCCACCGGCTCGCAGATCCGCGTGCCCGTCGGCCCCAAGACGCTCGGGCGGATCATGAACGTGATCGGCGAGCCGATCGACGAGCGCGGTCCGATCGGGAGCGATATGTCGGCCCCGATCCACGCCGAAGCCCCAGCCTTCGTCGATCAGTCGACCGAAGCGTCGATCCTCGTCACCGGGATCAAGGTCATCGATCTCCTCGCCCCGTACGCAAAGGGTGGCAAGATCGGCCTGTTCGGCGGCGCCGGCGTCGGCAAGACCGTCCTCATTCAGGAACTGATCAACAATATCGCCAAGGGCCACGGCGGCGTGTCTGTGTTCGCCGGCGTCGGCGAGCGCACCCGCGAGGGCAACGACCTTTATCACGAGTTCCTGGAAGCGGGCGTCATCGCCAAGGATGCCGACGGCAACCCGACGCCCGAGGGTTCCAAGGTCGCGCTCGTGTTCGGCCAGATGAACGAGCCGCCGGGAGCCCGCGCCCGCGTCGCTTTGTCGGGTCTTACCCAGGCCGAATATTTCCGCGACCAGGAAGGCCAGGACGTGCTCTTCTTCATCGACAACATCTTCCGCTTCACGCAAGCGGGCTCGGAAGTGTCGGCGCTCCTTGGCCGTATTCCTTCGGCCGTGGGTTACCAACCGACCCTGTCGACCGACATGGGTTCGCTGCAGGAACGGATCACGTCGACCAACAAGGGCTCGATCACTTCGGTCCAGGCCATCTACGTGCCGGCCGACGACTTGACCGACCCGGCGCCGGCCACCTCCTTCGCGCACTTGGACGCGACGACGACCCTGAGCCGTGCGATCTCCGAGCTCGGCATTTACCCAGCCGTCGATCCACTCGACTCCGTCAGCCGCGTGCTGACCGCAGCGATCGTTGGCCAGGAGCATTATGAGGTTGCCCGCGCGGTCCAGGAGACGCTCCAGAAGTACAAGAGCCTCCAGGACATCATCGCCATTCTCGGCATGGACGAGCTTTCGGAAGAGGATAAGCTGGTCGTCGGCCGGGCGCGCAAGATCCAGCGCTTCCTGTCGCAGCCGTTCCACGTCGCGGAGGTGTTCACTGGCATCCCGGGCAAGTTCGTCCAGGTCGAAGACACCGTCCGCTCATTCAAGGCGGTCGTGAACGGTGAGTATGACCACCTTCCCGAAGCTGCCTTCTACATGGTCGGCGGCATCGATGAGGCGGTCGCAAAGGCCGAGAAGCTGGCTCAGGAGGCCTAGGCGCTGGCCGACGAGCTTCGCCTCGAGGATTGCGTCAACGACGTCTGCCCATGGTCGGGAAAGCCGGTCAGCGCGGACAGCCTGACGCGTTATCGGGGAAAGGTCATCGGCTTCTGCAACACTCTCTGCCGGGACAAGTTCGAAGCGGCGATCGCCGCGTTCGACGTCCAGATTGAAGGCAAGGAATAATGGCCGATCTACATTTCGAGCTCGTCACTCCGGACCGGATGGTCACCTCCGGCGATGTCTACATGGTTGTCATTCCCGGCACCGAGGGTGAGTCCGGCATCATGGCCGGTCACGCGCCATATATGACAACGCTCAAGAACGGCGAGATTGCGGTCTACCGGAGCCAGGGCGCACAGCCCGAGCGGATTCCCGTCACCGGCGGCTTCGCCGAGGTCAGCGAGCGCGGACTGACGGTGCTCGCGGAGAGCGCGGGCGACGCCTGACGCTTGGATCGCGTTCGTTACGGTTAAGAGCCCCTTATAAGGGTCCGGTACACTTCCCCGCAAAGACGGGGGTTATGCACTATTTCTCGATGATCTGACCGGCCTCGCTCCAGCCTGCCGCTTGCCGGTCTGCTTTGCATCGTGGTCCCGGGTTTCGGCACGCCCGCGTCGCCGTGCACGCGGGGCTGATCGATGGCAAGGGCTCAGCGCGCGCATGCTGGGGCCTTCTTTTGGGCCCGACTATCCTGCCGGCTGCCGACGCGCTGCTGCTGCGCTGGACCGGTTTTGGCGGTTTCCTCATTCCGCACGTCATATTGGCAGCGATCGGCGCCCGATCTGCGATCGGCGTGGTCCGGCGCGTGCCCGCGCGGTGGTGGATCGCCGTCCTTGCATGCTGGCTGGTCGTCGCGTGGGCAAACGTCGACTTCGACTGGAATGGCCGACTGTACCAATCGGTGATCGATATCGATGCAGTCAAACATTCAGCTGTCGTGGCAGCCCTGGCAAACGGCGGCCTACCGCTTCACGATCCATTCTTCGCCCGGTCCGGGGCCGCGGGCTATTATTATTATTTCTATCTCGAGCCAGCACTTCTCGACTGGCTCGGCGGCGCGCTGATCGACAGCCGCGCAGCATTTGCAGCCGGCTCCTTTGTCTCCCTCCTGGCCTTCCCTGCCATGCTCCTTCGTCTCGGGAGCGAGGCGGCGTTGATCCCCGATGGCGCTCGCCGCCGCTTCTTCAGGCTGACATTATTGTTGTGCTGCGTCTCGGGGCTCGATGTGCTTGCGGGCCTTTGGATCTGGTTCAAGACCGGCCACGTCTATGCCCAGCTCGACTGGTGGAGCGAAGAAGTCCGCTGGGGCCTGACTTCGGTCTTGTGGGTGCCGCACCACCTAACGGCGATCATTGCCGTTTATGTGGGCTGCCTGGTCATAGCCTCGAGGACAGGCGCGCGCCTCATGCCCCGAGCCATTCTTGCCGGGTTCGCATTCGCGACAGCGTTTACCAGCTGCTCATTATGGATCGCTTTGGCCGCCATACCGATCCTGGCGATCTGGTGGCTCTACGAACGCATCAGGCGAAGCCCCTCCCCGATCTGGGCGTTGCCGCTGAGCGGCATCTTCGCCTTGCTCCTGTCCATTCCGCAAATAAGGGACATTTACGCAGGCCGCTCCATGTCGGGCCCGCCCGTCACATTCTACATGCGCCCAGTCGGGCCAATCGCGACTCACAATCAGCA
>CAVYAH010000074.1:0-10305 GCA_963766415.1 uncultured Alphaproteobacteria bacterium | reverse complement strand
TTTTTAGAAGAGGAGGGAGGGAGGGAGGGAGGGGTGCAGGTTTGGGGTACAGGCACAGGCACAGGCACAGGCACAGGCACAGGCACAGGCACAGGCACAGGCACAGGCACAGGCACAGGCACAGGCACAGGCACCCCCCCCCGCCGAGGGCCAGGCCAGAGCCAAGCCGTTCAAGGGTCGAGCAGCAACAACCGCCGCCCAGGCCCCAACCCGTGAAGCCGACAAAGACAATCATCCGACTATGCGATCGGCTCCGCGGGCCTCGCTGCGCTGGTGCTGTTCGGCGCGTACACCGCCGACCTTCGCGAGTTTGGAAGCCAGATCGGCGTCACGACCGACCTCAACACCCTCTTCAGCCTGTCGAACCCGTACGTCATTGTTGGGCTGCTCCTTGGCGCGCTGCTGCCCTACCTGTTCGGCGCGATGGGCATGACGGCCGTCGGACGGGCCGGCGGAGCGGTCGTCGAGGAAGTCCGCGGCCAGTTCCGCGATAATCCCGGCATCATGGATGGCACGGCACGCCCCGATTACGCGCGCACGGTCGACCTGGTCACCCGCGCGGCGATCCGCGAGATGATCATTCCCTCGTTACTTCCGGTGCTCGCTCCGATCGTCGTCTATTTCGTGATCGGCGCAGTCGCGGGCAAGGAGAACGGCCTCGCTGCCGTCGGCGCGCTGCTGCTCGGCGTGATCGTTTCTGGCCTGTTCGTCGCCATCTCGATGACCTCGGGCGGCGGAGCCTGGGACAATGCCAAGAAATACATCGAGGATGGCAATTACGGCGGCAAGGGCTCGGAAGCCCACAAGGCCGCGGTGACGGGAGATACGGTGGGCGATCCTTACAAGGACACCGCCGGCCCGGCCGTCAACCCGATGATCAAGATCACGAATATTGTCGCGCTGCTGCTGCTCGCAGCGCTTGCCGCGAACGCCGCGGCCTGAGCCTGCGCGCCGGAGGAACTCAAATAGCCCCGTCGCGGTTTCGGATGCGGCGGGGCTTTTCTTTTGCGCCGCGTGCGCGTTGAAAGCGGACCATGAGTTCACGCAATCCGAATCCATAAGACCGGCGGTCCTGAGGTCCTCGAGTGGGACGAGGTCGATGTCGGCAATCCCGGCCCTGGGCAGGTCAGCATCCGCCAGGAGGCAGCCGGACTGAATTTCATCGATGTCTACCACCGTACGGGTCTCTATAAGCAGGAATTGCCTTTCACGCCGGGCGTCGAAGGCGCCGGCGTGGTCGAGGCGGTCGGATCCGACGTCACCAATGTGAAGAAGGGCGACCGCGTCGCTTATGCTGGCCCGCTCGGCGGCTATGCCGAAAAGCGCCTGATCGACGCCGATCGCGTCGTGAAGCTGCCCAAGGGAATTTCGGCGGAGCAGGCTGCAGGGATGATGCTGCAAGGAATGACCGCGCAGATGCTGCTTCGCTCGGTCTTCCCGGTGCACGAAGGCGACACCATTCTCGTCCATGCCGCGGCCGGCGGGGTTGGCCTGATCATGTGCCAGTGGGCGGCGGCGCTCGGCGCGACCGTGATCGGCACCGTCAGCACCGACGAGAAAGCCGAGCTCGCGCGGGCGCACGGCTGCGCGCACCCGGTCGTATATTCCAAGCAGGATTTCGTTGCAGAGGTGAACCGGATCACCGACGGCGCGAAGCTGCCGGTGGTCTATAATTCGGTAGGACGCGACACGTTCATGAAGTCGCTCGACTGCCTCAAGATTCGAGGCCTGATGGTCAGCTTCGGCAATGCGTCAGGACCTCCCGCGCCAATTCCGCCGAACCTCCTCGCGCAGAAGGGCTCGCTTTACCTGACACGCCCGACCCTGTTCCATTATATCGCCAGCCGCGAGCAGCTTGAGTTGAGCGCAGGCGAGCTGTTCGACGTCGTCCAGAGCGGCAAGGTGAAGATCGAGGTCAAGCAGCATTTTCCGCTCAAGGACGCGGCCGAAGCGCATCGCGAGCTCGAAGCTCGCAAGACGACGGGCTCGACCATCCTGACGATCTAATCTGCACCGCCTTCACATTTGACGGTCGCGCCGCTAAGCCTCCGCGACTTTTCGAAGCGAAAGAGGATCGGTTTGGCCAAAGAAGAACTGCTCGAGATGCGCGGCACGGTGGTGGAGCTGCTACCCAATGCGATGTTCCGCGTCCGCCTCGAGAACGGCCATGAGATCCTCGGCCATACCGCCGGCAAGATGCGCAAGAACCGCATCCGTGTACTGACCGGCGATGAAGTGCTCGTCGAACTGACGCCCTACGATCTCACCAAGGGCCGGATTACCTATCGCTTCATGCCCGGCCGCGGAGGCCCGCCCGGTTATCCATAATGCCGCGGCTTATCCTCGCTTCGGCGAGCCCACGCCGCCTTGACCTGCTCGCCCGCATCGGAATTGTGCCTGACGGGATCGTTCCGGCTGATATCGACGAGAGCATTCCCAAGGGCGAGCTGCCACGCGAGCACGCGCTGCGGCTCGCCCGTGAGAAGGCCGAAGCGATCGCCGGGAATGAGCCTGACGCCCTCGTTCTCGCCGCCGACACGGTGGTGGCGGTCGGCCGCCGCATTCTTCCGAAAGTCGAAGACGAAGCGACGCTCCGCGCCTGCATGCGGCTGCTATCGGGTCGCAGGCATCGGGTGCTGACCGGCATCGCGCTCGCTGTCCCGGGCCACGGCGTGCGCGCTCGTCTCGTCGAGACAATGATCGCAATGAAGCGCCTCAGCGACGCTGAGATCAATTATTACGCGGGCCACGGCGAATGGCGCGGGAAGGCCGGCGGTTACGCGCTCCAGGGCTACGGCGAGGTTTATGTCCGGCACATCGCCGGCAGCTATTCGAATGTAGTCGGACTGCCGCTCGCCGAGACCCGCGTGCTGCTGAAGTCCGCAGGCTACGTCATTGCCTGAATGGCTCGTTGAACGCGGCATCGGCGAAACCCGCTGTACGCTCGTCGACAACGGCGGGATTATTGAAGCCCGGATTGAGCTCGACGGAAACGTTCGCGCTGGGGCTATAATTGCCTCGCGCCTGACGAGCGTCGGCACAAACGAGCGCGGCGCCATCGCGAGCGACGACAGCGGAACGGAATATTTTCTTCCGCAAGGAGCGCCTGGCGTGAGCGAAGGCGCAATGCTCAATATCGAGGTCACGCGTCAGGCGATCCCCGGAAATGAACCGTGGAAGCGGTCGATTGCGAGGGTCGCGAACGAGGAGCGCCGAGACGCTCTAATGCCTTCCGGGCGAGAACTTCCCTTCCCCTCAAATCGTGACCTGCTCGCGAACGCCGGCTGGAACGACCTTCTTGAGGAGGCACGAAGCGGCATCGTCCGGTTCGCCGGCGGCGAACTCAGGATTTCACCGACGCCCGCAATGACGCTGATCGATGTCGACGGCTATCTTCCCCCCCGCGACTTGGCGATCTTGGGCGCGTCTGAAGCCGCTCGCGCCATCCGCCGTCTCGATATCGGTGGTTCGATCGGCATTGATCTTCCGACGAGCGGCGCCAAGACCGCGCGGCAGCAGGCTGGCGGAGCGATCGACGCGTCGCTTCCGCAGCCGTTCGAGCGCACCGCCGTCAACGGCTTCGGTTTCGTTCAGATCGTCCGTCCGCGGCAGCGCGCTTCGATCGTCGAGTTGGCGCAGGACCGGGCCGCCTTCGAGGCCCGAGCCATTCTACGGCGCGCGGCGTTCGAAGCTCCGGGAGGAAAGCGCATCGTCGCGCACCTTGCCGTGGCGAGGTTCCTCGAAGCTCGCTTGGACTGGATGAATGAGCTCGCAGGGCAACTCGGGGGCAAAATCGAGTTGCGGGCCGAGCCTTCGCTCCCCATGTCCGGCGGGTATGTCGAAGCGCTCTGAAAAGACCAAGACCTGCCCGGTGTGCGGCAAGGCCGAACAACCAGATTACGCCCCGTTCTGCAGCCGCGGCTGCAAGGACCGCGACCTTCTGAAATGGCTGGGCGAGGGCTATCGCATTGCCGGTCCGCCGGCCGATCCCGAAAGGGTGGACACCAGCGAGAGCGGCGATTAGGGGAGCCTTCGCTTGAACGGGCGCCCTGTCCGTCGCGAGGGCCCAGGTAGCTCAGTTGGTAGAGCACGTGACTGAAAATCACGGTGTCGGTGGTTCGATCCCGCCCCTGGGCACCATCCCCCTCTTTTCATCGCGATCCGCTGACGTCCAAGCTTCTCGCGGAACTTTGCGGAGCCGTTGATCGGCCGATCGGCGCGATTACGGCTCCGGAAGTCCTGACCGTGCTCAGGACCGTGGAAATTCGCGGCCGCCAAGAGACCGCGAGGCGCCTCAGGCGCACATGTGGGAGCGTACTTCGTTACGGCATCGCGACGGGCCGTGCCGAGCGCGACGTCACTGTTGTCCTCAAAGGCGCACTCGCGAGCCCACGCCATCGCGCGGCCATCACCGAACCCGCCCTCAACGAAAACGGCTCCCAATCCTTAGAATGTACAACGTGTCGAGTCGCATAACGCGTTGCACTTGACGTGTTAAGTTTTTGAGCTTTTGCTAACACGACTAACGCCGTATGTACGCAAATTGCGTCAGTGCGAACATGAACGGACATTAGGAGAACATGGCCCTTAAGCCATCATACCGCGTACCGGAGCTACCGCCGAAAGGCGCGCTAAAGTCCGTGCGAATACTAAAGCTTGCAACGAACGCTCACCGGCATCTGGCGGAACTGAAGGGTCGCTGTTCCAGCCTGCCGAACGCGGGCATTCTGATCGACACTCTGTTTATGCAAGAGGCGAAAGCAAGTTCCGAAATCGAGAACATCATAACCACCCAGGAAGAGGTCTTTCAAGCCAGTCTCTTTCCTGAAAATCCCGCTTCTCCCGCAGCCAAGGAAGTAGCACTTTATCGCGAGGCACTTCGCGCCGGTTACGCGCGCTTACAGCAGCACAAAGGATTGCTTACCAATAGCACCATTGAAATCATGTTTCAGACGCTGAAGCGGACTAATGGCGGATTCCGAGAGACACCGGGGACAGCACTAAAGAACGAAACCGACGGGCGTTTAGTATATATTCCACCCCAAGACCCGAATGAGATTCGAAGCCTCATGGGCGGGCTTGAGCGGTTCATCAACGAAGATGAACGTAGCGATTTAGACCCGCTCGTAAAAATGGCCATCATCCATCACCAGTTCGAAAGCATCCATCCATTCCCAGATGGGAACGGTCGTATCGGGCGCATTATCAACGTGCTCACCTCACGCGCCAAGGTCTTCTCGAAATCCCCATCCTGTACCTTAGTCGGTACATCACGGCCCATAAGAGCGTCTATCAGCAAGATCTTCAGTCGGTTCGCCAGGACGGAAATTGGGAGCCGTGGCTTGAGTACATGCTCCAAGTGGGTTCTGACTCACAGCAGTGGAGACTTTGAGGCTGGTGGAGGGGATTCGAGCGCTCATGGCCGAATACAAAGTGCGCATTCGAACCGAGCACAAGAAGATCTACACTCAGGAATTGCTAAACACGATTTTCCGCCACCCGTACTCCCGGATTGAATTTTTGGTGAAGGAGGTGGGCGTTTCACGGCAAACCGCCGCACGATATTTGGATGAGCTTGCGAATGCAGGAACGCTCACAAAGCACCGCATCGGGAAAACACAGTTTCTACGTCAACGAGCGCTTGGCAGCCCATTTCTACGAAGTCAGCTCGCCCGCCGAGCAGACGGAAACGATAGAGAGCGCTGAAGCCGCCTGACATTCAAACTGAGACACTGGCGGGAAATCGAACCCGTACGGCCTGGATCGCTGCATCATCGAAACGGACCGGAAATAACGGCAGGGTTGGACGAGGATCGAGTGCAAGCGTCGCGAGCTTCGACCAATTCTATCGAAGGCTGCGAGAATGAGGCACCGCCTCGATGATCCGCACCCAGAGTATCGAAGCTCAACCGCTGATTTTATGTGCCCCTGTTCAAGCAATGATCGGCGGCAGCTGCTGCTTCGGTCGGAACTCGCGAGCTTCCTCCGACCCCGCGGTTGCGTCGCCTTCGCTGTAGCTGTGCGCACCGGCGCCCGCGAGCTTTCCGGCATCGACGATCAGGTACTCCTCTCGGATCGGCCGTCCTTCGAAGAAGCATTCGAGAATCTCTCGCGTCCCAGCGGCATATCGCGCCTGCGCAGAAAGGGTCGAACCTGAAATATGCGGAGTCATTCCGTGGTTAGGCATTGATCGCCACGGATGGTTTCTCGGGGCAGGCTGCGGGAACCAGACGTCGCCTGCATAGCCGGCGAGCTGTCCGCTCTCCAGCGCAGCGGCGACAGCCTCGCGATTGGCGATTTTGCCGCGCGCAGTGTTCACCAGGTAAGCGCCGCGCTTCATTCGAGCGATCAGATTTTCGTCGAACAAATTCTCGGTTTCGGGATGCAGCGGCGCATTGATCGTCACCACGTCACAATGCGGGACCATGTCGGCAGCAAACTCATGAAAAATGACACCGAGCTCACGCTCGACTTCCGCGGGTAACCGATGCCGGTCGGTATAGTGCAGCTTGACGTCGAATGGCTTCAGGCGCCGCAGGACGGCCGAGCCGATGCGGCCCGCCCCCACCGTTCCAATATGCATTCCCTCTATGTCGTAGGAGCGGGCGGCGCAGTCGGCGATGTTCCAGCCGCCAGCCTTCACCAAGTCCCACGACTGCAGATAGTTCCTGGCCAGCGCGAGGATCATCATCACGACATGCTCGGCGACGCTGATCGAGTTGCAGTAGGTCACTTCAGCGACGGTGACGCCGCGATCAATTGCCGCCTGCAGGTCGGTGTGATCGGATCCAATTCCGGCTGTCACCACCATCTTGAGATTCCGAGCCTTAGCGAACCGGTCGGCGGTCATGTAGGCCGGCCAGAAGGGCTGTGAGATGACGACGTCCGCGTCGACCAGCTCACGGTCGAACTCCAAATCAGCGCCGTCCTTGTCCGACGTCACGACGAATTGATGGCCGCCTGCTTCGAGGAAGTTGCGCAGCCCGAGCTCGCCCGAAACGCTGCCGAGCAGCGCGCCGGGCGTGAAATCGATCGCTTTTGGCGTCGGCAAAGTCTGGCCGTCTGGATAGCGTTCGATTTTTGGGAGGCTGTCTCGCGAATAACTCGTTGGATAGCCGTCGATGGGATCGTCGTAGAGTACGCATAGGATCTTCGACATTCTAAGCGCCTTTCGTGGTTCATTCGGAACCGGCGGCACAGGGGCTTTTCAGGCCCGCTCGCTCTTCGCCGAGCGACGGCGCCTTATCAGCTTTTCGACATAACGGCACGATTGGTCATCAAGTGAACGCCGCGAGGGGCGTGAAGCGATGCCGCTTCGGCGCAAAGAGCTTGCGCGATTATAGCTTGCTCATTTCGATTAGCTTCGAATAGTTCTTGACGCCGGCCGGCCCAAATAATATTTCGATTTTAGTCGAAATGAGGTTTTGGAAAATGATCAAGGCGAGCTCGGCAATTGAAGCACTTGGCGCACTTGCCCAAGAACATCGCCTGACCTTGTTCCGTTTGCTCGTGCAGGCCGGCGACAAGGGTATGGCAGCGGGAGCGATCGCCGATGCGCTTGGCGTTCCGAACAGCTCGCTCTCATTCCACCTTGCGCAGCTAAAGCAATGCCGGACTGATCCTGCAGGAGCGAAAGCACCGCTCGCTGATCTACCGCGCCAACTATCCGGCGATGAACGCCCTCGTCGGCTATCTTATGGAAAATTGCTGCGGCGGTGCTGACTGCGGGTCGGGCACCGCGTGCGAAATCCCAGCACGAGAAAGGAAATCCGCATGAAGCGTCTGCACGTCCACGTCGGAGTTGACGACCTCGCCAATTCGATCCGCTTCTACTCCACTTTGTTCGGCTCAGAGCCGACGGTGGTGAAGCCGGATTACGCGAAGTGGATGCTGGATGATCCGCGCGTGAACTTCGCTATTTCTGAGGGCAATCACGCAACGAAGGGCATCGAGCATCTCGGCATCCAGGTCGAAAGCACCGAGGAACTTTCCGAGGTCTATGGTCGCCTCAAAGCCGCCGACCGGCCGGTGCTCGAGGAAGGCCAGACCACCTGCTGCTACGCCAGGTCCGAGAAAAGCTGGATTTCCGATCCGGACGGCGTCGTGTGGGAGGCATTCGTCACCAACGGCGAGGCTACGACCTATGGCGAGAGCCCACAGCTCGGCGCTCTTTCTGAGAGCCTCGCCAAAGACAAGTGCTGCCTACCGAAAGCAGCAGCATGAACAGGACCTACAACGTCCTGTTCCTGTGCACCGGCAATTCGGCGCGCTCGATCCTCGCCGAGGCGATCCTCAACCAGGAAGGCGCGGGCCGCTTTCGCGCCTTCTCAGCCGGAAGCCATTCCCAAAGGGCAGGTGCATCCCGCTCGCTCGAGCTGCTCGGCGAGCTCAACTTTCCGACCGAAGGCTATCGCTCGAAAAGCTGGGATGAGTTCGCCGTGCGCGGGCGCGCCGCCGCTCGATTTCGTCATCACCGTCTGCGACAACGCGGCCGGCGAAATCTGCCCGATCTGGCCGGGCCAGCCGATGACCGCGCATTGGGGCATCGCCGATCCGGCCGCTGCCGAACCGGACAGGCAGGGGCGCGCCTTCCGCGATGCTTATTTCGCCTTGCAGTGGCGGATCGGACTGTTGCTGTCGCTCCCGCTCGAAAGCATTGACGCAATGAGCCTCCAAACCAAGCTGCGCGAGATCGGGCGCACCACGACCAGGATGTCGCCTGAACAGCCGCCCCTTAGCCGTCGCGTTGCGGCCGAGGGGCTTGGCTCCTTCTTCCTGTTCGCCTGCGTGATCGGATCGGGAATCATGGCGCAGAACCTGGCCGGCGGGAACGACGCCATCGCCTTGCTCGGCAACACGCTCGCGACCGGCGCGATCCTGTTCGTGCTGATCACCATGCTGGGCCCGATATCCGGCGCGCACATGAATCCGGCGGTGAGCCTGGTCGCCGCCTCGCGGCGCGAGCTTCGCTGGTCCGACGCCGCTCCTACATCGCGGCGCAACTCGCGTTCGGCATTCTTCGGTGCCTGGGCGGCGCACCTGATGTTCGACCTGCCGACGCTTCAGCTGTCGGTGAAGGCGCGGTCGGGCCTCGGCCAATGGACTGGCGAGTTCATTGCCACGTTCGGTCTGATCCTCACCATTCTCGGCACCGTTCGCCATCGACGAGAATGGGTTCCCGCAACGGTCGCGCTCTACATCACCGCTGCTTACTGGTTCACCTCGTCGACCAGCTTTGCCAATCCTGCAATCACCGTTGCGCGCAGCCTTTCCAACACATTCGCCGGAATTTCTCCCCACGACGTGCCACTCTTCGTGATCGCGCAGCTAGCCGGAGCGGCACTAGCAGCGCTCGCCGCTAGATGGCTTTTCACTGCCGCTCACTAACGACGATATGTATGCGGAGAAAAGACCCGACATTCTCCGCAGATTGAGCGGAGAATGTGAATTTTGTCACCGACGGGACCGATCGCATCATTGACGTTTTTGGAGCGTGTGAACGGCTGGTAGGTGGCCGCGAAGGATCGCTCAGTCAGTCACAAAGCATGCACCCCAAGCTCAAATTCGCTTGCGGGCGGATAGGGGTCGGGACCGCAGAATTCCTCCGTGGCGGTCCGGTTGGTGACGATGATCTGCCGCCCCCTCAGGTGCAGGCCGTTCGCGGCAAGGGTCTGGAGCGTCCGCGACAGCGTTTCGGGCTGCATGCCGATCCGCGACGCAAGTTGCCGCTTCGAAAAAGGAATTTCCGCCGCCAGGCCCGGCTGCGCTCCGTCGTGCAGACGCAGAAGGAAGGCGGCCAGCCGCTGCGAGGGCGAACGGCACTTGAGGTCGAGGATGATCTTGAGCCCGATGCGCCATTGACCGCCCATCACCCGCGCCAGCGCCAGCGCCAGCTCGGCGCAACTTCGCGCCTCCTGCCGCACCACCTCGGCGTCGATCATCAGAATTCGCGATGGCGCGAGGGCGCGCGCCGAAACGAGGTACGGCTCGGCGTAAAGCGCGGCCGCGGCCGCGAACACGTCGCCCGCGGCCATCATTAGCGCGGTGCACTCATTGCCCTTGTGCAAGCATGAAAGGTCGATGAGGCCGCTGAGGACGATGTGGAGGTCCGACGGCATTTCCGCCACGCAGAACAGCTCTTCCCGCGGCTCGAAACGCTCGATTCGAGAAGCCGCGAGCAGGCGCTCGCGGACGGGCCCCGGGAGGCTCCCGAAGAGTGGAAGATCCGCGGCTGCGCACTCCAGCCGACTGGAGCTACTGGCGAGCGAAACATTCGCGACGTCATTCATGCGCGGCTGCCTTGTG
>CAVYAH010000073.1:0-33891 GCA_963766415.1 uncultured Alphaproteobacteria bacterium | reverse complement strand
CGTGCCCAATGCGACCCTGATGATCGTCGAAGGTGCGGAGCGCTTTGGGCTTGCCCAGCTACCCCAGCTGCGCGGCCGCGTCGGCGCAGAACGGGCAAGAGCGTCTGCTTGCTCATCCGCGGGCAAAATCTCACCGACGTCGGCCGCGCCCGCCTCTCGCTCATGCGCGAAACCACTGACGGTTTCCGGATTGCGGAGGAAGACCTGCGCCTCCGCGGTCCCGGTGAGATCCTTGGCACCCGGCAGTCGGGCGAGGAAGTGTTCCGCACCGCCACTCCCCCTCAGATGTCGAGACCCTCGCACCTCTTGCCCAAACGATGCGCACCTCCTTCTTGACCGCGACGGCGGTCTCAAGGCGAGCGCGGAAGGGCAGCGCGGATCTGCTCTATTTGTTCGAGCGCGATCAGGCAGTCGATCTGATCCGGAGCGGTTACACGCACCAGCAGCGCGTGCCTCTTCTTGCCAAGGCTCAGCTTCAGCGGCTCCGCCTCCTGCAATCAGCGTCAGTCCTGGATCGTTCACAGTCACGTCGTCCAGCCGCACTGCGCCTCGGCGATCTTGCGCTTCGCTTCCTTGTTCGACGGCGTAAGCCGAGGGCCGTAGGGCATGCGCGATGTTCATGCCCTCGCCGACGGAAGAGCGTCGGCGATCCTGTCCTGCGCCGCCGCGACGAAGGTCTCGCGCGCGGTCTGCTCAGCAGCTAGCGCGGTGCTCGCGCCGTCGAGCATCGCCGTCGCTTCGGTCGCAAGAACGATCTTCGCGTTGTTGATCTCGGCGCCCGCAGGCTTTCCAGCTTGCCGATGTCCTCGAGCGACAAATGGTGAACAGCTTGAGAAATCGGCCGACATCGGCGTCCTGCGTATTCCGCAGAACTGCCAGTAATCGTAAGGGCTCAGCATTGCTCCGCATCGAGCAGACGGCGCCTTGGGCAGTCTTGCCCATTTTGGCGCCGTCCGCCTGGTGATCAGTGGAGAGGGCTCGATCTCCGACAGCTCGGTCCCGTCGCTCCGGCGTGCAGCTCGATCCCGTTGACGATATTGCCCCACTGATCGGAGCCTCCGAAGCTGCTCGCAGCTCGGCCCGGCGGGAAAGCTCCAGGAAGTCGAGGCCTGCAGGATCATGTAGTTGAATTCGAGGAAGGTGAGCGGCTGCTCGCGATCGAGCCGCAGCCGCACGCTGTCGATGCCAGCATGCGATTGATCGTGAAGTGCCGTCCGACCTCTCGCAGAAACTGGATATATTCGAGCCTGTCGAGCCAGTCTTCATTGTTGACCATGATCGCGTCGCTCGGCCCTTCGCCAAAGGTCAGGAAGCGCTCAAACACCCGGCGGATGGCAGCGATGTTCGCGTCGATATGATCGTTCCGAGAGAGCTGCCGGCTCTCGTCTTTGCCCGACGGATCGCCCGACCTTCGTCGTCCCGCCGCCCATCAGCACGATCGGCCGGTGCCCCGCTTGCTGCAGCCGCCTAAGCATCATGATCTGGACGAGGCTCCCGACGTGAAGGCTCGGTGCGGTCGCGTCGAAGCCGATATAGGCGCTGACCGTCTCCTTCTTCGCGAGCGCATCGAACGCGGGCGGCGTCGGTCACCTGGTGGATATAGCCGCGCTCGTCGAGCAGGCGCATGAGTGTAGAGCTGTGCGCAGTCATGACGGACCGCTTAGCGCCATGCTCTTCGCGCTGCTACTGGATGAAGATGCAATTCAATCTCGAGCCCCATCCGACCACGCTGCCCGGGATTCCCGGCCTCAAGGTTTGGGTCTTGGTGGAGCACGCTGCATCGCTCGCTGCAGTCGCGACGACCAACATCTGGTACGGCATTGGAGCGCCCGCCGACAAATTTGCCATTCCGGAGCCGTCCGAGCCCGTGCGTGCAGCCGACCTTTGGCAAACCACTTGCTTCGAAGCATTCCTGAGGGCGCTTGGCGAGGATGGCTACCGAGAGTGGAACTTTGCGCCCTCGGCCGAGTGGGCGGCGTACGATTTCACCTCGATCCGCACCGGAATGACGGAGGCCGAAGCCGACGACCCGTACATCCGAATGGAGGACAATTTCACCTGGTGGGCGCTTGGGGCGTCGATCGCGGTCCCTGCCGACACGAACTGGGAACTTGGCCTCTCCGCTGTTCTCGAAGAAAAGGATGGGACCAAATCCTATTGGGCCCTGGTCCACCCGAACCCTGAAAGGCCCGATTTTCACGACCCCGGTTGCTTCGTCGCTCACCTTCCCTAAGCAGCGTAAAATGACCCTTTTCGGTATCGATCGCCTCCTCGCCAACCCCGAACTGCGACGTCCGCTCGAGGGCAGGAACGTCGCGCTGCTCGCCCATCCGGCGTCCGTCACCCAGGATCTCACGCATAGCCTCGACGCGCTCGCCAATAAGGGTCTGAACCTCACCGCCGCCTTCGGCCCGCAACACGGGCTTCGCGGCGACAAGCAGGATAATATGGTGGAGTCCGACGATTTCACCGATCCGATCCACCAGATTCCGGTGTTCAGCCTCTATGGCGAGGTCCGCCGCCCAACCGGGCAGTCGTTGGGAACCTTCGATACGATCCTCGTCGACCTCCAGGATCTTGGGTGTCGCATTTATACATTCATCACCACGCTGCTCTACGTGCTCGAAGCCGCAGCGGAGCATGGCAAGAGCGTCTGGGTGCTCGACCGGCCAAATCCCGCAGGTCGCCCTGTCGAGGCGCTGACCCTGCGACCCGGCTGGGAGAGCTTTGTCGGCGCCGCGCCGATCCCGATGCGACACGGCCTCACGCTCGGCGAACTCGGGCACTGGTTCATCCGTCACTTCAACCTCGACGTCGACTATCGGGTGATCGAGATGGAGGGATGGAAACCCGAGGAGGGGCCGGGCTTTGGCTGGCCGCCGGAACGGGTCTGGATCAACCCCAGTCCCAATGCGGCCAACCTCAATATGGCACGCGCTTATGCCGGCACGGTGATGCTCGAAGGAACGACGCTGAGCGAGGGTAGGGGAACGACTCGCCCGCTCGAGTTGTTCGGGGCGCCCGACCTAGAACCGCGCCGCATCATGGATGAGATGGAAGCGCTCGCTCCCGATTGGCTGATCGGCTGCAAGCTTCGCGAAATCACCTTCCAGCCGACCTTCCACAAGCATGTCGGCGAGATGTGCAGGGGCGTCTTCATCCACGCCGAAGGGTCATTCTATGACCACGAGGCTTTCAAGCCCTGGCGCCTCCAGTCGCTCGCGTTCAAAGCAATCCGGCGGCTTTATCCTGACTATGACCTGTGGCGCGATTTTCCCTACGAATATGTCTTCGACAAGCGGGCCATCGACGTCATCAACGGCTCGGCCCTGCTTCGCGACTGGGTCGATGATAGCGAGGCCGCTGCGGGCGATCTTGGAAGCCTTGCCATCCTCGACGAGCGCGCCTGGGAAAGGGAGCGCAGGGAGATCCTCATCTACTAAAGGCCGCCTCGTGGTTAACGAAGAAGTAGGAGGTTGTTCGTATCTCCACTGCGGAACTGTTCGGGAGCAGGGCTTCAGATGGCCACCGCGGGAATCGAGGAAGTCACCGAAAATGCGATCCGCGCCGTCGCTCGCGACTGCGGCTCGCTGTCGATGGAGTGCAGCGACGTCGCCGGCTATGTGCAGGGGGTTGCCGGCCGCATCAGCGAGCATCTGAAGATGCTCGATCAGCTCGAGGAGGTGACGACCCGCCTGATGAGCGATCAGGCGCGCGTATCCGATTCGACGGACGAGGCGCGGCTGCTTTCAGAGCAAGCGAAAGCCAAGCTCGAGGCGGGCCGCGAAGCCATTGAAGGAACGATCGACGGTTTCAAGGGCCTGACGCAGCTGGTCGTCCAGCTCGGCGAGCGCATGGCGGGCTTCGCTTCAGCCATGAACCAGGTGCAGACCGTCTCCTCGACGATCGAGACTATCGCCCGCAAGACCAACATGCTCGCCCTCAACGCGACCATCGAGGCTGCGCGCGCGGGAGATGCCGGGCGCAGCTTCGCGGTCGTTGCCGCTGAGGTGAAGAAACTCGCTCATGACACCCGTGCCGCCACGAGCCAGATCGCCTCTACGATCGGCGAGCTGACCCGCGAGGCGAGTGCTGTCACGACCGAGATCAAGACCGGCGTCGAGCGTAGCCGCGCAGCTCAGTCCGGTTTCGGAGCGATCGGCGATACGGTCCGCGAGGTCAGCGAAATCGTCGGCATGGTCGACCGCCAGACCGAGGGTATCGCCCACTCGACCAGCATGATTCAGACCAGCGTCGACCGAGTGAAGGCGGGCCTTACCGAATTCGCCGGCGATGCCCGCGCGAACGGTAGCGAACTCCTCACCGCCCAGAAGCGCCTCGGTCATCTTGAGCTTCTCTCGAACACCATGCTCGACACGCTCGCCAATTCGGGCGCCGAGATTGACGATACCCCCTTCATCCTCAAGGCGCAGGAGGCCTGCCGCCAGATCCAGAAGGTCATCGAGCGCGCGATCGAGGCCGGCGAGATCAGCGTCGAGGATGTTTACGACCGCGACTACAAGATCGTCGAAGGCTCGAACCCCGTCCAATATGACGTGCGCTTCAACGCCGCGTCCGACAAGTTGGTGCGCCCGATCCTCGACCGGGTGAAGGCGGGCGACAGCCGCATCATCGGTTCCGCGATCGGCGACATGAATGGTTATCTGCCGACGCATCTTACGGAACGCAGCCATCCCCAGGGGCCGGATCCAATTTGGAACGACGAGCATTGCCGCAACAAGCGGATCCTCATCGACGACACGACACGCATGGCGCTGGCGAGCGAAAAGCCAGCGACTCTAGCGACTTACCGGATGGAGCTCGGAGACAAGTTTATCCCGGTGAAGAATGTCTTCGTGCCGCTCTGGATCAAGGGCCGCCGCTGGGGAAACTATGAGCTGGCGTATCGAGACGACTGATGAGGCGTAGGGCTTACGAAAGCTTACCCGGCCATAAACCTCGTCTTTACGCCCTTGCGTTAGGACCCGTCCGATAAAGCTTCGCGGGGGAGCTTTGGGACGAGGGGAAAGGAATGGCGATTAACCGGTCAGTCGAACAAAAGCCGGTCAGCGTTGCTTCGGCTCAGCTCGCCAGAGTGGCGAGCGAGGGGTGCGCGCGCCATTCACACCTCTCGGCGCTGCTGGAAGGCGCCGGACGCCATTCTGGACGCGACCTCGCGGACGCCGTGCATCTGCTCTGCAACCTCCACGGCCATTATCCCGGACTGATCGAGATCGCGCTTCAGCGTTGCCCAAAGGGCTCGGTGCACGAATGGCTTGGACATGCATCCGACGCGTTTGAGCGCGAGCGGCTTTACCTTGTTCGGCTGACCAGCGCGGTCGGTCCGCTGCCGAGTACGCCAGGCGCGGCCGAAACCGAGGCCAGCCTCGTCGGCGCCCGGCATGCACTTGAAACTCTTGCGACATCGGAACGCGACGGCTGCGCTCTTGGAGCGGCAACCGCGCTGGTGTGCGACTGGTGGCCTATGCGGCGTCTTCTCGATCGCGCCGCGGCGCGGGTCGGCACGGACGCCCCCGCGCCGTCGCTTCCCGACGAAGCTTCGGTTGTTGCGATCGTTGAAGCGGCCGCCCACAGCGCCGGCACTTCGCGTGCCCTCGCCTTCGGGGGGGAGCAATTGCTGCTCCAGCACCGGGCGTTGCTCGATCTGCTCGAAGCCCGGGCCGAAGCCCGCGGAGACTATTAAGCAGCCTTTGCGAATTCCTGCTGCTCGTTGATCGGCGTTGCTTCGGCGCTCGCCGTCAAAGCGGCCTCATTCTTCGCTTTCGGAAAGAGCAGGCGCGAAGCGAGCACGACCACGCCAAGCGCCAGATATGAACCGATGGCCAGGAGCGGGCTGTAGAGCACGATCGCCGCAAACGGCACGCGCAGGAACGTCGGGTTGAACCCGAAATCCTCGCCGACCGCTTCGCAGACGCCCAAAATCGTATGCGACCGAAGGGGTAGGGCGACCTGATTTTCTTGCGCTTCCATTGCTCAACTCCACTTGGCAAAATCTTCGTGCTCTTCACTGAGCAAGAGCTGTGCCAAATCACAAAAAGCCGTATTATCAATGCCCTGACGCTTGCACGGAAATCCCGGTTCGGAAATTCCGCCACCCGCCGTCGCAAAGAGTTGGGAATTTACGCCTCGTGCTGCAAGTGCGATATTGCAGCGCAACATTGATTATCGACGAACGGATGCAAATCTAGTACGCGCCCGCCGCCCGCCATCGACAGGCGGAGGCGCCAAGAGGAGCAACCGATCCGATGATGCGGATCATGATGAAGTCGAAGATTCACCGGGCTACGGTGACGCAGGCCGACCTCGACTATGTCGGATCGGTAACGCTCGACGTCGCGCTTATGGAAGGCTGCTGACCTGCTCGAAGGCGAGCAGGTGGCGATCGTCGACATCACCAATGGCGCCCGGATCGAGACCTATGTGATCCCGGGCGAACGCGGCAGCGGGGTCATCGGGATTAACGGCGCAGCGGCACATCTCGTTCATGCGGGCGACCTCGTGATCATCATGAGCTACGCGCTCGTGAGCGACGCAGAAGCGCGCGCGCTCGAGCCGCGTGTCGTGCACGTCGATGAGAAGAACCGCATCGTGAGGCTCGGCAACGATCCCGCCGAACCGGTGCCCGGTTCGGACCAGGTCAGGGGCGATCTGGTCGCCGCGAAATAGGATCGCCAGCGGTCAGAAGCCGCCACGGGGGCGGCAAGTAATCGGTCGACATATAATAATAGAATAGGCAGCGGCCGGCATCGTCGCGATTGATGCCCTTGGCTAGCCCGAACGCCACGTCCCCGCTGAACACGGGCCCGCCGCTGTCTCCGGGGATGCAGGAGGGGCCTCTTACTGTCACCCACGTCGGTGAGCAGGGCCCACCGCAGAGCTCGCCAGGCGGAGCATAATCGGTCAGCTCGACGGTTGCGCAGCTATAACCAGAACTCTCTCCATAGTGGCAGACGAAGTCGCCGGCACGCGTGCTCGCTACGCTTCTCCAGGTCGTGACCTGACGCAGCGTCCCCGCTGCGCGGTTCGCGTAGAAGAGCGCTTCGGGGGAATTCGCGCTGCCGTTGATCTGCACGTCGCGATAGCCAAGGCCCCACGAGCCGATCATCGGCAGCATCGGGCTGTTGCTGCCGTCGAGGTCGACGTAGGTCAACTGGTCCGGACAATGGGCAGCGGTCGTGATCGCGTTGGTCTCACCGTTGGTGACCACGAAGCCGGAGGTGCACCGTCCGCGGCGGTTGGTGAGCGTGTTCACGCCCTCGACCAGTCCGCCGCCGTCGACGCTCATGTTCGATTCGATCAGTTGATTGACGAGGATCCGCACCGGTACGCCGCTGATCTCCTCGATGCGGCCCCGAAGGGCATCGATCCCGAGGCGCGGAGGCATCTGCGGGAGTGACGAGAAGCACGACTTGGCCCGTTCGCTGGTCGTATCCGGCACCGCGCGCTCCTGGAAGTTCGTTCCGCAGGTCGATCAGGTGCCGGCGCATCGCCGAGACAGCCTCGGCATGAGTGGCCCGCGCGCCGGTTCTGAAGACGATCGGTACGCCGCTAGCGCTCCGATCCGCCACGGGCTCGGATCCGGTCAGGAGCACTACGATCCGATATTCGGGCGCATGCTCGATCGAGATTCCGGCCAGCCGATCGGCGAACTCGCGCGTGATTGCGTCGGTTGCAGTAACGCTGTCCTGCTGCGCCTTCAGCCGCCGAGCCGCCTCGTCCAGCGACACCCCGAACTGTCCCGCATATTGTGCCGCGTCCTCCGCCAGCGCTTCATCGCGCGTTTCGACGGACTGCCCGATGGAGGCACTGGCATAGACGAGCAGCAATAGGGCTAAGAGCAATCGCATCGACAGGCGCACTTCGCATTCCCATGTTAAACGGCAACTGAAGGAGCCCCGACAATGGCAACCACCGCCACAACTGCCTTCGACCTCACGCCGCCGACCAAAGAGCAGTTCAAAACGCTTGTCACGGATTTGAACGATGAGGAGCGGCACGTCCTTCTCGAGCATGGCACCGAAGCGCCGTTCTGCGGCGTCTTCCTTCAAGAGAAGCGGCCAGGAGTCTTCACCTGTCGGCTCTGCGGCCTTCCGCTTTTCCATGGCGGCACCAAGTTCGAGAGCGGCACCGGCTGGCCGAGCTTCACCCAGCCTTTCGCCGAAGGTCACCTCCAGTATATCCACGACGACAGCTACGGGATCATCCGCACGGAAATTGTCTGCGCTCGCTGCGGGTCGCATCAGGGCCACGTCTTCCCCGACGGCCCGCCGCCGACCGGGCAGCGCTATTGCATCAATTCGGTGAGCCTCGCGTTCACTCCTGTGGGAGAGCGGCTGCCCGACAAGCTCGGCAGGGGCGTTCCTGAAGGCGAACTGGTCGAAGGATAAGAACAGAACATGACTGACCTGCGCTCCGCGCCCCCGCGGATTCCCCTTCTCCTGCTTGTCTTCTTGCTCCTGATCGCCGCTGTGGTTGGAGGCGTCGTTGCGAAGATCGTCCCCCTCGGATCGATCAACGGTGAGCAGCCACGGACTCTTGCCGCGCCATCTCGAAACAGCTTGTCGCCGCTCGTCAGGAAGACCGCTCCCGCGGTCGTCAACATCGCAACGCTCCAGCCTTCACCGGCAGAACAGAATCCGCTGCTCCAGGACCCATTCTACCGCCGTTATTTCGGGATTCCCGACGCCGCGCTACAGCCGGTGATCGCGGCCGGATCCGGCGTCATCGTCGATGGCAGGCGCGGGCTCGTCATCACCAATTTCCACGTCGTGCGCAATGCCGAGCAGGTCGAGGTTGGCCTGAAGGACGGGCGGAGGCTGCCGGCGGATCCGGTGGTGCTCGCCCCGGAACTCGACATTGCGGTGCTGCGGATCGACGCCAAGGACCTGCCGACCCTCGCGCTCGGCGATAGCGGCAAGCTCCAGGTCGGCGACTATGTCGTTGCCATCGGCAATCCGTTCGGTCTCGGCCAGACCGTGACCAGCGGCATCATCAGCGCCACCGACCGCCCACTCGGCCATGGCGATTCTCGGCGCTTCCTTCAGACAGACGCGCCGATCAACCCGGGGAACTCGGGTGGTCCGCTGATCGATCTCAACGGCGACGTAATCGGCATCAACTCGGCGCTATTCAGCCCAAGCCAGAACGAGATGTCTGCCGGAAGCGTCGGGATCGGCTTTGCCATCCCGAGCAACGATGTAAAGCGGATCCTGGCGCAGGCCGAGCAGCGAGCCGCCCGCCAATAAGGCCGAGCTACTGGTGTCAGTCCTTGCCCCCGTAGATCGCCCTTCGGCGCTAAACCATTGATATTGAGCCGGTAGCCCCTTTTCGTGACCGCTCAGGAACGTGGTTGTTGTCGAGCGAAAAATGGCTGGCGGCGGCGCTACAATATAATGCGCGCCCATTAGTGCCCGCGCTGTTCGCGCATCGCCGAGCGGCAATGCGCATTATCGTTACGCTTGCGCAGTTCATGGAACTCGCAGCTCAGCAACAACGTTGGCAGGAATGAGTGTGGGAGCTGTCTTGTGACGGTGACCCGTGAAACAGGAACGTGTTGATTTAATTTCTAAAATCGAGCGATGCCGGCGTCTCGCGCGGGACTTGACCGATGACGAGATGAGGGGCGCGCTCGAGGATCTTGCCGAGAACTACGAGGCGCAGCTGGAGCGGCGCGGCGGTGGTAGCTTCATGCTTCGCGAGTAAGAGCGCCGCGACGTGAAGCCCCGCCGCCGGAGCGAGGGGAAGCGCTAGGCTGGGCGGCAGGGCTCCTACGCATTGCGCGACCCATCTGGTCCAGGTTCGCGCGGGTGGCAGCGCCGCCGGAGCTCGCTAAAGGTTCAGCGACGCTACCGACGTGGGTGTTAATCCTCTCGCGGTTAGCGACGCGTGAGGAGAATTGGTTAAGGCGAAACTACAATCCGCGCGTGGGGCCCGAATGCCCGTATTCGATCCGTATCGACACCCATGAGCCAACGAGCGGGACGCCGTTCTTGCGCGGCGGTCGCACCCGAAACTGCCATGCCGCCTGACGAACGGCACTCGCTAGGTGTGAGCCGGGGGGATCCTGATCCAGCTCGACGCAATCGTCGACCCGATCGCCGGGGACGGTCTTGCAGGCGATGAGCCCGTAGCCATCGGGCGCATTCGCCGGGAGATAGCCGCCGAGCTCGGCATTGGTCGGATGGCGCGCCCATTCAGCGGCGTAGAGCAACTCGCCATGAGGGCCGTGGCCGACAACCTCGCTATCTCCAGCGCCTGACCCTGCGCCAGCCTTGGGAAGGCTGGAAACGTCAGCTGCCGCCATCTCGTCCTTGCTCATCTCTACCCACGGCTGCGATTTCTCCGGCGGCGGTGGGGGTGGCAGCGTTATCGTCGGCTTGGCGGGAAGCACGATCGGTGGCGGCTTGGGGAGCGGCCTGGCTTGCGGCCGTTCGACGGGTTTCTTTGCCACTTCTGACTTGGTCGGAGCCGCGGCGCTCTGCGACTCGGGCATGAGGTCAACTACCAGCGAATGCGAGGGCTTTTCCGAAATCGGCGCAAACTTGCCGAGCCCCCAAAGCACGAACAGCAGAAGGAGATTGACCGCGAGCGCAAGGGCCAGGCCGGACACGCGGCGCTGTAGCGGTTGGCGCTCGTAGGGCGCAGAAGGTCGGTAAATGGCCAAGGCTGGATCTGCGTCGCGTGTGACGGGACTTTAGCGGCCTCGAACTTGAACCGCGAGTGAAAGTGAATGTTGTCAGGCGGCTGCCGCATCTTCTGTGCCGGGCGCCCGATCTTTGTCAGCCGGCTCCTCAGGCTCATCTCGCGCCGTGCGTCTCTCTCATTGCAGCCCTCGAAACTCAATTTTGGATAGCCGGTGAGTGTAAGGGTTTTGGCGACAATTCACGCGGGCCAGCACCCGAGCGTTTCCGCAAGAACGTTGACTGAGATCAATCTTGCGGGCGACCCCCGTGCCCCCTCTGCCCCTTGTGCTAATGGCACCTCGAAACTCGTCCTTCGTAGCGCACCACATGCAGGCGGGTCTCAACTATCCGACTTCCGGCGCATCGTTGGGAAGGGGCTCGTCCCGAGCCTGAGGAGAAGAAGGCCCGCTTCGCCCCTGATTTAGCGGGCCTTCTTTTTCGCTGTTCACCTGGTCGGCGATCCAGCCCTGTTGGAACCTGCATCCGGCAGCCGACGTTTCTGGCTGCGCGCTATGGACGACAAGAGCTTGAACCTTTGGCGGCAGATCGAAGCCTTCCGCCGCCGCGGGAAACGCGGCCTCGCCAATCGCGACAAGGCTGGCACGCCTCCGGGGCGCCAGACCATCACGACCTAGGCTCTTTCAAGACCTACTTGCACTTCATGAAGTGGCCCTTCGCGTCGCGGCACTGCTTCGGCTTCGCCTTAGCCTTTGCCACCGGGCACTTGACGAATTTGCCGCTCTTGTCGCGGCATTGAGCGGCGAACGATGGCGCCGAACCTGCAAGAAGGCTCAACGCGCACAGCGAAAGTACCAGTTTCTTCATGCTTTCCTCCCTCTGCACTGGGTTAGCTCGCATACGCTCGTTGATGAGAACTGTCAGCGTCGGGTGATTACAAATTCTGCTAGATTGCTATCGGCGAGCGCTCCGCCAATCCTGGAGGCTGAAGCGATGTTCGAAGGATGGGACAATTTCTTCCTGATGGCAGGCGGGGCTGCGGCGGTGCTGATCGGCCTGATCTTCGTCGTCATCAGCCTCATGGAAGACCGGTCGCGCTCGACCGTGCTCACAGGATCGAAGCTGTACATGGGCCCGATCGTGCTCGGCGTGAGCTTCGTCCTGACGCTGAGCGCCGCGGCGTTAACTCCCGGCATTAGACCCTGCGCCTTTGCCGCGATCACGGCGGTCCTCTCAATCTGGGGGCTGGTTCGCGGAATAATATCGAGCGTCGGAATCGGCCGGCTGTGCCGGATCGCGGCGAGGAGGTCCATTGGACCGACCTGTGGTTCTATGGCGTGTACCCGAGCGTGCTTTACGCGGCGCTGGGCATCATCGCACTGGCCTTCTGGATGGATTGGTGGTGGGCTCACTACGGCCTTGCAGTGGCGATCACTGTCGGGCTGCTTCTCGCCATCCGCAACGAATGGGACCTGATCACCTGGATCACGCCGCGAGGGCATGACGCTGGCGGCGGCGTTTGAGCTTTAGATCAGAACCCCGCGCGGTCGTCCGTCGTCGAGTAGGGCTGTTCCTGCACGCTCGTGTCAACGTCGATCAGCTTATAGAACAGGCACCGAGCCAGAAGACCGGTGATCAGCAGATATGCGGCGATGACGCCGGCGACGATTGAACCGATGCGGGGCAGGACGCCCATGTAGACGATGACGGCGAGGACTAGCGCGACGACAATCCGAACGACCCGATCTTCCGGTCCGATATTCCTGGCCATTTGCACTTAACCCCTGCGTTTGAACCTGAAGCCCGCCTTTAGCCCATAATTTTGGGCGATACCAAGGTGAAACGAACGCCGCGCCGCACTTGCACTCCTAAAGGCCCCTTCGGGTCTTAGCCTCCTCAATTCAGCCATTCCCCGAAATGTTTGCGTCTGCCCCGAAATCCCATTGCGTCCGCGCCGCGGCCTTCCCCTGCCGCCGCGGTGAGCAGGAAGGTTGGAAATTAATCGTCGCGTCAGCTGTTCTTAATGTTGCTGACACCTGCCGTATGTCCAGCGGGGCGCATCCTCCGAGGCTCCCAAGTTTCAGGGAGGAAAGCATGAAAAACATCACCTTCGGCCTGTCCGTGTTCGCGGCAGGATGCGCTCTCGCGTTCAGCGTTCCCGCCACCGCCGCGGCCAGGAACTACGATTGTTCCAAGGCGGGCAATGCCAACAAGGCCGCTTGCAAGGGTGCGGCTGCGGCCGCCCCGAAGGCCGAGGCAAAAGCGAAGCCAGCAAAGAAGGAAAAGGCCAAGCCCGCGAAGGAAGAAGCCAAGGCGAAGCCCGCTAGGGAAGAGAAAGCGGCCACCAAGCCGGCGACGGCCACCCTTTCGTCCGAGCGACACTATGACTGCTCCAAGGCCGGCAACGCGAATAAGGCGGCCTGCAAGGGCGCAGGGGCGGCGATGAGCGCGGCTGCGAAGCCCGCCGCGAAGCCTGCCGAGACACCCAGGCCAAGGCCTGCGGCCGCCAGCGCGGGCGCCGTGCGGGGGCCGAGCAAGGCCGCGGCGCCGGCTACGGCGTCGGTCGAGAACAACAACCCTGCCGGCGCGATCGCGCAGTGCAAGGACGGCACCTATAGCCATGCCAAGGGCCATACCGGTGCCTGCTCGCACCATGGCGGCGTGGGCAAATGGCTCGGCTGATCGTTCTAGCTAGCGTAAATCGTGGAGAGCCTGGGCGACCATGAGCGCAGGCCCTCCGCTGGCTCAATAGCCGAATAGCTGCATCGAGATGAGGCCGATCGCGCCTTGTTGCCAATAGGGCACCATGAAGAGCAGGATCTGGGAGACAAGTAGCGCGATCGTGGCGCGGCGGTCGCGCACCAGGAACAATGCCAGGAAGCAGCCCTTGATCGCGATGTTGTAGGGAACGAGCCAACCCCAGAAGAAACCCGGGCGGTGGGCGTGTGCGTCGAGGAGCCAGCTGCTGTTTGCGTAGGAGTCGACCAACTCCGCCGCGAACAGCATCCCGATCACGAACTTCCGGCGAGCGCCGAAATAGGCGCGAAGGTGGGCATATTGTCCGGGGTCGCGTGGGAAGATCACTGCGGCAGCGAGGTAGTAGAACGTCGCGAGCAGGATCGGCGCCCAGAGATCTCCGAAGTTGAGCGTGATCGACCGCTCCATTGTGAAGGTGTCGACCCAGGTGGCGACGATGAGCACGAAGGTGAGGAGCGCTGCGAGCGCGGTCTGCGCCTCCAGTTTCTTGAGCGCATGCGCCCGGACCATGCCGGCAAAGCCGCTCAGCAGCTCAGCCACGGCAAGGCCGAGGATCAGCCCATAAAAGGCGAAGAAGAAGCTGAACTGGTCCACAGCGGCCCCCCGGCTGTTTGGCGGAGGGTGTCAGAGGTCTGGAGCGGCCGCAAGGTGCCGCGCTTATCAGGGCTCGACCGGCTCCGCCGCAATGCGGCGGAGGATCGCCCTCAGCCTAGCTCACGATCGCTGCGCAATCGCTCCTTTTCTGCTCGGCGGCTTGATTATTGGTCCAAGAAGCTCCGCATCTTCCGCGACCGGCTTGGATGCTTCAACTTCCGCAGCGCCTTCGCTTCAATCTGCCGGATGCGCTCGCGGGTCACGCTGAACTGCTGCCCCACCTCCTCCAGCGTGTGATCGGTATTCATGCCAATGCCAAAGCGCATTCGCAGCACACGCTCTTCGCGCGGAGTTAGGGACGCGAGCACTCGCGTGACGGTTTCCTTGAGGTTGGACTGGATCGCCGCGTCGACCGGGATGACGGCATTCTTGTCCTCGATGAAGTCTCCGAGGTGGCTATCTTCCTCGTCTCCGATCGGGGTTTCGAGGCTGATCGGCTCCTTGGCGATCTTGAGGACCTTGCGGACCTTTTCGAGCGGCATGGAGAGCCGCTCGGCGAGCTCCTCCGGGGTCGCTTCGCGGCCCGTCTCGTGCAGGAACTGACGGCCGGTGCGAACGAGCTTGTTGATCGTTTCGATCATGTGCACCGGAATTCGGATGGTGCGAGCCTGGTCGGCGATCGAGCGGGTGATCGCCTGCCGGATCCACCAGGTGGCGTAAGTGCTGAACTTGTAGCCCCGGCGGTATTCGAACTTATCGACCGCCTTCATCAGGCCGATGTTCCCTTCCTGGATGAGGTCGAGGAACTGCAGGCCGCGGTTGGTGTACTTCTTGGCGATTGAGATGACGAGACGAAGGTTCGCCTCCACCATTTCCTTCTTGGCGATGCGGGCCTCGCGCTCACCCTTCTGGACCATGTTGACGATGCGGCGGAACTCGGTGAGCGAGGTGCCGGTCGATTGGGCAATGTCGGCGATATCCGAGCGGATACGCTCTACCGTGTCCTTCTCCGCCTGCGCGAAAGCGGCCCATTTCTTGTCGAGCCTGGCGACGTCGGACAGCCAGTTCTCGTCGAGCTCGTGGCCGGTGTAGGCGTCAAGGAAGCCTTTGCGCGGCACGCGGTGGCGCTCGGCAAGGCGGAGCATCTGGCCGCCCAGGCCCATCAGGCGCTTGTTGTAGGCGTAGAGGGCCTCGACGAGATATTCGATCTTGCTGCCGTGGAACTGGACGCTCTCGACCTCGGAGGTGAGCTGCTCGCGGAACTTCTGGTACTTCTTCTCCTCGGCAGGCGCGAAGTCCTGGCCGGACTGGAGCGCGTCCATGCGGTGCGCCTGAACCTTGGAGAATTTCTTGTAAATCGAAGTGATCTCGGCAAATTTCTCGAGCGCCGACGGCTTCAGAGTCTCTTCCATCTGGGCGAGCGAGAGGGTGTTGTCCTCATCGTCGTCCTCCGCCTGCGGACGGGCGCGGCGCTCGACCATGTCGTCTTCTTCGTCGCCGGACTGGGCCTCGGGCTCGTCCTCGACCTCTTCCTCTTCCTTGATCGACGGGCCGGCGACCTTCTCGCTGATCTCGCCCTCGGCGCCTTCGCCACCTTCCTCGGTCTCGTTCAATTGCTCGGCGGTCGGGCCCTTCGAGAGCATCGCCTCGAGGTCCATGATCTCGCGCAGCTGCATGCGGCCCTCGTTGAGGGCGTTTGACCAGCCGATGATGGCGGTGAAGGTGATCGGACTCTCGCAAAGCCCCCAGATCATCGTGTCGCGGCCGGCCTCGATGCGTTTCGCGATGGCGATCTCGCCCTCGCGGGAGAGGAGCTCCACCGCGCCCATCTCGCGCAGATACATGCGCACGGGATCGTCGGTGCGGTCGGTCGGCTCTTTCTTTGTCGCTGCCGCGGGGCGGGGGCCGCCGTCGTCAAGCGGATCGACCTCGTCTTCAGCGCTAGCCTCGGGCTGGGAGTCTTCCTCCTCCTCATCGTCGGCGCTCTCCGCGCTCTCCACGACCTGGACGCCCATTTCGTTGAGCGCGGACATGACGTCCTCGATCTGGTCGGGCGACATCTGGTCGGAGGGCAGGGCCTCGTTCAGCTCATCGACGGTGATGATGCCGCGCTTTTTCGCGCGGGCGATGAGCTTCTTGACCGATGCGTCGTTGAGGTCGAGCAGCGGGGCATCGCCCGCCTCGGCCATGTCGACTTCAGTTGCTTCGTTTTTCGCCATAAGTTCCGCTGCTTAGTCGGTGCCGGCAAGCTGTGCCAGCCTCTGCCTTAAACCATGCCGCGCCGCAATCAGGCGCTGCTGCTCCTCTAGGGCCTCGTCGGTCATGTCCCGCTTCAGCCGTTCCGTTGCATTCTCAAGAGCTTTGTCCACTTCCTCCGCCGCGAAGATGATTTCCACGGCTGCGGCCAGATCGCTTCGGGCGCGGTCCGGGTCGCTGTCGCGGCGGGTGAAGGAAAAGCCCATGGTGCTTAAGGCTTTCGGGCCCGTCGCTCCATCGCGGGTTAATATGGTGGCGACGGCCTGCTGATCAAGCGTGGCGCCCGAAAACGCTGCGTTAACGAGCTCGTCGCGCATCTTTGCGGTCGATCTGTCGGCGATGTCGAGCGCCGCGAGCTGCTCGCAATGAGCTGGCAGTTCCTCCGGGTAATTAGCAAAACCGAGGATGAGCGCACGAGCGGTTGGCTCGTCAATTCCGGAGGATGCAATAGCAAGGGCGTGGGCGGCGACTGGCTGCGGCGGGGGCATGAAGCGGCCATTCTTGAACGTGCCGCGGCGCGCGGCGGCCGTGAATGAGGTGGCCATCGCGGGGCGGCGCTTGTCGTAGAACCGGCTGAGCCAGTCCTCGCGGTATATGCGGCCGAGGTCCGGATGGCCGATGGTCGCGGCGTGGGCGATCAGTCGCTGCTTGAGGGCCGCCCAGGCTTCGGGCGTGGTCAGCGGCTGCGCTTCTACCTCGTGTCGCCAGAGACGGGCGTCGAGCGGCTCCGGGTTCTCGATCAGCGCCTCGAAGGCCTCGCGGCCACTGCTGCGGATCACGTCGTCCGGATCCTGGCCCGCCGGAAGCTCGACGAGGCGCAGCGTTCGTTCAGGGGTGATGTGGGGCAATGCTCGCGTCGCTGCCCGGATCGCGGCCTTGCGCCCGGCGGAATCGCCGTCGAAGCAGAGGATCGGCGCGGGATCGAGGCGCCACATGCGCTCCAGCTGGGCCTCGGTGACCGCGGTGCCGTTGGGCGCGACGACTTCGCCGATGCCGGCCCGGTCCAGCGCGATCACGTCCATATAGCCCTCGACCACGATCAGCCGCTTGGCGGACCGGCTCGCGGGCGAGGCTCTCTCGATATTGTAGAGCGTGCGGCCCTTGTCGAAGAGGGGCGTGTCGGGGGAATTGAGATACTTGGGCTCGCCAGGTCCAAGGATGCGCCCGCCGAAACCGATCACCCGGCTGCGCGCATCGCGAATGGGGAACATGAGGCGCCCGCGGAAGCGATCGTAGGCCTCTCCGCCCTCCTCGGGTCTGATCAGCATCCCGGTCTCGACCAGCTTGTCCTCGCCGAGCTTTTCGACTGCGCGCTTCAGGCTGGAACGGCTGTCCGGCGCGAATCCAAGGCCGAAGCGCTGGATCGTCCCAGCGTCAATTTCCCGCCGCTTGAGGTAATCGCGGGCCTCTGCGCCGCCGGAGCCGCTCAGCTGCTCGGCGTACCATTTGGCAACCTCGGCCATGACGTCAGTGAGTGACGCCGCACGGTCG
The DNA here is from genome assembly GCA_963766415.1 of uncultured Alphaproteobacteria bacterium. Classification (GTDB taxonomy): domain Bacteria; phylum Pseudomonadota; class Alphaproteobacteria; order Sphingomonadales; family Sphingomonadaceae; genus Sphingomicrobium. The sequence goes on along the minus strand of CAVYAH010000073.1, from coordinate 16,132 downwards.
GCGCGTTCTTTCGCTTGTCGGTCGGGCGCAGGGACATCCATTCCTGCCTTGGCCGCAAGCTCCGTCACCGCGTCCATGAACGGCATTCCGCTGTGATCGGTGAGAAACCGGATCGCGTCTCCGTGGGCCCCGCAGCCGAAGCAATGGTAGAAGCCCTTGTCGTCGTTGACGGTGAAGCTTGGTGTCTTCTCGTTGTGGAAAGGGCAGCAGGCCTTCCACTCACGACCGGCGCGGATCAGCTTCACGCTAGGCGAGATGACCGCGCTGAGCGCCGTGCGCGCGCGTAGTTCGTCAAGCCATTGCGGTGAGAGGGTCACGATTTCGACCCTATGCGCGAATCACCGCCTCGCAAGACGTCGAGCGAGAGTTATCCACAGGTCAGCACGGCGAACGCCGACGCGAACATTTGACGGAGCAAACGAAGTCGATTGCGGGTAATCTGTTACGGTTCCGACACAGAGCGGCGCAAGATCGCTGGGCGGAATAACCAAGGAGGGGGTTATGTTGAAGAAGATCAGCGGGCTTGCCCGCGCTCTCTACATCTTGCTCGCGGTGGTCACCGGCTTCGTTGCCATCGGCATGATGAATGTGGCGTTGGTGCTTGTCATACTCGGCCTACTCGCCGGCATCACGATGCCGAAGGAGCGAATGGTCCTCGCTGCGGCGACCGTGATCGCCTTGCCTGCTGTTGGAGCGGCACTGGGCAACATCCCGACAATCGGCGCTCAGCTCACCGCATTAGCCGGCAACCTTCAAATCGGCGTTGCCGGTGCGCTCGCCAGTGCGATCGCCATCTACCTTTATCATCTCGTGATGGAGGGCGTGACGGGGATCATGGGTGCCGCAAGCACCAGAGCGAGAGCCGTAGCGGCGGAATAGCCGTTTTGAACCGATTGGGCTCCGCCGCCTTTGCGCGGCGGGGCCTTTTTCAAGCGCGAAGTCCTTTAGGAGAGCGCAGCCCTCACCAGACCGCTCGCTCGGGCAGGTTCTATCGAAGCGCCGAGTCGTTCCTTCACGAGCGCCATTACCCGGCCCATGTCCTTGATCGAGCTGGCACCGGCCTCGGCGATTATTGCGCCGATCTCGGCCTTTGCGTCGGCGTCGCCAAGCTGCTTGGGGAGAAAGCGCTCGATGATGGTGATCTCGGCCTCTTCGGCAGCGGCGCGATCCTCGCGTCCGCCCTTGCGATAAACCTCCGCCGATTCGCGGCGCTGCTTGATCATCTTCTGGAGGACCTCGGTGACGAGGGCGTTGTCGTCCTTGGGTGCGGCGCCGGTGCGCGCTTCGATGTCGCGATTCTTGATCGCCGCCGATGCGAGCCGAAGCGTCGCCGTTGTCGCCTTGTCGCCGCCCTTCATTGCAGCGATCGTCGCAGCCTTAATATCGTCGCGGATCATGGCCTTGCCCTAACGTTGGATTTTCACGCTGACCAGCGTTGACCCGCCGACATAATGCGCATAGCGGGAGTGCCTTAGCGACATCGCTGGAAAACCCTTAACGGAAGGCTCTTTCGCCTATGGCCGACGTTCGACCTCTGCACGCGCCCCAACCAGCGGGCGCGACCGGAGTCGTCGTGTTCGCCGACGGCCGGACGATATGGGGGCAGGGCTTCGGCGCCGCGGGCGAAGCGGTCGGCGAGCTGTGCTTCAACACTGCCATGACCGGCTACCAGGAAGTGATGACCGACCCTTCCTACGCAAAGCAGGTCATCATCTTCACCTTCCCCCACATTGGCAACGTCGGCGCCAACGACGAGGACGTCGAGGCTGGCGAGGCGCATGCGCTCGGCTGCCTTGTCCGTGAGGCCGTGACCGAGCCAAGCAACTATCGCGCGAACCAGGGCTTTGCCGACTGGATGCGCAAGTGGGGCCGCATCGGGATCGCCGGGATCGACACGCGCGCGCTCACCAAATTGGTGCGCAAGGAGGGCCCACCAAACATCGCGATTGCCCATCGCGAGGATGGCCAGTTCGATCTTGAGAAGCTGCAGCGCCTAGCCGCGGACTGGCCGGGCCTCGAGGGCATGGATCTCGCGAAGGACGTGAGCCGGTTGCAGGTCGAACGCTGGACCGGCGGCCGGTGGCAATGGGGGCAGGGCTATGAGCTCGGCGGCGGCGACGAGAGCCGCCCACATGTCGTTGCCGTGGATTATGGCAACAAACGCAATATCTTCCGCAATCTTGTTGAGGCAGGAGCACGGGTAACGGTGGTTCCTGCAACCGCGACGTTCGAGGAGATCATGGCGCACGAGCCCGATGGATTTTTCCTGTCCAACGGGCCCGGCGATCCGGCTGCGACCGGAGAATATGCCGTGCCGGTCATCCGCAAGATGCTGCAGACGAAGAAGCCGCTGTTCGGCATCTGCCTTGGTCACCAGATGCTGGCGCTCGCCGTTGGCGGGAAGACGAGCAAGATGTTCCAGGGCCATCGCGGCGCCAACCACCCGGTGAAGCGCCTGTCGGACGGCCGGGTCGAGATCACCAGCATGAATCACGGCTTCACGGTCGAACGCGAGGGTCTGCCGGATAATGTTCGCGAGACGCACATCTCGCTTTTCGACAACTCGAACTGCGGGATTGAACTGACTGACCGCCCCGCATTCAGCGTGCAGTATCACCCGGAGGCCTCCCCGGGTCCTCAGGACAGCTTTTATCTGTTCGAGAAGTTCGTGAACCAAATCGCGAAGGAGGCGTAACCATGCAGCTCCAGCGAACCGTTCTCCTATCCGTTTCAATGATTTCCGCACCAGTATTGGCGCGGCGACTCGAGAAAATAGACCCCAGCTCAGCGAGGTCGAGACCAGCAAGAGCAAGGTCGAGAAGCAGATGTCCGAGGTCGTGAAGGGCGCGGCCAGGAGCTGCAGGTTGACCGCGCTGGCTGTGGCAAACATCGGTGCCGCGTCGATGTTTGCGGCAAGGAAGGACAAGTGAGCGCAAGACGCGTCGTTCTTCTTTCGCTTCTAGCCCTTTCCGGGTGCGTCACGCCAGCGCGGATGCATGACGAGGCCCAGCTGAACCAGGTCGCGCTCGGCTGCGGGCTGGCGATGGGCGAGCTGATGCAGGACGACAGCGAGAAGCGCCTTCTCCTCATGATCCGCCAAAATGCTAGCGAGGAACAGCGTGCATGCGTCGCGCGCTGGGCCCGCAAGAACGGTCTCAAGACCGTGTTCGTCAACATGCAGTTTCCGGAAGGGTGATGCCCCAAGAATATGCCTAAACGTACCGACATCTCATCGATCCTCGTCATCGGCGCTGGACCGATCGTCATCGGCCAGGCAGCAGAGTTCGATTACTCGGGAAGCCAGGCTGTGAAGGCACTAAAAGCCGAGGGTTATCGGGTCATCGTCGTCAATTCGAACCCGGCGACGATCATGACCGATCCGGAGCTTGCGGACGCGACCTACATCGAGCCGATCACGCCCGCGATCGTGACCAAGATTCTGGAAAAGGAGCGGCCCGATGCAGTGCTTCCAACCATGGGCGGACAGACGGCGCTCAACACTGCTCTAGCGTTGTTCAAGGACGGCACGCTCGACCGCCTTGGCGTGCAGCTGATCGGCGCGAATGCCGAGGCGATCGAGAAGGCCGAAGACCGCCTTAAGTTTCGCGAGGCGATGGACAAGATCGGGCTGGAAAGCCCGCGCTCGGTGATCGCGCACAGCTTCGAGGAGGCACTGGCTGGCTTGGAACATATCGGCTTGCCCGCCATCATCCGGCCGAGCTTCACGCTGGGCGGCACCGGCGGTGGAATCGCTTATAACCGCGACGAGTTCGTCCAGATCGTCAGCGGAGGTCTTGAAGCGAGTCCCACGACCGAAGTGCTGATCGAGGAATCGGTGCTCGGCTGGAAAGAATATGAGATGGAGGTCGTGCGCGACCGCGCCGATAACGCCATCATCATCTGCTCGATCGAGAATGTGGATCCTATGGGGGTGCATACGGGCGACAGCATCACCGTCGCTCCGGCGCTCACGCTGACCGACAAGGAATATCAGCGGATGCGCTCAGCGGCGATTGCCGTGCTTAGGGAAATCGGCGTCGAAACAGGTGGTTCCAACGTCCAGTTCGCGGTTGATCCGAAGACTGGCCGGATGGTCGTGATCGAGATGAACCCGCGCGTCTCGCGGTCGTCCGCCTTGGCGTCCAAGGCGACGGGCTTCCCGATCGCCAAGGTCGCGGCCCGGCTGGCTGTTGGATATACACTCGACGAGATCGCCAACGACATCACCGGTGGGGCAATTCCGGCGAGCTTCGAGCCGACTATCGACTATGTTGTCACCAAGATCCCCCGTTTCGCGTTCGAGAAGTTCCGCGGGGCGGACGCGATACTGACGACCTCGATGAAATCGGTCGGCGAGGTGATGGCAATCGGTCGCAGCTTCGCAGAGAGCCTTCAGAAGGCCTTGCGGGGGCTTGAGACGGGGCTCACCGGCCTCGATCGAGTGCGCGAGCTAGAGAATGCCGATCCCGCCGCGATGGAGAGCGCGCTTGCGAGGCCGACTCCTGACAGGCTGCTGGTGGCTGCAGAGGCGCTGCGTCAAGGTTTCACGGTCGAGCGGATCAACGAGGTCGCGGGCTTCGACCCGTGGTTTTTGAGGCGCTTGGAAGAAATCGTGCACGCCGAGGAAGAGGTTCGAGTGAACGGCCTCCCAAGCGATGCGCGCGGGATGCGGCGGTTGAAGGCGATGGGCTTCTCCGATGCTCGGCTAGCCCAGCTTTCACTTCGTTCAGCGCACGTCGAACGCGAGATGAGCGAGGCGGTCGCTATCGGCGGTTCGGGCGTCGTGCACAGCGCTATGCGGGCGATGACCGGAGGAATCACGGAAGACGAGGTACGATCGCACCGGCTTCGGCTCGGCGTCAGGCCGGTTTTCAAGCGCATCGACAGCTGCGCGGCGGAGTTCGAGGCTGCGACGCCCTATCTCTACTCGACCTACGAATCGCCCTTGTTCGGCGAGCCGATGGACGAGGCGGAGGTCTCCGAGAGGCGCAAGGTCATGATCCTCGGCGGCGGGCCGAACCGGATCGGGCAGGGGATCGAGTTCGACTATTGCTGCTGCCACGCGGCCTTCGCGCTCGGCCGCGACCGTAACGGCCTGGCGGGCGCTGGATTTGAAGTCATCATGGTCAATTGTAATCCCGAGACGGTCTCGACCGACCCGGACACCTCGGACCGGCTCTATTTCGAGCCGCTGACGATCGAGGACGTGCTCGAGATCGTCCGCCGCGAACAGGAAAAGGGCGAGTTCTTGGGCGTGATCGTCCAGCTCGGGGGGCAGACGCCGCTCAAGCTGGCGGAGGAGTTGCAGGAACTGGGTGTACCGATCCTGGGCACTTCGCCGGACAATATCGACCTTGCCGAGGATCGCGAGCGGTTCGCTGCGCTGGTGCAGCGGCTCAATCTCAAACAGCCAGCAAACGGCATTGCGAGGAGCCGCGACGAGGCGCTACGGGTCGCGACGCGCATCGGCTACCCGGTGCTTCTCAGGCCATCCTATGTGCTCGGCGGCCGTGGGATGGAGGTGGTCGACGGGCCCCAGCAACTCGAGCATTACATCGCTACCGCGGTTCAGGTTTCGGGCCGGAGCCCGGTGCTGATCGATCGCTACCTCCGCGACGCGATCGAGGTCGACGTTGACGCAATCTGCGACGGGACGGACGTCGCGGTCTGCGGCGTGCTCCAGCATATCGAGGAGGCGGGAGTGCATTCCGGCGACAGCGCCTGCGCAATCCCTCCGCACAGCCTTTCGCCGGACGTGGTGAAGGAGGTCGAACGGCAGACGAGAGAATTGGCTCTGGCGCTCAAGGTCCGGGGCCTCATGAATGTCCAGTTCGCTGTGAAAGACGCTGAGGTTTATCTTATCGAGGTGAACCCGCGCGCAAGCCGGACGGTCCCCTTCATCGCCAAGGCAATCGGGACACCGGTTGCAAAAATGGCGGCGCGGGTCATGGCCGGTGAGCCGCTGAGCAAGATCGGCGAGGTTCGCAAGATCAGCCGCTACATCGCGGTGAAGGAGTCGGTCTTCCCGTTCGCCCGCTTTCCCGGGACCGATCCGGTACTCGGACCGGAAATGAAGAGCACCGGAGAAGTTATGGGAATAGATACGGATTTTGACATCGCTTTCGCTAAAGCGCTGCTCGGCGCCGGCATGATCCTGCCGCAGGGCGGAACAGCATTCGTATCGGTGAAGGACGCAGACAAGGACAATATCGTGCCGGCGGTTGAGAAGCTGATCGAGCTCGGCTTTTCGATCATCGCGACCGGCGGCACAGCGGCGCATCTTCAATCGAAAGGACTGCCCGTCGAGGTGGTAAACAAGGTGGCGCAGGGACGCCCGCACATAGTCGACAAGCTTCTCGACGGCGATGTCGACCTGGTCTTCAACACGACCGAGGGATGGCAGTCGCTGAAGGACAGCCATTCAATCCGCACTACCGCGCTGAACCGCAAAGTGCCCTATTTCACGACGGCGGCAGCGAGCCTCGCTGCGGCGCGGTCCATCGAGGCGGTGCGGGGGCACGCGCTTGAAGTCGCCTCGCTCCAATCCTATTATTCGGCGGCTTAGAGACAGCTTCCACCGACAATCTGCACTGGTTTCGCGCGCTTCTAAATCATCTCGGCGCGCCCGGGCAGACCATTGAAAAGGGTTCAGACAAATGGCGAGTGCCGACAAGGTACCGATGCTGGCCGAGGGCCACCGCAAGCTCAACGACGAGCTGCAGCGGCTGCGACGAGGAGCGTCCGGCGATCGTCGAAGCGATCGAGGAAGCGCGCGCCCACGGCGATCTCAGCGAGAATGCCGAATATCATGCGGCGAAAGAGCGTCAGGGCCAGATCGAGGCGACGATCGCCGATCTCGAGGACCGGCTGAGCCGGGCGATGGTGATCGACCCGACCACGCTGTCGGGCGACAAGGTCGTGTTCGGCGCGACCGTCACCTTGCTCGACGAGGAGGACAAGAAGGTGAGGTACCAGCTCGTCGGCCAGGTCGAGGCGGACGCTAACAAGGGCGGATCAGCTACAATTCGCCGCTCGGCCGCGCGCTGATCGGCCGCCAGAAGGGCGATGAGGTCGAGGTCTCAGCCCCGTCGGGCGACCGCTATTACGAGATCAAGAAGATCGAGTTCATCTGAGCCCCGCCGATGCAGCGGCTCACCAGCAGCGCCACCAACTTCATCGCGGCGATCACCGCGTTCGCATGGGTGATCGCGGCTCGTCCCGGCGATTCGGAACAGGCGCGTTGGTGATGGGCTTCATCCCGGCGCGGCTGAGCGGCGATGCGGTGCCGTGGGCCGCCGTTCCGACACTGCTCACGCCGCTCACCGCGACGCTCGTCCACGCGGGACTGATCCACCTCGGTTTCAACCTGCTGATCTTCGTGTGGTGTGGGACCGCGGTCGAGCGAGTGCTCGGCAAGACGGGACTTATCGTCCTCTACCTGGTCGGCGCCTATGCCGCCGCGCTTGCTCAATGGGCGCCCGATCCGGCGGGAACGGTGCCGATGATCGGCGCGAGCGGCGCGATCAGCGCCGTCATCGGCGCGTTCGCGTCTGAGTTTCGGACGAGCCAAGGCGTTCACTAACAACCTGCGGGTCAACCGCTGGATCAACGTCGTCTGGCTGCTGATCGCGTGGGTCGTGCTGCAGATGATGATGGGCTGGCTCGCCGGCGGGCAGGGCTACCTGCTCGCGACACCGGCGCATGTCGGAGGGTTCGCCGCCGGGCTGCTTCTCCAGCGGCCGCTGCTGCTGTGGCGCTACCGGAAGGCCTAGCCGGCGGGCTGGCTCGGCCGAGCGATCCCCGCGATGCTTCCCTCCATGTCCGGCTCGAGTAGCCGGTGGAGGTGGACCACGACATATTTCATCTCGGCATCGTCGACGGTCCGCTGCGCCGCGCCGCGCCAGGCGTCCTCCGCCGCCGCATAGCTGTCGTAGATGCCGACGACCTCGACCGTGTTCATGTCGAAATCGAGGCCGCGCGGATCCCTGACCCGTCCGCCGAAGACCAGGTGAAGCTTGCTCATGCCGGCTCGCCTAGCGGATTTGCCTGGCACCGTCAGCTTTTGTCGGCGTTGCGCGCCGCCTCGAAGCGCGGCGTTGGCGGACGCTTTCGCCGCGTCCGTGAGGCCAGACGAGCAGATTGCGGATCGTCTCCTCGCCCCTGTCCCGGCTGAGCCCGAGGTCGTCCAGTCGCTGGCCTCCGGTTTCCCTCGCCGCGCTGAACGCTGCCCTCGCCGTATCCTTCACTCGGCGTGCGGTCGGCCGGATTGCGCGAGTCTCCGCGTCGGTTCGCGGCAGGAGCGCGGCGATGAGCGCGCCGGCGGCGATCCCACCGGCAAGCGCCAGGAGCGGTACTTCGCCGAGCGTGTCCACAGCGCGGTCGCGAGCGCTTTCATAAGCCTCGATGGCCCGCTGGCGCGTGCTAGTGGCGTCCTCCGTGGTCGGAGTTGTCGTGTTGTCAGTCATTCGGCTGCCTCCGTTTTGCTTTTTTGCGGCGCCGCACGGCGGCGCTTCCTTGTCTTCGATTTCGCGCCGTCAACGAGCTTTCCTGCAAGATCCATCAACGGCTGACGTGCCAGGAAGGCGATAATGCCCGCAACAACGGCGCTGGCTGCGACGGGCCTTCGCGAGACGGCGTCGACCGCCTCCTCGGCGAGGTCCGCGCCCTTGTCCTTCGCTTTCTCCCATGCCTCGAGCATCAACCGGTGCGGCTCGAACTGCCGCGATAGCTCCTGCAGCGTTCCGATCAGCCTCGAGCGAGCCCGATCGACCTCGAATTGCGCTGCTCGGACCTCGTCGTCGCTCATTCGTCTTCTTTCAGGTCGCGCATCGCGAACCAGGCGAGGAAGTCCTGCGACAATGGCCGCGAGCAAGGTGGATATGACGGCGCCGCCGAGCGGACCGATCCAGCGAGCGATCGCGAATGCGATCCCAACGAAGAGCGTGACGACGCCAGCAAGCGCAAAGATCGCCGCCACTCCAAAGAGGACCGCCGCGCGAACGTAATCTTCTACGATCTCGTGCCCGCGCGCCTTGAGCAGCGCGATTTCGGCCCGACCATAGTCGAGCGCGTCGTCCAGCACCTGCTCGATCAGCTCTCCGATCGAGCGGTCAGGTTCGGACGGCGGAGGCGGCCCTGGCGGCTTTAGCATCAATCCTCGGCGTCTTCGTCCCTGGCGAGCCCGGTCTTCAGTAGCCGCGCGACGACGAACCCGACGACCGCGGCACCCGCAAGCGCGATTCCTGGGCTGTTGCGCACGAAGGTGCGCGTGTCCTCGATCAACTCGTCCGGATCCTTTTTTGAAATCGCATTCGCGACATTCTCGATGGCGCCGGCGGCGCGCCGCGCATATTCGCCATATTCTTCGCCAAGCCTCTCGTGGATGCCCGGCGCAGTATCGCCCACCATCTTCGCGACATTGGCAAGCGCTTCGGAGGTACGCTCGAGCCCCTGGCTGACGAAGCCACGCGCCTTGTCGCCCGCCTGGCCGACGAGCTGCTCACGGCCGCTGCGGATGACGCTCGGCAAGGCCGCGTTCCGAACCACCCGCGGCTGTTGGTGACGGTCCGCGCCGCCCTTCGGCGCGGGGCTTTTCTGTATTCCCCGTATCATCGATCGTGATCGTCTCACCGCCCTGATCGCGATCGGTCGGATCGGTCGTGATCGAACCGAGGTTGGCACCTTCGATCACCTTGTCTGTTCCTTCGGGCAAGTCAGCGGTACGTTGGTCAGCCATCGCGGTCCTCCTTTTGCCGCTTCAACCATGGGCCGAGGCGCTTCGTTCCGGCACATGGAAGCGAAAGTTGCACGTCCGAGCGCGTAGTTTTAGGCGCTCCGATACGCCCATATTGTTACGCCTGCGCAAGAAGGAAAGCCATGACCGCGATTGTCGACGTCCATGCACGCCAGATCCTCGACAGCCGGGGCAATCCGACGGTCGAGGTAGACGTCACACTGGAGGATGGAAGCATGGGCCGCGCCGCGGTTCCGTCCGGCGCCTCGACCGGCGCTCACGAGGCCGTCGAGCTCAGGGACGGCGACAAGAGCCGCTGGGGCGGAAAGGGCGTCAGTAAGGCCGTTCAGGCATTGAACGGCGTGATCGCCGAAGCCGTGGTTGGCATGGAAGCTGAAGATCAGGCGGCGCTCGATGCAGAGATGATCGCGCTCGACGGTACGGAGAACAAGGGCCGGCTCGGCGCCAATGCGATCCTCGGAGTGAGCTTGGCGACGGCGAAAGCCGCAGCCGATGCGCTCGGAATGCCATTGTACCGCTATGTCGGCGGCGTTGACGCAAACCTTCTGCCGGTGCCGATGATGAATATCCTCAATGGCGGTGTTCACGCCGACAACGGCATCGACTTCCAGGAATTCATGGTGATGCCGGTTGGCGCACCGACCTTCGCCGAGGCACTGCGCTGCGGTGCCGAGATCTTCCACACGCTGAAGAGCGCGCTTCATCAGGCGGGGCTCTCCACGTCCGTGGGGGACGAGGGGGGCTTTGCGCCCAAGATCGACAGCGCCACGTGAGGCGCTCGACTATATCGAGAAGGCGGTGAACGCGGCCGGCTATAAGCTTGGAGACGACGTGCTGCTCGCTCTGGACTGCGCGGCGAGCGAATATTTCAAGGACGGCGCCTACAAAATGGTCGGCGAGGGCAAGACCTTCTCCTCCGCCGATAACGCCGAATTCCTCGCCGAGCTTGCCTCTGCCTATCCAATCGCTTCGATCGAGGACGGGATGGCGGAGGATGATTGGGCCGGCTGGCGCATTCTTACTGACAGGCTGGGGGGCAAGCTACAGCTCGTCGGCGACGACCTCTTCGTCACTAACGTGAAGAGGCTAGGGCGAGGGATCGATGAGGGCATTGCCAATTCGATCCTGGTCAAGGTCAATCAGATCGGGACGCTGACGGAGACGATCGATGCTGTCCGCCTCGCGCAGACCAACGGCTACACGGCGGTGATGTCGCACCGCTCGGGCGAGACGGAGGATCTCGACGATCGCCGACCTCGCGGTCGCGCTGAATTGCGGGCAGATCAAGACGGGAAGCCTGGCGCGATCGGACCGGACCGCGAAATACAACCAGCTGCTCCGCATCGAGGAAGAATTGGGCGACACGGCGCGCTACCCGGGCCGCTCGGCAATCAAGGCCTACAAGACAGTCTGATCCACAACTTTATCTTCTAAATATCCACCAAATCATTCTTTTTGCTTGCGTTCGGGATCTCCTTCGTGATTCCTTGAAGATGCATGAGGGGAGGCCAGCGCATCTTCGAGCTCATCCGCCGCGCGGCGTTTCCCGCGCTGGCGCTGATCGTCGTTGGCACCTTCGCCGGACATGCGATCGCGGGCCCGAACGGTATACTCGCCTGGGGCGGCTATCATCGCGCTCTTCTTCAGCGGCAGGCCGAGTTGGCGCAGCTCGAGCAGGAGAAGGCGCAGCTGAAGCACCGCTCCGACCTCCTCGATCCGCGGCACGCAGATCCTGATCTTGCCGACGAGCTGACGCGCAAGGACCTCGGAATGATCCGCCCCGACGAGGTCATCGTCCCGCTGAACTGACCGTGAGGAGCGTCGCCCTCGCGCTCTTGATGCTGCTCCCGCTCGCATCTCCAGCGAACGCTCTCCCGAAGAAGCTTCCGCCGGTCGATCAATGTTCGGCCGAGAGGGGCTTCTCAAAGTTCATGGCCGGATTGAAGCGGGCGGTCGCCAAGAAAGACAAGAAGGCGCTCATCGCCATGCTTTCGCCGCACGTGTTGGTGCACTTCGGCGGCGCCGCCGGTCCAAAGGCATTCGAAGAAACCTGGAACTTCGGCCCCAACGATGATGACGGCATCTGGTCGCAGCTGCGAAGAATGCTGCCGCTCGGCTGCGCCCGCGACAAAGGCGCTAGGATAATCCCGTCGCTCGCAATCCAATTCGACCCCGATTCAGACGAGCAGATATTCGAGGCCATGGTGGTGGTCTCCCCGGGCGCCAAGCTGCGCGGCAGTCCGAAGCCCGACGGGCCCACTCTTGCGACCCTGTCCTGGGATGTAGTGACAGCGGTCGACCAGGCGCGCGACTTCCAGACAAAGGTTCGTTTGGCAGACGGACGCGAGGGCTACATGCATGATGAGGAGCTCTACAGCCCGCTCAACTACCGGATGGTCGTCGAGAAGCTTCGCGGCAAGTGGGTGATCACGGCGTTCATCGCCGGAGACTGACGCATTGCCCGCTGCGCAGCCGCCTCCTATAGGCGTGCCCGCTTCCAAGGTTGAGAGAGAGTGCCGTGGCGCGTTCCGCGAAGAAATCCGCCGTCTCGACGGCTTCCAACGCTCCAGAAATCGAGCGCCCGCCGCAGCCGCAGCGCTTTAAGGCGTCCAAGGACGAGCTGCTGACGCTCTACCGTGAGATGCTACTTATCCGCCGCTTCGAGGAGCGGGCTGGGCAGCTCTACGGCCTCGGCCTCATCGGCGGCTTTTGTCACCTCTACATCGGGCAGGAAGCGGTCGGTGTCGGGCTTCAGTCGGCGATGACCGTGGGCAAGGACAGCGTAATTACCGGGTATCGCGATCACGGGCACATGCTCGCATACGGGATCGATCCGAAGGTCATCATGGCCGAGCTGACCGGCCGGAAAGCTGGCATCTCGCACGGTAAGGGTGGGTCGATGCACATGTTCAGCGTCGACCACGGCTTCTACGGCGGTCACGGCATCGTCGGGGCGCAGGTGCCGCTGGGGACGGGCCTCGCCTTCAAGCACAAATATAGCGAGGATGGGGGCGTGTGCCTGACCTACCTTGGTGACGGCGCAGTCAACCAGGGCCAGGTCTACGAGGCCTTCAATATGGCCAAGCTGTGGGACCTGCCGATCGTCTACGCGATCGAGAACAACCAATATGCAATGGGCACGAGCATCAAGCGCTCGTCATCGGAGCCGCTGCTTTATCGCCGCGGCGAGGCGCATCGCATCCCCGGTTTCCAGGTCGACGGCATGGACGTCCTTGCGGTTCGCGGCGCGGCAGAAGTGGCGCTCGAGTGGACCCGCGGCGGCAAGGGCCCGATCATCGTCGAGTTCCTAACCTATCGCTATCGCGGCCACTCGATGTCGGATCCGGCGAAGTACCGCACCCGCGAAGAGGTGCAGGACGTGCGCGAGCACCGCGATCCGATCCTTCATGCCGAGCGTGATCTCGAGGCGATGGGCATAAAGGAAGATGAGCTCAAGGCGATCGACAAGAAAATCAAGGACATCGTCGTCGAAGCTGCCAAGTTTGCTGAGGAGGCTCCGGAGCCACCGCCGGCCGACCTCTACACCGACGTTCTGGTGGAGAGCTACTGATGGCGACTGAATTGAAGATGCCCGCCCTGTCCCCCACCATGGAGGAGGGGACGCTCGCCAAGTGGCTCGTCAAGGAAGGCGACGACGTGAAGTCGGGCGACATCCTGGCGGAGATCGAGACCGACAAGGCGACGATGGAATTCGAAGCCGTCGACGAGGGCAAGATCGCCAAGATCCTCGTGCCGGAGGGCACGGACGGGGTTAAGGTAGGACAGCCCATCGCGCTGCTTGCCGCTGATGGTGAAACGTTGAGCGATGTGGCTCCCCCTGCTGCCCCCCAGCACGCGGCCTCGGAGCCTGCCGCAACACAGGATCCGGAGGGCGTCGAAATCCCGGCATCCCAGCAGGACGAAGTCACGCCGACGCCGTATGTCTTCGAAACCGCAGCGCGCGATCTCGTCGCTGATGTCGCTCACACCCGTGACGAGCCGGAGGTCCCCGAGGGCACGCTGCTCGTCAGCATGACGCTGCGTGAGGCGCTTCGCGACGCGATGGCGGAGGAAACGCGTGCGGACGATCGCGTGTTCGTGCTGGGCGAGGAAGTGGCCGAGTACCAGGGCGCCTACAAGGTAACGCAGGGGCTGCTCGACGAGTTCGGGCCCAGCGGGTCGTCGATACGCCAATCACCGAGTATGGCTTCGCTGGCGTTGGGACAGGGCAGCGATGGGGGGCCTGCGCCTCATCGTCGAATTCATGACCTTCAAATTCGCGATGCAGGCTATCGACGACATCATCAACTGGGCCGTGAAGACGAAGTACTGTCAGGCGGCAGATGCGCTGCCCGATTGTGTTCCGGGGCCCGAACCGGGCGGTGGCTCGAGTAGCTGCCCAGCACAGCCAGAATTACGGCAGCTGGCACGCCCATGTGCCCGGTCTGATTGTGCACTCCGTTGATAGCGCGGCGGATGCAAAGGGGCTTTTAAAGGCGGCCATCAGGACGGACGACCGGTCGTCTTTCTCTAGAACGAAGCCGCTCGACGGCAGCACTTCGACGTGCCGCTGCTCGACGACGAGCACGCTGCCGATCGGCAAGGCGCGGATCGTCCGCCCGGGCAAGGACGTGACCATCGTCAGCTACTCGATCGGCGTCGGCGTGGCGCTCGAAGCTGCGCAGGAGCTGGTGGGGCAAGGAATCAGCGCTGAAGTGATCGACTTGCGCACGCTGACGCCGCTCGACAAGGCAACGGTACTCGAAAGTCTCGAAGCGCACGAACCGCATGGTCGTGGTCGAAGAAGGCTGGCCGGTCTGCTCGATCAGCTCGGAGATCATCGCGATCGCGATCTACGGGAAGGTTCGACGACCTCGACGCCCCGGTGCTTCGGTCGTGACCGACGTCGACGGCGCGCGGCCTATGCCCCAACCTCGAGAAGCTGGCGCTAATCAAAGCATCCGAGGTGGTCGAGGCGGTGAAGGCCGTTGTCGACCGCTAGAGGATGCTCGGCGCGGATCTCGGGCTGGTGTTCACCTACGTTCCGTTGCCTGAACCGCGGGCTCGCCGCCGTTCGCTGTCCCTTGTTAACGACCGCGCGATGGGCGACGTTGTTCAGCACAAAGGAACCGATGCTCGGGCCGATCCTGCTCGCCTGGTGGCGAGAGCGTCTCGAGGAGCTCGATGACGGCGGGGCCGTGTTCGCCAGCTTGTTGCAGCAGATCGAACGCGACCTGATCCACGCAAGGTCAGCGGACGCTAAGCTCGCCGTGCTGCAGGGCGGATGGCTGAGGATGTTCGAACCCCCTTCCCGTGGACGGTCCAGACGAGCGAAGCGATCTGGTCGCGGCAATCTGCGATCGGCTGGGCGCGCGGTATTGGCCCGTGCTGACGAGCGGATACAGGCGCTGGGGGATCGTGGGCGCTGATCGACGGCGCGCCATTGCAGCGACGCCGAGTCACGCTCGACGCTCGTGGAGCAGGCGCGTTCCTTCGCACGCGGCCTCGGCGGCGTGCGCATTCCGGGGCCGCTCAGGCCACTTTCGATGCTTACGGTGTTGGCAATGCGCGACTTCCGGCGCGGTGAGCCGTTCGAGCGCGAAGGGCACGCCCGGCCGCGCGGCAGGCATGTTCGGACCGCCTTCGGCTGCCTTCCCAAGGCGCATGCGAACGGCGCACAAAACGACAATAACGACGACTAGGCCTGCTCCCGCCAACCTTCAGCAGCTCCAGCCAGGGTGCGAGCGCAGCGCGAGCGCGGTCCGTGTAGGCTTTCTTCCGGTCGGCCTTCTTCCTCGATCGGCCCTCGATCGGGGGCATCAAGCCGAAATCAGCGCTTCGATCCGGCCGAACGTCTCCTGCGTCGGCCCCGCCCGTGATATGGGCCAATAGAGCGCCGATTGCCGTTCCGCCGGCGGAGCTGGCCTGGGCATCACCGCGAAGTTCGCCGGCTGCGAAGCGCGCGGCAAGGAGACCGACCGCGGGCGCTTTCGACGTAGCCCTCGCAGCCGGTGATCTCGACCGGCGAAGCGGACATTCGGTCTTCGATTCAAGCGAAGTTCGCTGTCCAACAGTTTGGGCGAGTTGATGAAACTGTTGCGGTGATTCGATGGAAATTGTGCGAAACTCGGCGTTCTCGAGGCCCGGGATGGAGCGGAAGATCCGCAACTGCTCGCCATGTTTCAGCTTGGTCTGGAATCCGACCATGTTCCACAAGGTGCCGAGCGCATTGTCCTGCCGCAGTTGGACGATGGTGTAGGGCCATCGTCCCGTGCGCGGGTCGTCGAGGCCCATCGGCTTCATCGGCCCGTGGCGCAGAGTTTCCGGCCCGCGTTCGGCCATCACCTAGCAATACGCAACTGAACGAGTAGAGGCACA
>CAVYAH010000072.1:0-9700 GCA_963766415.1 uncultured Alphaproteobacteria bacterium | reverse complement strand
CAGTAGACCTTCGCGAATCCGCTTTCGGCGACGAATTTCGACACGTCATTGGTAAATTCGTGAAGTCCGGGCTGATTCGCGCGAATTGAAAGAGTGGTGCTGGCCTGGCGAAACATCGGGCTCGCCTAGCGCCCCATGGGCGCGCATTCCAGCGCCCAAAATAAAAGCGCCCGCCAGTCGGCGAGCGCTTTCTAAATAGTTGAATTACTGAGGCGTTTAGCCGTTGCCGCCAGCCGACGCCCAGCCCGAACCCATAAGCCAGCTCCAGAAGCCGCGGCCTTTCTGAACCTTCTTCATTTCCAGTCCCCGTTACAAAGTTGATTCGGCAGATGAAGGGGACATTAACCTTAATCGATATGGTTAGCAAACCATTTACCAAGAATGCGCGCGCGTTACATCGCGTCGTTTCAAGCGGATATTGAGATGATTGGAGCGACTACTTGAGCCGCATCATTTAAGCGATGGATTAGGCCGCGCTGCGCTTGCGGTCGGTGGCAACCCGCTTCGCGAGACTTTCCAGGCTCATTGGCCGGCCAACGGCAAAACCCTGGGCGACATCGCACTCGAAATCGGCCAGCACGTCGAGAATATCGCGGTGTTCGACGCCTTCGGCGACGACCTTTCGCCCGAGGGAGTGAGCAAGGCCGATTGTCGACTGGACCATCAGGCGGTCGCTGCGATTGTCGACGATGCCTTTGACGAAGCTCTGGTCGATCTTGATCTCGTTGGCTGGAATCTTCTTCAGATAATCGAGGGTCGATTGCCCGGTGCCATAGTCGTCAATTGAGATGTTAACTCCGAGATCCACCAGCCGCGCGATCATGTCGAGACCCTCGCCAGTATCAGCGAGCGCTGCGGTTTCCGTTAGTTCAAGGGTCAGGCAATTGGGGGCAAGGCCCTGGCGTGCGAGGAGTGCGGACAGCCGAAGCGTGAAACCCTTGTCGGTCAGCAATCGGGCCGACAGGTTCACCGCGACATTGAAGTCGCCGCCTCGCTTGTTGATTTGCGCAGCCGCGGCGACGGCCTTCTCGAGGACAAAATCTGTGAGCTTGCCGATGCGGTTGTGTTGCTCGGCAGCAGCGACGAACTCCGAGGCGGCGATCGGCCCTTTTTCTGGATGGGTCCAGCGCGCCAATGCTTCAGCTCCGACGACGCGGCGCGTCGCAATGTCCAGCTTGGGCTGATAGGCAACCCACACCTCGCCGCGGTCGATCGCCTCGTCGAGCTGGCTTAGCATCGACAGCCTCCACGAGGCGTTCTCGAGGAATTCCGGGTCGTGATATTTCCACTTGAGGCCCTGGTGCGCAGCTTCGTCGGCGGCCACGAGGGCGCTGGCCAAACGGTTGGCGAGCGAACGGCCGCTCCCGACTTCAACGCCGAACGCGATCGTCATGTCGATTGAAAGACCCGAGATTCCGGCCGGATTGCGGAACAGCGAATGTAGAGCATCGAGATGATTGCCAAAGGGCAGCCGCGGCTCCTCGAACCAGGCGAATGTTCCGCCGTCACCTTGGTAGAGTATTCGCTTTGGTGAAGCGACGTTGAGCCTTGCGACGATCTGCTCGATCAGCTGGCGCTCCTTATCAGGCGCTAGCGTGGCGACGATTTCCTCGTAATTGAGAATCCGGGCCGCCACGAGCGCTTTGTTGCGACCATCTCGGTTGCCCCGCAGAGCGTTGAGGTTCGGCAGATTGGACACAGGGTTGACGAGGCCGCGCGAGCGGTAGCGGCGCCACCCCAGCACCGTCCCGACGACCAACAGGACGAACAAGCCGGGTGTGATGTCGACGAAGATCAGGTTGGCCTCGAGGAAAACAGGAACAACCAGCAAGGCTGCACCGCTCGCGGCGAGAATGATAAGGCGGACCGTAAGACGGTTTCTGCGCAGCGCTACTGCTGCCGCCCCGACAGCCAGGGTGAAGGCAAGGAACCAGCCAAGGTCGATGGGTGCACCGGCTAGCAGGGTCTCGGCGCCGATAGCATGGACATAGGCGCCAAAGCTCCGCCCGTAACCGGGGACGAAGAAGACGTCGCCGATCACGTCGCTGCCGATGCCGATCACGACCTGCTTGCCAGCGAGCTGCTTCGCTCCGATGGCGCCGGTCAGAACGTCTCCTGCAGGATAAGCCGGGATTGTTGCCGGATCGACCGAATAGTCCACCCGGAACTGTGTGTCCGGAGTGCCGCCGACGTTCGCGATCGCGCTTGCAAACGAGGGAATCGTCCGTTGCCCCACTCGCGCGGAGTACAGCAGCTGCCAGGCGGCATTTTGGTAATTGTAGTAGACGCTTCCCGTTGCGAGGCCGGCGTTGGCGGCCAAAGAGGGAACCGGCGGGTCCTTGATCACGGCTGTCGAGCCGCGCGGACCACTCTTCGAGCGCGTGAACAGTGTCACTCGGCCCGAGCGGCGCAGCGCATCGGCGAAAGCTCGATCGTCAGCCCGATCCGAGGGGAACGAGAAATTGACGTCGAAGAAGATCTGCCTGGCGCCGGCGGCGGTGAGCTTGTCTACGAGCTCTCCTTCGCGCTTGCGGGGCCAGGGCCAGTTGCCAATCTGGTGGAGCGATTTGTCATCGATCAGCAGGACCACGATGTCGCCGCTTGCCCGGTGTCGGTGCAGTGCGTTCCGGGAGACGCGAAGCCAGTCCTCAGCGACTTCGCCGAAGCCGATCAGACCAAAGACAACGCCAGCAACGACCGCCCACAGAAGTAGCTTCCATGGCGGCGGCTCAGCGACAGTCTTTTCGCGCCTCGACACTAGAGCGCTCTTTCCTCGAAATGGTCGCTCACGCATGCGCGCGGAAAGGTTAGGATTTCGCTAACCGCGTTCAAATTAACGAGCAGCCCACTCGACAGCTGGAAAGCGGCACGCCACAAAAGCCCCTGCAGCCCGTGGGAGGGGTCATGGACTTCATTTCGATCCTGTCGATTTTCGTGCTCGCCTGCTTCGTTGGCTATTACGTTGTCTGGTCGGTGACGCCGGCGCTCCACACGCCGCTGATGAGTGTCACCAATGCCATTTCCTCAGTGATCGTGGTCGGTGCTTTGATAGCGGCCGCAGCTGTCGGAAGTTCAAGCTCCAAATGGCTAGGACTTGTCGCCGTCGCTCTCGCGAGCGTGAATATTTTCGGCGGCTTCGGGGTCACTCAGCGGATGCTCTCAATGTACAGGAAGCGGGAGCGGAAGGATGGTTGAAGCCGCCGCTCACGCGCAACAGCCCGCCTGGGTGCTCCTCGCCTACCTGGTCGCCGGCGTCTGTTTCATCCTCGCGCTGAGGGGCCTTTCGAACCCGGAAAGCAGCCGGCGAGGCAATTTCACCGGTATGGTGGGCATGACGATTGCTGTGGTCACCACTCTGACGACCCACGAGATTGCGTCTTTGCCGGAAATCATCGGCGCGATGGTGATCGGTGGCGGCATTGGGCTGGTGACCGCGCGCAAGATCCAGATGACGGCCATGCCCCAACTGGTGGCAGCCTTCCACAGCCTCGTCGGCATGGCAGCCGTGCTGGTCGGAGCGGCGGCGTATCTCAACCCCGAGGCATTCGGGATTGCAGTGCGGATCACTCCGATTGCGAGCCCTTCAATCATCAGCATCTTTCCACTCAGCCGCATTGAGATGGGACTGGGAGTTGCCATCGGCGCAATTACCTTCTCAGGCTCGGTGATCGCCTTTCTCAAATTGAACGGCAATATGTCGGGCAAACCGATCCTGTTGCCGCTGCGGCACTTCATCAATCTCGGCACACTGGCCGCAATCCTCGGGCTGATTGCCTATTTCACACAGGACCAGTCGCCGTGGGTGTTCGGTCTCGTCACCGCGCTCAGCTTTGCGATCGGCTTCCTGCTCATCATCCCGATCGGCGGCGCCGATATGCCGGTCGTGATCTCGATGCTGAACAGCTATTCGGGCTGGGCGGCGGCGGCGATGGGCTTCACGCTTCACAATAGCGCGATGATCATCACAGGCGCGCTGGTTGGAAGCTCGGGCGCCATCCTCAGCTACATCATGTGCCGTGCAATGAACCGCAGCTTCATTTCGGTCATCGCAGGCGGTTTCGGTGGGGGAGAGGCGTCAGCAGGCGCGGCGGCGGCGATCGACCGACCTTACAAGCGCGGCTCGGCCGAGGACGCGGCTTTTCTCATGAGCCAGGCCGACCAGGTTATCATCGTTCCTGGTTACGGCATGGCGGTCGCGCAGGCGCAGCATGCGGTCCGCGAGATGGCCGACCTTCTCAAGGCCAAGGGCGTGAGGGTCAAATATGCGATCCATCCTGTGGCAGGCCGGATGCCGGGCCACATGAACGTGCTGCTCGCCGAGGCGAACGTTCCCTACGACGAGGTCTTCGAGCTCGAGGACATCAATGGTGAGTTCGCACAGACGGACGTCGCCTATGTGATCGGCGCCAATGACGTGACCAATCCAGCCGCTCGCAATGACAAGACGTCGCCGATCTACGGGATGCCGGTGCTCGATGTGGAGAAGGCGCGAACGTGTCTGTTCGTGAAGCGGTCGATGGGCGGGGTCGGCTATGCCGGCATCGACAACGAATTGTTCTACCGCGACAACACGATGATGCTCTTGGGCGATGCCAAGAAGATGACGGAAGAAATTGTAAAAGCGCTCAGTTGATCGCGTCATTGAACAAATTGTCGCAAGCGAATTAATTTTACGCTAAATCAGCTATTTACGCCTTGTTCGCGAATGCAAGTTGCTGAACAATTCCGCACGCTGAATTCACGAGGCGAACGGCGGGAAGGGCATTTCAATTGCGAAAGCTGGGCATCATTGGGGGCACGGGCTGGACGTCGACCGCGCTTTACTACGAACACGTCAACCGCGGGATCGCTCAGCGCCTGGGCGGCCTGCACAGCGCGCGGCTGGTGATTGATAGCCTCGATTTCGCTGAATTCGCCATGCTCGAGCATGCCGGAGACTGGGACGGAGCCGCCCAGATGAACGTCGATGCTGCACGCCGCCTCATCGCGAGCGGAGCGGACGGCGTTCTTATGGCCTGCAACACCAGCCACAAATTCTATGACACGGTCGCACAGAGCGTCGACGTGCCGGTGCTCCACATTGCCGATGCTGCCGCCGAGCGCCTGGTCGCGGACCACCGCACCAACATCGCGGTGCTCGGCACGCGCTTCACCATGACCGAGCCCTTCATCCGCAACAGGATCGAGGCGCGCGGGATTAACATCGTGCCGATCGAGGAGACGTGGATCCGCGAGGTTGACAGGATCATCTTCGAGGAGCTCGCCATCGGGCGGGTGGTCCGCGACAGCCAGCGCAATTTGAAGACGCTGATCACCGAACTGGCCAAGCGCAAGACCCAGGCAGTCCTCCTTGCTTGCACGGAGCTGGTATTCGCAGTCGACGTCCGCGCGAACGTCATCCCGGTCTACGACACGACCGCGATGCACGCCCGCGCTGCGGTCGATTGGATGCTCGCTGAAGGAGAAGCGGCGAGGGCGGCCGCCTGACGCTGGATAGGGGCCCCTGCGCCGCCTAGATAGGGTGGATGGACCGAACCACGGCCGATCGCCCGGAGCATCCGCGAGCCGCCGAGCGCTTCAACGAGGAGCAGGCGACCTCTGCCGTGCGCGGTGCGGACCAGCCGGACCTAGAGAAGGGTGTCGCGGCGATCCGAGAGGTCTTGAAGACGCTTCCGCGCCGCCCCGGCGTATATCGGATGCAGGATGCGCGAGGCGACGTGCTCTACGTTGGCAAGGCACGGGCGCTCAAGAACCGCGTCACCAACTACACTCAGGTCGCAAAGCTGTCGAAGCGGCTGCAGCGGATGGTTGCGCAGACGCGCTCGATAGACGATCGTCACGACGCGACGGAAGCGGAGGCGCTGCTTCTGGAAGCGCAGCTAATCAAGAGCTTCCGGCCAGCCTACAATGTGCTCCTTCGCGATGACAAAAGTTTTCCGTTCATCCTGCTCCGCGAGGATCAATGAATTCCCGCGCATCCAGAAGCATCGCGGCGCACGGCGCATAAAGGGACAATATTACGGCCCGTTCGCGAGTGCGGGATCGGTTACCCGCACGTCTGATGCATTTCAGAAGCTCTTCCTTCTAAGAAGTTGTTCTGACAGCTATTTCGAAATCGCTCGCGTCCATGGCTGCTCTACCAGATCAAGCGCTGCTCGGCGCCCTGCGTTGGCCGCATCAGCGAGGAGGATTATGTCGAGCTGGTCGGCGAGGCGAAGGAATTCCTCGCTGGCAGGTCGACCGGCGTGCAATCGCGCCTCTCGAGGCACATGGCCGACGCCGCGAGCAAACAGGATTATGAGCTGGCGGCCGTCTACCGGGATCGGCTGCGGGCGCTTACCTACATTCAAGGCAGCCAGACGGTGCACGCCGAGGGCCTCGGGGACGCGGACGTCTTCGCGCTCGCGACCAAGGGCGGCACGGTGTCGATCCAGGCTTTTTTCATCCGAGGCGGGCAAAATTGGGGGCATCGTGCATTCTTCCCGGCACATGTGAACGATGTCCCAGAAACTGAGGTTCTTTCGAGCTTTCTTGTCCAATTCTACGAAGACATGCCACCACCGAAGCGGATCCTCGTCGATCGCGACCTTGCCGACCGGCCACTGCTCGAAGAGGCACTTTCTGAGCGCGCGGGGCGCAAGATCGCGATTGAACTTCCGCAGCGGGGCGCCCGTCGAAAGCTCATGGAACAGGCGACAAGGAACGCCGAGGAGGCGCTCGACCGCCGTCTTGCCGAGACGACGACCCAAAGCAAGATCCTGCGCGAGCTCGCCGATACTTTCGAACTTGCCGACGTGCCGAAGCGCATCGAAGTCTACGACAACAGCCACATTATGGGCACGAACGCGACCGGCGCGATGATCGTCGCTGGGCCCGAGGGCTTTCGCAAGAACAGCTATCGCAAGTTCAACATCAAGCGGGCGGAGACGCAGCCCGGCGATGACTTCGCGATGATGCGCGAGGTCCTCGAGCGCCGCTTCGCCCGGCTCGAAAAGGATGATCCGGATCGGCAGAGCGGCGAGTGGCCCGATCTGCTCCTTATCGACGGCGGCAAGGGCCAGGTGTCGGCCGTTTGCGAGGTGATGGAGGACGCTGGTGTCCACGACGTGCCGGTAGTCGGCGTCTCCAAGGGCCCGGACCGGAACGCTGGCCGCGAAACATTTCATCTGCCAGGCGGGCGCGAACTGACGATGCCGCCGAACTCGGCTTTGTTGTTCTATCTTCAACGCCTGCGCGACGAAGCTCACAGGTTCGCTATCGGAACGCATCGGCAGAAGCGGGCGAAGAGCCTGACCGCCTCGACCCTCGACGACGTTCCAGGGATCGGACCGACCCGGAAGCGCGCGCTGCTGATGCATTTCGGAACGGCGCGGGCAGTCAAGGGAGCAGCACTCGAAGACCTGGAGAAGGCGCCGGGAATCAGCAGGGCGACGGCACGCCAGGTCTACGACTATTTTCATCCGGCCGGATGAGATTCGAGACCGAAGCCATCGTCTGCGCCCTTCGCAACCATGGCGAGCATGGCGCCGTGGTACGGCTGGTCACTCCGGAACATGGCCTCCAGGCCGCGTATGTACGCGGTGCGCGCGGACGCCGGATGCGCCCGGTGCTCATCGCCGGAAATGTCGTAGCCGCTCAACTGTCGGCGCGCACGGAGACGCAGTTGCCGCAGGCAACGCTGGAACTGGTCCATAGCCGAGGCCCGCTTTTGTCGGAGCCGTTGCCCGCCGCCGCGATCGAATGGGCGACTGTGCTCACGGCCACGGTGCTTCCTGAAGGACAGCCCCATCCGCGGCTGTACCAGACGCTCGAAGCGCTGCTCAACGCCGTCGAAGCAGCGCCGTCGGCGAATGGTTGGGGGACGGCGATGGTCCGCTACGAACTCCTGTTGCTGACAGAACTCGGGTTCGGTCTCGATCTCGAACGCTGCGCGGTGACGGGTGCGAATGACGAGCTAGTGGCTGTGAGCCCAAGGTCCGGCCGTGCAGTGAGCGCCGCTGAGGCGGAGCCCTATGCCGGCAGGCTGCTCCCACTGCCCCGGTTCGTTCGCGAGGGGGGCGCCGCCTCCTGGGAGGACATTGACCAGGGACTTGCTCTCACCGGGCATTTCTTGGCTCGGGATCTCATCGGCGAGCGCTCGAAGCCCATCGCCGAAGCGCGTTCGCGGCTGGTGGAACGAATGCGGCGGGCCGGTGGTCTTGCCTAGTTGTGCAGCGCATCGCGACCGCTAAGGTGAAGCCCGTGAACATCGACGCGCTCGCCATGCTGTTTCCCAACGTCGCGGTAACCCGCGGGATCGCCGTGCGCGTCGCAGTCAGCTTCCTAGCGGAGCAATCGGATCCATCGACCAACCGCTGGTTCTGGTCGTATCACGTGCGGATCGAGAACGGCTCCGACGTCGCCGTCCAACTCTTGTCGCGGAGCTGGTCGATCGTCGATGGCCGGGGAACGATCCACGAAGTGATCGGCGAAGGCGTTGTCGGAGAGATGCCCCTCGATCGCCCCTGGCGCCAGCTTCGATTATGTCTCTGGCTGCCCGCTCGACACGCCGCGCGGCGCAATGAGCGGCTGCTACAGGATGGTTGACGAGGACGGAACAGCGTTTGACGTCGAATTCCTAGGTTTGAGCTGCTGAGCGTCTGAGCGGCCGTTTTTTCGGGGGGGTTAAGGAGCGGTTTAGGCGCTGGATGGTTATGCCTCCGGTTCGGTTTTAAGGGGACCGGATGTTCAGTTTCGCTCAACGACGAGATGGCGGCCCTGCGGGCGCTCGGGGATGGCGCGCCTATGGTGTGGGCGACATCCATGGTCGCCTAGATCTCCTCGAGGAGCTGCTCGAAAAAATTGATGCGGATATTGGGAAGCGCAAGGCCCGCAAGGTGTTGCTGGTGTTCGTCGGCGACCTCATCGATCGAGACCGGAATCTTGCCGCAGGTGATCGAGCGCCTTCGCACCTACGATCAGCCTGGTGTGCAGACGGTTTTCCTCCTCGGCAATCACGAGGAAGTGCTGCTCCGCATCCTTGCCGGAGATGCGGACCTCATCACCAAGTGGCGGTGGTTTGGCGGTTCGGAGTGCCTCGCCAGTTATGGCGCGCATAGATGCGTCAGTTCTGACCGGGCTTGGCGACGAGGAAGCGCTTGCGATCGTCAGGAGCGCGATCCCGAGGGAGCATGTCGAGTTTCTTGAGAGCTTCGACGACAGCTGCCGCTTTGGCGATTACCTATTCGTCCACGCCGGCATTCGCCCCGGCGTGGAGATCGATCAGCAGCGGCAGTCGGACTTGCGCTGGATACGCGAGCCGTTCCTGCTGGACGAGACGGATCACGGCTTTGTCGTCGTCCACGGCCATACTATCCGCTCGGAAGTGGAAATCCGGCCCAACCGTATCGGAATCGATACCGGCGCGTTCCAGACGGGTGTGCTTACAGCAATTGCTATTGAGGGATCAGGTACTTGGCTGCTCGACACGCGGGCGGCTGAGAAGGAGGTCGTTTCGTCCTAGCCTGGTCCGTTTTGGAGATTTGAGCCTCTACAATCGGGGAATTTTCGAATAGGGACCGCCGCCGGTCCTGCGGAGGAATGGTCGTGTTGGTTGATTTTGTCCCGCGTCCCCTCATCACAGCTCTGGCCCTTGTCGCCGCGGTCCTTGCAACCGGCTGCGCAGACACTCGCGGCGGAACCATTCCCTACGACCGAGCTC
>CAVYAH010000071.1:0-23253 GCA_963766415.1 uncultured Alphaproteobacteria bacterium | reverse complement strand
AACTCGCCCTCCATCACCGGGATCCGCCAGAAGCGCTGATCGCCGACGACTTTGCTGGCCTGATAGCCGTCGCCGAAGAGCGCAGCCTGACCGCCGACGTCGACGCCTCGCCTGCAGGCCGTTGAAGCACGCGGTCGTCGGGCAGGTCAGGACGCTCTGCCCGATCCGCTCGACAAGGCGCTTGCCGAGCCCTTCGCGATCGGTGGCGAACAGGAGCACGCTGATGCCGGGTCGCCCGTCCGGCGTGTCGTCGGCGACGAGCTCGCGCTCGATCCCCGCCTCGCACTTGCAGCCGATCACCGACGTGGCGAAGCCGGTCACCGAGCGCGCACATTCCAGCGCCCAGCCGGGCGTCGCCGCCGTGATCACGATGCGCGCGCCCCACATCGGGAACGCCTCGGCGAAGGTGTCGACCACCTCGGCGTCATGAAGCATCAGGGCGTCGTTCACGACGAGGACCTCTCGCGACGCGGCGCGCCGGCGCAGCAGCCACGGCTCCTGCACGGCGTAGCTGTCGAAGCGCACCGTAGCGCTGATCGAAACGCTCGCGCAGGACCGGCTCGATGTCCGGCTCGAAGGTCGCAGAGGAGCGCATCAGCGCACCGGACAGGACGTCGCGCAGTCCCCCCTGCTCGACGACGACGTTCCCGCCCTTGATGACGTAGCGCGGCATGGCGAACATCTCCTCACGATCGGCGGAGGTCGTAGAGATCGTCACGTCCGCGTCCGCGCCCATGCCGAGATGGCCCTTCGGCTCGAGGCCGAGCAGTCTCGCCGGTCCGGCGCGGTGACGATCGCGATCTCGTCGAGCGAGTACTCGCGATCGAGATCATCCGAGCACCGAACGGTGCCAGCGGATCGCCCGCGGTTGGCGCTCGCCAGCGCTCCCGCCGACGTCCCGGCCATCAGCAGCCGGATCAGATCTCGGGTAGCGCAGGAACGAGCCGCCGTTGGGATGGTCGGTCGAAGCACCGTCCGCCAGGGTCGCGACCAGCAGGATACCAGCTCCAGCCCGATCGCCCCACTGAACGCGTGGACGTAGGCTCTTGCTCGCGGTACGCGAACGGGACGATGCCGCAGCCCGTCTCGACCTCGGTGTCCGAGTTGACCCACGCGGCGCCGGTGACGTCGCGCAGCAGCGCGGAGACGGGCGCGTCGGCCGTCATCGTCATCGCCGGACCGAACATCACCTGGCCGACGTCCGCGCTGAACTCCGGGTGGGCGCCGAGGTACTCGGCCAGCTCGGGCGCCTTGGAGCGCGGGCGCCCGCCCCGGCGCCCCCCGTAGGCGTGGAACTGCAGGTGCGCGAGGTGCGCGGCGGCCCTCGAGCGTGCGCAGCGTGTCGAGCGTCGTGCGCCAGTTGCCCGCGATCGAGGTCGTTGCAATGCACGTGGACGGGGTGGGGAAGGCCGAGATCCTGGACTGCGGTGGCGAGCGTCTCGAGGATCCTGCGCGGCGTCACGTGCGGGCCGTCGACCTCGTCGTCGAGCGTCGCGACGTTCCCACCCGCGTGCTTCCAGCGATCGACGCCGCCCGGGTTGACGATCTTGACGCCGTAGCCGCCGGTCGCCTCGAGCCACCAGGCGACGGCGTCGCGCACGCGCGCCGTGTCGACCTGCGGCTCGCGTCGCATCAGGTCCATCAGCACGCGGTTGTTGCCCATCAGCACGAGGAAGGCGGCGTCGATCAGGGGCGTGTCGCGCAGCTCGGCGAGCGTGTGCCGGGCGGCCAGCGGCGGCGTCGCGGCCTCCACGACGGTCGTGTACCCCAGCAGCGAGTAGCGATAGCCGGTGACCGCGGTCGACGGGACCGTCCCGCCGGTGCCGGAGCGCATGATCGCCGTGCGATCGACCGGGTCCTCGCGGTGCTCCCCCGGGGACAGGCGCCGTGCCGCGTTCACCGCCTTGCGGCGATATGGGCATGGATGTCGACGCCGCCCGGCATGACGACCTTCCCGCGCGCGTCGATCCGGC
Organism: uncultured Alphaproteobacteria bacterium; assembly: GCA_963766415.1. Classification (GTDB taxonomy): domain Bacteria; phylum Pseudomonadota; class Alphaproteobacteria; order Sphingomonadales; family Sphingomonadaceae; genus Sphingomicrobium. Next base: position 21,280 of record CAVYAH010000071.1, on the reverse strand, counting down.
GCGCGTGCGCGGGGACGTCGGCGACGACGCGCCCACCTTCCAGGCACACGTCACGAACCTCGCCGCCCGCGACGTTCGCCGGGTCGTGGACGCGGCCGCCGGCGATCCGGATCACGCGGGCACGCCTTCGGCGATCCGGGCTCGCAGCATCGCGAGCAGCTCGTCGTCGCCGGGCGACCCGAGGCGATCAGCTTGCGCAGCGGCAGCGGCACGCCGTCCATGCGGTGCAGCGTGCCGGGCCGGTGGATGCCGGCGCAGGAGGGGGTGAATGCGACCCGCGCCGCGCGCGCTGCCGGGGTGTCGGCCGCATCGATCGTGATGAGCGGGATCTCGCGCAGGCGGGCCGCCGCCGCTGTCGGCAGCACGTCGAGCGCGTCGCAGGCGATCACCAGCGCCGCGTCGGCCTCGCCGCGCGCGAGCAGCGTGGCCGCGCCGAGCCGCCCCGGCTCGCTGCGCGGGTGACCCGCGTTCAGGGCGATCGCGGACGGGTAGCCGGTCTGCCACGCGAGCACGTCCTGCGCGCCGGCGGCATTGCCGTCGACGCGCAGCAGCGCGGTGACGACGTGCGTGAACCGGTTGAGGTCGCGGACGAGCGCGTTGAGCGCCAAGGCGTTGCGCTCGCCGGCCGCGCCACCGCCCAGCCCTCCGCCGTGAAGCACCGCGCCGTTGTCTGCGCCGCGCAGCAGGCCGGCGAGGTCGCCGAGCGCGTCGAGCGGCAGGTCGCCGGCGAGGCTCGCGTCCAGCGGCAGGCCGCGGGCGAGCGCCCGCAGCGCCCACAGCGCGTCGAAGTCGCGGGCGGGGAAGCTCGATGAACGCGTCGGCGAGCTGCGCGGTGGCGGTCCGCTCGCTGCCGACGACGACCAGCGTGCGCCGGGGCTCGCGCTCGGCCCCCGTCAGCTGCAGACGCTCCAGGAGTCGCGGATGGGTGCTCATCGGATCCGCGCGCCGGATATGACGACGACCTGCGCGCGGTCGCGGATGTCGCCGAGCGTCGCGGTGCTCGCGCCGAGGATCGGGAACGCCGTGCCCGAGGCACCGTCGAGCAGCGGCCCCGTCGTGTCGATTGCGGCGCCGAGCGCGTCGGCGAGCGCGACGGCCTCACGCTGGGCCTCGCAGCTCGTTCCGCCCAGGCCGAAGATGAGCGGCATCCGCGCGTCGCGCAGGATCGCCGCAGCGGTGGCCAAGGCGTCGTCGAGCGGCGCTTCGCCGCCATCGATCCGCGCCGGTGGCGCAGCCGCCGGGGGCGCGCGGGCGGGCGCCACGCCGCGCCACGCGGGCAGGCGCCGCTGACGAGCTCGACGCGCTCGCCGTCAGCGCGTGCGACGAGGTCGTCGGACGCGCAGCCGCAGCCGGCGCAGGTCGCCTCAGGCATGGGCCACCGCCCAGCCGCTGATCTCGGCGCGCAGGTCGGCGGTGCGCCGTTCGAGCGTCTCGACCGTTTGCAGCGGAGTCTCGCCACCGGCGAGCAGCGTGCAGATCGGATGGCCGGCGTCAATCTCGTCGCCGGGGGTCGGCACGTCGCGGATCCCTCGTCCGGGCCAGTCCTCGGTGTCGCGCGCGACGCTCGCTGCGGTGGCGAAGACGACGGCCTTCCCGGCCGCCTGCCCGCTCCACCCGCGCTCGACGTCGACCGTGGCCAGGCGCCCGGCGCAGGCCGCCAGGTGCGCATCGAAGACGCTCAGCCCTGCGGTTCCTCGAGCACCTCCAGCGAGGCGCTCGGGCGCGGGTTGACCTCCAGGACCCACGCGTGGCGCCCGTCCCAGATCACGTCGACGCCAAACAGCCCGCGCAGCCCGAATCCGTCCGTCAGGGCTGTGCAGATCGCTCGCGCCTGTTCCAACAGCGCGCGCCGCTCCCGGGCCGGCAGGCCGGGCGGGCTGACGTTCCGCACCAGCGGTAGCCGCGCACACCGAACGCCGGCCGTCCGATGAGCTGCTCGGTCACGCCGAGCAGCGTCGCCGACCGGCCGTCGCCGACCGCGGCGATCGAGCAGTCCAGCCCGCGCACCCGCTGCTGCAGGACGACATCGCCTGACAGCCGCCCGCCGCGCCAGTTGCGCACACCATGCCCCTGCGCCGCCGCGCAGCGGCTTGCGCAGCCAGCGGCCCGGCCCGGGACCGCGCGCGCCGACGTCGGCGGCGGCGACGGTCCGCGGCCCGCTCAGCCCGGCATCGGCCAGGCAGGTCCCCAGCAGCACCGGGTCGCGCACGGCCCGCAGTGTCGCCGGATCGTTGCCGAGCAGTTCACGCCCCTGGGCGATGTCCTCGACGAGGTCCGGGCGATTCTCGAAACCCGCGCCGTAGACCACGGCGCCTGGCCTTGACACCGCGCGCGACCTGCGCAAGCGGCGCGAGCGCGCCGGGCTCACCGTCGCCCGGGGCGGGCGTGAACGACGGGCACAGTCGCCGCAGGTCCAGGTCACCGAAGCCGTCGACGGCGACGACCTCGTGCCCCGCGCCGACCGCGAGCTGCGCCAGCATCCGCGCGCTGACCGAGATCACGAGGATCGGCTCGCGGCTCACAGCACGCCCTCCAGCAGCGCGACGAACAGGGTGCCCGCGACGAGGTCCGCCGTCGTTCCCGGATTCAGAGCGTTGTCCGGGCGGCGCAGGCGGGCATCGAGCTGCGCGATCGCCAGGTCGCCCGCGGGCGTGCCGGGATCGCCGGCGGCGAGCGCCGCCGCCGCATCGGCCGACACCGTCTCCGCCGCCTCGAGGCCGAGCTTGCGTGCGATCAGCGTGTCGGGCAGGGACGCGAGCAGCTCCAGGTGGACCCGCACGATCGCGTGGTCGGTCGTCAGGCCGTCCGCCAGCGCGCCGCGCAGGGCCGGCAGCGCGGTGTCGAAGGTCACCGCGAAGTCGCTCGCGTACTCGGCGGCGACGCGGTCGCGCGCGCGCGCCGCCGCCATCGCGTCCAGCAGAGAGACCGTCGGCTCGTCCTGCATCGTATCCCATCGAGACGGCGCTGATGGGGGTGCCTGGCGCAGATCGGTCCGCTCGATCTCGAAGTCTGGCCTGTCGCTCGTGACGGTGTCATCTTCGATGACGCGGTAGCGGTGTACTTCGCGCGCCAGCGTCAACGAGCGCGTGGAACGACGCCAAGAGCCGGCTGCCGTCCGGCTCACGCCACGCTCGGATCTGTCGCCACCGCGTTGGCGAGATCTACCAGTACCTGGTGGAGAGCGACCGTGTCGACCTGATGGAGCGCAAGACCATCCACGACTGGGAATTGCGCACGCAACTGGCTCGGTGCGCGGGGTCGAGCGAGATCAACTCGTCGAGCGGCCTCACCCGCCAGTATCACGTCGTGGTCGACCCAGCGAAGCTCGAACGCTTCGGGCTGTCGCTGCGGCAGGTCTTCGACGCCGTCGCCGAGACAACGCCTCCTTCACCGGCGGCTTCATCGAGCATCGCTCTCAGCACCCGGAAGGTGCCGGCAAGATAATGGATCCGGGCGGCCCTGCCGCTTCCTGACATCAGCATCGGCTTACTCCTCCGGCGGATCGAACAGGCCGGGCTGCGGGGCAATGTTAGGAATTGCGTGACTTGCGCTCAACCATCCGCGGCGGCGCGCCATCGTCAACCGAGCCGTCGACGCTTCCATCGGCGAAGCGGAGCGTAAAAAGCTTCGCCTCGCGCGCGGCGCGGCGTGAATCAGGGTGTGGCCATCGCGGCTCGTCACGCGCGCATAGCCGCGTCGAAGCGGCCGTTCGGGATGGGAAAGCTCGGCCATCTTCCAGGCGGCGGACAATTTCTCGGCAAGCCGCGCGATCCGCTGGTCGATAAGGTCGCGGCGAAGCCGTCCCGCGACGAGGTTCAGGTCGGCCCGGGCGCTCCCTGCCCGTGCTGCGAGCGACCGTGGTAAGCGGTCTCCAAGCTCGTCCAGGCGCTGCATCGTCGGGGCGAAAATCGCCTGCGGCTCGGGCCAACGGGAAGCAATAAGATCGAAGCGTTCGCGTGAACGTTCCGCGCGCCGAGCGAGGCAGTGCCGAGCCCGGTGCGCGAGCTCACTGAGCTGGCCGAGCAATTCGCCGCGGACCGGGACTGCAATTTCGGCCGCGGCCGTCGGCGTCGGGGCCCGCCGATCGGCGGCATGATCGATGAGCGTGGTGTCCGTTTCGTGTCCGACGGCGGAGATGAGCGGGATTGGCAATTCGGCGGCCGCCCGGACCACCTCTTCCTCGTTGAACGGCCAAAGGTCCTCGATCGATCCGCCTCCGCGAGCGACGATCAGGAGATCGGGACGAGGCTCGATCGAAGGAAATGCCCGGATTGCCGCGGCGATCTTCGCGGAGGCGCCCTCACCCTGAACCGGTACCGGCCAAAGGATAACCCGGGTGGGGCAGCGATCCTCGAGCCGATGAAGGATGTCACGGATCACCGCGCCAGTGGGCGAGGTGACGACGCCGATGACCCCAGGAAGGAATGGAAGCCTGCGCTTGCGCTCGGCCGCGAAGAGGCCTTCCGCGGCGAGCGCCTTGCGGCGTTTGTCGAGAAGCGCGAGCAAGGCACCCTCGCCCGCGATTTCCATCCTCTCGATGACGATCTGGTACTTCGAGCGTCCCGGGTAAGTGGTGAGCTTGCCTGTCGCGATAACCTCAGCGCCGTCTTCGGGAAGGAAGGCGAGGGCGCCGGCATTGCCCCGCCAGATCACCGCGTCGATGCAGGCGTTCTCATCCTTCAGCGTGAAATAGCAATGGCCGGACCCGTGGCGCTTGAACCCGCTGATCTCGCCGCGAACCCGCACGTTCCCGAACGCGCTCTCGACAGTTCGCTTGAGCGCGCCAGAGAGCTCGGTGACGGTAAGCGCAGGCGAATTGTCGCCGGGAGCGACGTTCGCTAACAGGCCCGCGCGCTCTTCTTTGGGAAAGTCCATGAATATTCTGCTGTTGGGTTCAGGCGGGCGCGAGGATGCGCTTGGCTGGCGACTTAGGCAATCGCCGAGCTGTGACAAGCTGATCGCGGCGCCGGGAAACCCGGGCATCGCCCGCTGGGCGGACTGCGTCAGCATCGACCCGTGTGATCCTCGGGCGGTGGTCGAGCTTGCCCGGAATGAACGCGTCGACCTGGTAGTGGTCGGTCCTGAAGCGCCGCTGGTCGCGGGTGTCGCGGATGCGCTTCGCGCAAGCGGCATTGCCGTGTTCGGGCCGAGCGCCGCAGCGGCACAGCTCGAGGGATCGAAGGGGTTCACGAAGGATCTTTGCAGAGCGAACCTGATCCCCACCGCCGACTATGTTCGGGTCGAACACGCTGGAGAGAGTCTCGCTGCGCTCGATCGATTTGGACTGCCGGTGGTGATCAAGGCTGACGGACTTGCGGCCGGCAAGGGCGTCACCGTGGCGACCACTCGCGCCGAGGCCGAGGAGGCGATCGAGGCCGCGGGCGATGGGCCGCTCGTGATCGAAGAGTTTCTCGAAGGGGAAGAAGCGAGCCTGTTCGCACTGGTCGACGGCGAGACCGCCGTGGCGCTGGCCTCGGCGCAGGACCATAAGCGCGTTGGTGAAGGCGATACCGGTCCGAACACGGGCGGAATGGGCGCCTATGCTCCGGCCCCCGTGCTCACGGCAGACCTCGAGCAACGTGCGATGGACGAAATCGTCCGGCCAACGGCACGAGCCCTTGCCGAGGCGGGAACGCCCTTCAGCGGCGTGCTTTATGCAGGGCTTATGCTGACTAGAGCTGGGCCGAAGCTGATCGAGTATAATGTCCGGTTCGGTGACCCGGAGTGCGAGGCTATCATGCCGCTCATCGAGGGGGATTTCGCGGAGCTGCTTCAGGCGGTGGCGACAGGACGCCTCGCTAAGATCAATGAGCCGCGGCTTTCGGGAAAGCATTCAATGACCGTGATCGTAGCAGCGCGCGGTTACCCGGGCACGCCGGCAAGCGGCGGCCTCATCCGGAAGATCGAAGCGGCTGAACAGGTCGAGGGTGTGACCGTGTTCCACGCCGGCACCGCGCAAGGCGATTCAGGGCTTGTCGCCAAAGGGGGGCGAGTTCTTGCCGTCACAGCCGTCGCCGAAACGTTCGCGAACGCCAGGGCCCGCGCGTATCGCGCCGTCGACCAAATTGATTTCGCGGACGGCTTCCACCGGCGCGATATCGGCTGGCGCGAGCTTGCACGGGAGAAAGCGTGAGCACGCTCTGGCCCTATTTCTGGCCGCCAGTTGGAGCTGGCATTGTTGTCGGAATAGTCGCCGGGCTGATCGCATTTCGGAGACGTCGGCAGCGCAATATGATGTTTGCCATTGGCGCCGTCGTATCGATCGCCCTTTCGGCATTATGGCACGGGCCGCTCGGAGCTGCTGACCGCTTCAGGTCAGAGGTGGAAGGGATGGTTCGCGCGGCCCTCGTCTACAATGAAATACCGGAAGTCAGCGCGCATCTGCATCGCGGACCCTTGAGCCGGCGTGTAATGCTTTCCGGCCCCGCCGATGACTTCCAGCGAGGCGAGCTTGTCCAGGTCATGGACGAAGTGCCCGGCGTCGCAAGCGCCGCCTGGTCCGCTGATGGCGGCGGTGTACCGCTTATCGTCGAAGGGGGCGCAGCAGGTGTCGTGGGCTTTCTTTTAGGACTGGTGCTCGCTTATCTCAGGGAGCTCCGCCGCCGTTACAACGCAGAATGGAAATGGTGAGAATAGAATGGATCTGATCCGCGAATATTGGTGGGTAATTGCCATCCTGGTGGCGCTGGTGTTGGCGTTCATCCTGCTTAGGCCAAAGCAGCGTGTAGCGCTGACCGACAGTGCTCCTCTCCGCCCGCACATGCCGCGGGCGGGCCCTTCCGAAGGCCGCGGCGTTCCAGGCGAAGCTGCCGCTGCGATGAGTGACGTCGCGGGCGACATCATCAGGGCGCCGGTTCACCCGGCGCTGGAAGGAAATATCCCGCGCGATGATCTATCTATGCTCAAGGGTGTAGGCCCGAAGTTCGCCGATTCCCTTCACGCAGCCGGGTTCCACAACTTTGGCCAGATCGCCGGCCTCACGCCGCTTGAGATCGAGCGCCTCGACCAGCAGCTCGGCGCGTTTCGCGGACGCATCACGCGCGATCAAATCGTGGAGCAGGCTGACTATCTCGCGCGCGGCGACATCGACGGCTTCGAGCAGAGGTTCGGGAAGCTCTAGCCGACGGCCTCGGCTTCGCTTTCGGCGGCACGTTTCCTGGGCCGCGAGGCGATCAGCTTGTCGATCTTGCGGCCGTCCATGTCGACGATCTCAAATACCCAGCCATCGTGGCGGAACCGTTCACCTGTCTCGGGCAGGTGCTTGAGAACGGACAAGGCGAAACCCGCAACCGTCGAATAGTCGCGGTCCCCGGGCAAAGCGACGCCGAGACGGTCGGGCAGGAGATCGGCGCTCGCAGCGCCAGAGACAAGCCAACTGCCGTCGTCGCGCTCCACCAATGGTGGTTCCTCGCCCTGCTCGATGTCGTGAGCGAAGGTCCCGGCAAGCGCGGCGAGGATGCTTCCGGGGGTCACGATCCCGTCCAGGTGGCCATATTCATCATTGACGAGGGCGAGCGGCACGTCGGCGCTCCGTAGCACGGCAAGCGCGTCCATTGCGTCCATGAGGTCCGGGATAACCGGTGCCTTTCGACACAAATGCTTGAGGTCGAGCGGGCGCTCCTCCAGTAGTGCGCAGGCAACATCGCGGACCTCGATCACTCCGACGATATTCTCGACGGAGCCGTCGGCAACGGGAATGCGCGTGTGCGCCGTCTCAAGTAGCGCTTGGCGGATTTCGTCCGGGGTGGAGTGGACGTCGATCCAGTCGATCTCCATCCGGGGCGTCATCACCTCGCGCACGGGGCGGTCGGCAAGGCGCACAATGCCCGAGATGATCGCCCTTTCGCTTTCCTCGAGGACGCCCGCCGTCTGCGCCTCGGCAACCACAAGGTGCAGCTCCTCGGCCGTGACGTGGTTCCTGGATTCACGGTCGAGCCCGACCAGCTTGAAAATAAGAAGGCTCGAACGGTCCAGCAACCAGACGAACGGCGCGGTGATGCGCGACAAGAGGTGCATCGGCCGCGACATCGCGGCGGCAAGGGGCTCGGGCGACCGAAGGGCGATCTGCTTGGGAACGATCTCCCCGATGACGAGCGACACATAGGTCGTCAGAATGATCACGACGGCAATTCCGACCGTATGCGCTGTCTTCGTATCGAGGCCGAACAGCAGCTCGATCCGCTCTGCCGTCGGCTCGCCCAGTGCCTCTCCGGAGAAGGCGCCCGCGAAGATTGCAATGAGGGTGATGCCGCTCTGTACGGTGGACAGGAAGCGGCCGGGCTCGGCGGCGAGGTCCAGTGCACACTGGGCGCCGCGGCTTCCGCTCCGCGCCATCGCTCTCAGGCGCGCCTCACGGGACGACACGATCGCAAGTTCGCTCATCGCCAGCACCCCGTTGAGCGCGATGAGAGCGAGGAGGAGGACCACGTCGATCCAGGGGATGGGTGCTAAATGGTCGCTCATAGGCGTGGAACCCTAGAATGTAGCCCTGCGCGGCGGACGTTCACAAGCCGCGTCACGGATTCGCCATCGGAACCGGCCGTGCTACACACAAGTTTCATCCGCTCCTTCTCGTCGGTTGGGAGGCCGATCACATGCACTTTTGCCGGATGCTGAAAGCGGTCGCTCTTGGCTGTTCGATCGCCCTCGTCGCCGGCTGCGAAACGGCCCCTCCACCAACGCTCGCCCGCCCGGCTTCCTTCACACCGCTGGGGCTCAACGCACCCTACCTCTCCGCTGATGTTGTCGGGGGACGCAAGTCCCGCGCAGCGAAGATGCGGGCCGCGAAAATAAGACCGCTGAGTGCGGGCGCCGCGCCGGCTTATATGGCCGAGCTTGACCGGGAGCTGCGCACTCAGACCGCCGGCATGGGGCTGGACGTGTTGGAGGTTGGCAGCGGAATCGTGATCCGAATTCCCGCAGAGCTGACGTTTGGGACGGGAAGCGCCGGCGTCAGGCCCGAGTTCGATGCAACACTCCTTGAAATCGCGCGGACCGTCAAAACGAAGAACCAGACCTTTGTGGACGTGTTCGCCCATACCGACACCTCCGGCACTGAGCCGATCAACCAGGCGCTCTCGGACAAGCGCGCGGCAGCGGTCGCGAACTACCTTGCTGGCCACGGCGTCGCCAAGGCTCGCCTTGCCTCGAAGGGCCTCGGCGAGACCGCCCCCTTATACAATCCAGAAACGGACGATTTGCAGAAGGCAGCCAATCGCCGCGTCGAAATTCGCCTGCTTCCTTATGCCGGCTAGGCTTTAGCGGCGCTCAGCGAAGAAGCTTCGCAGCAGCGCTGCCGCCTGATCCTCACCGATGCCGCCAAGAACGTCCGGGCGATGGTGACAGGTCGGCTGCGCGAAGACGCGCGCGCCGTGGACCACGCCGCCACCCTTTGGATCCTCAGCGGCAAAGCGTAGTGCCGTCATCCGGGCAAGCGCAATGGCGCCCGCGCACATGGCGCAAGGCTCGAGCGTCACCCACAAGGTGCAATCGTCCAAACGGGAGGTATCGAGCCTCGCCGCGGCCCTCCTTATCGCCACCATCTCGGCGTGAGCGGTGGGATCCGACGAGCCGCGCATCGCATTGCGCGCTTCGGCGATCACTTCGCCCCCTTGGGTTACCACCGCGCCGATCGGCACTTCGCCCGCCTCGGCGGCCTCGCGGGCGAGTTCCAGCGCTCGGCGCATCGGTTGCGGAAGCGGGAAGCCCATGCCGGCAAGCCGCTAGCGGAGCCGGCGAGCTGAGTCACATGGCGTTGTTGGTGGTTGCGGCAGCCTGGTTCTGACCAGGCTTCTCGACGACGACCTTCGGCACTTTCACGGTCGCCTGTTCGGTCCCGACCTTTACTGAACCGGTTTGGACGTCGAAGGCGGGGGCCTGTCCCCCTTTTGCCGTGACCCCATTGCCGGTGGCACTGATCTGGGGGGCCTTGGCCCCGCGGATCTGATCGATGTTGAGAAAGCCAGTGGCGAGCCCCGCGAGCACGACCAGGATGGCGAGGATCAGGATGAAGATTATTGCGCGCATTCGTCGACCTTCAAAATGGCTCGGTTCACCCAACGCAAATATTGCCCTTGGGTTGCGGTGATGGTCAGGTACGCGGCGTTGACGAAAGGAACATGAGCGGCTAACGGGCGGCGCTCTCACGGGCCTTACGAGGCTCGCTTAAGAACAATCAGGATAGAACACCATGTCGCGGGTTTGCGAGCTGACCGGCAAGGGCCGGCAGGTGGGACACAATGTTTCCCACGCCAATAACAAGACGAAGCGCACGTTCCTGCCGAACCTGCAGAACGTCACGCTCATCTCGGACGCGCTCGGCCAGAGCGTGAAGCTGCGCGTGTCAACTCACGGCCTGCGTTCGGTCGAGCATGTCGGCGGCCTCGACAATTGGCTGCTGAAGACCAGCAGCGAGAAGCTGAGCGCCAAGGCACGCAAGCTGAAGCGCGAAGTCGCGAAGAAGGTCGCTGACCAGCCTGCTGCCTAAGCCCGCCATAACCGGCTGACTTCACTCGAGATTTTGCTGAATGGGGGCTGCACCCCACGTTCAGGTTCGATTGTCCGCGAATGAGGCATAAGGGCCTCATTCGACGGGGTTTTCCCCTTTTCCTCGTCGTGTCCGAAAAAAAACGGACGACTGTTCCCTCGCGTCGCGTAACGAGGGGGGCCCGGCGCGCGTTGTGCGCCGGGCCCATCTCTTTTCAGGGGGTTTCGAACAATCTGGCGAGTTGCTCGACCATCGCACCGGCGAGCTGCTCGGCATCCATGATCGTCACCGCGCGGCTATAATAGCGCGTCACGTCGTGGCCGATGCCGATTGCGATCAACTCCACACTCGAGCGCTTTTCTATCCATTCGATGACCTGGCGCAGGTGCCGTTCGAGATAGGTGCCGCCGTTCGCCGACGCGGTCGAATCGTCGACCGGTGCGCCATCGGAAATCACCATCAGGATGCGCCGTTCCTCGGGCCGCGCGATTAGCCGGTTGTGCGCCCAGAGCAGCGCCTCGCCGTCGATATTCTCCTTCAGCAGTCCCTCGCGCATCATGAGGCCGAGGTTGCGCCGAGCGCGCCGGTAAGGTTCGTCGGCGCGCTTGTAGACGATATGCCTGAGGTCGTTGAGGCGGCCCGGGCTGGGCGGACGGCCGGCTGCGAGCCACGCCTCTCGGCTTTGTCCGCCCTTCCAGCCGCGGGTGGTGAAGCCAAGGATCTCTGTTGAAACGCCGCAGCGTTCGAGCGTCCGCACGAGGATGTCGGCACAAATGGCGGCGATCGCGATCGGGCGTCCGCGCATTGAGCCTGAATTATCGATCAGCAACGACACGATTGTGTCGCGAAACTCCGTATCACGCTCGATCTTGTGGCTGAGCGAGTGAGCCGGGCTGACGACGATGCGCGCGAGCCGCGCCGCATCGAGCAGCCCCTCCTCCTGGTCGAAGTCCCAGCTCCGCGCCTGCTGCGCCATGAGCCGGCGTTGGAGGCGGTTGGCGAGGCGCGTGACCACGTTCGAGAGGCCGCTCATTTGCTGGTCGAGATAGGCGCGGAGGCGCGACAGCTCCTCCTCGTCGCACAGCTCCTCGGATTCGACGATTTCGTCGAAGCGCTTCGTGAACGCTTTATAGTCGGTCGCTGGCGAGAGCTCCCAATTGCGGCGCCCTGGCCCCGCGAACAGGCTTTCGCTGAGGTTGTCGCCGGAAGCGGAGTCCTCGTCCCCGGCCTCCATTTCCTTTGCTGAATCCGCGTCGGCTCCCTCGTCCTCGACCTCCTCGCCGCGCATCTCGACATCGCCGCCGCCGGGCTGGCCTTCGTCGCCCTGTTCCGCCGGATCGTCGCTGCCGCCCTGCTCGCTCTCGGCATCGTCGCCGCCCTCGTCCGGCTCCTCCTCGAGGAGATCTTCGGCGGCGGCAAGGTCGAGATCCTCAAGCAGCCTGCGCGAGAGCTTGGCGAACGCTGCCTGGTCGTCGAGGGTCAGCGCCAGCGCGTCGAGCTCAGCGGCGGCCTTTTCCTCGATCCACGGCGCGACCAGCTTCAACCCCTCACCGGCTGCCGCCGGAGGCGCTTCGCCGGTCAGCCGCTCGCGGGCAATGAGGCCGACCGCTGTCGAGAGCGGCACTTCTTCCGCGTCGCGCGCACGGACGATCCCGTCGCTCCGGACGCGGGCTTCCGTAAGGTTACGAAGGTTCTCCCGAACGCCGCCCATCGCGCGCGCGCCGAGCGCCTCGACGCGCGCCGTTTCAAGCGCATCGAAGACGGCGCGGGCCTCGACGTCCATCGGCGCATTGCGCGCATGAACCCGAGGGTCGTGATAGCGAAGCCGAAGCGCCGCTGAGTCGGCAGCGCCGCGCGCCTCTGCCACGAGCCTGGGCTCGAGCGCGGGCCCTGGAGAGGGAACGCGTGCGGTCTTTCCGGCGGCGGGTGCGACGTCGGAGGCGAAGATTACCTCCACCTCGCTGTCCTTCGCGATTGCCCGCGTTGCGCCCGCAAGCACACGGCGGAAAATGTCGATCTTCTCGGCCACGCGCGGGCCTCAGCTAAGCCTTCCCAACCACGCTCTCGGGAAGGTCCTCGCCGAACACGCGCTGGTAATATTCGGCGATCAGCGGCCGTTCGGCTTCGTCGCACTTGTTAAGGAAGCTGACCCGAAAAGCGTAGCCGACATCGTTGAAGATGTGCGCGTTCTGCGCCCAGCTGATCACCGTGCGCGGGCTCATGACTGTCGAGATGTCGCCGTTGATGAAACCCTGGCGGCTGAGCTCGGCAACCTTGATCATCTTCTCGACGATCTGCTTGCCGCCTGGATCGTCATATTCGCCCGACTTCGCGAGCACGATCTGAGCCTCGACCTGCGCCGGCAGGTAATTGAGCGTGGTGACGATGTTCCAGCGGTCCATCTGGCCCTGATTGATCGCCTGCGTGCCGTGATAGAGGCCGGTGGTGTCACCGAGGCCCACCGTGTTGGTGGTTGCGAACAGACGGAACCAGGGGTTCGGACGAATCACTCGGTTCTGATCGAGCAAAGTCAGCTTGCCCTCCGCCTCAAGCACACGTTGGATCACGAACATCACGTCGGGGCGGCCAGCATCATATTCGTCGAAAACTAGTGCGACAGGGTGCTGCAGCGCCCACGGCAGAAGCCCCTCGCGGAACTCCGTCACCTGCTGTCCGTCGCGAAGCACGATCGCATCGCGGCCGACGAGGTCGATACGGCTGATGTGGGCGTCGAGGTTGATACGAATCATCGGCCAGTTCAGGCGGGCAGCGACCTGCTCGATGTGCGTCGACTTGCCGGTGCCGTGATAGCCCTGGACCATCACCCGGCGGTTCTTGGCGAAGCCGGCACAGATGGCGAGCGTGGTATTCGGATCGAAGACGTAGGTCGGGTCGAGGTCGGGGACGCGCTCGTCGGCCTCGCTGAACGCGGGAACCTCCATGTCCGAATCGACGCCGAACGCCTCGCGTACTTTCACGATCTTGTCGGGTGCGGTCATGAGCGTCTCGGCACGGCTGTCGGGGTCGGCATTGGGAAGGTCAGTCATCGCGTCGGCCTTAGGGGAATGGCGCGCCCGCCTCAACGTATCTCCACTTTGGCGGGCAGCGGAAAGAGCGTCACGAAACGTTTCGCAAGGTCGATGTCTCCCTCGACGAGGATCGTTTCGAATGGCGCTCCGCCATGGATGACCCCGGCCACCGCCGTCGGCGGTCCGGTAAAGGTGACGTCACAATCCTCGGCTTCGCGCCGGGCGACATCCAAACGTCCGTCGTGGATGGTCGCAACATAGGACGCCTCGCCGAGGCGAAAACCGATGCGTGCGACGAGGCCTTGGGCGCCTTCGGGAGAAATCAAAGTCTGGAGCGACATCACCAGCGATACGTGGCTCATCCGCTGAGCCGGATTGTGCATTGGACTGCGCGCCGCCCAGCGGCCGAGCGAGGCAATGACCGGGATCACCTCCAGGCCCCAGCCGGTTGCTTCATAGACCTGCACCGACGCCGGCGGCGGAAGCTTTGTTTTCCGGACGAGGCCGCGCGTTTCAAGCTCGGTCAGCCGCTGGGTCAGGACGTTGGCGCTGATGCCCTGGAGATCGCCCTTGAGCTCCGAAAACCGCCGCGGCCCGTAGGCGAGTTCGCGAAGCACCAGCATCGCCCACCGTTCGCCAAGCAGCTCCAGCGCGTGCGCCAAGCCGCAGGCGTCGTCGAAGCGCCGTTTATCCTCATTTTTCCGACGTTTAGTTAGTTTTTCTAACTCCACGGTTGTAATTTATAACTTTGAAGTTCAAAAAGCAAGCGAATTGAATCGCAGCGGGAGGAAGAAGTGGCGCGCGCAGCAATCAATGAAAGGATTGCCGAACCTTCGGTCAGCGTGAAGGTTGGCTGGGCATTGAGCGGTGTCGCTATCCTGTTCCTCGGGATGGACGCGGGCGCGAAGCTCCTCGTGCCGGCGATGATGGCCGCCGACACGCCGTTCGGACTGCATCTACCGGCCGACCCCGCCTTCTACCGGCTTCTGGGAGCGATCCTTGCCCTCTGCACGGCTCTCTACGCCATTCCCCGCACGGCAATTCTCGGGACCGTGCTGTTGACCGCCTATCTCGGGGGCGCCGTCACCGCTCATCTCGGGGCTGGCAGTCCCCTCATCAGTAATAACTTGTTCAGCGTTGATCTCGGCCTCGCCGTCTGGGGCGGCCTGTGGTTGCGCGAACCCCGGCTGCGCGCTCTCATGCCCCTGCGGGACTGACGGAGCCGAGATCTAGAAGGAGAGGAATAGTCATGACCCAGATGATCTTCGTGAACCTCCCAGTGAGCGACCTTCAGCAGTCGCGCACCTTCCTCGAAGCGCTCGGCGCCACCAACGAGCCAAGGTTCACCGACGAGACCGCCGCCTGCATGACGATCAGTGAGAGCATCCATGTCATGCTCCTGACGCATGACAAGTTTAGCCAATTCACGCCGCGGCCGATCGCCGATGCGAAAGCCGGGTCGGAAGTGCTGTTGTGCCTGTCGTCGGACAGCCGTGAAAGCGTCGACTCGACCGTTGAACGCGCCGTAGCGGCCGGCGGGGCTGCTGATCCGAGCCCCAAACAGGACTATGGGGTCATGTACGGCCGTAGCGTTGCAGACCCGGATGGTCACATCTGGGAACTGATGTGGATGGACGCGGGAGCCGCCGAGCGCGGCGCCGAAGCTGTCCAGGAAGCAATCGCGACGGCGATTTGAGGGGACCAAGCGATGCCGATCAACCCCAATGCCGATATCGAGATCACCGCATTTCGCTGGGTCCCGGAATTCGCGCAGGGACTCGTGAGAGATTTGCGTGTTCGCTGGGCGCTCGAGGAGGCCGGGCTCGATTATCGCGTACGTCTGCTCGACGTTCAGATGAAGCCTGCCGATTATGTGAAGGAACAGCCCTTCGAGCAGGTGCCCTGTTTCAACGACGGGATCGTCCAGATCTTCGAAACCGGCGCGATCGTCCAATATATCGGAGAGAAGAACGAAGCGCTTCTTCCACGTGATCCTCGGGGCAAATACCGGGCCATCCAGTGGGTTTTTGCGGCACTCAACAGCCTCGAACCAGCGGTCCAGCATCGCGTCCTCATCGACACATTTTACGCCGATCAGGACTGGGCGAAGCTGAGGAAGCCCAGCGCCGATGAATTTGCGCGATTGAAGCTGAAGCGCGTGTCGGACCGGCTGGGCGATAGTCAGTGGCTCGAAGGCGACCGCTTTACGATCGGCGACCTGATGATGGTCACGGTCCTGAGGCTGGCCAATCGAGGCGGACTGCTCGGTGATACCCCCAATCTCGCCGATTACGTGAAGCGCGGCGAGGCAAGGTCGGCGTTCCAGACCGCGCTCGAAGACCAGCTCGCAACTTATCGCGAGCACCAACCCGAAGGAGTTGCAGCATGAGCTATGTCGATGGATTCATCGTTCCCGTTCCGGAAGTGAAAAAAGAAGAATATCGCGCGCTCGCCCAGAAGATGGCCGGCAAGTTCACCGAACAGGGCGCACTGCAGGTCATCGAGGCCTGGGGTGATGACGTGGCGCGCGGCAAGACCACAGACTTCTTCATGGCCGTGAAGGCCGAAGACGGCGAAAATGTCGTCTTCTCCTATGTCCTGTGGCCCTCGAAGGAAGTCCGCGACACGGCCTGGCAAAAGATCATGGCCGATCCGGAAATGCAGCCCGGACAGCAGCCGATGCCGTTCGACGGCAAGCGCATGTTCTGGGGTGGGTTCCGGCCGATCGTCGAGGAACGTGCGACGGCGCACGCCTGATTAAGACGAACAGTCCAACTCAAACCTGAGGGAGGTCACGATGACTGACGTCCGTACCGAAGACGCACCTACGACGAACCAGCGGAATCGCACCGGTCCAAACCCGCCCGGCGACTTTATCTGGTACGAGTTGATGACTGCCGACGCCGAGAGGGCAAAGGATTTTTACGACGCGCTCGTCGGCTGGAGCTTCGGAGAAGCCGCCGCCGAATATAACGGCTATCGCATGATCAATACGAGCGACGGTGGCTTTGCCGGCGGTGTCATGCCGATCACCGCCGAGATGCAGCAGCACGGCGCCCGACCGACCTGGCTCGGCTATCTCAACGTTACCGATGTCGATGCCAAAGTCGCCTCGATCGAAGCGGCCGGTGGCAAGACCTGGATGGGGGCGACGGATATTCCTAATGTCGGACGCATCGCCATGGTGACCGATCCGCAGGCCGCCCCCTTCTACATCATGAAGCCGATCCCGCCGGCGGGACGTGAGAACGAGCCAAGCACGGTCTTCTCGCCGGACAAACTGGGCCATTGCGCCTGGAACGAGCTGTCGACTAGCGACCCGGCCGCCGCACGCCGGTTCTATGGCGAGCAGTTCGGCTGGACGAGCGACGACTTCATGGACATGGGCGAGAACGGCGAATACCGTTTCGTCGACCATCAGGGCCTAAGGCTCGGCGCGATCGCAGGAACAATGGGTGGCCAGGAGCCGCACTGGCGATTCTATTTTCGGGTGGCCTCAGTCCAGCAGGCGAAGGAGACCGCCGAAGCCAAGGGCGGAAAGATCGTCATGGGCCCGATGGAAGTGCCGGGCGGCGACCATATAATCATCGGCATCGATCCGCAGGGCGCGGAATTCGCGCTCGTCGGCAAGGCCTAAGCCGTTCGATGAAGACAGCAGTAATCCGATGGAGTTCGGGTTCTTCGTAGATCGCTTCACCTTCATCGCCGGGCTTCTGTTCGCGGCGGTGCGCGCAGCCTGGGGGCGCCATGGTGCTGCGCCCGCAACCTATCTGACCTTCATCAATGGAGCTTCTCATGGCCAACAAGATGACTACCTGCCTGTGGTTCGACAAAGGCGAGGCTCGCAAGGCGGTCGAATTTTATGCGTCGGTTTTCCCCGATACCAATATCGGCGAGCGCCACCCGGCAGTAAGCGATTTTCCGGGCGGGAACGAAGGCGAAGAGCTGACCGTGGAGTTCACCCTGCTCGGCCAATCGTTCGTCGGCCTGAACGGCGGTCCAAACTTCAAGCCCAATGAAGCTGTCAGCTTCATGGTCCTGACCGAAAACCAGGAAGAGACCGACCGCTATTGGAACGCGATCACGCAAAATGGCGGCGAGGAAAGCGCCTGCGGGTGGTGCAAGGACAAATGGGGTTTCTCCTGGCAGATCACGCCGCGCGTTCTGCTCGAGGCGACCAGCAATCCGGACAAAGCTGGAGCCAAGCGTGCATTCCAAGCGATGATGACAATGCGCAAGATCGACATCGCCAAGATCGAGGCCGCGCTCCGCGGGGAGAGCATCGATGCGTAAGCTCACCGGCGCGGTCATGCTGTCGCTCGACGGTATCATGCAGGCGCCCGGCGGGCCCGAGGAAGATCCCTCCCATAAGTTCGAGCTTGGCGGGTGGGTCTTCCCCTTCTGGGACGAAAGCGGCGACGCTCAGTTCGACAAGTTCCTGGTCGAGCCCGACTACGACCTTCTGCTCGGCAAGCGGACCTACGACATCTTCGCCGCCTTCTGGCCCTACAATGTGGACAATCCAATCGGCGAGAGATTCCAGCGCATCAACAAATATGTGCTGACCCATTCGAACGAGCCGCTGGAATGGGAGAACAGCAGCAAGCTCTCGGGCGGCACCGCTGCAGCCGTCAGCGAGCTGAAGAAAAGCGACGGCCGCGACCTCCTCATCCAGGGCAGCAGCACGCTCTATCCGCCGCTCCTTTCCGCGGGGCTGATCGACCGGTTCCTGATGATCACCTACCCGGTGCTACTCGGCCACGGAAAGTCGATCTTCGATGGGACCACGAGCCCTGGCAGGATGAAGCTGCTCGATCATTTCGTCTCGGCCAGCGGGGTCGTGTTCAATAGCTACGAGCCAGCCGGCAAGGTCCAGACGGGCAGTTTTGCGACGAAGGAGCCGAGCGAAGCCGAGCTTGAGCGGCGCGAAAAGTTCGCGCCGGAGGACGCATGAGCGAGCTCTGTCCTGCTTTCGAGCTCGCGGAAAAAGGCAGCAAGCCCTTCCCCAATGAAAGTGCCGAATATCGAGCAGCCCGGACCAAGCTGCTGGCCGAAGAGATCGAGCTTCGTCGCCACATCCAGCGCGTCGCGGCGATGCGGCGTGAGCTCCCGGACGGCAGCGAGGCAGGCGACTATCGTTTCCTCGGCGCCGACGGCAACGGAGCATCGGTCTCGCCGACCTGTTCGGGCGGCACGACACGCTCGTCACCTATTTCTGGATGTACGGACCGGAGCGCGAGCGCCCCTGCCCGATGTGCACCTCGTTCGTCGGCTCGCTCGACGTTCCGGCGCCGTCGACATCGAGCAGCGCGTCGCGCTGGCGATCATCGGCCGCTCGCCGGTGTCGCGGCAGCTCGAGTTCGCGCGTGAGCGCGGCTGGAACAACCTTCACATTCTACCAGACCGTCGGCGACGATTTCGCCCGCGACTATCGCGGCCTTCACGACGACGGCAGCGAGTGGGCGATCTGCGCAGGTCTGGAAGCGCGCAGGGCGACAAGGTCCGGCTGTTCTGGGCCGCCGAGGGCGGCTTCGAGACCGCCGATCCCGGCTTCGACCCGCATCTCGCGCCCGACCCGACGCCGCTGTGGAACATCCTCGACTGGACGCCCGGCGGCCGCGGCACCGACTGGTACCCGAAGCTGGAGTATGAATTCGTGAGCCTTCAGTTTTTCGGACACCCGTTCAGCAGCTACACGCAGAAGGTCTTGATCCCGCTCTTCGCCGACGGACGAAGACTCCATTCGAATATCGCATGCTCGACCCGGATCATCCGGAGAACGGCGAGGAGCTCAGGAGGCACTCTCCCTTCGGCCAATTTCCGCTGCTGATCGACGACGGCAAGGCGCTGATCGAAACGACCTGCGATCATTGAGTATCTGCAGGCCTGCCATCCCGGTCCGAACCGCTGGATCCCCGATGGCGCGCTCGGCGGACGGGCGCGGTTCCTCGATCGTTTCTTCGACTTGCACGTGATGAATAACATGCAGCCGTCGTCGGTGATGCCCTTCGGCCCGAAGCGTCGAAAGATCCTTATGGTGAGAGCCGGGCCCACGAACGTCTGCACGTCGCTTATGACTGGCTCGAGGAGCAGATCGGCGGGGCATGGGCGGCCGGCGACACCTTCACGCTGGCGGATTGCGCGGCAGCGCCAGCCCTATTCTACGCGGACTGGATTGAGCGGATCGGGCCTGGCCGCCCGAAGCTGGCTGCCTATCGAGCGCGGCTGCTCGCGCATCCGACAGTCGCGCGCGCGGTCGAAGAGGGACGACCGTACCGCCCCCTGTTCCCGCTTGGCGCACCCGACCGCGACTAGGCGAACGCCGCCGACTTTCTAAGCGTCTGGTAGGCCTCGATGACCTCGACGAGGCGTCCCTCATGCGAGCGGTCCCCGCCGTTCTTGTCAGGGTGATAACGCCGCACGAGGCTCGAATAGCGCTGGCGCAGCGCGTGGCGGTCGGCATCCTCGCCGAGGCCAAGCACGGAAAGCGCGCGCTCTTCGGGCTTCGAGAAGCGCGACGGCTTCGGGCGATCCCAGACGCTGCCAAATCGCCCCGAGATCGCGTCGAGCGGATCGACGAAGTCGCTCCATCTTGGCGGCGGATCGGCGCCGTTCGCGCCGAACCGGTGGCTCGGACGATCCCACCCGGCCAGCGGGTGCTGTGCGCGGGTGATCTCGTCCTGGCTCATGCCTTGGAAGAAATTGTATTTCGCGTTGTGCTCGCGGACATGCTCGAGGCACAGGAAGCGCCAGCTGCCGGGCCCGTCGAAATTCGCGGCTTCGAGCGGAGCCTTGAATTCGCCGGGCTCGGTGCAGCCGCGGACGGCGCACTTGGCCCTCGCCCCTTCGACCCGTCCGTGCATCCTGGATTGCTTCGATGCCATCGACCCCCATTATATAGGCGCCATGAACGATGAGAGAACCGGCCCGGTCGCCACCGAAATGCTCCGTCGGCTCAATTCGGCGCTTTCGCCGGCTAGGATCGAGCTGATCGACAACAGTGAGCAGCACCGCGGTCACGGCGGTTACAACCCCGCCGGCGAAAGCCATTTCACCCTGAAGATCGAAAGCGCGCTATTCGCCGGGAAGAACCGTGTCGAACGGCAGCGGATGGTCTATGCGGCGCTCGGTGAGCTGATGCATGAGCGAGTCCACGCACTGTCGATCAAGGCGTCTGTGCCGGGAGAGCAATGATGGCGACCATTGAAAGCTGCGTTCTCGAGACGATCACGCCGGTCACTCACGACCTTGGCGCCTTCAAGGTGAACCGCACCCTCCCCTCCCGCCAGCGAACGATGGTCGGCCCCTTCATCTTTGTCGACGAGTTCGGACCGGCGCGGCTTCCGGCGGGCCAGGGCATGGACGTGCGCCCGCATCCGCACATCAATCTCGCGACTGTCACCTATCTGTTCGACGGTGCGATCGAGCATCGCGACAGCATCGGCTCGCGCCAGGTGATCGAGCCCGGCGCGATCAATCTGATGACCGCCGGCAGCGGCATCGTCCATTCGGAGCGGTCGCCGCAGGCCCTCCGGAGGGAAGGCCCCAGTCTCTACGGCATGCAGACATGGCTCGCCCTGCCGGACGGACGCGAAGAGGCGGCGCCCGCCTTTGACCATGTTCCACCGAGCGATCTGCCGCTGATCGAAGATGGCGGCGCGCGGGCACGCGTGCTGATGGGGACTCTTTGGGGCGCCACGGCCGGCACGCCCCAGCACTCTCCAACAATTTATGCCGACATCGAGCTCGGCTCCGACGGCTCGAT
>CAVYAH010000070.1:0-42727 GCA_963766415.1 uncultured Alphaproteobacteria bacterium | reverse complement strand
CAACCTCGTGGACTACCGGCTCGAGGTGGAGCTACGAGGGTCACGACGGTTTACCGTCGTGACCACGGTCGCCGACCCGTATCGCTTCCTACCCAACCTCGGCGAGTCGAACTCAACCTGGTCTTCGAGGGCCGCCACGAGCGGTTGTGGGAGGGCGCCGGCGCCCACCCACGCACGCTTCACCATCTCCCGCGACGGTGACGTGGATGGCGTGTTCGCCGTCTGGGCGCCGAATGCCAAGGGCGTCAGCCTGATCGGTGACTTCAACCACGGCAAGGGCAACGAGGCCCGCGCTGCGTGCGCTCGGATCCGACCGGGTGTGGGAGTTGGTCTGGCCCGGCTTCCCCGCCGAGGGGTGTACAAGTTCCGCGTGTCACGGCGCCGATGGCGCGGCCCACTGAGCGCGCCGATCCGATGGCGTTCGCCCGAGGTACCACCCCGCGGCGCGTCTCGAGTCACTCAACGAGCGACATCCTGGACGACGACGGACTGGATGACCAGCGGCGCACGAACCCGGTCTTCGAGCCGATGAGCACCTACGAGGTGCACCTGACGTCGTGGCGGCCGGGCCTGAGCGACCGCGAACTCGCCGACCGAGCTGACCGAGTACGTCGTCGAGCAGGGGTTCACGCACGTCGAAATGCCTTCCGGTCGCCGAACACCCGCTTCGGCGGATCCTGGGGATACCAGGTCACGTCGTACTACGCGCCGACCTCGCGGTTGGGAACTCCCGACGACTTCCGATATCTGGTCGACCGGCTGCACCAGGCGGGCATCGGCGTGATCGTCGACTGGGTGCCCGCCCACTTCCCGAAGGACGCCTGGGCGCTGGGCAGGTTCGACGGCACCCCCCTATACGAGCACTCCGACCCTCGGCGCGGTGAGCAACTACCGACTGGGGCACATACGTGTTCGACTTCGGTCGTCCCGTGCGCCGCGACTTCCTGGTGGCCAACGCGCTGTACTGGTTGCAGGAGTTCCACATCGACGGACTGCGGGTGGACGCCGTCGCGTCGATGCTCTACCTCGACTACTCGCGCCCCCGACGGTTGGACGCCGAACATCTACCGCGGACGCGAGAACCTCGAGCCGTGCAGTTCCTCCAGGAAATCGAACGCGACCGTGCACAAGGCGACCCCCGGCATCGTCACCGTCGCGGAGGAATCGACGTCGTGGCCGGGCGCTCACGCGTGCGACGAACCTTGGCGGCCTTGGCTTTTCGATGAAGTGGAACATGGGCATGACTTCAGCGAGAACTTCGTGTCGCCCATCAGCCACGACGAGGTGGTGCACGGCAAGGGCACCTGTGGGGTAGCATGCCGGGAAACGACCACATCAAGGCCGCCGGACTACGCAGCCTGCTGGCGTACCAGTGGGCGCACCCAGGCAAGCAGCTGCTGTTCATGGGGCAGGAGTTCGGCCAGCGTGCCGAGTGGTCGAGGAGCGCGGAGTCGACTGGTTCCAGCTCGCGAAACCGCTTCTCCAACGGCGTGTTGCGGATGGTCCACGACATGAACGAGATCTACCGCAGCCACCCGGCGCTGTGGACGCAGGACACCAGTCCCCAGGGATACTCCTGGATCGACGCGAACCACTCTGCGAACAACGTGCTGAGCCTTTCTGCGGTTCGGCAGCGACCCCTCAATGATGGCCTGCGTCTTCAACTTTGCGGGTACCGAGCACAGCCGCTACCGGCTGGGCCTGCCCCGCGGCGGGCCGCTGGCGAGAGGTACTCAACACGGACGCGACATCTACAACGGCGCGGGATCGGCAACTACGGGGCGGTCGAAGCCGTCGACGAGCCGTGGCACGGCCGTCCCGGCGTCCGCGTGATGGTGCTGCCGCCGCTGTCGGCGATGTGGCTGGCCCCGGAGTAACTCAGTACAACGCGTTGGCGGTAAGGTTCGCCGGCCCGCGATGACCGCCGGATCGGACGGGTCAACAGCTCGAACAGCTCGATCAGCCGGTCCGCATCTTCGTGCGGTAGCACGACGCGCGCCGGACCAGTCGATCAGCGGGTCGAACCGCGTCGACCAGTTGGTCGAGCGATCCACGTCGGGAGCCGCGATGCCGCTTCGAAGTCATCGGGTGCGGCGTCGGCGGCCCGGGGGGCGTCCGAGCGCTGCTTGGTCGCGCGCGCCAGGAAACGAGATTTGACGGACGGCGGCCTTGGGCTTCCGGATGCGTGGGGGTCCTTGTCCAGAAGTGCGCGGTACGCGCCGAGCGCCGCGTCAAGATTGCCTGCCTCGAGCAGTTCGCGCGCCTTTGCCAACCCGGGATCGACTTGCTCGGCTCGGAATCCGCTGTGCCGCGAGCTTGCCGGCAGTGGCCGAGCAGCGACGAACCCATCGGCGCAGTTGCTCGAGCGGCTGGACTCCCTGGAAGCTGGAATCGGCTGTCCGGTAGCTACGGCGACGACGGTCGGCACGGCCTGGACACCGAAGATCGAAGCGACCCGTGGCGTGGTGTCGACGTTGACCGTGGTCAATGACCATGTGCCGGCGTCGGCCGCTGCCAGACCGCCAAGCATGGCGAACTGGATACCGCTACGCATCGCTGCGCGGCGACAACAACACCACCACGACCGGCACCTCGTCGACCGGGCCAGCACCTCGGCTTCGAAGTTCGTCTCGGTGAACTCGACACCGGCCTGCGCGCGGCCCGTCCGGCCGGTGTCGCCGCTCTGCGCGGCGCGCTGCTGAGGGCGGTAGCGCACGGCGCCCGCCATGGCGGGCGGACAGGTGGACGCGGACGACTCACGTGGTTGAGTTTGTCACGTTGCGGCGGCGCCGTTGCAGCCGGTTGACCCAGCACCGGACGTGCGTATGACGACCATCACATCACCGATTTGCGCGACGCGCGACGCCGTTGCGAGCAACCTTCGGCAGGTGGGCCCGCCCGAAGAATCGACTAGCCCCTCCCGCCGGCACCGCACAATGCGGCGACGCCGTACCCGGTGCCGCGCTGGGCGAGGTCCAGGGCCGCAGCAAGCGTGATGCGCGCCCCCGACATCCCGATCGGGTGGCCGACGGTGATCGCGCTACCGTCTACGTTGACCTTTTCCGGGTCGACGCGAAGCTCCCGGGTAGAGGCGAGAGCCACGACGAAAACGCTTCGTTGATCTCGATGACGTCGAGTTGGTCATCCGAGACGCCCTCGCGCGCGATCGCTTTCGATCGCGTCGCCGACGCGCGACGGCAGCGTCGAACCGGGCCCGGCCACCAGACCGTCGGACCGATCTCGACCAGCCCTGAGCTCAGCCCGAGTTCCTCGGCCTTCCGCCTTTTCATCACCACGACAGCCGCAGCGGTGTGGAAATTCTGCACGCCGAACCGGCGGTGATGGTGCCGTCCTGGCGGAACGCCGGCTTGAGCCCGGCGAGCGACTCCGCTGTGGTGTTCGCGCGGATGCCCTCGTCCTCGGCGAACTCGATCGGATCGCCTCTGACGCTGCGGAATCATGACGGGCACCACCTCGTCGGCGAACACGCCGTCCTTCCAGCCAGCGGCGGCCTTCTGGTGGGAACCGGCCGCATACTCGTCCTGCTCGGCGCGGGTGAACTGGTCGACGTCGTTGCGCTGCTCGGTCAGCGCACCCATCGGCTGATCGGTGAACACGTCGTGCAGGCCGTCGTAGGCCATGTGGTCAAGCACCGTGACGTCGCCGTACTTGTAGCCGGCCCGGCTGCCCATCAGCAGGTGGGGCGCGGCCGTCATCGACTCCTGGCCGCCAGCCACCACCACGTCGAACTCACCGGCGCGGATCAGTTGGTCGGCCAGCGCGATGGCGTCGATGCCCGACAGGCACATCTTGTTGATGGTCAACGAATGGGACGTCCCACCGATGCCCCTGGCCACGGCCGGCTTGCCGCGCGGGCATCTGGCCGGCGCCGGCTGTGAGCACCTGGCCCATGATCACGTAGTCGATCAGCGAAGCCGGCCACGTTGGCCTTCTCAGCGCGCCCGCGATCGCGATCCCTCCCAGATCAGAGCCGGAGAAATCCTTCAGCGAACCCATCAACCTGCCGATCGGCGTGCGGGCTCCAGCAACGATCACCGACGTCGTCATCTCTACCTCCCAGGGGTCGGTCGGCGCGCCCCTAAGAGCGGAAACAACACCGGAGCAGCAGAATCTTTGTCGTTAGGTTACCTTGACGTTATGACTACGGACCAGGTTGACGTCCGTCCTGTCCTCGCCAGTGCGTTGGTGACGGCGATCGATCACTCGGCGTCGCAGTTCCGGACCTCGACGCTGCGATCGCGTGGTATCACGACCACCTCGGCATGATCGTGCTGCACGAGGAGGTCAACGAGGATCAGGGCATCCGCGAGGCAATGCTCTCGGTGCGCGGCGCGCCGGTCGGCGGCACCCAAGTCCAGCTGATGGCGCCGATCAGCGACTCGTCGGCGATCGCGAAGTTTCTGGACAAGCGCGGGCCCGGAATGCAGCAGCTCGCGTACCGCGTCAGCAACCTGGATCAACTCACCAAGCAGCTGGAGGAGCAGGGCATCCGCCTGCTCTACGACGTGCCGCGCCGCGGCACCGCCAACTCACGGGTCAACTTCATCCACCCCAAGGATTGCGGCGGAGTGCTGATCGAGCTGGTCGAGCCGGCACCCGAATCCTGATCCGCTGAGACCACTTTCGCGTCGGGCTGCGCGTAGCCCGGTGCTTCCAGCATGCGGGTACGCCAGTGCCGACGATCGTCGACGGCGCCGACGTCGCCGGCCACACCACAACATGGGCTGTGCCGGAACGGATTTCGTGATCACAGCCCGGGCAACGGTACGACTGGTGGCGCGCGCTGCGGCGACGGGACGCACCTCGTAGTCGTAGCCGTCAGGTCCGGTCTCCACGCGTCGACTGTCCCCAGCGGCGGCAACGGAGCGCGCCGAGGCATCCGGTGGATTCGTCGTCTCATCGCACTAGTCTACCGAGCGAACCTCAACAGCGTGGTCGGATGGGGCTCGAGATTGAATTGCATCTTCATCCAGTAGCAGCGCGAAGAGCATGGCGCTAAGCGGTCCGTCATGACTGCGCACAGCTCTACACTCATGCGCCTGCTCGACGAGCGCGGCTATATCCACCAGGTGACCGACGCCGCCGCGTTCGATGCGCTCGCGAAGAAGGAAACGGTCAGCGCCTATATCGGCTTCGACGCGACCGCACCGAGCCTTCACGTCGGCAGCCTCGTCCAGATCATGATGCTTAGGCGGCTGCAGCAAGCGGGGCACCGGCCGATCGTGCTGATGGGCGGCGGGACGACCAAGGTCGGCGATCCGTCGGGCAAAGACGAGAGCCGGCAGCTTCTCTCCAACGATCATATCGACGCGAACATCGCTGCCATCCGCCGGGTGTTTGAGCGCTTCCTGACCTTTGGCGACGGGCCGAGCGACGCGATCATGGTCAACAATGCAGACTGGCTCGACAGGCTCGAATATATCCAGTTTCTGCGAGAGGTCGGACGGCACTTCACAATCAACCGCATGCTGACATTCGACAGCGTGCGGCTGCGGCTCGATCGCGAGCAGCCGCTCACCTTCCTCGAATTCAACTACATGATCCTGCAGGCCTACGACTTCCTGGAGCTTTCCCGCCGGGCCGGCTGCCGAGCACAGTTCGGAGGCTCCGATCAATGGGGCAATATCGTCAACGGGATCGAGCTTGCACGCCGGAGCGACGGGACCGAGCTGTTCGGAATCACCACGCCGCTGATCACCACGGCGGACGGCGCCAAAATGGGCAAGACTGCCCAAGGCGCCGTCTGGCTCGATGAGCAATTGCTGAGCCCTTACGATTACTGGCAGTTCTGGCGGAATACGCAGGACGCCGATGTCGGCCGATTTCTCAAGCTGTTCACCGATTTGTCGCTCGAGGACATCGGCAAGCTGGAAAGCCTGGCGGGCGCCGAGATCAACAACGCGAAGATCGTTCTTGCGACCGAAGCGACGGCGATGCTCCACGGGCGCGGCACCGCGCTAGCTGCCGAGCAGACCGCGCGCGAAACCTTCGTCGGCGGCGGCGCAGGACAGGATTTGCCGACGCTTTCCGTCGGCGAGGGCATGAACATCGCGCATGCCCTTACGGCCCTCGGCTTTACGCCGTCGAACAAGGAAGCGAAGCGCAAGATCGCCGAGGGCGCAGTGCGGCTGGACGACGTGACGGTGAACGATCCGGGACTGACGCTGATTGCAGGAGGTGAGCCGCTGAAGCTGAGCCTTGGCAAGAAGAGGCACGCGCTGCTGGTGCGCTAACCGCTCCGGATCAGATCGACTGCCTGATCGCGCTCGAACAAATAGAGACAGATCCGCGCTGCCCTCCCGCGCTCGCCTTTGAGACCGCCGTCGCGGTCGAGAAGGAGCTGCGCATCGCTTTGGGCAAGAGGTGCGAGGGTCTCGACATCTGAGGGAGTGGCGGCGCGGAACACTTCCTCGCCCGACTGCCGGGTGCCAAGGATCTCACCTGGACCGCGGAGGCGCAGGTCTTCCTCCGCAATCCGGAAACCGTCGGTGGTTTCGCGCATGAGCGAGAGGCGGGCACGGCCGACGTCGGTGAGATTTTGCCCGCGGATGAGCAAGCAGACGCTCTTGCCCGTCCCGCGCCCGACGCGGCCGCGCAGCTGGTGAAGCTGAGCAAGCCCAAAGCGCTCCGCACCTTCGACGATCATCAGGGTCGCATTGGGCACGTCGACGCCGACTTCGACCACTGTCGTGGCGACCAGCACTCCAAGCTCGCCGGAGGCAAAACGAGCCATGACCGCGTCCTTCTCGGGTCCCTTCATTCGGCCATGGACGAGCCCGATCTTGTCTTCGCCAAATCGCAACCTCAAAATACGCGCTCGCTCTTCGGCCGCCGCGGCATCGCTCTTCTCACTCTCCTCGACAAGCGGGCACACCCAATAGGCCTGTCCTCCTCCGGCGATGTGACGTCCAAGGCCTTCGATCACGTGCGCCAGCTTCTCCTCACTGATCACTCGGGTTTCGACCGGCATTCGGCCGGGCGGCATCTCATCAATGCGGCTGACGTCCATCTCTCCATATCGAGTAAGCGTCAGCGTGCGCGGGATCGGCGTCGCGGTCATGACCAGCAAGTGCGGCGGCTGCTCGGCTTTCGAGGCGAGGAGAAGCCGCTGCGAGACCCCGAACCGGTGCTGCTCGTCGATCACCGCGAGGCCGAGCCGCTTGTAGGCGACCTTCTCCTGAAAGATCGCGTGCGTGCCCACGAGGATATCGATCGAGCCATCGCTAAGGCCCATGAACACGCTGTCCCTTGCCCGTCCCTTCTCTCGTCCGGTGAGTACCGCCACGCGCACGCCGATGCTGTCGAGCTGGCCGAGCAACGTCGCATGGTGCTGGCGAGCGAGGATTTCCGTGGGCGCGAGCAGCGCAGCCTGGGCGCCGCTCTCGACGGCCGTCAGCATCGCTGCGAGCGCGACGAGGGTCTTGCCGGAACCGACGTCGCCCTGAAGCAACCGCAGCATCGGCGTCATTTGCGCCATGTCACCACGGATTTCGCGGATCACACGCCGCTGTGCGTTGGTGAGTTCGTAAGGCAATTGGAGCTTGCGTATGAGTTCGCCGGTCCCGGGTAGCGCGATCGTACGGTGTCGCCGCTGCGACTGGCGCAGCAGAAGCAGCGCAAGCTGGTTGGCGAAGATCTCGTCATATGCGAGGCGCGTGCGCGCCCCTGCCGCACCAGGCTCTCGGTGAGCGATCGCAAGCGATGTTCTCCACGTCCCCCATGCCTCACGGCCAAAAAGGCTCGGTTCGATCCATTCCGGGAGTTCGGGCGCTCGCTCCAGCGCTTCGCGCACGAGTTCGCCCAGACGGCGGTTCGTCAACCCTTCGGTCAAGGGATAGACCGGCTCGCGGATCAGCGGCGGCTGCCCCTTGCCCGGCTCGGCGACCTCCGGGTGGATGATCTGCCATTCATCGCCATATTGTTCGAGTTTCCCCGAGACGATGCGCTTCTGACCCTTCGGAAGCGATCGTTTCGCCCATCCGGGATTGTTGAAATAGACGAGACTGATCGAGTTGCCGTCAAGGTCACTTGCGTAGATCCGAGTCGGTCCGCGACCAGAGCGGCTCTCGCGGCTGCCGAGCGCAGTGAGCTCGAGGATCACGTTGCGGCCCAAAAGCGAGGCGTTGGCGGCGGGCGCACTGATGCGTTCGATCGAGCCCGTCGGAAGGTGGTAAATCAAGTCGACGGCCCGGCCGATGCCGAGCTTTTTGAGCTGCTTGGCTACCTTGGGACCCACGCCCTTGAGCGCCTCCACCTCCGTGAACAGCGGATTGAGGATTTCTGGTCGCATGATTGATTGTTAGCGACTGTTCCGACGCTCGCAATGATGAGCGAACGTTACTACATGGCCCGCATGCTTTCCGCCTCGGAACTGAAGCGCCTCGCCTGGCGCGCGCACCATCGCGGCACCAAGGAAGCCGACATGTTGATCGGCGGCTTCTTCGACGCGCACCATCATGGATGGGGTGCAGCTGAGCGTGCGCAGTTCGAGCATATGCTCGAAGAGCAGGACGTCGACATCATGGCCTGGGCGCACCGAACCGCCGAACCTCCTGAGCGCTTCGCCGGTCCGATGATCGAGGCGCTCCAGAAGCTCGACTATATCAGGGTCGCACGATGACCGAGCCGCTGCAGCGAGTCCTCCGCGCCGACCAACCGCTGACCCTTGCCGGTGCACCTACGGGGTTCCTTCCTTGGCTCGCTACCGATCTTGCGCGCGCGGCGCACGGGACTCGAAGCGGTGCCAGGGCCGTTATAATCGTCGCGGACGAAGCAGCGATGCGCGCCCTTGCGGAGACAGCGCCGCTTTTCGCTCCCGAAGTCGAAATCCTCAGTCTCCCTGGCTGGGACTGCCTTCCCTATGACCGGGCCTCCCCTGCCCTGCGCGTCATGGCCGAGCGGCTGGCGACCCTGAGCGCTCTTCAGGCCAAGAGCGACAGGCCGCAGCTCTTGGTTGCGACTGCAAGCGCCGCCACGCAGCGGATGCTCACGCCCTTTCGGATTCGCCAGCTCACCCGGCATGTTGCCGAAGGCGAGCGGATCGAGCGCGAGGCGTTGGTCGAGCAGCTGAATGCTCTTGGATACCAGCGCACGGACACTGTCGCCGAGCATGGCGAATATGCCGTTCGCGGTTCGCTCATCGATCTCTTCCCGGCGGGCGAAGAAATGGCGCTTCGGCTCGACTTCTTTGGTGACGAAATTGACAGCCTTCGCCGCTTTGATCCCACCGACCAGCGTTCGACGGACAGGGCCAAAGCCTTCACCCTGATGCCGGCATCGGAAGCCTTGATCGATCCGGACAGCATCAAGCGCTTCCGTTCACGCTATCGCGAGAAGTTCGGCGGGGCCGCAACCCAGGACCCGCTTTACCAGGCGCTGTCCGAAGGCAGGCGCATGTCGGGCATGGAGCACTGGCTGCCGCTGCTCGAAGAGCGCCTCGAGACATTGTTCGATCATCTTGACGAAGACGACCTCGTCATTCGCGATGCCGCCGCCGACCAGGCTGTGGGAGGGCGCCGCGAGGCGATCGACGATTATTACCAGAACCGCGTGCGCGCGATGGAAGGCGAACCGGGAAGCTATCGCCCGCTCGAGCCGCACGCGCTCTATCTCTCGAAAAAGGAGTGGGAAGGCTTCGAGGCCCATCGTCCGATCCATCTCGCCTCGCCGTTCCATGAGCCCGAATCCGACCGGATCATCGATTTCGGCGTGGATTCCGCACGCGATTTCGCGCCCGAGCGCGCTCAGCAGGCCAACGTCTATGAGGCGGTCGCCAACCACATCGGCGAGTTGCGCCGAAGCGGTCACAGGGTGGTTCTGGCAAGCTACACGCGGGGCGCGCGTGAGCGTCTGAGCGGGCTTCTCGAGGACCATGGAGTGAAGGCGCAGAGGCTTGCCGATAGCTGGCCCGAAGCGCTCGGCTCTAAGACGCAGCCGGCACTTCTCGTCCTGCCGCTCGACCATGGCTTCACGACTCCCGAGGTAGCCGTCCTCACCGAGCAGGACATGCTCGGCGACCGACTTGTGCGACGCCGCAAGAAGAAGGCTGCCCGCGGCTTTCCTCGAGGAGCTGGCGACCCTCTCGCCTGGGGATCTCGTCGTTCACGCCGATCATGGCATCGGCCGATACGAGGGCCTGACGCAGATCCCCGTCAGCAAGGTCCCGCACGACTGCGTCGCACTCGAATATGCGCGGGGCGACAAGCTCTACGTCCCGGTCGAGAATATTGAATTGCTGAGCCGCTATGGCAGCGAGAGCGAGGGCGTTGCTCTCGACAGCCTCGGCGGCGAGGCGTGGCAGCGCCGCAAGGCGCGGATGAAGGAGCGAATCCGCGAGATCGCGGGCGAGCTCATCAAGGTCGCAGCGCTGCGCGCGACGCGCCCCGGGTCATCGCCGAGGCCGATCCGAGCTACCCGGAGTTCGTGAACCGCTTCCCTTATGAGGAGACAGATGACCAGGATCGCGCGATCGGCGATGTCTTGGCTGACCTCGAGGCAGGCAAGCCGATGGACCGGCTCGTCTGCGGCGACGTTGGCTTCGGCAAGACGGAGGTCGCGCTGCGCGCAGCGTTCGTGATGGCGATGTCGGGCAGAACAGGTTGCGCTGGTCTGCCCGACAACCTTGCTCGCGCGCCAGCATTATACGAACTTCGTCGAGCGCTTTCACGGCTTCCCGATCAACATTGGACGACTGTCGCGGCTAGTCCCGGCAGCCGAAGTGAAGCGGACCGAGGAAGGTCTCGCCGATGGCCAGATCGACATCGTCATCGGAACGCATGCAATTCTGGCGAAAAGCATAGAGTTCAAGCGTTTAGGTCTCGTCATCGTGGACGAGGAGCAACATTTCGGAGTCGCACACAAGGAGCGGCTGAAGGCGCTGAAGAACGACGTGCACGTCCTGACACTCACCGCAACGCCGATCCCCCGCACGCTCCAGATGGCGATGAGTGGGCTTCGCGAACTGTCGGTGATCCAGACCCCGCCCGTCGACCGCCTGGCGGTGCGCACCTATGTCACGCCCTTTGACGGCGTTGTCCTGCGCGAGGCGCTCCTGCGCGAGCACTTCCGCGGCGGGCAGAGCTTCTTCGTCGCACCGCGCGTTGCCGACCTGCCCGACATCGAGGAATGGCTTCGCCAGCAAGTACCGGAGGTAAAGTTCATCACCGCCCACGGGCAGATGAGCGCGACCGAGGTCGAAGAGCGGATGAGCGCCTTCTACGACCGCAAATACGATGGCCTGCTCTCGACAACGATCATCGAAAGCGGGCTCGATATCCCAAGTGCGAACACGCTCATCGTCTATCGTTCGGACCGGTTCGGTCTAGCTCAGCTGTACCAGCTGCGGGGCCGCGTCGGCCGATCGAAGTCACGCGCCTACGCCTACCTCACCATGCCGGCGGACCGATCGATCACCGAAGCCGCGCAGAAACGACTGCAGGTGCTCTCCGAACTCGACAATCTCGGAGCGGGTTTCCAGCTCGCGAGCCACGACCTCGACATCCGCGGAGCCGGCAATCTCCTGGGCGACGAGCAGTCCGGCCACATCAAGGAGGTCGGGTTCGAGCTGTACCAATCGATGCTCGAGGACGCGATCTTTGAGGTGAAGGCCGGCGGGGTGCCGCCAAAGGAGGAGTTCTCGCCTCAGATCAGCGTCGACGCGCCGATCATGATTTCCGAGCAATATGTGCCCGATCTCGACCTTCGCATGGGCCTGTACCGACGCCTCGGGGAGCTCGAGGACCATCAGGCGATCGAGGCGTTCGCGGCCGAGCTGATCGACCGCTTCGGCGCCCTGCCGGAGGAAACTGCCAACCTCATGAAGATCGTCGAGGTGAAGCTCAATTGCCGCGAAGCGATGGTTGCAAAGCTCGACATCGGGGCGAAAGGGGCCGTCGTCACCTTTGCCGCGAGTGGATTCCCCGACCTAGCGGGGCTGCTCGGCTACATCGACCGGTTGAAGGGATCGGCCAAGCTGAGACCAGACAGCAAGATGACCGTCTCGCGCGACTGGCCGACGCCAAACGCGCGGCTCAATGGTGCCGTGCAGCTTTCGCGCGGGTTGTCACGGGTCGCTGCGGCAGCAACGAAGGAATTGGTCGCGGCCTAAGCTCGGCAGCCGCGAAACGCGCCAACTCATCGTGAGTGAGCGGCGGCGAGCCGAGAAAGCCCTGATAGAGATCGCAGCCCCACTCTCTGAGGAGTGCGAGCTGCTCGGCATCTTCCACGCCTTCGACGACGACGCTGAGACCGAGCTCGCGCGCAAGGCTGATGAGCGCCTTGACGACGATTTGATCGCGATCACGCCGAACTATTTCGGCGACGAGGCCGCGATCAATCTTGAGCATGTCGAGGGGCAGCGAGGTCAGATAGGCGAGGCTGGCATAGCCAGTGCCGAAATCATCCACCGCAATCCTAAGTCCCGCCTCGCGAAGGCTGCTTAGTCGCGCGGCCGCGCTGACGTGATCGGGAAGGAGAGCACTTTCGGTGATCTCCAGCGTGACGCGGCCGGGATCTATCCCCGCGGCGTCGATCTCCTCGAGCAGCCAGCGCTCGTAGCCGGCACGGCTGATGTCGGCCGGAAGGAGATTGATCGAGACCCTCAGATCCTTGAGCGGGCCTTCCCATACGGCAGCTGAGCGCAGGACCTTGCGCTGGACGAGGCGCGAGAGGCGTTCGCCAAGCCCGGCTGAATTGGCTCTCGCGAAGAGCGTCTCGACATCGCGCACGGCGTCGGATCGAGCGAGGGCCTCGAACTCCCGCCAGTCGCCCCGTTCTTGCATCAATGATCGGCTGGAAGAGTAGCTCGACCTGCTCGTGCGCAATGATCCCCTCGAGCATGAGGTCACGCGTGGGAGAGGCGGGCGGCGTCGCCCCGATATCCGACGCCCGCCTCCCCCACAGACTGATGCTGCATCCGAGCATGGTTCGAGCGGCCTAAAGACTGGATCGGCACGGCGGAAGCGTGCCGTCGAGCGCGGCCCGAAACGGGACAGTGACCTCGCGCGGCAATGCCCCTATCTTGAGCAGGAAGGAAGGGACGACCGCTTGAGCGCTGACGCAGGCCCGGGACAGGAGAAAGTGCCGCTCGACCTTGCGAGCCGCGGCATCGGCTTGCTGTCCTCGCGCACCGACGTCGCAAAAGCGGCCGAAGCCCTGCTGAGGCGGCGTTATAGTTTCGCCGATGCTAAAAATGCCGACGCACTGGTCGCGCTCGGCGGCGATGGGTTCATGCTCCATACCCTCCACGAGATGCTCGACGGCGAGCGCCCTTGCGTTCCCGTGTTCGGCGTCAACCGTGGCACGGTCGGCTTCCTTATGAACGATTGGCGTATCGACCGGCTGGCGGCCCGCATCGACGAAGCCAAGGCGGTCCGGGTCGCGCCGCTGGAAATGAGAGCGACGACGGTTGCGGGCAAGACCTTCACCCATTCGGCGATAAACGAAGTGTCGCTTCTTAGGGAAACGCGGCAGACTGCAAAGATCGAGATCTCGGTGAACGGCCGGGTCGCTTTGCCAGAGCTTGCCTGCGACGGTGTGCTGGTCGCGACACCGGCGGGCTCAACCGCCTACAATTTGTCGGCGCGAGGGCCGATCCTTCCGCTCCAGGCCAAGATGCTCGCGCTGACGCCGATCAGTCCGTTCCGCCCGCGCCGCTGGTCGGGTGCGATCCTGCCCGACGATACTGCCGTTTGCCTGACGATCCTGGAGGCCGAGAACCGCCCCGTCTCGGCGGTGGCCGATCAGACGGAGGTTCGCGACGTCGCGAAAGTCGAAATCCGGCTTGATCGCGAGCGCTCGCTGACCCTGCTGTTCGATCCCGAGCACGCGCTCGACGAACGGATCGCGATGGAGCAGTTTGCGACGTGAATTTGTCGCGCGGGTGACTTGCCTTTAAGGAACGCCGCGCTATCTAGCCGCCCTGCCTGTCACAGGGACACTCCCCGGTAGCTCAGCGGTAGAGCATCCGACTGTTAATCGGCAGGTCGTAAGTTCAAATCTTACCCGGGGAGCCATATATTTCAACGACTTAGCTAATTTATCTCAGTTCAGATTACGGACTTGGGGGATTTTTCCGTGCTTCTAATTTCGGTCCCAGACCGAGGTCATCGAAGTTCCAACAGCCCAGATCCTTCAACTCTTCGAATGCCAATCGGCGAGACGGTTACGAGATCAGCAGTCCGGTCGAAACTTATGAGAGCGGCGCGATCAAGTCTGGCCAGAATGCTGTTGGTTGGGGTCTAGGTCATCGGACACATGTCCGATGGCTCGGTTATTCGTGCCATCGCAAACATGACGCGCGTGAAGAGCCACGGGGATTTTTTGAACCAACTTGATCACGCCAAGTACAGCTGAGTTGAAGCTTCAGAGTCCCGTTGGAATCTCCGAGATCACGCGCTAAGTTTTAAAATTCTTCGTATTTTGCCCTCGGGCTCAAACGCAACCCTACAAGTCGTCCCACACATTTGTGCTCCCCGTGAGCTTGGTTGACACCTCATGGAGCTGGGATTCGAAACGTCTCTCGATCGTGGGCAGCTCCAGGTCTGCTTTCGACCCAATGCCGAGGCATGCACTTTCAGGAGTGGTCGATGAGCAGCGACGCGAGCTCGGCCTCAAGGGGACGCATTTCACTCTGGAAGCTCGCAATCATTGCCGGCAGAAACGTGTCGCGCTCAACGCGAGAAAGGTCGAACGGGCAGCCTGCGGCCTCACCAAGAAGGTGCACAAAAGCGAGTTGAGATCGCCCGTTGCCTTCGCGGAACGGGTGAACCGCGTTCAATTCGGCAAGGAACTCCGCCACCATCGCCACAAACTCCTTCGGCTTATCGGCCCAGGAAGCGAGATCGCTATCCAGGGTCCCGAACAGCTTTTTCAGCTCCGCGTCGATGTAGGCTGGGAGGCAGAATAGGTTCCCGCCCTTGGCGGTCTGGATCGTCCGCGGCTTACCAGCCCAGGCATAGACATCCTGGAACAGGTGATGATCGATTCGCAAGTAGTGGCCAACGTCGAATCCGCCGTCAGGAAGTGGCTCGTTGGCGCGAAGCGTCGACATCTCCAGTTCGAAGGCTTCAAGGGTGTCGGCGTCCTGGATGTCGAGCTTGTTCTTGAGGACCGTGGTCCCGTCGTAGCAATAGGGATCTTGGCCCTCGAAGGCATCATAGCCCCCGAAGCCGGTCACTTCGGCGAAAGATAGGCGCGGATAACCTCGGCGCGCTGCTCGCCTGGGCTGAGTTTACGCTTGCGCAGGTCCGCGAGCCGCCGCGCACTGACCTTGCTGAGCGAAACACCCTCGACGGCCGTGATCGCGGCAAACGTCTCGCCGCCCAGTGTCCGGCCTTCGACCGGCACGCCGCTTAGCTTGTTGATCTTCTTCATGACCTTCACTTGAGCACGCTGCCGACTAACGATCAAGCAGTCGGCGAGCCTGACTGATGCGTTCCTTAAGCCCGGCCTGGAAGCTGGGGTCGCGCCGGCGCTCCTCGATGTGGGTCGCGATCGCTGCGCGAATGATGTCCGAAACAGGCATGTTTTCAACGCTGGCGACGGTTTCCAGCGCGAGTGCCTGATCCTCCGAAAGGCGGACCGTCATGGCTTTTGCTGCTTTCATAAGAGCTTACTTTGCACCGTGATAGAGGGCTTGTCAACCATATTGGTATCGTGGTATCACGGTTGCAAGGAGATAGGACCATGACCAACTCGAAATCAAGGTAGCGGCGACGGGGGCAAAGACGGCGGGCATGGCGGCCCGCCTCACTTCCAGATCAGGATCGATCGCGACCACTATACCGTCACCCAGGCCGCACTCACCGGCCTTGAGCTTCGCGCCCTTGCCGATCCCGACATCGGCCCCGACCGCGACCTGTTCGAAGTCGTGCCCGGCGGCTCGGACATCAAGATCGAGAACGACACGATCGTCGAGATGCGTAGCGGGCTGCGCTTCTTCACCGCCCCAGCGCAGATCAACCCTGGCCGGTAAAGGAACTGTCGCGTGCTGCCTCCTAACGACCAAGGCTATCTCGACGAGCGTTTTCCTGGCTGCTCCGTCACGAATGACGGCGGCATGATCGCGGTCGTCGTGCCGGGCTTCCCGTTGCCGGCCGGGTTCACGACCGAACGGGCCGACCTGCTACTCCGCCTCTCGCCTGGCTATCCGGACGTCCACCCCGACATGTGGTGGTTCGAGCCACATGTAGTGCGCGTTGATGGTCGGCCGATCCGCGCGACCGATGCTCGCGAGCAGCATCTTGGCCGCACATGGCAGCGCTGGTCTCGGCATCTAAACCCGGGGCAATGGCGCGCTGGGATCGATTCCCTCGAAAGTTATCTGTCTCTTGTGCGTTCGGAATTGAAGAGCGCAGCCCGGTCGCTTGCTGCATGACGGCTACGCTCGTTCTCAGCGGCGATATTGAAGCCGAGCTCATCGCGACCCTGGCCAATCCGCTAGAGACCGCGGGGGTCCTACTCGCGCGAGCGGTTTCAACGTCGTCGGGTAAAAAGCTGCTGGCGCGAAGCATGCACTGGGTGCGCGACGATGCCTATCTCGAACGGAGCCCGGCTCACATGCTTATCGCCTCGGCTGGCTACGTCCGGGCGCTTGGCCTTGCCGAGGCCGATCGTGCCATTCCCATCTGGTTTCACACCCATCCCGTGCAAGGCTCTGACCCCTTACCGAGTTCATGGGATCATCAGGTTGACGCGGAAATCGCCGAGCCGTTTCGGCTGAGGAGCGGGTCGGAGACCTATGCGACGCTGATTATGGCGCCAAGCCCGGCGGGCTATTCGTTCAGCGGCACGATTCAGTGTAGCGGCGAAGCGATCCGTCCAATCGATCGCCTTTGGGTCTCCGGCGAGAGTTGGCGGCTGAAACATGCCGTGACGGCCACTCTTTCGGCGCCCGATCCTGCGTTCGACCGGAATATTCGCGCCTTCGGCCCGGAGATCCAGACGGCCCTTAGCGATCTCAACGTGGCAGTCGTTGGAGCCGGTGGCACTGGCTCGGCGGTTTCCGAACAACTCGTCCGGCTTGGCGTGCGCAAGCTGCTGCTCATTGATGCGGACTGCCTTTCCGAAAGCAATGTGACGCGTGTCTATGGGTCGACACCGGCCGATGTCGGTCGTCAAAAAGTTGAGGTGCTGCGCGATCATCTGATGCGGATCGCTCCGGACCTTCAGTGCGACGTGGTCGCGAAGATGGGGACCTTTCAGAGCGCGGTTCGCGCCATGTCAGCCGCCGATGTCGTGTTCGGCTGCACCGATGACAATGCTGGCCGTCTCGCCCTGTCCCGCCTGTCGACCTATTTCCTTTTGCCGGTGATCGACGTTGGCGTGTTGCTCAGCAGTTATGACAGCGGCATTCTCAAAGGAATTGACGGCAGGGTCACGACGATGACCCCCGGCGCCGCCTGCCTGGTCTGCCGCAACCGGGTGGACGTGGCGAGGGCTTCGGCGGAGCTCAAAACCCCTGCGGAACGGCGGCGGCTAGCGGACGAAGGCTACGCGCCCGCATTAGGTCAGGTTGAGCCAGCAGTCGTCGCCTTCACTACGGCGGTCGCGGCGGCTGCCGTCAATGAGCTCCTGGATCGCCTGATCGGCTATGGTCCGCCAGATCATCCTTCCGAAACATTATTGAGGCTGCACGAACGCGAAACGTCGACCAATCGCGCCGAGCCACGCGAGCATCATTATTGCCACAAGGGGCAAGGCAAATGGGCCGCGGGGAATGAGGAACCATTTTTGGGGCAATTATGGCCAGCCGAATGATCTCACGCATGCTTGAGTGGCTGCCGTTTCGGCGCTGGCACATTGTCGGCCGGTACGAGGACCTCGACGAGCTCCCCGAGGAACTACCGCGCAGAGGCGCGGCCCTGGTATCCGTCCCCGGCCGGCTCAAGTGGATCGTCTTTGACTGCCCGT
Organism: uncultured Alphaproteobacteria bacterium; assembly: GCA_963766415.1. Lineage (GTDB taxonomy): Bacteria > Pseudomonadota > Alphaproteobacteria > Sphingomonadales > Sphingomonadaceae > Sphingomicrobium. Next base: position 24,796 of record CAVYAH010000070.1, on the reverse strand, counting down.
GTGGCACGGGTCATCGTATCATGCTCAACGGCGATCACGCGCGCCGGCCGTCCTGGCGTGTGGTGTCCTCGCAGCCACTTAGCATTTCGCCGAGCGTGGATTTTCGGGGGACGGAGCGACGCTGCCACTATTTCATCCGCAATGGCCGAACGATGTGGGCAAAGGATAGCGACCGATGATTGGCAAGGAACCGCTTCCCGAAGGCGACCTGCCGCCGATTGAGGCGGAGGCCGAGCCGACGGAAATAAAAAGCTTCGACAAAACCCCGACTTTCACGGCGCTCAATGCGCTTCGATATCAGCGTCAGGCTCTCATCCGCGAGATCGAGATCGAGAACCCACGTCTCCTTTGTTACGTCGCTCATCTCAGCGCCCAGCTCGATCGCTCGGACGCCCTCGGGTTTGTCGATTTGCTGCACAATGTGCCGCACGGCGAAACCTTGGACTTGTTGCTCCACACACCTGGCGGCGATGTCGATGCGACGGAGAAGCTCATCACCATGCTCCGCGAAAAAGTTGGTGATGCGAAGCTCCGGGTCATCGTTCCCGATTTTGCCAAGAGCGCAGGCACCCTGATGGCGCTCGGCGCAGACAGCATCGTCATGAGCGACTGCTCTGAGCTCGGACCGATCGATCCTCAGGTGACGCTGCGCAATTCAAACGGCCAGGGCATCGGTCACTCCATTTTCAACTATCTCCACGCCTATGAGGAGGCTGCACAAGCGTTGCGGGACAATCCGCAGGATCCGGTCGCGCAGACTGAGTTCAGCCGCTTTGATCCAACGACCGTCAAAAAGTACGAAATGATAAGGGAGCGGACGCGGACTTTGCCGAGAAGCTACTGATACCGCGCGGCCTAAATCACACCAAAATCACGAGCCAACTCCTCGACATCCGGTCCTATCCCTCACACGGGCAGATGATCGGCTGGGAAGAAGCGCAGAACCTGGGCCTGGTCATTGAGTACAAGCCAATGACCGACCGAACCTGGCGTCAGTACTGGGCCCTCTATTGCCACCTCCGGTTGGCCATCGACACCGGTCAGCGGATTTTTGAATCGGATTATGTTTCGCTGATCATGTAGCTTCGAGCATCGTTCGGAGCATGGCCCCGTGACCGGCACAGCCTGAGGACGGATTTGAAATCGACCAAATCAGAGGAGATAGAATTGTCTCCCTCCTCACACGCGGCTCCAGAAAAATCGATGTGCAGACAAATAGCTTAGCAATGGTCGCGAGAAATTGCCTCTATCTTGCCTTACGGACCCGATGCAACTCGCGACTATCAACGCAATCGCCTTTTTGATCATCGGCAGCTTTGTTGCCGCTCGGTCGACTTAAGTATAAATTGCCCTGGCTCGGTCGATTGGGGGACTCATGCGACGGGGCTGCACGATTAGCGCAATCGCTGTGGGAATCGTCCTGATCCTCGCATTTGTTAGTATCGGGATGATTGGCGGGCGCCTCCAAAGGCCGATGAGCGCCCGAGATTCGGTGCCCAATCCAAGTCGCCCGGGGCCTCGTGCCGATCCGAATGAGGTCATCTACTGCGAAGTCCTGCAGGACCAGACGACGCGCGCGCAGTGCGACTATTACCAGGAGATCTGGGACAAACTGGAAGTCGGGGCCGGCGGCGTAGTCATACCTGATAGCCTTGTGCGCGGCGACACGGCGACGATCAGCTTCGCAATAACGCGCGACCCGAATGACGCGCCCCTGCCTGAGCTGTTGGGCCAGCAACCCGATCAGGAAGTGAAGCTGAGGATCGGCCAACTCATGGCCGCAGAGCTGCAAGGCGACGGCTTCAAAATTGAGCCCGGCGGCCTCCAGCAGCGTGACCTCTTCGTCGGCAATTCGACCCGCTGGGATTGGAAAGTGACGCCGCTCAAGGCGCGTACCTATCAACTCATGCTCAGCGCATATGTGGTTGTTCGCGCAGCCGACGAGGCACAGAAGGAATCGCTGTTGAAGACGCTCGATCTGCCGCTTTCAGTAACGGTGACGTGGGGCCAGCGGCTTGGCGACGCGATGGACGATTCCCAGGCTTGGCTCGCGAAGGGTACAAACTGGATCAAGGCATTGACGGCTTTCCTGCTCGCCGTCGGGGCATTGATCGCGATCTTCCGGCGGAAGAAACCGGGAGCGCAAACCCCGTGAGGCATGGGAGGCATGGGGAGGCGAAGCGTTTCGAAAGCTCCCGGTCAACGATGCACTGCACACTCACGCTGCTGCATTGAGCTCCAGCATGGCAATATGTTCGCGGCAGACGAGCTGGACGACGCGCGCAAGGTCTTCCACGCAGGATGAAAGCCACGCCAACTCCTCCGCGGAAATGCGGTAATATTTTGAGTAGCGCGCCTTGATGTAGGCGTCCTTCAGCTTCTCAAAGATCGCCCGCTCCTTGCGTGTGTCCATCGGCCAGACATACGCCAAGCGACGATCAAGTCGTTCGGCTTGCGTACGTAGGAAGCCCAGGCTGTGGATGTGAGGCGTGTAAAATGTGCAGACAAGTAGGACGCAATGGTACAAGCGCTCCGTCGTCTGATGAAGGTCGAAAGCGGCATCTTTTAGATTGCCCTTTGCGACGTGGAATTTGGCCCCATCGAAGCGCTTAATGGCTGACGGGAACCACTCGTCGAAATACTCGCTTGCCAGCGCCAATGCTTGATTGGGTGTCTTCGGCTGAGGCTCCGCAAGCTCGCTATCTACGCTCTGGTAGATCGCGATGCCATCGCGAACGACGTCCATGAAGAAGAAGCGCCCTTCCGCGAGACCATCGTTCACCTCGCTCAAAGTGTGCACGATGAAGTTGACCGGGGTCCGCAATGTCTTTGTGATCGAGAGCTCACGGTTCAGCCGCTCCTCGGCCTTTGTCCAATACTCAACGCGGTCCGTCAGACGCCTGTCGTTGACGATGATCAGCAGGTCGAAATCGGACTGGTAGCCCTTGGCGGTGTGGGGCTCATCGACCCAATTCCCGCGCGCATAGGACCCGTAAAGCACGATTTTGAGAATTCGGCCTTTCTTCTTCCAGTCCTGGGTGGCGAGTGCTCTCGCCTCATCGAACTCCTCGAAAATGATCTGCATCACACGCTCGAGCTCGCGCTGCTTTGCGGTTGGCAAATGACCGATATCGGTGCGCATTTTGATGTTCGTTCCCGCTTCCTGATCCTGATTCAAGTCGCAATTCCGCGACCGCGCAATGCCTTCGCTCTGGACGGACGCAGTTTTGTCGAGACTCAAGACTGTGATCGGGCTGATCTCAGGCCAGTCCGTCGCCGGGTGTTCGGCCCGGCGAACGACTTATCTCAGGCGGAAATTGCAGCTGAGCCGACGCCAGGCAGCCGCTGCAGGTTGCCATCATCCAATGGTTCTCAATTATGTTAGCAATTGGCTTGCAGGGCTTGAGCCTCGCTCGGCGATAATGCGCCGCGGTTGAGCGCCTCCTTTGCGTCGACGCATCTGGGGTTCAAATAAACCATGGAGCGTTGGAGTTCGGCAAAATCCATCGGAAAGGAAAATCTCTTCTTAGAAGCGCCGAACTCAATCGACTGAATGTCGAAGCGAGCGCTCCAAGGCTGATCTTTGATCACCGTGTCATCAAGAGGGATCGAGCCGATGACCATTCTCTCGATCGTCGACCACTGGCCCTGCATCAACGTGTAGGACAACTGCACGCTCGCGCCGGGCTCAACCAGCGGCGGCTTGTCGGTCCGGTAGAGGGGAAGGCTCACCTTTGTCTGGCCATGCCTGATCTCGAGGCTTGCAGTTCCGACGCTACCCGGCTTGTTACCGCTGTTGGACGCAAGGAAATAGATATCGCGTCCCTGGACGCCCTGTAACGAAATGGTGACGGCGCTCTCGTCCTTCTGCATCATCTTGGCGAGCATCGGGATCGTGAATGACAGGACTGAGACAAGGGCGACTAGCAAAGCTAGCACCGATGAGCTCATGCCTAGTGCCCGGCGCCAATCCTGATAGCTGTCGCAGTGAACGCACTTCTGTTGCGCCTTTGAGAATCGCCTCTCGACAGACAATACAGCTAACGCGGTCAGGGTCTCGCTCGTCGCTGCCGGGCTGTTTCGCGCTATCCGACCCTGTTGCCATTGCGTCACCTAATTGCGGACGGGCATGGCGGCGCCCGCGTAGGGATCGTAGGGCACGGCCGGCTGCGCTTTTGCTCCAATCAACGTCGGATCCGACGACAAGGGAAGCGGTGACGGCGGCGTTTCGACAACGGGCGCGGCGTCCGCGCCTGCCAATGATCCCACAATTCCTGACGCGATCGTCGAAGCGCCGAACAGGATGAAGCAGCCCAAGAGCACCTGCGCGCCGCGGCGGACGTCGATGCGACCGGTCATCAGGAGGAACCCGAGGGAGGCCACCGCGATTACTGCGGCCGCCGTTGCAACTGTTCCGAGCAGCGTTGCCTCGAGCCATTGCACTGCTGCTGCAAAGGCATTCGTGCCACTGGGCTCAAGGTCCGGAGTCACATTGTTGCTCGAGTTCCGGCAATGAGACGTTCGCCAAGCACGACCGCCTCGACGCTTCGCTTCCCGCCGCTTCGCGAGAGCTGGACGAAGAGATCGATCGACTGGCGGACGTAATGGCGCACGTCATCGCGCGAGAGCTTGGTCCCGCCCTGGAGTACAAGCATCGCCAGCTGCTCGACCGCGCTCGCCGGCGAATCCGCATGGATCGTCGTCATCGAGCCCGGATGGCCGGTATTGACCGCACGAAGAAACGCGAACGCTTCCGGTCCCCTCAGCTCGCCGAGGATAATCCGGTCAGGCCGCATCCTGAGCGATGCCGAGACGAGATCGTTGGCCGTGACCTTCGCTTCGCCGAGCTCGCCCCGAACGCTCACCAGCCCGACGACATTGTCGTGGGACAGGACAAGCTCGGGCGTGTCCTCGATGAGGATCAGGCGCTCGTCGGCGGGCACCTCCCGGAGCAGAGCGTTCAAGAAGGTCGTCTTCCCCGACGAGGTGCCGCCTGCGACGATGATATTCTTGCGTGCCTTGACGGCAAGGGCGAGTGCTTCAGCAAACCTGCGCTGGCCGACCAGCCGGACGAGTTCCTTGTCGGCTGGCCTTCCAGACGAATCTGTACGAGTTCCCGCAAAATGGTCGCTGGCTTCATAATCCTGCAGGGTCAGTGACGCCGCGACCTGCCGCCGGATCGCGAGTGCAAGCGGCCCGCGGGTCGCGGGCGGTGCAATCACCTGGATCCGCGAACCGTCCGGAAGGATCGCCGCAAGCAAGGGATGCTCGCGGCTCACCCCTTGGTGGGAGAGCGCCGCGACCTGGCGAGCGAGCCGTGCGAGGATCAGCTCGGTAAGACCGGGATTGTTGTGGCGCTCGATCCTGCCTCCAAGCGTTTCGAGCCACAGCTCGCACGGACGGTTCACATAGATGTCGGTGACGCCGGGGCGCTCGAGCACTTCATCGAATGGTGAAAGACAGGCGCGAAGGTAGACGCCAGAAGGCGCAAGCTGCGCTGCCGCAATGCTCACCCCCTCGCCCCCGCCGCGGTAAAATCGAGATCGTGGGCGACGAAGATGCTGATGCTCTTTCCCGCCGGGACGGTGAAAGTCGGGACGTAATTAGTGGTCGGTACGAGCTGGCCCGCCGCTGGCGATGAATTGCTTCCAAGGACGACCACGGGTCCGCTTAACGAACGCTGCGCCAACGCGCTCCCGAGCCCCACCGTGGTTTGAAGCAAAGCGTCGCCGAACCGCGCCCAGAAATGGGTGTTGACCGTTGCCGGCACCCCTCCCCGCCCTGTCGTGTCGACCGCGGGCGAATCCATCGCAATCGTCATCCCGTCGGGACGGACGAGCCGGGTCCAGATGATCACTGCCCGGCTCTGCCCCTGGGCGACGTCCGAGCGATATTCACCGACGAGCTTGCTCCCTCGCGGGATGAGGACATTCTTGCCGTCGAACGAGCGCACGTCGCGCGCGACGACCGCGCGTGCAAAGCCAGGCTGGGTTGAATCGAATCCAGTCTCAAGCACCGCCGGGATGAGTGTCCCTTCGGGAACCGTGGTCGAACGGTTGGCAAGGACGCTCGCGCGCATCCTCGTGGCTTCGCCTTGCGGGACCAGCGCCGAATAGGTCCCACGCGCACCCTGTGAGGCGCCGGCAGGAGTGCCCCCAGTGTCGATCACGAGCGGCGACCCCGACGAGGCCCGATGCGGCTGCTGGGGCGGGATCGGTGGCGGCGCCTGGACGATCGGCTGCGGCGCATAGACGATTTGCGGCGCCGGAAGAGGCGCGGGCGCCGTGACCGCGGCGACCTCCGGCTTCGGACTTTCCTCGACGACCACCGCTGGCGCTGGCTGCGGCACCGGCGGCACATAAAGCGGCGGCGGCGCCGCCCAGGCCGAGGCTGCTGAATCCGGCCGGAGCTTCACTTCGGGCTCGACCTGGCTCGTCCGGCGGCCGTTCAGCACGACGAACAGAAGCACCCCGAAAGCCAAGGCGACAACTGCCAGAGCTGCCGGCCCAAGGCCCTTTCGCGGAAGCCGGACGACGGGCCGCACCCCGGTCTCGCGCGGGTCGTCCCCGCCGAACAGCGCCTGGAGCCTCGGATCGCCGATTTCGGTGACGGGCATCAGCGGTGTTTCTTCGGAGTAGACGCGGAACGCGTGCGCGACTTCGGTGTCGATCCTGAACGTCAGCCGGTCGGGGACGCCGTCCACCACATAGACATCGTCGGTTCCCATCATCCCGTTCACCAGCACGTCATTGCCGTGCGTGTCCTCGGTATAGATCGCGGGGATCGATGAAGCAGCGGGCCAGCTGATGAAGGTGTGCTCGCCATCGTTCGTCACCTGCGCCGGCAATAGCCGCGGGTCGCCGCTCACCTTGTAATGGCTGAGCCGCCGGGTGGCCGACGCAACATCGACATATTGGCCGTCGGTTTGGGTCGCGGGCGCCGGGTAACGGAACTGAACGGTATAGGGCATGGTCGGATCTGGCCCGGGAAGCGCCGCCAGGTCGAAATTGTAGATCCTGACCGAAGTCACGACCGTCATGTTGGTCGATACATCGCCTTGCGCCGGCTTCAGGAACAGCCGGTCGCCTTCCTTGTTGACGCTGACCTGCCAGGCGGCGCTGTCGCCGAGCGCAACGCTCTGGATCTGCTCGTCGGGCGAGAGCTCGATCATCATCTGATAGCCGGGGCTTCCACGAAGCTGGACGATCTGCCCGGCGTCATAATCGACCTGCTGGAGGTGAGGATCGCCGCCCGCCGGCAGTGGCTGGACCTGGGCGAAGGCCGGCCATGCCGCCGTCAGGGCCAGCGCCGCAAGGACGCGACTCGCCCTCATCGCTGCACCGGCTGCTGGGGCTGCTGGCCACCATAATAAGGAGGCGCAGTCTTCGTCACATTGTCAGGGCCGAGCGCCGCGGCCTCTCTGCTGACGGCGGCCGCGGGCGCCGCCGCGGTGGAAGGCTGAGGCGCTCCGTCCGGCGCCAGGACTTCGGGATCCTTCCTGTAGCCGATCACCTGGAACCCGAGCGGGTTCACGAACCGGTCCTCGAGGCTCATCGGCGCGTCCGAATAACGATAGCGGATCACCGCGACCCAGGCGCGCGGCGGCTGGGCCTGCGCGCCCGCGTCGCTGCGCACCGTGTCGAACCGCACCAGCGCCGCGTCCTTCCCGATCGGCGACACGCTCTTCACTCTGACGTCGACGATCGTCGACCGCGGATAGAGGACGAGCGGGCTCTGCGGGTTCGAGACCTGCATCTGCTGGAGGTAGGAGCTTCGGGCCGTGTCCGCCGAAAAGAGCGCGACCTTGCGGTAGTTCGCGTTGACGGTCGCCATGTCGAACCCTTCGCGGGCGATCACATATTGGACGAGGAAGGACTGGGTGAGCGCGGTGTCGGGCGCGATCTTCGACTGGTCGAGCGGCTTCAGCGCCTGGACATAGCCGGTCGTCCGGTCGACCATCAACGTATAGGGCTCGACGGTCTTGAGCGGCGTCAGCAGCACCAGCGCGATCGCCTCCAGGAGCGCGATTCGCCGCGGCTATGCCGGCGATCCACCACGCGATCCGCTGCGACGAGCGCATCGCTCCGACCCGGTCGCGGTTCCAGCTCGCGGCTTCGGCATAATAAGCGTCGAGCGCTTCGCGGCTATGCTCGTTCATGCACTCACATCCCGTTTAGCCGCCACCGCCGACAGTCTGCGATTGGGACCGCCGGGCGAACGAGCGTCCGACCGACGTCCTGAGATGGGCCTGGTCATTGGAGGGCGACATGTGCGGCGCACGCCCCGGCGCCGCCGGCACGCCCGCAGCCGCAATTGCATAGCCATCGCGTTCGCGGCGGTTGTTCTGGGCGAGAAGGCTTGCGACAGCGGACGCCCGGCTCCGCTCAATCTCGGCGCTGCTCCTCGAAGTCGAATTCGCCGCGGCTCGCGTCGTCCCTGCCCGGTCTCGCTCGGCGGCGACCGGAATGATCCGAAGAAGCGGCGCGAGCCGGAACGCGCGCGCAACGTGGGCGCAGGCGAACAGGGCCGCGAACACCAGGATCGAGAACAGGCAGGCGATCACGAACAATTCGCTCGGCGACCGTCGGCAAGGCTTCGCCGGCCATCCGCCGTGCGAGTACGTCGCTGAGCCACGGCTCGACGAACGCGAGCTCCAGGCCAAGCGCGATCGTACGTTCCGACCGCGGCGAGCGCGGTTCCTGCAAGGACGCGGACCCATCCCTCGAACAGGCTGCGCGTGCTTTCGAACATCAGGAAGGCGATGAAGAAGGGGCCGAGCGCGAGCATCAGGCCGGTGACGATCCGGACGATACCCAGGGCCGCTAGAGCGGTGAGGTCGAACATGATCCGCGAGCCGCCGAGGGCGAAGGCATCGAACCCGGCGAACGGGGGCGGCGGGATCTTCGCGTTGGGGTCGGGCGGCGCATTGCCGGGCCCGAGGATGGAAAGCTGCGGCAAGTGCATGGTCGGCAAGGTCGAGGCGCTGCACCAGCGTTCCGTCGGATCCGACCACGCCCGCCTGCCGGGGCCGATCTCGGCGACGAGCTGCGAGGGCCCGTCGACCACGAGATCATAAACCAGGGTCCGGTAGGCGGGCCAGCTGGTCGCAAGCGCGAAGACGGCGCCGATCTTGACGAACGCGAGCGTTCCGCCGCGCACGCTCATCTGGTGGCCGAGGAGCAGATTGTAGCCGATGAGCGCGATGAAGATGGTGAGAAAGCCGGTAAGCACGACCGTCAGTGTCGAGCCCGGAGCGGCGAGCGCGGCCCATGCCCCCGAGCCGAGCACCTGCGCCTGGCAATCAATATAGCCCGTCATCGAACCGATGAAGCCGGCTGACGGCGGAACTGCCGGGCAGAGGTCGATCATGCGACCTCCAGCAGGCGCGGCAGCCAGTCGGCGGGATCATCGCCGGTCTCGAGCCGTATCTCATCGAGCAGCCGAACAGTCCGCTCGCGACCCGAAAGAACGGTCAGGAGTTCCTTCTCGCCGGTGAGGTTGAGCCGCGCGACGACGCTGTCGTTGCCGTGCTTGATCAGGAAGCAATGAGCGCTGTCGGGGATGGTCCGGACCAGCTCGAGCTCATGCTCGGTGAGCCCGAAGCCGTCGCAATAATCCTGCGGCCCGAGCCTTGGGGTTGGACATGAAGATCTGGGTCGCGGCCTGCTCGACGATCGCGCTCGCGATCCGGCTTTCGAGCGCGTCCTGCGCGCTCTGCGTCGCGAAGCCGACGATCCCGTTGCGCTTGCGGATCGTCTTCTCCCAATCCTTGATCCGCCGGACGAAGACATCGTCGTCGAGCGCCTTCCAGCCCTCGTCGACGACGATGATCGCGGGGCTGCCGTCGAGCCGCTCCTCGACCCGGTGGAACAGGTACATCATCGCCGGGGTGCGGACGATCGGATCGTCGAGGATCTGGGTCATGTCGAACCCGACGGATTCGGCGCTCGAGGTCGATCAGATCGTCTCATTGTCGAACAGCCAGGCGCGCTCGCCCTCGCCCCACCAGGGCGTCAGGCGCGACCAGAGGTCCGTGCCGTGCGGCCGGTGGCCGCCGCGGAACAGCTCGACGATATAGCGCAGTCGGCGGTGCTCGAGCGGCTGCTCGAAATTGGCGTCGACCGCATCCTTGATCCGCGCGAGCTCCTCGCCGTCGGCGCCGCCGGCAAGCGACGCGCGATCCAGTCGATCAGGAACTGGCGGTTGGCGGGCGTGTCGGGAAGCTGGAGCGGGTTGAGGCCGGACGGCGATGCCGGGGCGAAGCACATCGTAGCGGCCGCCGATCGCGCGGATGAACAGCTCGGCGCCGCGGTCCTTGTCGAAGAAGATGATGCGGGGCTCGAACTTGCGCGCCTGGGCGAGCAGGAAGTTGAGCACCACCGTCTTGCCCGAGCCCGACGGCCCGATGACCGTGAAATTGCCGAGATCGCCCTGGTGGAAGTTGAAAAAATAAGGCCCCGCCGCGGTCGTCTCGAGCAAGGTCACCGCCTCGCCCCAATGATTGCCGTCGGGCTTGCCCGAGCGAGAAATTATGGCAGCTTGCGAGCCCCGCGAAATTGGAGGTCGAGACCAGCCCGCGGCGCGCGATATATTTGAAGTTGCCGGGGAACTGCGCCCAGAACGCCGGCTCGAGCGCGATGTCCTCGCGCACCGACATGATGCCGAGATCGGCGAGCGACGGCCTGCACCTCGGCGACGCCCTCATCGACCTCGCCGGGCGAGCTCGGCGCGCACCGCGATCGTCATGTGATGCTCGCCGAAACGCGGCGCGGCCGGCCGCGACATTGTCCTTGGCGTCGGTGAGCTCGCCGCGCAGGCTCAACGCCTCGTCCTCGGCCGAGCGCATCCGCCGAAGCGCGAGGTTCATGCGAGATAGCGCCGCCTGCCGCTCGACGAACCCGAAGGATTGCGAGACCGTCAGCTCGAACGGAAGCCGCAGCAGTTGGTCGAGCATTCCGGGCGCGGTCTGGCCGGGATAATCCTTGATCGAGACCATCCCCAGGAACTGACGCGGACTTGCCCCCGCCCTCCCGAGTTCGATCGCATCCTGCCCGAAGCTGACTCGCCGGTAGGGAAGATAGTCGCCGATATCCTGCATCGGCAGAAGCACCGGGCGCATCTCGCCGTTGAACAGATAGGACAGGAATTCGAGCGGCTCCGAGCACGGCCCCTGCGGCGTCTCATAAACCCCGAGCAGCCGCGGCTCGTAATTGCCGAGCGCCGCAACCAGCGCATCACGCGCCTGGTTCAGCTGCTGAAGCTCATAGCGTCGTCGTGTCGAGGCGCTCGACGCGTCTTGCCCAAGCGCTGCCGCAGCCGGTCGACGGTCCCGACCTTGCCCTGAAGCGGCCGGCGGACGAGCGTCAGGAACAGATCGTTGATGTAGAGCCGACGGGCCGAGAGCTTCGCACGCCACGAGCTGTCCAGACGCCGCGAGAAATCGTCCCGGAAGTCGGCGTGGAGCGCGACTTCCGCTTCGCGGCGCACGATGTGATGATAGATGGCGTAACGCGACGACCCGATCGCCTGGAGCGCCGCGTCGCGTAGCTGCTTGCGGTAGTTGATCTCGTCCGTGTCGGCGGTCTCGAACAGCAGGCCTCGGACCTGGATCACCTGCATCAGCAGCCCGTCGCGCGTCTCCAGCGTGTGGTCGTCGACGTGGCGCGCGTAAGGGAGGTGCCTGCCCGATGGTTGCTCGCGCATCCCGGCTCGACTGTCTCGGGTCAGGGCCGGTAGGAGTTGCATCCCCACACCTGGTAGTTCTTGATGCGCGGGCACTTCGATACGCGCGCGAGCCAGAGGTCGAAGAAGCGCGGCTCCTTGAGGCAGAGCAGCACGCCAGCTCCGTGCAAGAGCATCGCCACTGCGATCAACCAGACAGACTTGAAGATCAGGAACAGTTCTGTCGCGCTCACCACATTTGTTACGAACAGGCTGTAGGTAACGCCAGCGAACATCTGCGGCCGTGTCAACACAACGAACAAGGTATCGCGCTCGAGAGGGTTCATTTCAGCGGCCTTATTGGCCGAGCGTGGCGGTCGAGTGGATCCCAGCGACGATGCTCGACGCACCGAACAGGATGAAGCAGCCGAGGATGACGGTCACCCCGTACCGCCAGTTGATTCGCCCGGTCAGCATCATGAAGCCGACGGCCGCGACTGCGATCACCGCAACAACTGTTGCGATCGTTCCTAGCAGCGTCCCCTGAAGCCAGTTGACGGCGGAAACGAGTACCCCGGAGCCAGCAGGGTCCGAGTAAGAATCCTGCCCAAACGCCGGAGGAGCAGCTAAAAAGGAGGCGATCGCCACAAACGCGGCGCGAGCGCGATTCGACATGAAGGAAGTCCCCCTCCCGCAACGATTCGGCCTAGCGATAGTGCGCCACAGGCCCGCAGTTAACAACTGGATTTTGGGAGAGGAAATCAAAGATTTGGCGGCGCGTCGCAGCGACCAATCCCGGAATCAAGATGGGCCAAGGCCGGCCCGGTCTGCCAGCGCAATTATCTCTATTAGTGAGAGCAAAACCAATCCGGCAGCGATCACCACTCGACGTGTGAGGCCTCTATTGAAGGCGAACGCTATCGCAATCGGCAACCCCACCATCCAAATCAGGTTGATTGGCGAGCTGTATCGCGCGCGTCCGATCACAAACGTAAGGGCTGCCGAGCTCGCAAGCACAATAAGACATTGGGCAAGAACAATTCCAGCAGCGCGCCCCTGCGTCATGGGCAACCTCCTTGAGTCTTCATAAATGCACTCGCATTCATCGCGTTCTTCGGAAGCCCGGTGGTGGACCATGTAAGTGCATCAATGTCATGGCCAAGACTGTGGGTTCGTGAGGTTATCGTTGCGGTGTTGATGCCGCCAAAATCTTCAGCACCTATGTACACTTTGACAACATATCCTCCGGAGATATCATGCTCATAAGATGTAGATGAATGGATAGAATGAACCGAACGCCAGCCGTTCCGGCGAAAGTCTATGCCACCGGTATATTTTGAAAATTCGCTCGTCAGGGGGACTGTCGCCGACTTTTCTCCAATTGTTTGGAGCGCCTTGTTTGTGGCTCGATCCATTTGCGTCGCCGTGGCGGGACAGGCACTATCATGGAATGTTACGGCCGGTAATCCATTCGTGCGCAATACCTCTGCCGGATCAGACCCAATCGGATCTCTCGCCGCGACGATCCAGCAAATCGCCGTTTCGCAGTTGAATCTTTGGGAATCTCCTTGTCCCAAAACTATGATGCAACTCTGCGGATCCAAATCGCAATTGGGTCCATCTTGTCCCGCCGAATTGGGTGGATCATAGTTGCCGGTAACCAAACCCAATGGGTCGACCTGATTCACCGGACTGTTCTTCACATATGCATACCAGTTCAGTCCGTCGCCGTAACCTATAGGATCGGTCTGCATGAACCGTCCAAGTGTCGGAGAATAAAGACGGTTCTTGTAATATGACACGCCAATCTCCGGCAGCCACGCCTGGCCTGCATAGCCGAAGCGGCCGTACAATGTGCCGACCCCCGAAGTGCTCGATTGCGGCATACCGTATTCATCGTAGCTGTCGATGGCGAGCAGCGCGCCGGAGTAGTCCGTCACCGAAACAATTGACCCACGCAAATCGGATGAGAAGAACCGAGGTTGCGCCGTGCCCGTGCCCTCGTACCATGCCGTTGGCTGGTCGAAGCCAGGCCCGAACACGAACTGGCGCTGCAACCCATTGCTGGCATTGTATTCGGCTATCATATTGGTCCCGTCGTAGACGAAACGGGTCGTGTTCGCCCCTGACTGCATCTGATAGAGTCGTAACGCTGGATCGTAGACCAGCGTCGTCGAATTTGGGCCAGTCTCTAGTAAATTCTCGCTGGAGTAGGTAAAGCCGTTTGTCCCATCAGACGTCAAATTGCCTCGCGCGTCGTAAGTGAAGGATGCAGGGCCAGCAGCCATGTACTGATTGAGCCCGTTCGAGCTGTATGAACGGTTGACGTCGACCATGCCCGTAAACGCATAAGAATTGTTGGAAAGGGCGGTCGAAATGATCTGGCTTCCAGGGTCGTATGTGATCGGGGTTGTAGATCCCCCGATAGTCAGATCGTTCGCAGTGCCCAAAAGATCATTGGTCAGCGTTTGAAGACGTGAAGCCGGGTCATAGGCATAGAACTCCGCAACTCCATTCCCGTAATTTACACTAGTTCGATTCCCGAGGTCATCGTAGGTGTAGGTGGCAAGCACGTTGACACCCGAAGCCGCGCCGTTTGCGCGGATTGCCTGGACTTCTCCGGTGACCAGATAGTCATAGTTCACGAAAAGGTTGCTGGAGCTCGGATAGGTTATCTTGATCCGCCTACCAGCAAGATCCCAATCGGAGCTGACGGTGCCAAGGGGGCTGACCTGTGTCTTGTTATGGTTGAGTGCATCGTAGGTGAATGACAGACTGTTGCCGGTTTGAGTGGCGGATGTCAGGCGACCGAGATTGTCATAGCCGTAACTCACGTCCGGCTCGGCGCCCGGCAGATTCTTGAGCGTAAGACGGTTTAGGTTGTCGAATGAATAGGCAATGCTCGTACCATCTCGCAGCCGTCGATTGGTGATGTTGCCATTGGGATCGTAAGTGAGCTGTTCGTAATCCGAGGCGGAGCTGCTATTCGCGCCCTTGGTCGGAACTGGATACCTGGTCTTCGACAGGCGGTTCATGCCGTCGTATTCGTATGTCGTGAGATTATTCTCGGCGTCTTTCACCGTGGCGAGGCGTCCCAAACTATCGAAAGTTTTGGTGATCTCCGCCGCCGCGTCCGTAGTGTCGTATCCGCTGGTGACTGCTGTCGTGCGGAAGAGTGCGTCGTGCGCGTATTTGGTGATCCGGTCGGGCCCGTAACTGCTCTGCGTTCCCAAGCTGCACGCATCGCTCGGCGGAGATGCGAATGTCGCAGGATTCATGCGCAGAGCGGTACAGTCCTGCGCTCCGGCCGCGCTATAGCTCATCTGCATTAGCGAATAGGTCGTGCCGCCCGCGCTAGCTTTCACGGCAGCGACCCGGCCCTGCGCGTCGTAGCTCGTGAGTGTCTGTTGAAGCGAGGCCATGTTGGAAAGATCGGTGTCGCCTTGGCCGGCCGCAGTGCCGATGTCGATGGTCGCTGGGCGTCCATCCAAGTCGTATGTCGTGCGGATCGCGCGGCGCTTCATTGATCCTCCGCCGTCGGGATCCGGGCCGATCGATCCCAATGGCCGTCGCAGTGCGTCGTAATAATTGCGAGTGGTGTCGGCCGTCCCCGAGAGAGGACCATCGAGCGTATTTATGTCCCCGCTCCCGGTATAAGTTATGGTACTCGTCGCACTCAGCGACCCATCGCCCGCGCCTTTGGTGATGGACGTCGGCAGCAGCGCCTGGTTCGGATCATAGACAAAATTGGAATCCAGTTCGTTGGCGGTCGTGCAAGTCGAGCCGGTAATGCACTCGGCGACCTTCGTGAGCTTGTATACAAGCGGTCCGCTTATGGTTGTGCCGCTGCCATCCTTGTATCGAGCACTTTCGGGCATGTAGGTGTAAGTGACCTTTGGTGTGCCGCTCGTGACCGCCGGATAGGTGATCGTCTTCAGGCCTCCGCTATTTGAGTTGTACGTGTAGTCGGTTCGGCTTCCGTTCGCATCGATGATGTAATCAGGCTGGTTACACGTCTTCGTATTGCAGCCGGACGTGGCTGGATCCGGATAATGAGCACTAGCGACTATGTCGACGGGACTTCCCGGCGTAGTCGAGATTTGCCGAATCTCGTCGAGATTGCCTTGTGGCGTGTAATGGTATCTGGCTTCGCTGGTGATTGTATTATCGGTCTCCTTTACGTTCGTCAGGCGGTTCTTGGAATCATAGACATAATTGGTGATGGGGGATCCGCTGCCGCTGGCCGCTTGGTCGCTCTTGACCAAGCCACTGGTTACGTCCCACTGCACCACTTCCGGCTGGCTGGAGTTTTCTGGATTGAAGATGACAGCCGCGCCACCAAACTGACCAGGAAATTGATACGTCCAAGTCCCCTTTCCGTCATTGTACGTATTGTTCGCCCAAGTCAGATGCCGTCCCGAAGGATACGAGATTACCGTCCCGCCCGAGCTCGTATCGAGGCCGACCCATTTACCTGTGTTGTCCACTACGCGTTTGTTAGCTGAGTCCCACGTCAACGTTGGCCAATTACCGGTGAGTGTGCAACTCGCCGCAGTTGGGTCGCAGCTCTCGCTGTTCATATTGAATACGACCGCGGAAGTTACTTGAGTGCCTGACCAGGTTAGCCGAAGCTGATACCCAAGACTGCTCGTTACGGCGTGAAGGTTGGCCGAATTGACGGTAGTGTCCCAGTAATAATCTAGCCTCTGCCCAGCTGGATAGATAAGCGACTGGATAGGGCTGTCCCAAATCGCGAAATTATTGCTGTCGTAGCCCTCGATGAAGCCGGCACCGAAAGTAGCGACGGAACCATCGGCACCGATGTAGGCGCAAGGCGATCCGCCGCCCGGACAAGTGAGCGTCGAGGGACGACCTTGGTCCTGCGTAATTGTGCCGGAATTGAGGGCATTTGTGAAAGTCTCTGTAGAGCCCCCAACCGTTACCGAATAATGAGTGTCCCATCCCACGCCGCCGGGGTTAAGTGCTGTAGTGGTCCTAACATAACCCCAGATCGGCGCTTGGCGGCTGTTGTCCGTCGCCCAGTTGAAAGCGAGCGTGCCCGGACCGCCGGGCCCAATCGAGATGCTGGCCAGGGTCTTCACGAATTTCTGGCGTACGAGGTCGATTCCGTTCTCGTCGACCGTTTGAAATGCTGGCGGCGGTGTCAGACCCGGGGCAATCTGTGCATGCGCGGGCGTCGTCAGCGCCGACGTCGCGAGAAGTCCGGCCAGTGACAATCCGAAATTACGCCGCCGCATCATCCCCCCGAACTCCTCTTCGTTCCACTGATTGGGAGCACTCACCCGTTCCATCTGTCGAAGGATCGCCCGGCTCATTGCGGCTCCTCCGGCGGCGGGTCAGTGGAGTTCGGATCCGTTGTCGAAGCGTCATCCGGCGGATCGGTGGTCGCAGAATTGGGCGATGGAGTTGTTGCATCGCTGGTCGTGTCGGTCGAACCGGATGGGGCAATTTGCAGACAGGTAAGGCAAATCGATCCGTCGCTGTCGAGCGTTCCGACGCCCTGGCTGTCGGAGATCGAGGCTCCTCCCGTGGCGTTCGAGATGTTCATGTACATGGTTCTCGATCGATTTTGGGGAATCTGACCGCCGATCGTGGTTACGGTCACGTTCTGGGACGTCTGGGTCGAGGTGAACGCGAGGGTTCCCGATTTTGCGACGTAGTTGGTTCCGGCGGAGGCGGTTCCATCGGCGGTTGCGTAGGAAATGCTGCAGCTGCTGGACGTCGAGCCAGACCTGGTGACAGTGAATGTCAGCGGGTCACCCTCGATCACTTCAACGTCATTCACCGCGAAGCTTACGCCGCTGCACGTACCTCCACTGTCATTGTCGTTGATGGTTGCGGTTGCGCTGCTCGGTGTGCCGAGAATTGCACCGTTCGTTGGGGTCGACAGGCTCATCGAGAACGTCTCGGCGCTCTCGACCGTTGCGTCATCGGTCGTGACCACACTCACTGTCTGCGACGTCTGCGCCGTAGTGAAGGTGAGGCTTCCCGACTTAGTGGTGTAGTCCGATCCGGCAGTAGCCGTTCCATTCGCGGTCCCGTAGCTCACGCCGCAGCTACCCGTTGCGGTGCCGGTCTTGGTAACGGTGAAGACGGAGTTCACCCCCTCCGTCACCGCGCCGTTGCTCGCGATCGTGAAGCTCACTCCGCTGCACACCGGTGTGCTATCGTTATCGTTAATCGTCGCAGTCGCGCTGCTTGGACTTCCCAACGTCGACCCGCTTGTCGGGTTCGAAAGGCTCATCGAGAAAGTTTCGGCGCTCTCGACCGTCGCGTCGTCAGTCGTGACCACGCTCACCGTCTTGGATGTTTGCGCCGAGGTGAACGTCAGCGTGTTGGAGTTTGCGGTATAATCGGAGCCGGCGATCGCCGTACCGTTCGCTGTGGCGTAGTTGACGCTGCAACTGCTCGAGGTCGTCCCGCTCTTGGTCACGGTGAAGACGGAGTTTGTGCCTTCGGTGACAGCCCCGTTGCTGGCGATCGTAAAGCTCACTCCGCCGCATACCCCCGCGCTGTCATTGTCATTGAGCGTTGCGGTCGCGCCGCCTGGCGATCCGATGGTTGCGCCATTGGTCGGCGCCGAGAGGCTCATTGAGAAGGTCTCGGCGCTCTCGACAGCCGCGTCGTCGCTCGTGGTGACGCTGACCGTCTTGGACGTCTGCGCCGTCGTGAACGTCAGGCTTCCGGATTTGGCTGTATAGTCTGAGCCCGCCGTTGCCGTGCCGTTCGCCGTCGCATAGCTGACCGCGCAGCTTCCCGATGCCGTCCCATGCTTGGTAATCGTGAAGACCGAGTTGGTCCCTTCGGTCACCGCGCCATTGCTGGCGATGGTGAAGTTGACGCCGCTGCATACGCCTCCACCACTGCCTATGGTGACGCTGTACGGCTGGCTTCCGGTGTTGCTGGAGCTGTCGGTCGCGGTGATCGTGAAGTTTGACGTCCCGGCAGTCGTTGGAGTGCCGGATAAAAGGCCGCCTGACGCCAGCGTCAGTCCGCCCGGCAAGGTCCCAGCGGTCTTCGCGAAGGTGTAGCCGCCGGTGCCTCCGCTCGCCGTGATCGTCTGGCTGTACGCCGTCCCGACCGTTCCACCAGGAAGGGTCGTTGGACTGAGGGTCAGCGTAACGCCCCCGGTGTTGACGACTACCTGGGTGCGGTTGTCGGCATCATCGTAAGTATATGCAGCGGTCACATTCGCGTTAGGCCCGGTCGCGCCGTGATCGACGTGTATGAGCCGACCGCGCGCATCGTACTGATAGGTGATTGTCTCCTGCGCCGTGACCGGCACTGGCGTCAGTCCGGATGCCAGCGCCAGACCGACCATACCCCATCGCCCAAGCCGCTTCGCGTTGCGACCGAGCAACCGCTGTCCCTGAAGTGCGGGTGATGAAGGCTTTGGACGTGAGCCACCCAATAAGTGGCAACAACGCGCAAAAACTGAACGCATGCTCGACCTCGCTCAAATGCGCGAGCCCGCAAATCAAGCGACTCCGTTGCGGGCCGAAGACCGCAACGGACCGAGCTACCGTTGCTTTGGCAGAACCCCCTCTACGAGTTGGAAACGTACGTCGTCATTGTCGGACGTCAATTAGCGATTTTGTGGCGGCCTCACGAGACTGTGGATAAGTCTTCGTCCTAGTCTGCGTGCGCTGCCGTGCAGGGACTCTGATGCGGGAGCGGTCGGACGTGGTGACAGAATGTTGGAAAATGACTTAACATCCCACTAAAAATGTGTGATTTATGCATATGTTTCAATAGCTTAAAATATACAGGTGTGAATTAGGCCCGGGGAGCCATGTTCATAGGCACGCTCGGCTCAGCAATCGCCGACCGCCTCCCTGCACAGCCGCGCAAAGGCAGTTTCGACGCCCTGCCCTATCAAGACGTGCCGGCCCTCATGGAGCGGCTGCAGCTGAAAACGGGCGTTGCGGCGTTTGCCTTGAGGATGCTGATCTTGTGCGCCAGCCGCAGCGGAGAGGTTCGCGCCGCGACCGACTTCGATCGGGCCGAGTGGACGGTCCCGGCCGAGCGGATGAAGATGCGTAAGCCGCATCGCGCTCCACTGTCCCCGCAAGCCATCGCCATTCTCGAGAAAGCCGCTGCGATTCGGCGGTCGGACGTCATTTTTCCTAACGGCAAGGGCGCGGCGCTGTCCGATATGGCGCTCACGAAAACATTACGCGACTGGGCATGGACTGCACGGCTCACGGATTCCGCAGGTCATTTCGCGACTGGGCCGCAGAGCAAACGTCGGCGCAGGGTGAAATCGCGGAGGCCGCGACAGAAGCTCACCCTGCAACCGGCACGCGCCGCCTCTCATCCTCCCTCGTTGCCGGACTCGCTGGAAGCGCCTGTCCGAGCTGGACGCTTCCCTAGCATCGCCCACAATTTTGTAAAACATATAGTACGTATTGGTCGATACGTAAAATATATGATACATCACCGCGATGACACAGACCTATTCACGCTTTGCGCTTGAGGCCCTCCGGCTACTCGGAAGCTCGATCCGGGCTGCCCGCATTGAGCGGCGCATGACGGCCGAGGAGTTGGCGGAGCGGATCGGAATCAGTCGTCCTTCGCTGCATCGGATCGAGCGAGGCGATCCGAGGAGCTCGATCGGTTCGGCGTTCGAGGCGGCCACCATCGTGGGCGTGCCCCTGTTCGAGGCCGATCCGAGCCGGCTCGCAGGCGACCTTGCACGGGTCGAAGAGAAGCTCGCGCTTCTGCCCAAAATGATCCGCGCGGCAAGGGTCGAGATAGACGATGAGTTCTAGGCCACGTCCCGAAGAGGCGTTCGTCTGGGCGTGGCTGCCGGGAACCACCGAGCCGGTCGCCGCAGGGCGGCTCGTGCGTTCCGGAACCCGCTTCCAGTTTCATTACGGGCGCTCCTATCTTGCGCTTCCCGATGCGATCTCGCTCTACGAGCCAGAGCTGCCGCTCCAACCCGGGCTGCTTCCGCTTCCGGCAGAACTCACCATGCCAAGCGCGATCCGCGACTGCTCACCGGACGCCTGGGGCCGCCGGGTCATCATCAATCGGCTGACCGGCTTGTCCGGGGCGGCGGCCGCCGCCACCGAGCTCGACGAGCTGACCTTCATGCTCGAATTCGGGATCGGACCGGTCCGGCGCGCTCGATTTTCAGGGCTCGCCTTCGCATTATGCGCCGCGGCTCACGCATGCGCCGCTCGCCGAGCTGCTCGAAGCCGCGGAGCGTGTCGAAAAGGGTGTCCCGCTCACGGCCGAACTTGGCCAGGCCCTGCAACATGGAACGGCCCTCGGCGGCGCCCGGCCCAAGGCGCAGGTCGAGGACGGAAACCGCAAATATATCGCCAAATTCTCAACGAGCGGGGATCTGTTCGCGATCGTCAAGGCCGAACATCTGGCAATGCGCCTCGCCGCCGCCGCCGGCCTCAATGTTGCGCCTGTGAAGCTCGACCACACGCTCGGAAAGGACGTCCTGCTCGTCGAGCGGTTCGACCGCGAGCGCGCCAATGGCGGCTGGCTCCGCCGGGACATGGTCTCCGCGCTGACGCTGCTCGAGCTCGACGAGATGATGGCTGCCTATGCCGGCTACGATTTGCTTGCGGATGTTATCCGCCACCGTTTTGCCCAGCCGCGGGAAACGCTTCGCGAGTTGTTTGGTCGGCTGACCTTCAACATCCTGTGCGGAAACACCGACGATCATGCGCGCAACCATTCGGCCTTCTGGGACGGCAAGGCCCTGGCCCTCACTCCCGCTTATGACATCTGTCCTCAAAGCCGCACGGGCGGTGAAGCATCGCAGGCCATGCGGATCATCGGCGACAGCAATCTCAGCCGGCTGAGCCTTTGCATTGAGGCCGCCTCGAAGTTCCAGCTCGCGGTTGAGGAAGCCATTGCGATCATCGCCGCGCAAATTGAATCCATCGCCGCGAACTGGGCAAAGGCCTGTGCTGAGGCGACCCTCTCGGCGGTCGACCGCAATCTCCTCTGGGGCCGGCAGTTCCTCAATCCCTATGCGTTCGAAGGCGCTCCTGCAGGACTTCAACCGGCCCGAGGCGCCGGCCGGCGACGACTGATCGACGCGCACTTCGGCGAACGCCGTTCGCGCCCCGCCGCTTTTCGTTTGTGCTCAAGGAAAGCGGCTACCGGCCGTCGAAGGATCCTTCGAGGACCGTTCGCTCGTCGCGCGATATTTTGCAGATGGTGTGCATTGCGCGACAGCCACGCTTGGCCGCGATCACGAGAGCCTCGAAGATGAACTGGGCCTCGAAATGCAGGCTCAAGCGAAAGGGAGCGCCAGGCCAGCCGTTTGACTTTGCCGGCCCCCAGGCTGATTTCCTCCAGGAGGAGACGCCCGAATGGTCATCGCCCTATTCGTACTTCTGTTGGCTGCTGCCGACTCTCCGTCTGGCGCAAATTCCGTCAAAGCCGAAACTCGTCTGCCGCGAGGCCGAAGGTCACCTCGGCACCCGTGTTCGCACGGCCCGGCGCTGCCTTACCGCCGAGGAGTGGCAGCAGGAAGATGCCGAGAGGGAACGCGTGCCCGGTCACTCTTCGAGTAACGGCCGGACAAGGCGACACCCCCACGAGGCCCTCTCAGACGCCGCAATAGCGGGCTTACCCGTCGATAGAAGCCATGAGGCTGGCGTTTCCGCCTGCCGCGGTCGTATCGATGCAGGTGACGCGTTCGGTTGCGAAACGAGCTACATAGTGCGGGCCGCCTGCCTTGGGTCCGGTGCCGGACAGGCCCTCGCCCCCGAAGGGCTGGCTTTCAACCACGGCGCCGATCTGGTTCCGGTTAACGTAGAAATTGCCGACGCGGGCATGCTCCTCGACATAGTCGCGGACAGTGTCGATGCGGCTCTGCAGGCCAAGGGTCAGGCCGTAACCAGTGGCGTTGATCTGTTCGACGACTTCGTCGAGCCGCTCGCCATCAAAGCGGATGACGTGCAGGATCGGACCGAAATTCTCACGATTCAATTCGCTTAGCGAAGAAATCTCATAAATTGCCGGAGCAACGAAGCTGCCGTGTGCGGCCTCGTTCGGCAAGGAGAGGCGATTGATCGGCTTTGCATTCTTGTCCAGCCAGGCAAGGTGGCCGTCCAGTGCGCGCTTCGCGTCTTCATCAATTACAGGACCCACATCGGTTGCAAGGTCGCGCGGGTCCCCGACTTTCAGTGCTTCTGCCGCGCCGCTGATCATGGCGACCATCGCGTCTGCCACGTCCTCCTGGACAAATACGACGCGGCAGGCAGAGCAGCGCTGGCCGGAACTCTGGAACGCAGAAGAGACGACGTCGCGCGTGACCTGTTCAGGCAGAGCCGAACTGTCGACGATCATCGCGTTCTGGCCCCCGGTTTCGGCGATCAAGGGGATGATGGGTCCGTCGCGATCGGCAAGCTTGCGGTTGATCAGACGGGCGGTCTCCGTCGAACCGGTGAAGGCGACGCCGCCGAGCAGCGGATGTGCAGTGAGTGCTGCGCCGACGCGCCCGTCACCGGGCGCAAGCTGCACGACCTCCCTTGGAATGCCGGCGCGATGCATTAGCTCGACCGCGAGCGCGCCAATGAGCGGCGTCTGCTCGGCTGGCTTCGCGATCGCGGTATTTCCCGCGGCAAGAGCAGCGGCGATCGGCCCGCTGAAGATCGCCAAGGGGAAATTCCAAGGCGAAATGCAGGCGAAGACTCCGCGGCCATGTAGGCGCAGTTCGTTATGCTCCCCGGTCGGGCCCGGCAGCCGCATCGGCGCGGTGAATTGGCGGCGTGCCTCAGACGCATAGAAGCGAAGGAAATCAACCGCTTCGCGGACCTCCAGGATCGCATCTCGGGAAGCGTCTTGCCGGCCTCGCGGATGCACAGCGACCAGAATTCCTCGCAATGTTCTTCGAAGAGATCAGCCGCCCGCTCGAGCAGCTTTGCCCTCGCCTCGCCGCCTCGGGAATCCCAGCCGATTTGTGCGCCATGAGCGGCCGCGACCATGCGATCGACGTCCTCCGCGGTCGCTTCGAACACGGACCCCACTTCGATGCGCCGGTCGTGCGGGGACGTGACGGCCCTCGCCTTTCCACTTCCGAGCGTAGGTCTAGCCGTCCAGCTGCGGTTTTCGAGTATCTTCAAGCGCTCGAGCAGCGGCCCGCGAACGAGCGGATCGGAAAGGTCGCAGCCGGCGCTGTTGTATCGGTCGGTCCCAAACACGTCGCGCGGGAGGATGATCTTCGGGTTGCGCTTGGGTTCAATCGCCGCGAGTTCGACGACCGGATCGCGAACCAGCTCGTCGATCGACACCTGCTCATCGGCGATGCGATTGACGAAGCTGGAGTTGGCGCCGTTTTCGAGAAGGCGGCGGACAAGATAGGCGAGCAGCTCCTTGTGGCTACCGACAGGCGCGTAGATCCGGACCGGGGTCTGCTTGTCGCCGATGTGCCGCTCGAGTTTCGCAAGCTCCTCGTAGAGCTCCTCGCCCATGCCGTGCAGGCGCTGAAACTCGAATTCTTTAGTGCCCGCGAGCGCCTTCACCTGCCCGATCGTGTTTGCGTTGTGCGTCGCGAAGGCCGGGTAGATGACGTCCTGCGCTGCTAGGAGCTTCTTCGCGCAGGCAAGATAGGAGACGTCGGTCGCGACCTTGCGCGTGAAGACGGGGTAATCCGTCAGGCCCCCGACCTGCGCCGCCTTGATTTCGGTGTCCCAATAGGCGCCCTTGACCAGGCGGACCATGAGCCTGCGTCCATGCGCCCGCGCTGTCTCAATCACCCAGTCGCACAAGGGCACGGCGCGCTTCTGATAAGCCTGGATCGCGATGCCGAAACCGCCCCAGCCGTTCGCGAACAGTTCGTCATCCGCGAGCAAGGCTTCGAAGACGTCGAGCTGCAGCTCGAGGCGGTCCGCTTCCTCGGCGTCGATGGTGAAGTGCACGTCCGCCCTTGCCGCCTTGAGCGCCAGCTCGCGGACGACCGGAATGACCGACGAAAGCGCTTCTGCCGCATGGGGTGTATTCGAAGCGTGGGTCAGGCAAGGCAGCTTGATCGATATCGTCGACTGCGAAGACCCCTTCCAGTTGCACAGTCAGCGCCTTCGGCAGCTTCCGCAGCGCCTGTGTCCTTGTAGTAGATGAACTGAAGTTCAGTTGCCCGGCAGCA
>CAVYAH010000069.1:0-18707 GCA_963766415.1 uncultured Alphaproteobacteria bacterium | reverse complement strand
CCGAATATCGCTCGCGGCGGCCAAAGCGTGAGCATGTCGAGTTCTTCGCCAGCGGCGAGGAGGCGCGCGCGGCGGGATTCGGCCTTGCTCGCGCTGCAAGCCCGACGAGGTTGGCCGAGACCGCGAGGCGGTGGCCGCGGCGGTCAAGCTGATCGAGCAATCGGAGGAGGGCGCCGAGCCTTGCGGAGGTGGCAGGCGCAGTCGGATATGCGCCGCATCATTTCCAGCGACTTTTCAAGCGTGACCTCGGAGTGTCGCCAGCCGAATACGCCCGCGCCCTTCGCAATCGTCGTAGCGTCGAGCAGGCGCTGAAGGCAAACGGACGTGTGACGGATGCGGTCTACGACGCGGCTATCAAAGCCCGAGCGGCTTCTACAGTGATGCAAAGGAGAGGCTCGGAATGACCCCATCGGCCTGGCGCGATGGCGGACGCGGCGAAACGATCCGCTATACGACGTTCGATAGCCGCTCTGACAGATGCTGATCCGCGGCAACGTCGCAAGGGATCTGCCGCCTGACGTTCGACGACAGCCTGGCCTCTCTTCAGCGGTTGTCTCGAAAGCGGTGATCCTCGAAGACGAGGGCGGCCTCAAGGAGCTGGTCGAAGGTGCGCTCACCGCTATCGAGCGACCGCTTGCGGCCCCCGACCCTACCGATCGACGTGGCCGGCACCGCTTTCCAGGAAGCTGTTTCGGCGGGAGCTTCGCAAGATCCACCGGCGAGACTCTGCAGCTATGCTGAAATTGCTGCCGCCATCGGCGCACCCAAAGTGGTTCGGGCAGTCGGCTCGGCAAATGGCGACAATCATGTCTGCGTGCTGATCCCGTGTCACCGCGTGATCCGTAGCGACGGTTCACTCGGCGGCTACGGAGGCGGCATCGACCGGAAGAAGAAGCTCTCGCTTCCGAAGGCCACCGGGTTGCAGGGCCGAGCTTCCGCTCGACCCGATTAGTCGCTTGCCACTCTCCGCCCTTTCGGCTGAACAGCGGCCAGGGGGGGAGGACCATGCAGCAACAAGTCGTAACGACGGGCACGATTGAGAAGTCGCTGTCGGCGGCGGATTGTCGATTATCCGCTGGTCGCAATGCTCATCGCAACCCTAATCTACATCGTCGCTGTGTCGCTCGGCCTTGGGCTTCGCGCCGTTCACCTGCCGCTTGCGCCCGCGTGGAAAGCGGTAGTCCACGCAGTCGTCGAGATCGGCATCGTGCTTGCCGTCTATAAACTGGTGATCGTTCGCCTCGGCGAGCATCCGCGCGACGATTTGCCCGCGCATGCGCTCTTCGGAACCTCGGCCTTGGGCTGCTTGCCGGCCTGGTCATCTTCAGCGCGGTCGTTGGTTCTGGCAGCGCTCGTCGGCGTCTACCGGATCATGGATCCGGCGACACATCGCGACTGGTCCTGGAGCTTGTCGGTACGGGAATTCTCCCGGCTTTATGGAGGAGCTGCTATTCCGCTGGATCTCTTTCGCTGGATCGAGGAGTTCGGGGAAGCTGGGCGGCGTCGCATAATCACGTCGGCTCTCTTCGGGCTCGCACACATCCTGAACCCGAACGCGACCTGGTCTCGTCTTCACCATTGCCGTCGAGGCGGAGTCCTGCTCGGCGGTGCCTAC
This sequence comes from uncultured Alphaproteobacteria bacterium, assembly GCA_963766415.1. Classification (GTDB taxonomy): domain Bacteria; phylum Pseudomonadota; class Alphaproteobacteria; order Sphingomonadales; family Sphingomonadaceae; genus Sphingomicrobium. The sequence continues at coordinate 17,092 of CAVYAH010000069.1, read as the reverse complement.
ATGCTGACGCGCAGCCTGTGGTTTCCACGGGTCTCCACGCAGCGTGGAATTTCACGCAGGGCGAGATCTTCGACGTTCCTGTTTCCGGACTCGACGAACATGGCCTTGTCCAGGCGAGCTCTGACCGGACCGTCACTGCGATCAGGCGGCCAATCGGCTGAGGATCCGATTCTCGCCCTGCTCGTCGCAGCAGCCGCCGGAATTTGGATGCTTGGCTCGCCGTCAAACACGGCGAGCTTGTCCAGCCCCGCTGGTCGCGGCGCCCAGTCAGTGCGAGTTCGGCTGCTCCTTAGAAGCTGTTTCCGAGGAGCGCGGCCGCTGCTCAGTCTCCCTTTTTCGCCTCGTCCTCTTCGCGTGCCATTTCCTGTGCGAGCGCGGTGTATGCCTCGCCTATCTTCTTCGCCTCGATCAGCTCAACCACTCCGTGCAGGTTCTTGCGTTCCTTCGATACGTGCGGGTTAAGAGCAAGCGGAAGCAGGATTTCGCGGGCAAGATCTCCCTTCTTCTCACTCAGGAGCTGGCGTGAGAGGATGAGGCGCAGGTCGCCATAGTGCGGAGCGGCCAGATAGGCCTGTTCGAGGCCGACGAGCGCATTCTCCGGCATCTGCTCACCCTGAATAGAAATAGGTGAGATAATTATAGAGCAACGGCGCGGGATGGTGCGGGTCGATGTCATGCGCCTTGGCGAGCCAGGTGCGGGCCTCAGCCAGCGATTGCTTGTTCTTTTCCTTCTTTCCGCGCTCCAGAAGGACCTGGCCTTTGGCAATCAGGCCGTCGATGCCCTCGGGCTGCAGCTGGATCGCGCGGTCAGAAGCGGCCTCGGAAGCCTCAAGATGCTCGGCATCGAACTCAGCCTCGGCAAGCGCCAGCTGGACGGGATAGCTGCCGGGATATTTCCGGGCAGCATCGCGAGCGTCAGCTGCGACATTACCTGCCTCGGCATGCGTGACCCCTGCTTTCGAGCGGACCTTGACCCGCATCGCAGCTTCTTCGTCGTCGCTAAGCTTGCGCATCATGACATGCGGGGGCTTTGTATTCGCCGGACGAACATCCGCACCGTAGAGCTTACCGCGGTTTTTGTAGCGAATGATCTCGTCATTGAGCTTGTCGAGGTTGCCGAACGCCTTGCGCGCTGCATCGCCCGACGGAACGCCTTCATTCACCAGACGCAAATAGGTCTGAAGTTGCCCCTTTCGGGTCGGCTCGAAGGTAAGATAGTGGTTCATCAGCGAACCGACGGAATAGTAAGCGTAGAAGTCCTCGAAGTCGGGCTTGGAGGTGCTCGCGAGCAGGCTCCGCGGCGTGACCGTAATCATGCTGCGGAACAGGTCATCGGACCGGTATTGCGGCGGATTTCCCAGATGGAAGCTTCCATCTGGGCTTCAGGTCGATCGTCGCCAAAGTCTCGGCGAAGGCCTCGACGTACCAGCTAGGATAGCCGGCCGGGGAATATTGAAACATGAAGTGATGCGCGTATTCGTGGAATAGCACCGACCGGGGGTCGAGGTCGGTGCGGCTGTCTCGGTGCACAATGCTTCCGAGAATACTCTTCGAATCGCGAACGGGCGTGAATTCAATCGGCGCGAGCTCGGGCTTGTAGAAACCGGCAACGCCCGGTGAATGGGCCAGACGCCCGATTTCGTCGATGTCGCCGAGGCGGTAGATCGTCACCCTTTGCCAATCGGCTGTGACCGGCTCGAATTTGGTGCTTTGAAGCGACCGCAAAGCATTGTCGTACCGCTCCAGCTGCGTGGCGAAGTCGCGCGTGCTGCTTTCGCTATCCTGGGAATAAATGGCGAAATGGTCGGTCTTCGCTTCCCACCATTCGGCACTCGCCGGAGCCGCGAAGAACAGAAACGCGACAAGCAAGAAGATACGACGCACGATGAAACCCTCCCCCACGGAACTCACGCTGCTAGCAACACCTTACTCGTTGAAACAAGAGGAAATTTCTCGTGGCAGTGATGATCAACGTCAAAGCGGACGAGCTAGACGAAGCTGTACGGGTCGACATCGACATTAACTCGGATTTTTGCACTCCAATCGATCTTCGCGAGCCAGTCGCGGATCACGTCCTGCACGTCGAGGCTGCGGTCGGGCGTGGACGAGCAGGCGTTGCCGGTGCCTTCCGCGAAGCATCGCCAGTGGAGCAGGGGCGGGGCCGAAGACGGCCATGCCTTCGACTTCGGGCGCCGCATTACCGATCCGCCGCGCGACCGCTCCAGCTTCGTCAGCATCCTCGGCCGAGACTATGATCGCGGCGAGCCGCCCGAACGGCGGCATCGCGGCTTCCCGCCGAGCCTCGGTCTCCGCTGCATAGAAGCCGGGCGCATCGCCTGAAACCAACGCAGCGATCACTGGTGCATCGGGATCGTGCGTCTGGACGAGAACGCGCCCCGGCTTATCGCTGCGGCCAGCCCGACCGGCGACTTGCTGGATTTGCTGGAAGCTGCGCTCCGCAGCGCGCAAGTCGCCGCCCGCGAGGCCGAGGTCGGCGTCAACCACGCCGACGAGCGTGAGGTTGGGGAAATGATAGCCCTTGGTGACGAGCTGCGTCCCGATCACAACGTCGATCGCGCCCGCTTCCATTGCCCCGACGAACTCCGCTGCCCGAAGCGGTGACCAGATCGTGTCGGATGTCACGATTGCCCTTCGTGCGTCCGGGAACAGATGGGCAACCTCGTCGGCGATGCGCTCGACGCCCGGCCCACAGGCGACCAAGCTGTCCCTCCTCACCGCATTCGGGACACGCCTTGGGAGGCGGCATGACATGGCCGCAGTGATGGCAGGCCAGGCGATGCATCAGCCGGTGCTCGACCATCCACGCGGTGCAATTCGGGCATTGAAAGCGATGGCCGCAGTGGCGGCACAGCGTTAGCGGCGCGAATCCTCGGCGATTGAGGAACAGCAGCGACTGCTCGCCGCGGTCGAGATTCGTTTCGATTTCGGCGACAAGCGCTGGCGCGAGCCAGCGCCCTCGCGGCGGCGGATCCTGGGTTAAATCGATCGCGCGGATTTCGGGCAAGGAAGCGCCTGCAAAGCGCTCCGGCAGCGACACTTCGCGGTAACGGCCGAGTTCGACCATGTGCCGGCTCTCGATCGGCGGCGTCGCGGTCGAGAGGATCACCGGAATGTCCTCGAACTTCGCCCGCATCACCGCGCAATCCCGGGCGTGATATTGGACGCCGTCTTCCTGCTTGAAGCTGGGCTCGTGGGCCTCGTCGACGACGATCAGTCCGAGGTTGGGATAGGGGAGGAACAGGGCCGAGCGCGCGCCGACCGTGACTGCCGCTTCGCCGTTGGCGATCCCGCGCCATGCGCGGCGGCGCTGGGACGAGCGCAGGTCCGAATGCCATGCTACCGGCGCGCAGCCGAACCGCGCCTCGAAGCGCTTCAGGAACGGCTCGGTGAGCGCTATCTCGGGAAGAAGCACGAGCGCCTGCTTACGCTGCTGAAGGCACTCGGCGATCGCCTCGAAATAGACCTCGGTCTTGCCTGAACCGGTGACGCCATCGAGCAGGACCGGATCGAAGCCGCCGCCGATTGCCGAGGCAAGGCTCCCGGCCGCCTCCTTCTGATCAGCATTGAGATCGGGCGGAGCGAAATCGGGGTCGGGAACGGCGAGCGGGCGATCTGCGTCGACCGCCACTGCCTCCAGTGCACCCGCGTCAACGAGCCCGCGCAGCACGCTGTCGCTCACGCCAGCGTGATGCGCGAGCTCGCGGATCGTGCCCTGCCGGCCTTCGAGGGAGGAAAGCGCCTTCTCACGCTGAGGTGTAAGCCGCTCGGGGGCGAGGCCGGTCGGACGATATTCGGTTAGCTGCCGGGGCCCCTCGAGAGCGGCCGAGGAGGGGAGGACCATCCGCAGGACCGAAGCGAGCGGCGCGAGGTAGTAATCCGCAGTCCATTCGCACAATCGCCGCAGCGGCGCGGCAATTGGAGGGACGTCGACCGTTGCGGCGAGTGGCCGCAACCGCTCGTCCGGCACTTCGTTGGCCGGCAGACGATCCGCCTCCCAGGCGACACCAAGCAGCTGCCGGGGCCCGACAGGCGCGGCGACGACTGAGCCCGGTTCGACCTGCATTCCGGCGGGCACCCGGTAATCGAGCGGCCCGAGCGCTGCATTGAGGGTGACGACACGGGCGCGGTTCATGGCTAAGGCTGATGCTGGCTGAGGGGACGTCTAGCAAGAGGACGTTCGCTAATGATTGCACGACGCTGGCACGGACGGGTCCCCGCCGCAAAGGCCGAAGAATATCTCAAGCTCACGAAGGATGTCGGTTTGGCCGACTATCGATCTACACCCGGGAATCTCGGCGCCTGGTGCCTGCACCGAAGGGAAGATGATGTCGTCCACGTCGAGACTTTCACCCTCTGGGAGAGCGAGGATGCAATCCGGTGCTTCGCCGGCGATGAGCTCACCAAGGCTAAATATTACGACTTCGACCCCGATTTTCTGCTCGAGATGGAGCCGGAGGTAGTCCACTTCGACGTGATCGAGGCATAGATTGGACGCCCGGGTCCGGCTCGAGGCCTTCATCGAGAGATTTTCGCCGGAGGTGGCGACCGATGCCCGTCGCGCAATCGCCTTTCTGTCGGCGCGCCTGCCGACGGCAACTCAGCTCGTCTACGACAATTACAATGCGCTGGTCGTCGGCTTCGCGCCAAGCGAGAGGGCATCACAGGCAATCCTCTCGATTGCGCTCTATCCCAAGTACGTCAGGATTTTCTTCCTTCGAGGTGTCGATCTTCCTGACCCGCACGGGTTGCTGGAGGGGGCCGGGTCCCGGGTGCGGAGCATCAAGCTTCAGCCAATCTCGCGCATCGAGACGCCCGAGGTCGGTTCTTTAATCGATTTCGCTGTCGCAGACGTGCTTCCGAGCAGCGGAAAGGGCGCGCTTATCATCAAGTCGATCTCGGCCAGGCAGCGGCCGAGAAGACCCTAGGGCCTATCGGCCTCGCTTTTTCCGGTGGGTGTCGAAGTCGAGCACTGCAAAATCGTCGTCCGGCTGGAGTAGGCCGAGCCTCCGCGCGACTTCCTGGTAGGCTTCCTCGACGCCGCCGAGGTCCTGCCGGAAACGATCCTTGTCCAGCTTCTGGTTCGTCTTCATATCCCACAGGCGGCAGCCGTCAGGGCTGATTTCGTCGGCGAGGATCACGCGGGCATAGTCTCCGTCCCACACTCGGCCGAACTCGAGCTTGAAGTCGATCAGGCGAATGCCGATCGCCGCGAACATGCCGGACAGAAAGTCGTTCACCCGGATCGCCATGTCGGCGATCTCGTTCATCTCGTCCTGCGTCGCCCAGCCGAAGCAGGCGATATGCTCATCGGCGATCATCGGATCCCCGAGCGCGTCGTCCTTGTAATAATATTCGATGATCGTTCGCGGCAGCTGCGTGCCTTCCTCGATCCCGAGGCGCTTGGAAAGAGAGCCAGCGGCGACGTTGCGGACCACCACCTCGATCGGGATGATCTCGACCTGGCGGATCAACTGCTCGCGCATGTTGAGCCGCCGGATGAAGTGCGTGGGCACGCCGATTGTCTGGAGCGCGGTGAAGATGTGTTCCGATATCCGATTGTTGAGCACGCCCTTGCCGCTGATCGTGCCGCGCTTCTGCGCGTTGAACGCGGTCGCGTCGTCCTTGAAATATTGGATGAGCGTACCCGGCTCCGGACCCTCGTAGAGGATCTTGGCCTTGCCCTCATAAATCTGGCGGCGGCGAGCCACGGTACGCGTCACTCCAATGGCAATTGGAAAGGAGCGGAGGATATAGGCGAGCCGTCGGTCCTTCCGCAATTGACGTCCTAGCGCGACGCGGTCGTCGCAACCTTGCTGCTGACGATCTGGACCTTCTGAAGGTCTCCCGGCTGGAGATACTTCTGTGCCAGCTTCTGGATGTCGGACGCCGTAATCGACTGCATCAGCGCCTTTTTCTGGCGAATCCTGTCGAGCCGCTCGGGCTCGCTCTGAGCTTTGGCGAAGCGGCAATCCAATATCCATTGTCACGAAGCTGGTGGTCGACTTTCTCGAGCTCCGGGTTGCGGGCCCGGGCAAGCAGGTCGGCACTCACCGGCCGGTCCCGAAGCTGCGCGGCTGCCTTGGCGATCGCCTGTTGCACCTCGTTTGTCTTGTCCGGCGCGACAACAGCCGCAGCCGACAGGTAGCCGAAGCCCTTGAAGGTGTCGGACATGGAGCTTTGCAGGCTGACTTCCATAACTGTCACCGAGCTTCTCGCGGACGCTGTCGGTGAGCATGAGGTCGAGGACGTCCTTGAGCAGCTCAATTCCGATCACCTCGCGGTAGTTCGAATCGTCGGTCGTTGGCCAAACCGCCTCGACCAGGGCTTTGTCCTGCGGTCCGTCATGCGTGAGGACGATCGGCTTTCGGTCTATACGGAAGGAGGCTTGCTTCACGTCGGCAGAAACGGGATCGGTCAGCTTCCGCTCGGGAAGTGCGCCGAACGTCGATGCGACCGCGGCGATGACGGCATTCTCGTCGACGTCGCCGACGATCGTGATCTCGATCGGCGCCGAAGCGATCACCGGCGCGAGCGCCGCCTTCGCCTCGTCGAAATTGCGCTTTGTCAGGACTGCTGCCTCGGGCATGCCGAAGCGCTGATCGCCGCTCGCAAGGAGGATCGGCAGGCGCACACCTGCAACTGCTTCCGGCTGGGCATTCAGCTGCTTCTCAATCACCGGAACGGCATTCGCCCACTGACCTGCGGCCTCGGGCCGAAATCCCGGATCGAGCAGATAGGCCGCGCTCACCTTCATTTGCAGCGCGAGATCCTGAGGCGTCGTCGCGCCCGAGGCGACGAAGGCGTCGCTCTCGACCTTGGAGCCGACCGTGATCACCTTACCGGCAAGCAGGTCCTTGAGTTCCTCAAGTGAATGTTTCTTGAGGCCCGCCGTAGCCGACGTGATCGTCAACATCGGGGCAAGGCCCGGTTCGTCTTTCGGAAGATCGAGCATGCCGTCACCGAGCCGCACCATGAAGCGGACTTTCCCAGCTTCGAAATCCGTCTTCTTGATGTTGAGGCGGACATTGTTCACAAAGCGGACAGTCCTGACGCCAAGGTCGTCGACACGCTTGTCGGTCGCCACCATGCCCGCCTTGCCGAAGCTGTCATATGCGAATGCCTGGGCCGCGCTCTCTTTCGGCGCCGCCACCGCCACGGCGCGGCTCGCCTTGAAGGCATCGGCGAGCTGCTGCGTCGGAATATCCTGCTTGGCGCTGACGTGCACGAGCGGGGGGCTACCCGTCCAGAGCTCCCGGAATACTGCGCTTACCTCGGCCGGCGTGATCGTCTTCGCGGCGGAATCGAACTCGGCTGCCCTGAACTTGGGCGTGGTCACGAACTTGTCCCTTCCAACTACTTCAAGGACCGCATTGGCGAGCGACTGGTTCGTCCGGGTGTCCTCCTGCTCGGCAGCCGCATTCAGGGCACCGCTCATATCCGTGATTTGGGTCTTGAGCTCGGTGGGGGTGAATCCGCGCTCCGCCGCGCGGCGGACTTCCTGCTCCGTGACGCTGAGCGCGTCTTTCCAGGCACCGTCCTTGGCAGCGAGCGTGACTGCGGTCGTAAGCGCCGCATCACGCTCCTCGTCGGTGTCCATCGCTCCTCCGAGGAGCGGCGAGCCCGGCTGATTGACGAGCTTCTGCAAGCGCCGGTTGAACATCGCTATACCGAGCGCCTCCGCGATGTCGTGGTGCCGCTCGGCCATCGTATCGGCCGGGTCCTTCCAGGGCCGGGCAACCGTGTAGTTCACGGTCGTCGCCACCGCAGGATCGACGAATGTATCGAATGCGGCCGGGCGCGCCAGGTCGACCTTCCCGCGCGGAAGAGCGGCACCGGCCTGGCCAACGCCCTTCCAGTCCGCGAAGGCCTTCTTGATCTTCGCTTCGAGGGTCGCCGGGTCGGCATCGCCCACGACGACGAGCGTCGCATTCTCCGGCCTGTAATAGCGATGATAAAGGTCCTTGATCGTATCGGCTTTCGCAATCTTGAGAACTGCGTCGAGGCCGATCGGAAGCCGGTTGGGATACGGCGTTTCCGGTGCCTGGAAGCCAATCATGTCCACCAGCTGGTGGAGCTGGAAATTATCGCGCGCGCGCTCCTCACCGAGAATGACGCCACGCTCGCGATCGACTGCCGCGGGATCGAATTTGATCTCGCTTGCGACCTCTCGGAGCAGGAACATCGCCGTGTCGATGTGCTCGTCATCCGCCTTGGGGAGGTCGAGCATGTAGGTGGTCGTATCGAAACCCGTCACGGCATTGGTGTCCGGCCCAAACGCAAGACCCTGGCGCTCCAGTATTTTCACCATGTCGCCCTCGGGCACGTGCGTGGTTCCGTTGAAGGCCATGTGTTCGATGAAGTGTGCGAGACCGCGCTCGTTCTCAGCCTCACCGATCGAGCCGAATGCGAACTGAAGCCTCACCGAGGCCGTTCCCTTGGGCGTGGCGTTACCCATGATCGCATACTTCATGCCGTTGGGTAGGGTGCCATATTTGATCGATGGGTCTGGCGTGACGTCGGTGAGGTGAATTCCCCAGCCGTTGACCACCGTCTTCGCGGCAGGCGCCGTAGCAGCGAGCGCCGGAGCGCTTCCGGCAAATATGGCAATGGCAATGGCCGCGCTGCTGACGCGCGTTAGAAGCGGCTTGACGAGCACTAAAAAACTCCCCCGGACCCGTTGATTGGGCGCAGCGGAAACTAGGGATTGGGCTGGTGAGCGCAAGCTGCTGTTTCGACAAACAGCTGATTTTATTGGCTAAACGGCTATTTCGCCAAGGAGAATTGAAAGATGCAAGGAGCGCGGTGCGTGCGGTTCCGCGCTCCTTGCGAGGAGTGACCTCACCGGACGTGCTTCGCCTTGGCGCTCCAAGGGGCATCATATTCGATGCGGTTGAGAACTGAGAAGGCGTTAGCAACGGCGGTGCCCAAGCGGCTCAATTCAAACAGCATTGTATTATTCAGCTCGTCGCGGCTTGCCTGATAGCTGCGGTCGAAAATCTCATCGATCATGGTGACCATCCTTTCCTCCTTCTTGCTTGCGTCAGAGCGCGAGCGGGAAGCTGTCGTTCGCGGCGCAGAGTGCCCGCTCGATCAACTGGAGACGGTATGACTCGTCGAGTGCGCGCCATGCCCGCGCCGTGGTACGCATGGCGTCGACTTTGGCGACCTGCTCGACAGGGCCGTCTTCGATGAACGCACGAATGCTGTGGCCATAAGTCATGGCAGGTATTCCTTCTGTCGGTGGCCGCCGGCGATGGCGGCTGCTGAGGGGAGGGATAGTCCGTCGCCGGCGGCTTGAATTCCATCTATGTTTCGGACCCGCCTTTTGCCAATCAAACACTCGACAGAATCGATAAACTGACCTTATGAGATCAGCTTATGAGGCGACTTCCTCCAATGGCGGCTATCAGGGCTTTCGAGGCCGCCGCGCGGACCGAGAATTTCACCGCGGCCGCGGCGGAGCTCGGAATGACCCAAGCTGCTGTTTCCTACCAGGTGAAGGGCTTGGAGGAGCGCCTCGGTGCACCGTTGTTCGTTCGCGAGAAGGGCCGTGTTAAGCTGACCCCGCTTGGACTGCGCCTACTTCCGGCCTTGTCGAGTGCCTTCGACACGATCGAGGCCGCGTTCGCAACTCACCGAGAGGAAGATGAATCGCTTCTCACGGTCACCACCACGCATACGTTCGCGAACACCTGGCTCGCCTGGCGTCTAGGGGCTTTCCAGATCGAGCATCCGGAACTCGCAGTCAGGATGACGACTAGTAACGAGCTCGTGGATCTTCGTTCCGGAGATGCGGACTTAGCGATCCGCGCTGGTCGCGGAGATTGGGAAGGGCACGAGCATCATGAGCTGTTCAAGTCGAGCTTCACACCCATGGCGAGTCCCGACTGTATTGCCGAGATCGAGGCCGGACTGCGGCGCAAGGATTGAGCCAGGCGACATCCCGCACCAGCATCTAATCAACCCTAACGACGACTGGTGGCAGCAATGGTTCGCCGACAATGGCGTGCCAGTCGACGAGGGCGTGTTCCGGCGACCCGGCGTTCGCCTCGACAGTCAGGCGGACGAAGGCCACGCGGCGATGGCGGGCCAGGGCTTCGCGTTGCTGACGCCGCTCCTGTGGAAGGGCGACGTTGCGGCCGGCCGCCTGTGCGTGCCCTTCCGGGACCGCGTGTCGACTCGGGGATGGGCCTATTGGCTAGTCTATCCGAGCGAGCGTCGAATGGTTCCCAAGGTGAAGCGCTTTCGTGAATGGCTGCTCGCGGAGATGAAGCGCGCTCTGGAGGATGCGGCGGGAGGTTGGCCGCAACCGGTCCCAGTCGCTGCCGAATGAGCTGAGAAGCGGTGGCGGGCCGGCGACCGGCTTGCTAGGCAACCGCCATGCCTGATCTCGACAATTCCTCCGTCATAGAAACCCCGTTCGGCTCCGCACTCGAGGAGCGCTACCTCGTCTATGCGCTTTCAACGATCACGGCGCGTTCGCTGCCCGATGTTCGGGATGGGCTGAAACCCGTTCACCGCCGTCTGCTCTGGGCGATGCGTCTGCTTCGGCTCGATCCGGCCGGTGCCTACAAGAAATCGGCGCGAGTCGTCGGCGACGTAATCGGCAAATATCACCCGCACGGTGACCAATCGGTCTACGACGCAATGGTTCGCCTCGCCCAGGACTTCGCGCTTCGCTATCCGCTGGTCGACGGCCAGGGGAATTTCGGGAACATCGACGGCGATAATGCGGCCGCCTATCGCTATACCGAAGCGCGGCTGACAGCGGTCTCGATGCAGCTCATGACCGGCCTCGACGAAGGCATGGTCGACTTCCGCCCGACCTACAATGGTGAGGAAGAGGAGCCCGAGGTCTTCCCGGGCCTGTTTCCGAATCTGCTCGCCAACGGCGCGAGCGGCATCGCCGTTGGCATGGCGACCTCGATCCCGCCGCACAATGTCGGTGAGCTGATCGACGCCGCGATCCATCTCATCGACAATCCCAAGGCGGAGCCGCGCGCGCTGATGGACTTCGTCGCCGGACCGGATTTCCCGACCGGAGGCGTGCTCGTTGATAACCGCGAGAGCATCGCCCAGGCGTACGACACCGGCCGCGGGTCGTTCCGCGTGCGTGCCCGCGTCGAGGTAGAACGCGAGAAGGGTGGCGGTTGGCACCTGCTGGTCAGCGAGATTCCTTACGGCGTTCCGAAGGCCAAGCTGATCGAGCAGATCGCACAGCTCATCGCCGACAAGAAGCTGCCGATCCTCGCCGACGTGAAGGACGAGAGTGACGAGCAAGTCCGTTTGATCCTGGAGCCGCGAGCACGCACCGTCGACGCGGAGCTGTTGCTTGAGAGCCTGTTCCGTTTGACGGACCTTGAGATCCGCTTCCCGCTCAATCTCAACGTGCTCGACGCGAGTCGTACGCCGGGCGTAATGGGCCTCAAGCAAGCGCTCGCGGCCTGGCTCGCCTTCCAGTTCGAGGTGATGGTCCGCCGAAGCCAGGTTCGCATCGGCAAGATCGACGATCGCCTGGAGCTGCTCGAAGGCTTCCTAATTGCCTTTCTAAATCTCGATCGGGTGATCGAGATCATCCGCACCGAGGACGAACCCAAGCCTGTGATGATGGGAGAATTTTCGCTCTTCGACCGGCAGGCGGAGGCGATCCTGAACATGCGCCTCAGGTCATTGCGCAAGCTCGAAGAGGTGGAGATTGGCCGTGAACGAGAGGCATTGGCGAAGGAGCGCGATGAACTCGAGAAACTGATCGAGAGTCCGGCTCGCCAGCGCACACGTCTCAAGCGCGACCTTCTGGCGCTCCGCGACAAGTTCGCCGACGATCGGCGAACGCGCATCGAAGAGGCAGGTGCAGCGCGCGAGATCGACTGGTCGGCAATGATCGAGAAGGAGCCTATCACCGTCATCCTCTCGCAGCGTGGCTGGATCCGGGCGATGAAGGGCCATCTCGCGCTCGAGCAGGTCGCGGACCTGAAGTGGCGCGAAGGCGACGATCCCTTCATCCACTTCCACGCGCAGACCACCGATCGGTTGGCGCTCTTCGCTTCCAATGGCCGGGTTTACACGCTCGCTGGTGACAAGCTGCCAAGCGCGCGCGGCTTTGGTGAGCCGGTACGGCTGTTCATTGATCTCGAAGCCGAGGTCGACATCGTGCAGCTACTCGTCGTTCGCCCGGAGATGAAGCTGTTGATCGCGTCGTCAGACGGGCGCGGCTTCGTTACCGGCGGTGACGCGACGCTGGCGGAAACCCGCAAGGGCAAGCAGCTGGTTAACTTGCGTACCGGCGCGACGGTCGCGATCGTTCGGACGATTTCACAAGGCGCCGATGCCGTTGCCGTGGTGGGAGAGAACCGAAAGATGGTCGTCTTCCCACTCAGCGAACTTCCCGAGCTGGCGCGAGGCCAGGGCGTGATGCTCCAACGATATCGAGACGGCGGCCTCAGTGACGCAATCGCCTTTCATCTTGAAGATGGGCTCAGCTGGGTGCTCGGCGGTGAAAGCGGACGTGTCCGAACTGAGACCGACCTGTCGCCGTGGCGAGCTGCGAGAGGTGCAGCGGGACGCATGCCGCCAGTCGGGTTCCCGCGCAGTAACCGTTTCGATTAGGCATTAGCAGCGCCTCTATCGGTCTCGCCATCAACCCTCTCGCCGATCGCGTCCCCGTCAAGTTCGCCGACGGGCTTGGCGTGCAGCTTCAGGCGTCGAATTGCTTCCTCTCGGCCAATTCTGCTGCCCCCCCCCGCTTTGTAATCGGCCTTGAGGCGCTTTTTTCTCCTGCGCCTGATCGCAGGGGGAGCGAGGTCGCCAGAACGCATCGCTTCGCGGATGCGGTGCGAAAGCAATCAGGCCGTTTTCACCGTAAATGCCGAGCATCCGGTGAAGTTGATGCGAGCTGATGCCCCTCTCGGTTAACAACGCCAAAAGATACTTCGAATTAACCCACTCTGCCGCATAGAAGTCGAATGCCGGCTGCAGCAACCCGGCCGATGCCTGCCGCGAGGCACCGTCGGACGGACAATATGAGTATCAAAACGCAACTTGCTGCTGCGGGCGATACCGCTTTGCTTGACGCACTCCCAATCGCTGCTGCGATCGTCGAACGCGGCAAGAATAGCTCATTCAAAGTCGCCGCCCATAACAGCCGCTTCGTCGAACTGATTGAACGGTCGAACTGCACCGCTTTGGACTGGAATGACGCTCACTGCCTCAAGAGCGGGCCGATCGCGGATCTGCTGCAGGGCTTCCTTGAGGGCAGCGACGCCGTCGGCGAGCTCGATTTCACCGACGGTGACGGGGTGTCCGCGCAATTCTACCGCATCAAGCTCGCCCCCTTGCCCAAGAGAAACGGGTCGGATGCACGCTGCCTACTTAGCGTCGTCGACCGCACGGTTGAGTTGCAAGCTGAGCGAACGCTTCGCGCCGAAATGCTCCGCGACAGTCTAACCGGACTTCCGAACCGGCTCGCTTTCAGCGAGGCGATCGAGACAGTCGGCGAAAAAGTCGCGCGTGATCTTGAGCATGCCGTGCTCGTCGTCGACATGCTGCGCTTCAGCCGCATCAACGAGTTGATGGGCGGTCTCGCGGGCGACGAGCTGCTCATCACCTTCGCACGCCGGCTAATTCTAGCGCTCCGCACCGGCGACGTGCTCGCCCGAACCGGCGGCAACGAATTCGGCGTGCTCGTATCACTGCGACGCGGTGTCGAGGACGCGCTCAAGGCGGCTGAGCGGATTCAGGACGTGATGACGGCGCCGTTCAAGCTCTCGGAACTCGAGATCCGCGTGGAATGCGCGATCGGCGTTGCGCTCATGCATGCGGGACAGGATCCCGAGGAGCTATTCCGAAACGCGCAGTTTGCCGTGAAGCAAGCCAAGATCGCCGGCCGCCCACAGGTCTACGAGCCGAAGCAGGCGACCGAGGCCCGGCGCCGCTTCTCGATCGAAACCGAACTTCGCCGGGCGCTCGACAAGGACCAGCTCAAGCTCTTCTACCAACCGCTGATCAACCTGAAGAGCGGCGAGGTCGCCGGCTTCGAGGCGCTCGCCCGCTGGACTCACGAGGATCGCGGCGAGATCAGTCCGACCGAGTTCATACCCGTCGCAGAGGAATCCGGTCTGATCCTCCAGCTCGGCCGCTGGGCCATGGACAAGGCGGCGCAAACGCTCGCTGATTGGGATCGCAATGCCAAGGAGACGTTGCCGCTCTACGTCGGGGTTAATCTGTCCGCCATTCAGGTCGCTCGCGATGACATTGCAGCCGTCGTTGCGAGTGCCCTGAAGTCCAGTGGACTGACCGGAGATAGATTGACGCTCGAGCTGACGGAAAGCTCGATAGTTCAGGACCCTGTTCGGGCAACGCGTGTGTTCGATGCCCTGAAGGCCCTTGATGCGACGGTCGCTATGGACGACTTCGGCACCGGTTATTCGAGCCTAGCCTATCTCCAGCGCCTTCCGATCGACGTGCTCAAGATCGACAAGAGCTTCGTCTCGGGGATGATGGTCGATCCCGATGCAGTTGCGATCGTCCGCGCCGTGCTTAGTCTCGCCGAGGCGCTCGGCATGTCGACCACCGCAGAAGGGATTGAGACGGTCGAACTCGCGACGACACTCGCGACGCTAGGCTGCGCATCGGGACAGGGTTTCTATTTCGCCAAGCCGCTCGAGGCAAATGCCGCGCTCGAATATTGGAAATCGCGCCGTCGCTGACCCTCTCTTGGCGGTATCGTTCCTGGTCAAGCTCACTCGTTCCGGATGCAGCCTATTGGCCAAACAGGTCTGAGTAGCGCGCGACGCGCCGACTTCTCTTCGCCGTGTCAAAGGTCGCTGTGATGCTTCGGATCAGGGCTGGATGTCGGCAGTCCGGCGGGTGCACGCCTATGCGAAGAACTTGCATTGGTGCGTGGCGCAGCATCCTCGCCGCAACGAGAGATGAAAGGAGCCGGGCCCGCGTCCGACTGGCCCACGTGATCACGGGGCCGCGCGCCAGTTGTACCCCGCTCGCAGGCGACCAGACGCGCAGGTGGCTTTCGGCGATTGGAATCCTGCACTCGGCAAGCGCTGTGCGTGCTCCATCGCCGTACAGCCAGGCCGGCGCGACGAAACCGTCGATGTGACGACCGATCACGTCTTCGAGAAGCGTGCGGCCTTTGATGATACGCGCTTCTGCGTCCGTGCGTGAAAGACCGAGGAACTCGCCTTCGCCCGCTGTCATGAATGTCGCACGCAGTCGGTCTGCCGCCGCCTGATGGCCCGATCGGTCGCGATGAAAATAGCCGTGGAGGAAAATTTCGATGCCGGCATTCGCCCAGCCGCGAAGCCTGCCCGCAAATGGCGAGCCAGGTACGATCGGCGCTTCGCCCCAGTGATTAGGGACAACGAGCATTGCGAGCCGTTCGCCGACGTACGGGGCGAGGAGGTCGAGAAGCTCGTCAACTTCGCTTTCGAAGCGTGGCGATACGTCGTGAATCGATGTAAGCAACAGACGCTTCGAACCGTTCCGCATGAGCCCCATGTGCGACATGCCTTCCTCTTCCGCCAGTCTATGAACAAAGCTTCACTTGAATTTCACCGGCCCGGACCGCTTCGTCCCCTCGATGCGTGTCGTTGACGTTTGCGCCTTTTATACGCCTGCCGGCGGAGGCGTCCGGACTTATGTGGAAGCGAAGCTGCGGGCCGCGGCGCGCTTTGGCCACGAAATGATCGTGGTGGCGCCCGGCGCGGACCAACAAGTCATCAAACGAGGCCCGGGAGCGTTCCTCGTGACAATTCCCTCGCCGCGGCTGCCAGTCGATCGTCGCTACCGCTATTTCGACGATGAGCGTCTGCTTCACGCCACGCTCGACGCGTGGCAACCGGATCATGTCGAGGCTTCGTCGCCCTGGTCGAGCGCGACGATGGTCGGCCGCTGGCACGGCTCGGCGACGCGATCGCTCGTCATGCATGCCGATCCGCTTGCGTCTTATGCGTATCGTTGGCTCGGCGGCGTCGCGCCGCGGGAGGTCATCGATCGCTCATTCGCTTGGTTTTGGCGACATCTTCGCGGCCTCGGACGCATGTTCGACACGGTCGTCTGTGCGAACAGTCAGCTCGCCGGGCGACTGGCCACTGGCGGCGTCGAAAGAACGCGAACGATTCGGATGGGCGTCGAATCGGGGCTGTTCTCGCCATCACGAAGATCGCTGCAGCTTCGACAAGTGGCACTCGCGGAACTGGGTCTGAATGCCGATGGACACCTCCTCCTCGCCGTCGGACGCTTCTCGGCCGAGAAACGTTGGGAAATGGTGCTGCGCGCCGCTGGCGAATGCAGCCGCAAGCTCCCAGTCGGCCTTTTGCTCGTCGGCGACGGACCCAGGCGGCAAAAACTGGAGATGATCGCGGAGCAGTATCGCAACGTCAGCGTTCTTCCGCCGATCACCGATCGGACAGAGCTCGCCTCACTGCTCGCCAGCGCCGATGCGCTGGTTCATGGCTGCGAATCCGAAACCTTCTGCCTTGTGGCCGCCGAGGCGCGGGCCAGCGGCATCCCGCTGATCGTCCCGGATGGGGGTGCAGCTGTCGACCAGCTCGTCGAGGGTGCTGGTGCGACCTATCGCGCGGGCAGCGAACAATCGCTGGAGCAAGCGATGACTCGCTTCATCAACCGTGGACCGGAACTTCAGCGCGCAGCGGCGGTTCGCTCCAGCCGAACGCGCACGATGGATGAACATTTCGCTGACTTGTTCGACTGGTATCAGGCGCTCTCACCGCATCGTGCGGTCGCCCCTGCCGCAATGGCCGTCGGGGGTGTCCCCCCGATGCTGGATCCCCTCGCAGTGATCTGATTTCCTTGACCAAAATCAAGTGAGGCCGTCGTCGGTTGCATTCGCGCCCGAGCGGCTCACATGCGCCGCATGGCCTCCACATCACTCAACCGCCCTTCGCGCCTCGCCGATTACAGCGCCGACTATCGAATGCTCCTTCTCGCCGCGATGGCGGCCATCGCGGGAACCGGCGGCGCGTTCAGCGCCTGGGCGCTGCTCGAGCTGATCGCTCTTGCAACGAACGTCTTCTGGTACGGCAATTTCTCGTTCGCC
>CAVYAH010000068.1:0-23067 GCA_963766415.1 uncultured Alphaproteobacteria bacterium | reverse complement strand
GAGCTGCTTCAGCGTCTTCGTGCCGCTCGGCTGCTGTGGTTCGGCCATGGTCCGCGCACATAGTCGAGCGCCCGGCAAATGCCACCCCGGCTTGACCTCTCCTTCCCACTCGCCAAACAGCGGGATGAATGGCCTCTCGCTCTTCTTCCCGCCGCCCGGCCGAGCGCGACAAGCCTAAGAGCGCCGGCAGCCCTGCGCGATTCTTCATCACGCTCGTAATCCTCACCTGGGCGTTGAGGAGCTTCATCGTCCAGCCGTTCAACATCCCGTCCGGCTCGATGCTGCCGACGCTCTACATCGGCGATTATCTGCTCGTGGCGAAATGGCCGTACGGCTATTCTCGCTACAGCTTCCCGTTCGCTTTCCCCCCTTTCAGCGGGCGCATCCTGACGCACGTGCCCAAGCGCGGGGACGTCGTCGTCTTCAAGGTCCCCGCAGAACATGCGGACCTGATCAAGCGCGTGATCGGTGTTCCGGGTGACACGGTGGCTCTTTCTAATGGACGCCTGATCCTGAACGGCAAGCTCGTGCCTCGCTCCAGCTTGCCCGCGTTTGAGATGCCGGTTAGCGCTAACAGCCCGTGCAAGGTCGTCCCCCCCGCCTTCCCGAAGACCAGCGTGCGTTCCGGCCGCGGCTATTGTCTCTATCCAGCCTATCTCGAAAGCTTGCCCGGCGGGCCGTCCTATACGGTGCTCGACCAGGTGAACCACGGGGCGGCTGACGACTTCGGACCTCTTGGCGTGCCTGCGGGGCACGTTTTCTTGATGGGCGACAATCGCGACGACAGTCTCGACAGCCGCTTTCCGGAGTATGAAGGCGGCATCGGCATGGTTCCGTTCGAAAATTTGATGGGACGCGCGCTCGTCACCTTCTGGTCGACTGATGGAAGTGCTTCCTATGTGAAGCCCTGGACCTGGCTTACAGCGCTTCGCGCGACCCGCATCGGCAATGGCTATTCAGGAGATCCGAAGTGAGAGTGGACATCCCCAAGTTCGTGCGCGAGGAGCTCGGGCATGAGCCTAAGGACGTTCGCCTGTTCGAGCTCGCCCTTACCCATGCGAGTGCCCGAAGCGACAATTATGAGCGGCTCGAATTCCTCGGCGATCGTGTGCTCGGTCACGTGGTCGCCCGTGCATTGTACGACAGGCACCCCGATGAGCCGGAGGGCTATCTGTCGAGGCGCTACAACGTGCTGGTAGCGCGCGAGACCTGCGCAGAGGTCGGGCGCGAGCTCGGGGTGCCGTCGCTGGTGCACCTCGGCAAGCAGGCTCGCGAGGATGGTGCAAGTCAGAGCGAAAACGTCGTCGGCGATGTCGTTGAAGCGCTGATCGGCGCCCTCGTGATCGATGGTGGCCTTGATGCAGCGGAGCGCTTCATTTTGCGTCTATGGGGGCCGCATTTGGAGGAACAGCGAAAGGCGCCCAAGCACCCGAAATCGGCGCTCCAGGAGCTCGCCGCGGCGCACGATCGCAAGGCGCCTCTCTATGAAGTCGTCAGTCGTACCGGCGCGCACCACCAGCCTAAATTTACCATCCGCGTGTCGGTCCCCGGCCTCGGCGAAGCGACTGCGGAGGGCACGAGCAAACAGGAGGCGGAAACCGAAGCGGCTGAGGCGCTGTTGAAGCAGCTGCAATGAGCGAGAGTGAAACGCGAGCTGGCTTCGTCGCAGTGATCGGCGCCCCCAACGCGGGCAAGTCGACGCTGGTCAATGCGCTGGTTGGCCAGAAGGTCGCGATCGTCAGCCCGAAGGCTCAGACGACACGCGCGCGCCTGATGGGTATCGCGATTGAGGATTCCGCGCAGATCCTGCTGGTCGACACGCCAGGCATTTTCGAACCCCGGCGGCGCCTCGACAGGGCCATGGTCGCCGCCGCATGGACCGGTGCGCAGGACGCTGACCTGATCCTCCTCGTGATCGACGCGGCAGCCGGCGTGAATGCCGAGGTCGACCGCATCGCGGGCTCGTTTGGCGAACGCCAGCAGCCGCTCGTTCTCGGCCTGAACAAGATCGACCTGGTGAAGAAGGCCACACTGCTCGGCCTTTCGGACCAGCTGACCAAGCGGCTCAATCCCGAGAAGGTCTTCATGATCAGCGCCGCACAGGGCGACGGCGTGCCCGACCTCAAGCGGGCGCTGGCCCAAGCAGTGCCGGAGGGACCGTGGCTTTATCCAGAGGATGACGTCTCAAACGCCACCGATCGTATGATCGCGGCGGAATTGACCCGCGAGCAGATCGTGAACCAGCTTCACCAGGAGCTGCCTTATGCGACCGTTGTCGAGACGGAGAATTGGGAAGACCGCCCAGATGGCTCAACCGTGATCAACCAGCAGATCATCGTCGAGCGCGATAGCCAGAAGGCGATCGTGATCGGCAAAGGCGGACGGCGGCTCAAGACGATCGGCGCGGCGGCGCGGGAGGAGATAAGGGAGCATCTCGGACGGCCTGTCCACTTGTTCCTGCACGTGAAGGTTGAGCCGAAATGGGGCGAGGATCGCGCGCTTTACCGTGAAATCGGGCTCGAGTGGGCCGACTAAACGGCGGCCAGCAACACTTCTACCCAAGCTGGTACCAGTTCCCCCGCACTGCCGGTCCGGCTCTCGTTGAAGAAAATGCTGCCGAGGCTCGGCTCGAGGTTCATCTCGAGCGTTTTCGCGCCGCAGTAGCGCGCCGTCTGCACGAAGCCAGCGGCGGGATAGACCGCGCCGGACGTACCGATGGAAACGAATAGGTCGCAACGCCGCAGCGCCTCCTCGATCCGCTCCATTTGGTAGGGCATTTCTCCGAACCAGACGATGTCAGGCCGCACCAGGCCCGCTTGGCCGCAAAGCGGGCATTTGGCGCCGCTTCCCATAGAACCTTCCCAAGGGAAGCGTTCGAAGCAGGCGAGGCACCAGCCCTTCATGTTTTCGCCATGCATGTGGATCAGCCGTTTCGAGCCTGCGCGCTCGTGCAGGTCGTCGACGTTTTGCGTCACCAGCAAGAATTGGCCGGGCCAATCCGCCTCAAGCCGAGCAAGCGCTCGATGTGCGGCATTGGGCTCGATCTCGGCGAGCTTTGCTCGGCGTGCATTGTAGAAGGCGTGAACGAGCTCGGGATCGCGTGCGAATGCCTCGGGTGTGGCAACGTCCTCGACCCGGTGTCCCTCCCACAGGCCGTCCGGACCGCGGAATGTCGATAGACCACTTTCCGCCGAAATGCCGGCACCGGTGAGGACCACGATATTGCGAACGTCCATCTGGTCAGCATAAAGCGGCCGCGCCATGAGCGAAGCGCAAATCCGCATCGGTATCGGCGGCTGGACCTACCCGCCGTGGCGCGGCGTTTTCTATCCGGACAAGCTGCCGCAATCCAAAGAGCTCGAATATGCCTCCCGCGCAATGACGGCGATCGAGATCAACGCGACCTTTTACGGCCGGCAGAAGCCGAAGAGCTGGGAGACCTGGGAGAAGGTCACGCCCGAAGGTTTCCAATTCGCGGTCAAGGGCTCGCGCTTTTGCGTGATGAAGACGAAGCTCGCTGAAGCTGGCGAAGGACTGAACGGGTTCTTCGCGCAGGGATTCGCCGTCCTCGGTCCGAAACTTGGACCAATTCTCTGGCAGTTCGCGTCAAGACGCAAGTTCGACCGTGACGATATCGCAGGTTTCATCGACCTACTTCCTGAGAAGCTCGCCGGAACCACGCTCCGTCACGCGATTGAACCGAGGCACGACAGCTTCAACGACGAGAGGTTTTTCGAGCTATGCCGCGCACGTAACATTGCGACCGTGCTTGAGGATTCGCACGAATATCCATGCATCGAAGCCGACACGGCGGACTTCACCTACGCGCGGCTGCAGCGGATGAACGAGGACATCGAAACCGGCTATGACAATGCTTCAATCGGTGCCTTCGCCGACCGCGCCCGCAAGTGGCAGAAGGACGGCCGTGACTCATACATTTTCATGATCAACGGCGCCAAGATTCGAGCGCCGGCCGCCGCGCTGGCGTTGAAGGCGCGGCTGCGCACAAACACCTAGCGCTCTCGGCGTCGAATAAGCTATTCCGGACCCGGAACGACGGGTCTCGTCGGTGCCGTTCCCGGTCAACCTGAACTGCGTTAGCGCCGGTCCTTCTGGCCGGCCGGCCGCCAACACGTGCGGCCCAACAAGTGGGGGAAAGAATGCGAAAACTCTTAATCGGCGCCGCGGCGCTGGCCATCGCGTCATGGTCGCTACCCGCTATGGCGCAGGACAGCTCGGTCAAAGCCGGGTCGCTCTGGCAGGCCAACAGGATTTACGTCGAGGACGGCCAGTTCGAAAATTACATGGACTGGCTGACGAAGACCTGGATGGCCCAGCAGGAATTCGCCAAATCTCAAGGCTGGATGCTGGAGTATCACATCCTGAGCAGCGTGAATCCACGCGATGGCGAACCCAATGTTATCCTGCTCACGCGGTTCAACGATTTCCCGTCAGCCGCGGAAACGGAACGGCGCAATGCACTCATGAACCAGCACATGCAGCAGTCCGACCGCACCGCGGACGCGGCCAGCGGCGACCGGACCAAAATGCGCAAGCTCATGGGCAGCGCGCTCTATCAAGAGATGGTCAAGCGCTGAGACGCTCCAGCGCCGGTGCCAGTTGCGCACGCACCGGCGCTGGGCCATCAGTCAGACATGCGCATTGCCGAGCAGCCGATCCGCATCAGCCTGATCGCGCCGAACGGGCGCATGGGAAAAGCGATAGCGGCTGCCGCCGCCGATGATCCCGGCTTCGAGATCGACAATGATCGTGGAGACGTGCTCGTCGATTTCTCGGCGCCGGCGGCGCTGCCCATGAGCCTGGATCGGGCAATTTCAACGGGCGTTCCGATCCTCTTGGGTACCACCGGTCTCGACGAGATCGCCGATAAACGCATCGCGGCTGCGGCAAAGGATGTCGCCGTTCTTCGCGCCGCGAATACTTCGCTTGGCGTTGCGCTTCTCAGCGAGCTCGTTGAGCGAGCCGCTAAGGTGCTCGGTCCCGATTGGGACATCGAGATTGTCGAGAGCCACCATCGAAACAAAGCCGATGCACCTTCGGGTACGGCCGTTGCCCTGGGTGAGGCGGCCGCAAGTGGACGTGAAACTCCACTTGTCGCTGAGCGCGGTCGGTACGGAACCGGCCTCAAGCGCGACGTCGGAACGATCGGCTTCAGCTCGGTGCGCGGCGGCACGGTCGCGGGAGACCACGACGTGATATTCCTCGGCCAGGACGAACGGCTGATCCTCTCGCACCGTGCGGAAAGCCGCATGATCTTCGCTCGCGGAGCACTGGTCGCGGCGCGATTCCTCGTCGGCAAGGCGGCAGGGCTCTATTCGATGCGCGACGTCATCGCCGCCCTGTGAGCGCGCCTGACATTTCAACTCACGGGCTCGCGCGCCGTCTCGGCCCGTTCGACGCGACCATGCTGGTGATGGGCGGAATTATCGGCTCGGGCATCTTCCTCACGCCTGCCGAGGTCGCGAGGCACGTTACCACGCCGCTGCTGATCGTCGGCGTCTGGATCCTGGGCGGAATTGTCGCGCTCGCCGCGTCCTTCGTTTACGCCGAGCTTGCAGCGCGGCGGCCGGAGGTCGGCGGCCAATATGCCTATCTCCGCGATGCTTTTGGTCCGATGCCGGCGTTCCTCTACGGCTGGGCCCTTCTGCTCGTAATCCAGTCGGGCGGAATGGCCGCTGTCGCGATCACCTTCGCCCGCTATTTCTCGGACCTTGTGCACGTGCCGCTAGCGGATAGCGTCGTTGCAGTCTCGATCCTTGCCCTTCTGACACTGATCAATTGCATGGGCGTCCGGTCCGGCAGCAACGTGCAAAGCGGACTTCATGTTGCTCAAGATCGTGGCGATCGCGGTGTTGGTCCTCGGCGGTCTGCTGTTGGCGCCGGCGACGTCTGCCCAGCCGGCGCCTCTCCATCCGGGGACAATGTCGACAGTCGCAGCGATCGGAGCAGCGATGACTCCCGTCATGTTTTCTTACGGGGGCTGGCAGACATCGAGCTTCGTCGCAGGCGAGATGCGAAACCCTCAGCGCGACCTTGCGCGTGGGCTCCTGCTTGGCGTCGCCGGGGTAGTATTACTCTACACAGCCGTCGCCTTCGCCTGCGTCCACGCCCTTGGACCTGCAGGGCTAGCGAGCTCGAAGACGCCCGCAACGGACATCATGCGCCTGGCGTTGGGAAGCAAAGGCGCAGCGTTCATCGCGATCGGGATCACAATCTCGACGCTCGGCTTTCTCAGCCAGGGCATGCTCACTGCGCCGCGCGTCTATTTTGCAATGGCAGAGGATGGCTTGTTCTTCCGCCGCGTCGCGCAGGTTAGCGCAAGCACGCGGGTTCCAGTTGTAGCCATCATCCTTCAGGGACTTGCCGCCGGTGTCATTGCCGTCTCCGGCACATTCGGCCAGATCCTGAGCTACGTCGTGTCGGTCGACTTCATCTTCTTCGGCCTGACGGGATTAGCCCTGTTCGTTTTCCGCCGCCGCGATCCTGATCAGAAAGTCGCATTCAAGGTGCCGCTCCACCCGTTCACAACCGGCCTGTTCGTGCTAGCCTGCTTCGTCACGGTGATCGCGACCGTGCTTAACAACCCCGTGAACAGCCTCATCGGCTACGCGATCCTCGCCGCGGGCGTTCCCGCCTGCCTCTATTGGCAACGCAAGAGCCAGATCTCGCCGAAATGAGGATCATGCAGTCGGACTATATGCACTGGGCGAAGTTCAAGCGGCCGGTGCGCTATCAGCTGACCGGCAGTGAAGTGCCGCACTTTCGCATGGACTCGCTGGCGATCACCGTTGCCGACCTCGACCTCGACGGCGCTAGCCACCCGCGATACCCGCCGCTCCGCGATACCATCGCTCGACGCTACGACGTGTCGATAGAACAGGTGGTCGCTGCCGATGGCACGTCGATGGCCAATTTCCTTGCGATGGCGGCGATGATCTCGCCCGGCGACGAGGTGCTCGTTGAGCGGCCAACTTACGAGCTGCTGATCGGTGCCGCCTCCTTCCTTGGTGCATCAATCAAGCGGTTTGAGCGCAAGGCGGCGGACGACTTCCGGCTCGATCCTGCCAGCATCGAGGACGCCATGTCGGATCGCACTCGCCTCGTCGTCGTCACCAACCTGCACAACCCGAGCAGCGCGATTGCAAGCGAGGACGAGCTAAACGCTGTCGGCGAAGTTGCAGCAAAGGCCAACGCGCGCGTGCTGGTCGATGAGGTCTATCTCGACTCAGCGTTTCCAGCGGCGCACAGCGCCGTCCACCTCGGGCCCACCTTCGTTTGCACCAACAGCCTCACCAAGGTCTACGGCCTCAGCGGCCTTCGCTGCGGTTGGGTCCTCGCCGAGGCGGAACTTGCCGAGCGGATGTGGCGGTTGAACGACCTGTTCGGAGTGAACCAGGCGCATCCGGCCGAACGCCTCGCCTGCCTCGCCTTCGAGCAACTCGACGAGGTAATTGGCGGCAATCCCCAAATGCTCGCGGACAATCGGGAGCGGTGGAACGCCTTCGTGGCCTCGCGGGACGATGTCGACTGCATGCCGGCGGCGCATGGGATTACAGCGTTCCCTCGCTGGGACGGCGGCAGCACCGAACGGCTCGATGCCCACCTCAGGGAAAAGTACGACGCAGCGGTGGTCCCAGGCCGCTGGTTCGAAATGCCCGACCATTTCAGGGTCGGCTTCGGCTTGCCGACTGACGAATTCGAGGAAGCCCTGAGCCGCCTCCGCTTTGCACTGGACGATCTTGAATGAAACGCGAGCAGGTTTTCGAATTCTTCCGTCGAATGGCTGAAGCGAACCCCTCGCCGACCACCGAGCTCGACTATACCAATGCGTACAATTTGCTCGTTGCCGTCGTGCTCTCGGCGCAGGCAACCGATGCGAGCGTCAATATCGCGACCAAGCCGTTATTCGCCCGAATCAAGACGCCGAAGCAAATGGTGGAGCTTGGCGAGGAAAAACTCCGGGACGCAATAAGGACGATCGGCCTATTCAATACCAAGGCGAAGAACGTCATCGCGCTCAGCCAGGCACTGATCGACAACCATGGCGGCGAAGTTCCCCGGACCCGCGAAGAGCTGCAGTCGCTGCCGGGCGTCGGGCGCAAGACTGCAAACGTCGTGCTGAACACCGCATTTGGAGAGGAAACCTTCGCGGTTGATACGCACGTCTTTCGCGTCTGTAATCGGACTGGGCTCGCGCCGGGCAAGACGGTGGACGAGGTCGAAGCGAAGCTCGAGAAGATTGTCCCTCAGCCCTTTCGGCGCGATGCTCACCACTGGCTGATTTTGCACGGCCGCTATACCTGCAAGGCACGGCTGCCCGAATGCTGGCGCTGCCCGGTCGTCGAGCTGTGCAGGTACAAGCCCAAAGTGCTCGAGCCGACGGCGCCGCGCAAGTCAGTCAATAAAGCCCGTGGGGCGTCGCGGCGCAGGCCGCGTTCTCCGACCAGAGCCAGCTCTGCCGTGTCCTGAAGGATCATACGCGATTGTCCCCGCTCGAGCTGAGGCAGATCGCGCCCAGCCTTGCAAAGGATCAGAGCGCTGGAGACAAGCCCCATCGACTGATCTTGCCGTTTAGACCCAGCGCCGCTCGAATCGCGAACCCAGCGTCGTCAGGAGCTCGTACTGCGAAAGCCCCGACTGCTTCGAAGCCGAAGTCAGGTCGTAGTCAATCTCGACCCAATCGCCTTCCTTTAACTGCGGCTCGGCGTCCACGGCCACGGCGATCAGATCCATCGAAACGCGGCCGATGACGGGCAGCGCGAACTCGCCGGCAAAGGCGGAACCATGTGACGAGAAGCCGCGCAGATAGCCGTCGGCATAGCCGATATTGAGTATCGCCGCCTCGCTGTCCTCCTGAGCGATGAAGGTGGCGCCGTAGCCGCAGCTCTCGCCCTTCGGGATGCGCCTTCGCTGGACAACCTGCGCTTCCACCCGGGCGACCTGGCGGATGTTCCCTTGCCCCTCCGCGCGCGGGACGCCGCCATAGAGCGAGAGGCCGGGACGGACGAGGTCGAAACTATAGTCGGTGCCGAGGCAAATGCCCGCGCTGTTGGCGAAGCTGTATCGGCGGGCCGGAACTGCCGATGCGACCACCCGAAAGCGCTCCAGCTGCATCGCATTCATGGCACTGTCCTCGTCCGCGCAGGCGAGATGGCTGTGCAGCGTGTCGATCGCGAGATCATCCAGCGTACCGATCTCGGCCGGCCTCAGTCCGAGCCTGTTCATCCCGGTGTCGACCATCACGTCGCAGGGGCGGTCGGGAGCAACTTCCTTCCACCGCGCAACCTGCCCGGCGGTATTAAGACACGGGCGAGCCCTGATCCGCGAGGCCGCCTCGGCGTCCTCCGGACCGACACCGTGGAGGACCACGAGGCTGACGCCTTCCGGCAGATTGCCAAGCGCTTCGGCTTCAGCCCAGGTCGATACGAAGAAGTCGCGACAGCCCGCATCGATCAGGGCATTTGCCGTCTCGCGTGCGCCGAGGCCATAGCCATCTGCCTTGACGGCGGCACCTGCCGCGACGCCCGCGCGCTCCTGAAGCCAGTGCCAGTTCGCCTGGATGGCTGAGCGGTCGATGGTCAGGCGCAGGGGGTGGTGCATGGACCGGCGATAGGGCCTCGGTCACAAGCAGCGCAAGCCGATCCTGCGGTCCTCAACTTCACGAACGGCGCGCGCGATGAGGCTGAATTCTCAGAGACTTCTAGCAAGGCAGCGGCATGAGCTGGGACCGTGAACGAACGGCATGAGATAGCCGAACCCGGGATGGCATTAGGAACCCTCGCTGCAGGACGACGCAGAGTGCCTAACGCAAGCCGTCGAGGCTTGCTTTCGCCTGGTCCCAGTCTTGTCCATCGAAGCGCTCGACCGAAAGCTCGACGGGTTCATCGAGGCAATTCGCGTTCACGCTCCACGCCTCCGGATGAGATCGAGGCTGATAGAAGCTCTTGATCCCGCAATGGCGGCAAAACAGGTGCTCGGCCGCGCCAGTTCCAAAGCGATAGCTACTGAGCGCATCGCGGCCCGTGATCAGATCGAACTGCTCGTGCGGGACAACAATGTGCAGGAAACCAGTCATTCGGCACACGGAGCAATTACAGTCGAGCGCCGGGACCGGCGGCTTGGGCAGCCGAGCCTCGAACCGCACCGCTCCGCAATGACATCCGCCGGCAATCTTCATGGAGGTGCTCACTAGGCGAGCGCCGCCGACGCATCAACGCGCGGCGGCGATGACCAATCCGCCGGTGCTGGCGAGCCGCTGTTCCTGGGCATGCGCCTTCGCAAGCACGTTGGCCCGGCATTCGCGAGCCTCGTTCTTTCCGGCGAGATCGGCGTCCGAAGCGCTTCGGCAGACCTCATAAACGGCAGTCACCAGCCGGTGCTCAAGCGTGGCACGGCCCGAAGCCTTGGAAAGATCCAGGTCGGCCGTGTGAACGATCGCGACGTTCTGCGCCAGCGCAGGTTCGGAAAAGGCCGGGACGGCTTTGATGAGGGCCGCGGTTGCGAGGGCTGACACGGCAATTATCTTCAACATGTCTTTCATCGGTCAACTCCTGTTCGAAGTGCGACCGTCTAAATAATCCCGATTTTCGCGGTGCGGCAGCAACGATGTCGTGTTATCATTCTGCAAAATTGCAGAACGCTCGAATGCTAGACTGGAACGATCTCCGCTATTTCCTTGCGGTCGCGCGAGAAGGCAGCACGCTTGCCGCGGGACGGGCGCTCCGCGTTAGCCAAACCACCGTCGCCCGAAGGATTTCGGCGCTCGAAGACGCGCTTCGCATCCGCCTCTTCGAAAAGCGGCCGGCAGGCTATGCGCTTACCGCTGAAGGCGCAGAGTCTGCTGGCGCGCGCAGAAGGGGTCGAGACGGCAGCCACGGGCTTCACCGACGCTGCAGCCGCGGAGGTGCGCCAGGTCCGCGGAACCGTCCGGCTCAGCACCGAGGAGATATTCTCGGTGACGTTGCTCGCTCCGATGCTGAGAGAGCTGCGTGAGCTTCACCCGGAAATCACGATCGATCTGGAGGCCAGTGTAGAGGTGCGCGATCTGGCCTCGGGTGAGGTGGACGTGGCGCTTCGGTCGATCAGCACTGATCCCGCAGCGGGAGTGGTCGGCCGCCGCCTCTGCGAGGACAATTGGGCATTCTATTGCAGTGGCGACTATGCTGAGCGAAACGGCGTTCCGAAAACGATCCAAGAGCTTAAACGGCACACGCTGATCGGCGGCGGCGGCGGCAATCTATGGCGCGCCTATTCGGCGTTCCTAGACAAGATCGGCGCAACCGATCTCGTCGCCATGCACCAGGCGTCTTCGACCGGCTTGCTTGCGGCCGTTCGCGCCGGTTTGGGCATTGCGGTGCTGCCGTGCCTGGTCGCGGAGGACGATCCGGGCCTCATCCGCTGCCTGCCGCCAAATCGCGAGCATAAGAGGTCCATGTGGGTGCTGACCCATGAGCGCGTCCGCGACACGCCGCGTGTCCGCCTCGTGACGGACTTCCTCTATGATCGGCTGAAAAGAAGGGTGCGGCAGCTCGAAATCACAGCCTGAGACCGCAAAACAAGGCCGCTTAACGCTGATGGCAGCACCCCTTGGGGCGGGGTCGGCGTCACTCCACGGTCACGCTCTTTGCAAGATTACGCGGCTGATCGACGTCCGTACCCTTCAGCACTGCAACGTGGTAGGCGAGCAGCTGCACGGGCACTGCGTAGACCAAGGGCGCGATGAGGGGATGCACTTGCGGCATCTCGATCGTGGCGATGCAGCCCTCACCCGCCTCCCTTATGCCGCGCGCATCGCTGATGAGCACGATCTTCCCACCACGGGCGCGGACCTCCTGCATGTTACTGACCGTTTTCTCGAAAAGCGGGCCTGACGGCGCGAGCACGATGACCGGCACATTGTCGTCGATCAGCGCGATCGGGCCATGCTTCATCTCTCCGGCGGCATAGCCTTCGGCGTGGATGTAGCTGATTTCCTTGAGTTTCAGAGCGCCCTCTAAGGCCATCGGATAATCAGGGCCGCGGCCGAGATAAAGCACGTCATGGGCGGGGACGATGAGGTGCGCCATGGCGGCGATGTCATCGTCATGGTTGAGGGCGGCGTTAAGCGCGGCCGGCGCTTCCTGGAGGTGAGCGACGATTTCTTTCTCTTCCTCGCGGCTCAGTCGTCCCTTGGCGCTGGCGAGGTTCGCCGCGAGCGCGGCGAGAACCGCGAGCTGGCAGGTAAAAGCCTTCGTCGAGGCGACTCCGATTTCAGGCCCGGCGTGCGTCGGGAGGAGCAGGTCCGCTTCGCGAGCCATGGAGCTCGTCGGCACGTTGACGACGACGGCGATCCGCTGCTGCTCCGCGCGCGCATGGCGGAGCGCAGCGAGCGTATCGGCGGTTTCGCCAGATTGGCTGATGAAGAGCGCCAACCCTCCTGGCTCGAGCACCGGTTGCCGGTAGCGGAACTCGCTCGCGACATCGATGTCGACGGGCACGCGCGCAAATTGTTCGATCCAATATTTGGCGACCAGCCCCGCGTAGAAGCTAGTGCCGCAGGCGACGATTGTGACTCGGTTTACACTGGCAAGGTCGAGATCGCCGGTCGGAAGCGCCACCTCGCCTTCGAACGGCCGCACATAGCTTTGGAGAGTCTGGGCAACCACGATCGGCTGCTCGAAGATCTCCTTCTGCATGTAGTGCCGGTAATTGCCCTTCTCGACCGGAGCCGATGAAGCACCGGATTCGATGATCTCGCGCGCCGCAGGGCGGTTGTTGCGGTCGAAAATCTCGATCCGGTCGCGGTGGACGACCGCCCAGTCGCCCTCATCGAGATAGGCGATGCGCTGCGTCCAGGGCGCGACCGCAAGCGCATCCGAGCCGAGGTAATTCTCGCCCACACCATAGCCTACCGTCAGCGGCGCGCCGCGACGGGCGCCGATGATCAACTCGGGATGATCGCGGAACAGGAAAGCAATGGCAAAAGCGCCGGTCAGCTGCGGCAGTACTTTCGCAACCGCCTCCTGAGGCGAAACGCCTCGTTCGACCTCGCGGGCGACGAGGTGACCGACGACCTCTGTGTCGGTCTCGCTTTCGAACCTGCGTCCTTCGGCAATCAGCTCGTCCCGGAGCGGCTTGAAGTTCTCGATGATCCCGTTGTGCACCAGGGCGACGGACCCGACGATGTGTGGGTGAGCGTTGCCGACCGTCGGAGCGCCATGCGTCGCCCAGCGCGTGTGGGCGATGCCGGTGCTTCCATGCAGCGGATGCGCCGCCAGCTCGCGCGCGAGATTGTCGAGCTTGCCCTCGGCGCGCCGCCGCTCGAGC
Source organism: uncultured Alphaproteobacteria bacterium (assembly GCA_963766415.1). Lineage (GTDB taxonomy): Bacteria > Pseudomonadota > Alphaproteobacteria > Sphingomonadales > Sphingomonadaceae > Sphingomicrobium. Next base: position 9,741 of record CAVYAH010000068.1, on the reverse strand, counting down.
TGTCCATCGGTGATCGTGCAGATCCCGGCGGAATCGTAGCCGCGATATTCGAGCCGCTTCAGCCCGTCGAACAATCGCTGCGCGACATCGGACTTTCCGACGATCCCGACGATCCCACACATGTTACTCGGCCGCTTTCCCAGTCATCCGTTCACGAAAACGCCTCGCCCAGCCCGCGATGCCTTTTTGCTCTGCGCGCTCAACGGCCAGACTGTCGGCCTCAACGTCAGTGGTGATCACGGAGCCCGCCCCAACGATCGCGCCTTCGCCTACCCGCACCGGCGCGACGAGTGCCGTGTTAGAACCGATGAACGCGCCGGCACCAATCTCCGTCCTGTATTTGCCGAAGCCGTCATAATTGCAGGTGATCGTCCCTGCGCCGATGTTCGCGCGTGCACCGACGGACGCATCGCCGACGTACGAGAGATGATTGACCTTGGCGCCCTCGCCGATATCTGCCTTCTTTAGCTCGACGAAATTGCCGACCTTCGTACGATCGGCAAGACGCGTCCCCGGGCGGATGCGTGCGAAGGGGCCGATGCTGGCTTTCACGCCGATGATAGCACCCTCGATGTGGCTGAAGGCGTGGATAGTGGCGCCATCGGCGATCTGGACACCGGGGCCGAAGACGACGTGGGGTTCCACGGTTACGTCGCGGCCGAGTTTGGTGTCGTAGGCGAACCAGACGCTTTCGGGGTCGATCAGGGTCGCGCCCTCGTCCAGCACCTGCTCGCGGCGGCGCCGCTGCCATTCGAGCTCGAGATGGGCGAGCTCGGCGCGGCTGTTGACGCCCGCAGTCTCGTACGGATCGCCCTCGATCACCACCGCCTCGAGCCCCTCGGCGGCGGCGATGTTGACGACGTCCGGGAGATAATATTCGCCCGCGGCATTGTCGTTCCCGACCTTGGCGAGCCAGCGGAACAGGTCCGGAGCGCGGACTGCCATCATCCCGGAATTGCACAGGCGGACCGCCCGCTCCTCTTCGGTCGCGTCCTTGTACTCGACCATCTTGGCGATGCGATCATCCTCGCCAAGGATGATGCGGCCATATTTCAGTGGGTCCGGCGGACAGGATGCAAGCACGACCACACCGGGACCGCTGTCTCCATCCAGACGGTCGAGCATGCGCCGCAAAGTTTCGGCTTCGACGAAGGGTGTGTCAGCGTAGAGGACCAGGACAGGTCCGTCATAGCCAGCGAGGGCGTTCGCCGCCTGTTGGACTGCATGACCCGTCCCCTTTTGCTCCGCCTGCAGTGCCACCGTGACGCCGCGGCCAGCGATCGCTGCCTCGACTTGCTCCCGGCCTTTACCGACCACGATTACGCGCTTGTCGGCGCCAAGAGCGTCGACCCGGTCGAGCAAGTGGAGGAGCAGCGGACGGCTGGCGATCGGGTGGAGCACCTTGTGGGTGTCGGACCGCATGCGCGTGCCCTGCCCGGCGGCGAGGATGACAACGGCGAAGCGGCGCTGGTCGCTCATGCGGGCGAGCAATGGCATGGCGCCCCAGCGAGCGCCAGTGCCGAGCGGCAGCTCAGAAGTTTACGTAACGCTCGTTTCCGACAAATCCGACCTTCTCCACATGCTCGGCCTTGATCGTGGCAAGCACCCGGTCGACGACCTCGTAGCGCGCCTCAGCGTTCGGGCGAAGATGCAGCTCGGGCACGGGATCCATTTGCTGCGTCAACCGCAGCTCCTCCCGGAGCTCGACGTCGGTGATCGGTGAGCCGTTCCAGTAAGTGACTCCAGTCCTGGTTATTTCGAGATTGTTCACGACAGGATTGGCTCGTTGAAAGGTGACGGCGGACCCGGAAGGTCGAGTTTCACGCTATGCGTTTGGAACAGGTCAAAAAAAGGGGCGGCTCCTTAGGGAACCGCCCCATTTTGATCGAAGACGCCGAACGGCTTAGAAGATGTTCTGATAATATTCGTTGCCGACGAAGCCCATCTTTTGGACGTGGGCGCGCTTCGTGATTGCGAGCACCTCGTCGACGATCTCATAGCGGGCCGTTGCGTCGGGCTGCAGGTGCAGCTCGGGGACCGGGTTCATCTGCTGGGTCACTTCGAGATACTGACGCAGCTGCTCCTGGGTGATCGGGTTGCCGTTCCAGGTGATCTGGTCCTGCGCCGAGATACCAACCGTGTTCTTGAGCGGCTGGATCGGGGGCTGAGGAGTGTTCTGGTTGACTGGCAGGTCAAGCTTCACCGCGTGCGTCTGCGGCGGAATGGTTATGATCAGCATGATGAGGAGAACCAGCAAGACGTCGATGAGCGGCGTTATGTTCATGTCCACCATGGGTTCGCCAGAAGCATTATCGCCAGTGGTTTGCATCGACATTTCGAAATGCTCCTACAGCCGCGGAACCGGACCGGCGCCCGGTTGCGAGATAAAGCCGACGCGCTGGAATCCAGCCTCCTGCATCGTGAGGATAGCTGCACCAATGCACTTGTACTGCGTATTCATGTCGCCGCGAATGTGCGCTTCGGGCATGTTGTCTTCGTTGATGTTCTGGACGCCGCCGACGGCCTTGATCTGATCCTCCAGCTTCTTCACGGCCATGTCGAGCAACTGCTTCTGATTAACCTTCTTGAGCTCCCAGTACACCTCGCAGGTAGCGCCGGGACCGTTGCGCACGCTGAGCGAAACGTTCTCGGGCTTCGTCACGGTCGGCTGGTAGGCTACCTTCGGCAAGGTCACAGGAACCCGGTGGTTAACCACTGGGATGGTGATCAGGAAGACGATCAGGAGCACCAGCATGACGTCGGTCATCGGAACCACGTTGATGTCCGACAGTGCGGTTTCTTCCTCACCTTCTTGGATTACTTGTCCTGCCATACGGCTGGGTTCTTTCCTGGTTGAACCGAATGCAGGGGCGGGACCGAGCGGCCCGGTCCCTGCATTTGATTACTTCGCGTTCGTCGGAGTCCGGAGCGGGTCGCTCGCGGGCTGGGTCGGAGCACCGCTGGTCCGTGTCGCTGCGGCGCTCTTGGCCGAAGGACCCGTTCCGCCGAGCCGCGGCTTCACCGCGCCGCCCGACATCATGTAGCCGTGGATGTCGTTCGTGAAGGCAGCGAGATCCTCCATGATCGACTTGTTGCGGCGGATCAGCCAGTTGTAGGCAAGCACCGCCGGAACCGCGACGACGAGGCCTAGCGCGGTCATGATGAGCGCTTCACCGACCGGGCCGGCAACGGTGTTGATCGAGGCTTCGCCAGACGAGCCAATCTTGATCAGCGCGCGGTAGATGCCGACGACGGTGCCGAACAGACCGATGAACGGCGCGGTCGATCCGACCGTCGCGAGGAAGGCGAGGCCTTCGCTGAGACGCGCGCCGATCGCACCCTGGCTGCGCGCCAGGCTGTTCGCCATCCAGTCGTGCTGATCGATCGGATCGGTCAGCTTGCCGTGCTGTTCCTGCGCCTGCAGCGCGTCGTCGACGATCGCGCGATAGGCACTCTTCGCATCGAGCTTGGTCGCTGCTTCACGAAGGTTTGGCGAGTTCCAGAAGCTCGCGCGGACCTTGCGGCCTTGAGCGATGATCTTCTGCTGCTGCATCAGCTTCGTGAAGAGGATGTAGAACGAGAAGATCGACATGAGGACGAGGATGGTGAACACCGAAATGGTGATAATGCCACCCTGCTGGAGAGCGGGACCAATGCCGTATTGTGCGCCCTGTGCTGCTGCTTCTTGCATGCTTAACTTTCCTTCTGAAATCCGTTCAAAAATCTGGTTTGATCAACCTTCGAGCTGCCACCGGATCGGCGGCGTTGTCACCGTGTCAGTCGTAGGATTACCGTTGCTGTCACGGGCCGGCGTAAACTTCGCGCGACGGCGAAGGATGTTGCAGGTCGCGCTGTCGAGCGCGCTGTTGCCGGTGGAGCGGATGAGGCTGCAGCCGACCACGCGGCCGCCCGAGTCAATTGTTAGCTGTGCCTGGGCAGTGCCCTCGGCGCCTGCCGCTGCGGCAGAGGCGGGATAATCGTCGGTGGTGAACAGGGTCCGCAGGTCTCCTCTGGCGCTCTGGGCCGAGACTATCTTGCGCGGCGGCGGCGGGGCCGGCGGCGCGGGCGGAGCCATGACCGGCGGGGCCACTGGCGGAATGGGCGGCGCCGTCACCGTCTGAATGGTCGGCGGCGGCGGCGTATTCGACCTGGACCAAGGGCGGCGGTGTCACCGGCGGCGGCGGCACCTTCGGCATGTCCTTCGGCGGTGGCGGCGGCTGCTGCGGCGGCGGCGGCTGTTGCTCGACGTCGATAACCTTGAGGTTCTCTGCCGTCTTCTTGATCACGTCGTAGGCAAGGCCTGTAACGATCGCATACATGAGCGAGCCGACGACGGCGACGGTCAGGAATATCGATACCGCAGGATTGCCGCTCAGCTGTTTGCGTTGCGCGTAGGACATTTAACCCGCACTTCTCCTCGACCCGCCGTGGTTCTCACGGTCAAGCTGGGCGTTCAAAATGCGCGCCCAGCCACATGATGGAACCGCCGATGAGACAACATGTCCCCGGCGACAAGCGCGCCTCCTTATCGCTGCGTCAAAGACCGCGCAATGCATTTTGTTCCACACCCGGAAGGCGTGAAACTACCGATGGCGCAACGCCTTGGTCACTTGTCGGGCCAGATACCCATCGAATGAGGCGATTTCGACGCCGACGCCGTGAGCGTCCGGATAAATGTCTGGCTTCGAGGTTTGCACCGAAGCGCGCGAACACCGCGGAAGGCCGCGAGCCGCTCGAAAACGGCGTTCGCCAGCGTCTCCTGCAAATTGAAGCGACGAGAGGACGCGATCTCCTGAACCTCGGCGCGAAGGAAATCGTAGTTCCACGCGTGTGCAGGATCATCATCTAAGGGTGCCGTCGCATCCTCGAGCCAGAGTTCGACGGTAACCACCAGCCGCTGCGGCGCTCCCACCTCGAATTCGTGGAAGCCGATGTCGGTCTGGACCTCGAGCGATTCGAGCACGATCCGCTGCGAGCGGACTCTGAGCGTCTCCGGAACCAGACCCCGAAGCTTAGGCTCGCTCATGATTTGCCCAGGAACTGAACGTCACGACCGAGGCCGAGGAAACGAAGTCCGCAGAATCAATGACGAGGGTCTCGCCAGTCACACATCGTGCCCGATGAAATAGTGGATCGCGTCGATGACATCGGCCGCCTCGACCCCTCGCCGAAGTGGGTTGTTCGCGTGCATCACTTCGAAATTCTCCTCGCTCTGGCCGGTCGACCGAAGCATCAGTGAAGGCGCGATGCCGTTCACGCGAACGCCTCGCGGCGCAAGCGCACGGGCAGCAAGCTCCGTCAAGCCCGCGAGCGCCTGCTTCGATAGCGTGTAGCTGAGGAAATCAGGGTTTGGCGACGCAAGCTTGGAATCGAGCAGGTTTACGACAAGCCAATCCTCGTTGGGCTCCTGCCGGGCAGCGAACTCCTGAATCAAGAGGACCGGCGCGCGGACGTTTACTGCCATGTGCGCAGACAATTCATCGGGATCGAACTCCCCGAACCCGTCCCACGCAAATCGCGCCGCATTGTTGATGAGCAATCTTGGCGGCGGGCGACCCTCGACTGGCGCGAATATCGCGTCGGCGCATCCGACCTCCTCGAGATCCGCCACAACCTTTGCGGCGCCGGGGGGAACATCATCCAAATCGTGATGGACATGGGCGATGACGCTCCAGCCATCCTCGATCAAGGCGGCGGCGATATCCCGGCCGAGGCGCTTGCCTGCGCCGGTGACGATTGCGGTTCGCTCAGACTGCATTGGGCGGCACTCCTGCCTTGAGCCGCGCGCCGAAGCAATCCAAGGACGCGCTCATGCCGCAGCGCCATTCACCCATCGACCTACGTGAAATCAGCCTCGCCGACCTTCAAAAGTTGATCGACCAACGCCGGCTTCCACCGGTGGATCGATGGAACCCGGAGCATTGCGGCAATTCCAGGAATCCGGATTGCCGCCGACGGCACCTGGTATCACGAGGGGCAACCCATAATGCGGCCGGCGATGGTACGTCTCTTCTCGACCGTGCTGAGGCGCGAGCCCGACGGCCGTCACGTGATGGTCACCCCCGTCGAAAAGCTCGAAATCGAGGTAGAACGCACGGCGTTCCGGGCGGTGGAAATGCAAAGCGAGGGCGAGGGGCGAGACCGTAGCATCGCTTTCCGGCTCGATACCGACGATGCAGTCATTCTCGATCGCGATCACCCGCTCGGGATAGTCCACACAGAGCAGGGTCCTTCCCCGCGCCTGTTGGTCCGTCACGGGCTTGAAGCGGAGCTTACGCGCGCGGTTTATTATGAGCTGGCGGAAATTGCGCTCGCCGAAGGAGCCGATCCGCCGGGCGTCTGGAGCACCGGCATATTCTTCCCCCTGGACCGCGGCGAATGACTTCTCTTGCTGATCGGCTCCGAGCCGCGCTTGCCAACCCAGCGTCCGAGCCGCCGCTGGCCGGCGATGATCTCAAGCCTAGCGGTAACGCGAAGACCCCGGCAGCCGTCCTGATCGCGGTAACGGATCGCGCTGACCCGGGAGTTCTGCTCACGGTCAGGCGAGAGAATTTGCGAACTCACGCCGGCCAAGTCGCCTTCCCGGGCGGCCGGCTGGACCCGGGCGAAAACGCCGTCGGGGCGGCGCTTCGTGAAGCGCAAGGAGATTCTCCTCGATCCCGCCGCCGTCGATCTTGTCGGCACTCTCGAACCATATCGAACCGTGACCGGCTACAGGGTCACCCCCATCCTGGGCGTCATTGCGCCCGAGCTGCCGCTCGAGCCGCACGAGCATGAAGTCGCCGATCTTTTCGAAGCCCCGCTTGCCTATCTGCTCGACCCGGCCAACCAACAATGGGTAAGCGCGCTATTGCAAGGGCGCGAGCGCCGTTATTACGAGATCAACTGGAACGGACGCAGGATCTGGGGCGCAACCGCGGCAATGATCGTCAATCTCTCACGCAGGCTGCAGTGGCGCTGACCATCGACGCTTCGAAATGGCGCCGTCGTCGGGGCATGAAGCGGCTCCTCGAGGCGCTCGGCGGCGACGAGGGTTTGACCCGCTACGTCGGCGGCGCAGTCAGGGACGACCTCCTCGACCATCGGATGAGCGATGTAGATCTGGCCACTCGTCTTCAGCCTGAAGAAGTAATGGAGCGGCTCGAAGCGGCAAAGATCAAGGCTGTTCCGACCGGGATCGATCACGGAACGATCACGGCGGTCAGCGACGGCCACCCCTATGAGGTGACCACGCTCCGCCGCGACGTATCGACCGACGGCCGGCGCGCGACCGTGGCATTCACGACCGACTGGGAGGAGGATGCGGCTCGGCGTGATTTCACCATCAATGCGCTATCGGCGGATCCTCGCACGGGCGAGATATTCGACTATTTCGGCGGGCTCGACGATCTTCTCGAGAGGCACATCCGCTTTATCGGCGATCCGCTGAAGCGCATCGCCGAAGACCACCTGCGGATTCTTCGCTATTTCCGTTTCCATGCACAATTCGGAGCTGGCAACCCAGACCAGGCAGCGCTCGATGCTTGCACCAGGCGCGCGAACGATCTCATGGCCCTTTCGCGTGAGAGGATCGCCGACGAACTGCTGAAACTTCTCGCCCTTCCCGAGCCCTCGCCCACCGTCGGCATTATGCTGGATCGCGGCATTCTCAAGCCAGTTTTGCCTGAAATCGCGGCCGACCGGTTGCCGAAGCTCAAAAACCTGATTGCAGCCGAGCAGGCCGCTGGAATTGCGCCGGACGGGCTCCGCCGCCTCGCGGCGCTGCTCCCGCGCGACGCTGCCATCGCAGAAAGTGTCGCCGCGCGCCTCAAGTTTTCGAACAAGGCGCGCCAAAGGCTCGCCTGCGCGGCCGGCGACGAAGTCTCGTCAACGCCTGAGGCGGCGGCCTATCGCCTCGGGATCCCCTGCGCAGTGGACCGTCTCCTGCTTTCCGACAGGGCGGCGGATGCTGCCCTCATCGCGAATTGGCATCCGCCGCGCCTCCCGATTAGCGGCGGGGCACTCATCGCGCGCGGCCTGCGCGAGGGCCCAATTGTCTCTCGCACGCTGAGGCACATCGAGAACCGGTGGGTCGATGCGGGCTTTCCGGTGGGAAACGAGTTGGAAGCGATCGTGGCCGACGCGCTTGCGGCGCCGGATAGCTAGCTTACCGCCCCGCTCGCTCGCCGGTCCTTCTTGCGCTTGCGGCCAGGCCTGACCATTTCACCCCGCCTCTGGGTGGTACGTACCTTCAAGAGGTCCTGGCGGGAGATGAGGCCTACGACGCGCCGCGTCTGCGGATCGACGATCGGAACGCGACCGGTGCCCGAATCGACCATCATGTCAGCGACGGCGCCACACGGGGTATCCGGATAAGCGGCGAGGGTCGACGCGTCCGACAGCAGATCGCCGAGTTGGCCCTCCTCCTTCTTTTCCACCTGCCAACGAAGCGCGTCGGTTCGCGAGACAAGGCCAACCAATCGCCCCTCCGCGTCCACAACAGGGTAGGAGCGGTGCTCAGCCTTCTCGGTGAAGAAGCGAAGCACATCCGGAATGGCCATTGATGCCGGAAGCGTCTTGGGATTGCGCGTCATCAGTTGCCCAGCCAGGAGGAACTCGAGCGCATCGACCGTATACTCGCGAAGGATGTGCCGTCCTCGCCGGGCGATCTTCTCCGTCAGAATCGACCGCTTCATGATCAGCACACTGATGGCAAAGGCGGTCGCGCCCGCAGCAATGGTTTCCGGGAGCGCCGACAAGTGATTGGTCAGCTCCGCTGCGAACAGCGCGCCCGTCATCGGAGCGCGCATCGTTCCGCTCATTACTCCCGCCATTCCGATCATTGCCCAGAAGCCCGGGTCGCCGGGCAGATACTGGCCGATGAGAAAACCGGCGCAGCCGCCGAGGATGAGCAGCGGCGCTAGGATTCCGCCCGACGTCCCCGAACCGAGCGCGACCAGCCACACGGCCGCCTTGACGACGAGCAGAAGTACAACCGCTTTGACGAGGAGATTGCCGTCGAGAAGCGATTGGATAAGTCCGTAGCCCGCACCCAGAACCCTGAGGTCGAAGAGGCCGCCAATACCGACGACGATCGCGCCGATCGCCGGCCACCACATCCAGTGGATCGGCAGGCGGTGAAATCCATCTTCGATCCGGTACAGAAGGAACGAGAAGAGCGCCGCCTCCAATCCCGTGATCAGGCCAAGGCCCGCCGAGATCGCCACGGGCTCGATGCCGACGGGTGTTGGCGCCGCGAAAGGGAAAAGGGGACCGGAGCCGACGAGCAGCGGTCGCCACGCCAGCGACACCAGGACCGCCGTGACGACCGGCACGAAGCTGCGCGGCTTCCATTCGAACAGCAGCAGCTCGACCGCTAGCATGATGGAAGCGAATGGCGTTCCGAAGATCCCGGTCATGCCGGCCATCGCGCCGGCGACAAGCAGCGTCTTGCGCTCGGCTGCACTCAGCCGGAAGAGCTGTGCGAAGAGCGAGCCGATCGCTCCGCCGGTCATGATGATAGGCCCTTCTGCGCCGAACGGTCCGCCACTTCCGATCGAGACCGCCGATGACAGCGGCTTCAGCAGCGCGACTTTGAGTGATAGCTTGCTTTCGCCAAAGAGGATGGTTTCGATCGCCTCGGGGATGCCGTGGCCGCGGATCTTCTCCGATCCAAAACGTGCCATCAGGCCGATGATGAGGCCCCCGGCTAGGGGGATGAGCAGGATCAGCAATGGGCTCCGCTGCACGATCATTCCCTGG
>CAVYAH010000067.1:0-15899 GCA_963766415.1 uncultured Alphaproteobacteria bacterium | reverse complement strand
CTTGGGGTTGGCCTGGATGACCGTGTCCGCGACCCTGATCGCAACGTCGACTGCGTCATAATGCTTAAGAGCGCTCAGGACTTCGCTGATCACCGCATGGCTGATGAGCGGCCGAACCGCGTCGTGGAACAGGAGGAGTAGTTCGGTCTCCTTTGCATCTTTTTCATAGGCGCGGATTGCGGCCAGCGAAGATTGGTACCGCTCGGATCCGCCGAGGAGGATGCGCTTCACCTTGGTCAAATTCTCGCGGCTGACGAGTTCCTCGATGTCGCTTCGGCAGAGCTCGTTCGTAACGATGCAAATTTCATCGATCGTGTCGTGGGTCTGGAATCTCTCGAGCGCGTGGCTGATGACCGGCCGCCCCGCGAGCTTCACCATTGCTTCGGCCGCGAGAACGCACTTCTCTCGCCAACGCCGCCTGCAAGAACCACTGCGATAGTAACGCGATGCGACTAGGATCGCCCCGTGCCTGACCTGCAGCGCATGACTTTGAGCGCGTCAAGCACCTCTTGGTAAATGTTCTCGAGTTCCTCTGACTGCCGTTCGATATCGAAATGCGCCTCGACGTTGCGGCGGCCCTTCGCGCCCATGCGACGGCAAAGCTCGGGATCATGAAGAGCCGCCCAGGCACGATGCCAGGTCCTCGGCTCGAGCGGTCCTTTGCCAACAAGCCCGTCGCACCCGCCGCCACGCACTCTGGAACGGGCCCTGGTCGAAGGCAACGACCGGGAGCCCTGCGGCCTGCGCTTCGAACGACACGATCGGGAGCCCCTCATTATCGCCGTCCGCCGCCTCGATGCCTGGCATGCAGACCAGCTGGGCCGCGCCGAGCTCCTCGCGGACACGCTCCGGCGAAACCCGGCCCAGAAAGCTGACCCGGTCCTCGATGAACCTCGCCTTTGTCCGGCACTCCTCGATGAGCGGACCATCGCCGACAATCCTCAGCTTAAATCGTGCCCGGACCTTGCGAGGATCCGGCAGGCCGTCAGGAGATAGGGGAGCCCTTTCTTTTCAACGATCCGTCCGATGAACAGGATCGTGGGCGAACCGTCACCGTCGAGGTGGGCGTTGTCACGCGCAAACAAGGGGATGCCGAGATAGTGTCGCCTAAGCTTGGCGGGAGGAAAGCCGCGCTCCTTGGCCTTTCGTTCAAGGTGGTCTGAAACGGGAAGGAAGATGCTGGTCGAGCGCATCAGGCGGCGCCACAGGAACCTCGTCACCAAATCGCGCGCAGTGATGCCCGGCCGCCGCAAGACATCCGAGCCGTGGAGGGTCACGAGGAGCGGCAATCCGCGCCTCCTCGCATATTCGGCCAAACGAGCGCCGGCGTCCGCGAAATGAGCGTGGATCAACGTGATGCCGCGAGCTTCGACGAGCCGGTCGAGCTCCCCGGATTTTCCCATCAGCCAAAGCCGTACCCGCGCCCAGCGGCTGTCGGGCAGAAGCGCGGTTTCTATTCCGTCCGTCGACAAGCCGGACACCGCCCTGGCGCCGACGAGGATGGCGCTGCCGGCAGCGAGGCTCGCGACATGGTCGCGAACGAACGTCTCGGAATATGGGAGCAACTCTGCAGTGTAGACGAGCACGTTCGCGCGGCTGTTCATCGCCGCGAGCGCTCGATCCGTCGATCGCTCGGTCGGTTGGTTAGCCGCGGGTCTCATTTTCTGACCGCCGGAGGAGCAAGTTCGGCAGCTGCCTGACGCCGAGCACTTCCTCAAACGTACCTTGTTGCGAGATCTGCCCCTCTTCGAGGCGGTAAATGATGTCGCACCGCTGAAGGGTGGTGACCCGGTGCGCGATCATCATCACCGTATATTCCGAACCAAGACGGTGCACCGCATCGATGACGCTTGCTTCGGTGGCGTCGTCGAGTGCGCTCGTCGCCTCGTCGAGAATGAGCACAGAGGCATTCTTGTATAGGGCGCGCGCTAGACCGAGACGCTGGCGTTGTCCCCCGGAGAGCCTGACGCCGCGCTCTCCAACGACCGTCTCGTACCCCGCCGCGAGGCTCGTCACGAACTCGTGCAGCTCCGCACGCCGGCATGCTTCGTGGACGCGTTCCAAGTCCATTTTCTTCGATGGAAGGCCGAACGCGACATTCTCGATGATCGAGCCGTCGCAGAGGAAGATATGCCGGGGCACGTGCGCGATTTGCCCCTGCCACGAGAGAATGTTCTCCTCCCCCAGCGCAACGCCGTCGACTAATATGGCGCCCCGGCTCGGCCTCAGGAATCCCATGAGAAGGTCGACGAGTGTGCTCTTGCCGCACCGCTTTCCCCGACGAAGCCGACGAACGCGCCCCTGGGAATGACGATGTCGATGTTCTTAAGGACGTCCGGCGCGCTTGGCGAGTAACGGAAGCTCAGCTCCTTGAACCCGATCTCATGCTCGAAATCGATTGCGAGAGATCGGCTTCGATCGAAGCGCTCGGGAACGGGCTGCTGAAGCAGTTCCACCACGCTCAAGAGGACCGCCTCGCTACTGCTGATGTTGGTCCAGCCATTGTAGGTTTGCTGGACAAGCGGCAGCAGCTTCTGGGCGCCGAGGGCAAGAGCGGCGAGGACCGGAAGCGACGTCTGGATCGAACCTTGCGCGGTGAGAATCAGGGCGAGGCCAACGATGATCACCATCCCTAAGGCTTCGACAATGAACCGCGGCGCGACGCCGACAAGCGCGGTCTCCGCCTGAGCGTCGCGCAATTGGCTCTCGATCCCGGAAAACTTCTTCACATAGAGCGACTGCGTATTGTCGAGGAGAACGTCGCGAATTCCCCCGAGGCCTTCCTGGACCGTCTTTACGCGGGCACGGCTGGTCGTCTTGATGAAAACGCCGTTCCTTCTGAGCCGAGGACGCGACCAGAGGGATACGACCGCGTAGATAGCGCCGATACCGACGAAGGCGATGAGTGCCGCCTTGGTGCTGATCACCAATAGTCCCGCGAGAATGAACAGGCTGATGACGAAGGATGACAGGCCCTGCATCAGCGGCAGGATCATTCCGTTGAGAAGCCGCTGGATCCCCGTGATGTCGGAGATGATGCGGCTGCTGTTGATCCTGACGTGGAAGTCATAGGGCTGGTGGAGGACTCGCGAGTAAAGCGAGACGCTAAGATCATAGCCGACACGGAACACGAGCTTCTGGCTCGACCACGTCAGCACGATCCGAACCGCGGCCGAGGCGACAGCGGCGCCGCAGAAGATCGCAGCAAGGACGCCAAGAGGGAGGGCCGATACGTCGAGCCCGGTGGCGCGAAGCATGTCGGTTACCTGCGAATGACCGGGTGAGCCGGAGCCCGCGATCATCGCCAGCAGCGGCACGACCGCGGCAATCGTGAAGAGTTCCGCAGCGCCGCCGACGAGCATGATGCCGAGCACCGCCAGGATCTGCCACCGGCGCCTCGCCGAGAGGAAATCGAGCACGATCCAGCGTAAACCCTGGACCAGTGTCTGCGGCGGCGCGTCCATGAGCTTAGGCTTCTCTCGCGGCGCGGAACGGGGAATCCGGCACTGCTCGCGCCGAGGGATGCTTCCTTATCAACTTTTCGTTATATATCATCGGGTGAATATTTCCTTATTTAGCAAGAGTCTGCAACTGGCGATTGGCGTAGGCACCCCTATGGCAGGTGGCGGAGTGTCGGGGCGGACCCCCGAACGACTGTCCCAGGGTGGGACAGTCCCGCTCGGCGCGTTCGTTACGCCGCTTCGTGCGGCCAACGAGTCTCATCCCCGGATTGGGGCGTCGCGCGCCCTAAAACAACGGGTCCTGATCATCTCCGGCTATCACGATTATCGCACCAGGAAGCGCGCAAGCATTCACCAGATCGCCGACGGGCTCGTCAGTGCCGGCTTCGACGTGTCGTTCGTCTCGACCCGGTTCAGCCTCTTATCGAAGCTGACGAGCGACTCCCGCCTGTTCCTATGGGACAAGGCGAACAGGATCGAAGAGATGGGCGGGGTGGAATGCTTATTGTGGCGCACCCTGGTTCATCCATTCAGCACACGGCTGAGCGTGCTCGAAACGCTTAATGGACGTGCATATGAATTCTATTCGGAACTACCCAATTCCGACTTCGACGAGCTCGTGCGCCTGGCCGGCTACATTCTCGTCGAATCCGGTACGGCGGCAATCTACCTTCGGCGCATCAGGCGTATGAACCCACGCGCGAAGATCATCTACTATGCGGCAGACCGGCTCGAGACGATCAACGCGCATCCTTTCGTTCGCCAGAGGCTCACTGAAGACGATAAGTTGATCGACCACTTCAGTCTTCGCGCAGAGCAGCTGAAGGATGATTTCCCGAACGGCGCAGGGCGAATGTACAAGGCGGGTTTCGGCATCAACGCGAGTGATTTCGAAGGAGTCGGGCCGAGCCCATATGCGCCGGATGACCGCGTCGCCGTTTCCGTTGGATCGATGCTGTTCGATCCTTCGGTGTTCCAGCTCTCGGCCGCGAATTTCCCGGAGCTGCAATTTCATGTGATCGGCTCGGGAGCAAGATTCGAGGCGCCATCGAACGTACACCTCCACGGCGAAATGCCGTTCGAGCGGACGCTCGCCTTCGTGAAGCATGCCAGAATCGGGATTGCGGCCTACGCGCCGGCTGCGGGCGCCGAATATCTCGCGGAATCGAGCCTCAAGCTTGCACAATTCGACTATTGCGGTCTCCCGTCCATCTGTCCTCATTTCGCGGTGGGATCATCGGGTGGGAGGATCGGCTACGAGCCGGGTAACGAAACTTCTATCAAGAGCGCGGTTTCGCGTGCACTTTCGATGGTTGGACGGGTCGAGAAGCGCTCGTTTCCCAGTTGGGAGGACGTCGCGCTCCAGGTAATCGAGCCGGAGCAAAATGCGGCGATCCGCCTTGGCTGAGCCGCCGGAGGGCCGATGTTCCAGTCCGATGATGGACGAAAGAAAGGCGCGCGCGCTTGGTCGCCGACGCCTGGCGAGACCATGACAGGCCTTCTTGCAGTAACGGGGGCACTCGCCCTTGCCTTCCTTGTGCCGAGGCAAACGGCCGACGTGCAACCGAAAATCCATGGCACGCCGCAATTCTACGGCGTCAACCTCCCTTCCGCGACGTTCGGGAAGAAGCACCAGGTCGGGAAATACGGCAAAGACTATGTCTATCCGACGAGAGCCGAGGCCGAGCCATTCCGCGCGATGGGGATGAACACCGTCCGCCTTGGTTTCACCTGGGAGCGGATGCAGCACGAGCCCGAGGGACCTCTCGATGCCGACGAGCTTAGGCATCTCGATGCCGCGATCGATGCCTTGAGCAGCTTCCAGACCATCATCATCGACGCCCATAATTACGGAAGCTTCAGCGGGACCAGGCTGGATGACCCGGCGCGCGGCGTCATCCTCGCGGACCTCTGGACGAAACTCGCGCGGCATTATGGCAGCAATCCCAAAATCGCCTTCGGGATCATGAACGAGCCGCATGACATCGATGCTGCCGTGTGGCGCAAGATCAGCGACCAGACACTCGCAGCAATTCGCGCCACGGGGGCGCGAAACCTCGTCCTTGTGCCGGGCAGCCGATGGACCGGCGGGCACAGTTGGAATGCCGGTGGAGGCGGGTCGAATGCAGTCGCCATGAGCGGCTTTAGGGACAGGGCCGGCAATTTCATGTTCGAGATCCACCAATATCTGGATAGCGATTCATCGGGCACGAAGGCGGACTGCTCGGACCCCGTGGCCGGGAGCCGGCGCCTTGCGAAAGTCACGAAATGGCTAAGGGAACAGCACGCCAAGGCCGTCCTTGCGGAATTCGGAACGCCGCCGACGCCGGTGTGCATGCAGGCGCTCGACGATCTTATTGGTTACCTCGACAAGAACTCAGACGTCTGGGCCGGCTGGACATATTGGGCCGGTGGCTCTCGCTGGAAGAATTACCCGATGAGTATCCAGCCAGAAAATGGCCAGCCCAAGCCGCAAAGCGAAATCCTTAGCCGTCACATAGCCGGCTATTTAAGGTCAGCCTCTCGCTGAGGCGTGCGCGGGGAAGCGCCGCGACATCCTCCATCGCTGCGCTTCCAACCGCTCGAGGTCGGGTCCTTCCGCCGCTGCGCTGGCGAGTGCTCCCGCGCGAAGATTGCCGACGAGGAGCCAAAGGAGCGCCGCTGTCTTGATCGAAAACACCGAGTTGCCGCTCACCGTGAGGCTCGAGAAGATGTAGATGTTCAAGAGCAGATTGCAGCGAAGAAGTTTGGGTTTGTCCTGTGAGGCAGCAAGCGAGACGAAGAGCCAAAGGACGATCATTCCCAGGATCGTGCCTGCATAAATGACATAGGCGTAGCCGCTGTCGGCGAACCCCGGGGCCCTGAATGCCTTGGTCCCGCTGATTGCGCCCCAATCGAGGTTGGCCAGGGCCTGGATCGTCTTGTTGAGCCGTCCCTGGAGAGTATCGGAGTAATTCGAGGAATCCATGCTGACGAGTGCCGAAAGCAGCAATGTGACAGGCATCACGAGGAGCGGCAGGTAGCGGTTCCACCTCAGGGTCACGAGGCATGCGACCGGGGTGAGGAGGGTTAGGCCGAGCGCTAACCTCGAGTTCGTGGTGACGAGGATGAGACCAATCAAACCGGCGAAGAACGCTTTCTTCGTCACGGAGATTTCGCTCCAGTCGCATGCAAGAAAGATTGCAAGAACGATCGCGAAATTCGCGAGCGAAACCTGCTCAAGGAAGATGGAGCAGGCCCGGTGATTCATGATGTTCATGATCGCAAACCGGCTGTCGAAGCCCAGCGCGTTCGCAAACAGGCCAAGCTGGTCGAACTTCTCTTTCGAGATGCCGCGGGTCTTCGCGAAATAATCCCCCGGAGCGAACCACGCGGCATAGGCCGGAGTTCGAAATCATCTCGAGCAGCAAGACCGCGGCAACGATCACGGCAGCAATCGTGAAACATCTATTGACGTGGGCAGTGTCGGCGCGGGCCCCGACCATGACGAATACGGCGATGATCGCCGCGTCTCTCCCCATGTCCGCCAGAACGTCGTTGTTCAGCATGGACACGACCAGCATGTCGATGAGGAAGAAGGCGAAGAAGGCGACCGGAGCGCCGTCGCCGATCCGTGGTCCTGATATCGCGACAACGAATGCCGCCGCAGAGAGGAGGAGCATCTCCGCCAGCACGACGTCATTTCGTCCGACGCTCATGACGTGAGCATTCAAAAGCGCGAGCAACCCGTTGTAGCAGACTGCGCCAATCAGGATCGGGACAATTGCCCATGCCCACTGGTTGAGCACGGTCTTGCCGCTCCGCTCGTGGTAGCGGATGAGGTCGGGTGTCAGCGGCTGGACCGCTGCATCATGCTGGATGTGAGCGGCGACCCGCCCGCTTCTTGCCGCCGGCATGTCACGTGCGCCCGGGTGGAGGTGCATCACTCGAGCATTAGGACGGACGCCTCTGGCGCGCCCGCGTCGCGCAATGTTCGAACCAGCGTCGCCAGCTCGCGCAGCGACGAACCATGCTGCTTTGCAGTGACGATGACATTGTCAGCGCCCTCGCTCACGCGGCCAACGAGAGCAGGCGTCAGCCGCGCGGCATCGACGATGATATAATCGAAGTATTTCGCGAGCGGCTGCAACCGGTGGAAGAGTTGCTCGCGCGAAAGGAGGCCGGCGTAAACCGATAGCTTGGGGCCGGCAGTGATGACGGCGAGGTTCGGTACCGGCGTGCTTTGCGGGAACCGATGCGGCGCCTCGGAACCGAAAAGAAGATCGGTTAGTCCAAAGTCGTTTGAAACGCCGAACTGCGTGTGGGCGGCGGGTCGATGCAGATTGGCATCGACCAGGAGGACTCGAAAGCCGCTTCCAGCGCTAGTTAGCGCAAGGCCCCACGCAACGCGCGACGCATCAAACTCCGTGTTCACGCCTGCAACGACGATGCGCTGCGTCGAGCGTTTGACGGAGTGACCCTTGGCGAGCGTTGCGAGAACGTGCTTCAAATCGTCGGCATAGGCCCGCATCTGGCGATCGAAGGCGAACGCCTGCGCGGTTCCGCTCAAGCTCCATTGCTCAGGTCCCCCCGGCATCTCGCCGGGATCGTTGGGGACAAGAGCACGTTCGATGAGCTCGTCAGCATTCAAGCTGCGAGATTGCTCCTCAGCATCCAGGTTCAGCTGGTCCTGCATTTCGTCTGAGCTCAGCGAAGCCTCTTCGCTCGCTCGCTTGTATGTTCGGGCCAGGCGATTGACGTCCACCTTGCGGACCTTCCGGCGCGCACGCGCGGGGCTCGCTTGATCACGTACCTCGGCCGAACCCAGCGAAGTTTCATCGCTGACGGGCTCGTCCGACACGGCATGGCGGCTGAGATCCATCACGCGGCCCTTCCCTCGATGAGGAGCGGCCCGGATCTTGGAAGCGCCAGGCGCGGTGGCGGCGGCAAGGCGACCTTCCCGATGACGCGCACGCCTAGCAGCCTCTCGATCCCGCCCCAGCTGCGCACCCGAGGATTGAAATACTCGAGAAGAACGGCGCCGGCACCGCCGAGCAGCAACCCGATGAGTACTGCGAACGTGATGATCTTGTTCTCGTCGGGAGCACTTTGGACGAGGAACGGAGAAGCGGTGTCGAGCACCTGCATTTCGGTCTGGGGGACGGCACTTTGAAGCCGCATCTCGGCGAGCTTCTGGTCGAGGTCGTTATAGTTGCGCTGCGCCGCGCTGTAATCGTTCTTGAGCGTATTATATTGCGCGGCGCTGACACCCATGGCCTCGAGCCGCGCACGCTGCCGGTTGCTCATGGTCCGCAGGCGCTGCTCGGCCGCGCCAGCCGCCGCCCGTTCTGATGCAGCTTCCGCATCTCGCGCCTGGGTGAAGGTGCTCCAGGCGTTCGTGAGCTCGCTTTGGAGATTGGTCTTGAGGGTCGCAAGCTCCGCCTTCTGACGCTTGACGTCTGGATATTCGGGCCCGAAGGTTTCCTCGAGCTTGGCGAGATCCGCGGTCTTCGACGCGACGTCCTGCCGTAGCGACTGGACGGTCGCGATCCGCTCGGCTTCGCCAAGTCCTTGCGCCTCGCTGAATTTCGATTGCTGGGCGGCGGCCGCCCGCGCTTCCGCGGTTGCAAGCTCACCGGCCATGCTGGCCGCCTGCTGGCCCTCCGAGCTCAAATCGTCGCCCTGGGCGAGGCCCGTCTTTTTCATGAAATCCGCAAGGTCGAACTGGGCTGCGACCATCCGATCACGCGCCTGCGAAAGGCGTGTCTCCAGCCAGGTGGCATAGGCTTTCGCTGGTTCGGTCCGCAGGCGATAGTGCGCTGCGACCGCTGCTTGAGCAAAGCCGTTCGCCAGCCGCGCGGATTCAATTGGGGTCCGGCCGTCTGTCGAAACCTCGAGCACGTTCGAATCCTTGCCGGGATTGACTGTAAGCGCACCGAGCAATCGCCTTTTCAGCCACTCGTCGTAAGGCACCTTGCCTTTCGTCTGCTGCTGCCAATCGCGAATATATTGGGGATCGTGATCGAGGCCGGCGAGCACGGCGGCGCGAGCGGCAACAGTCGGCGAGCGAACGAGATCAGCCTGCGTTCCGATCACCGACTGGGATGACCCGCCCTTGGCCGGATCGACGGGCTCGAGCTGCTGCGTGTCGACCAGGAGATTGGCGGTTGCCGTATAGGTCTTTGGCGCCGCGGCGAGGTAGACGAGCGCGGTCAGCAGCGTGAACAGCCCTGCCGCCGCCACCATCTTCCACCGGTAGCGCACGGCCTCGAACCAATCGATGAAACTATACACGGGCACCCCCTTTCGCGTGCCGCGCGCGTTTCGGCATCGTAATTATATGCTGAAGTGCGAGGAGGAACTGGGGCGCAGTCGCGTCGCGGAAAGCAACGCTGCCGTTTGCGCGTTCCACCGCGGGTGCGAGCGCTGACAACATCTGCTGCTCGTTCGCACGCGCCGAAGGACGCTCGTGGGACATTGCGCCGTCGCCGTTTCCGGGCGCTGCAATTCGGCGGGCCGCCTCGATGAACTTGTGCGGATCGCCCTTTGCGCCCGCCATCACCGACATGAAGGCTTGCGCATCTTCCGAATTCAGCAATGCCCATTCATCGAACGATTCCGATAGTCCTGCGAGCACGTCGCGCCGGTCGATATCAACCCTCTTGCGCGCAATTGCGGCTAGCGCGGAATGCATGCCGAACAGGCGCGCGTGGTAGGGTGAGCCGCAAACGATCTGGCCGAGCAGCGACTTGGCCTCCGCCGAGAAGTGCATACCCGCATGGTCCGCGCAGGTATCGAGGACCTCGTCGATGATGTCGGGCGCGAGCGGCTCGGTCGTAAGCCTTGTCATGTGACGCATCAGCGATTGGTGCTCGCCCACGATCTGTTCGAAAACGCTGTTGGTGCTGATGAGGATTACTCGCACCGGCACCCTCGCATCCGATATGAGCTTCAGGAGCGACGCGATCTTCGAGCGGAAATCAGCGTCCACTGCACGATCGAACTCGTCGATCATGAAGACGATCTGGGAATATTTGACGAGTGACAGGATGCTGGCAGCTTGCTGGGGCGTGCTCTCGCGCCCGAAATGCGCGACGCGCTCGGCGAATGTGTCGACGTCTTCGGGATCCACTGCATAGGTCGGGATCCGCTCGAGGAAGTCTCGCATGAGCTCGGCGAAGTCCGTGTTCCGGTCGCAGGCGGCGTAGAACACGACGACGCCCTCGGCCTGGGCGAACTGGGAGAAGACGCGAACGAGCGACGTCTTGCCTGAGCCGCGAGGCCCCGAAACGACGCCGTGGGTGCGGCGGAAATGGACGCCCCTCATCAATTGCGCGATCTGTTCGTCCCGGCCGCGCAGATCCTGCGGGTCGTCGAGAGGCTGCGAGGCATCGAATGCAGCATAGACCCGATCAGCCGCGCAAGGCGCCCATGAACGGGCTGAGGACGCAAGCGCGCGGGGCAGGAAGCTCCTGATCCCGGCTACGGATTCTGTCCCCTGCTGCCAGCGCGCACTATTGTCGACGAACGGATCCGAAGCTTCGGGGAAGACCTCGTCATCATATCCGCGATCGCCATGCCCGAAGAGGGCGATGTAGATGACATAAAGGAAGAATTTCACCTGGCCCGTGACGCGCTCGATCCAGGATCCCGGCCTCGTTCCGTGGAACTTGAACGGTGTCATGGCCCTGGAGCCGGACGAGTTCCGTAATGGTGCGTCAAGCAGGCCCATATCCGTCCTCCACGCGAACAATGTCTGTCTCCTCGAGGTAATAAGGCCCGGACCGGACTCCCATTTCCAATGAAACCACCTCTTCAGGCGGCGTCTTCGCGCAGCTTCGTCCGGCCGCCGCGAGCTGCGCTACGACATTCTTGACCTCGTCGGAGCGCGACATCGGCGCGACCAGGACGGCGTCACGCGTGCCGACGACCACGAGATCCTCAAGGCCAATCGTCACAATCGTCGCCGACCCGTAGCTGCGGATCAGCGAGTTTCTTGTTCCGACGGTGATAACGTCACCCGCGAGGACATTATTATCCTTGTCCTTGGGCGAGCTCGACCAGACCGATGACCAGCTGCCGACGTCCGACCAGCCCATGTCGACCGGAACGACCAGGCCGCGGCGCGTCTTTTGCATCACCGCATAATCGAGCGAGATGTTTTGAGCGGCGCCAAAGCACGCGCCGTCCGGACGAATGATGCGTCCCTCCTCGGCGCGCTCCTTGAACGCACGCGCGATCGCCCTGCGTGTCGCTGGAAGATGCTCGCCCAACTCCTCGATCATCGTTCTCGCGCGAAACATGAAGATGCCGGAATTCCAATAATGCCGGCCGGACTTTGAGAAACTTGCCGCTGACCGGGCATCGGGCTTCTCGATGAAGCGATCGATGCGCTGGACATCGTTTGCACCGACGAGCGGAGAGGCTTCGATGTAGCCATATTGGGTGTTCGGCTCCGCCGGGCGAATTCCGAACGTTACAATCCCGCCGTCCGCGGCATGAGGGACGGCCGTGCCAACGGCGTCGATAAAGGAAGCCTTGTCCATGATCACGTGATCGGACGGCATCAACAGCAATAGGTCGTCGCCGTTTGCAAGCGCCCACTCGCAGGCGAGCGCCGCCACTGCAGCCGTGCCGCGCGATTTGGGCTCAAGGAGGATAGCCTCCGGCTCGATGCCGACCTCGCGCAATTGTTCTTCGATGAGGTCGCGGTGCTCCTCGCCGGCGATGATGATCGGCGCTTGAAAACCGCCCGACGCGATGCGTGAAGCGGTTTCCTGGAGCAATGATCGGTCGGAGACGATCGGAAGCAGCTGCTTTGGAAGTTCCTGCCGGGAAAACGGCCACAGCCGTGTCCCTGCGCCCCCGCACATGATGACCGGGCGGACGCGGCTCATGGCATCCCTCCGGCGTGCATGGCTCGCGCGCGAAGGGGTCCACGCCCGGCGGAACCGCCAAGGAGGAGCAGGCTATAGCGCATTGATGAACGGCACGAATGAGCCGAGCCGGGGGAAGATGCTGAAGTCGCGCAAGAACCGCCGCATGGCATCCTCGCCGACGACGATCACGTCATTCCCATAGACCTGCGGATCAGACATGTGCCCCGATCTGATTTGCTTCAAGCTGAAGAGTGCTGCCATTTTGTCGCTGTTGACGGTGCGGAAGATCACCACATTGTCGAGGTTGGCGATATTCGCCGTGCCTCGGGCCGACGCGATCGCCTGCTGGAGCGTCATCCGTCCGCTCACTGGGTAGACGCCCGGCTGCGAGACAGCGCCATCGATCGTAACGGTGCGGGGGTTCGCCTTGACGATCGTGATCGTGACCTGCGGGTCCTTCAGGAATTTTCCGCGCAGCGAATTCGCGATGACCAGGCTTGCTTCTTCGGGCGTCTTGCCGCCGACAGCGACGTTTCCGACCAGTGGCAACAGGATATTCCCGGCTCCGTCGACCTCGCCGTCGCGCTTCAGGTCCGGAGCTCCGAAGACGTCGACCATCAGTTCATCAAGAGGACCGATCCGATAGTTCGAGAAGTCCTGCGCATCGGTAGTGACATCAGGAGCGGGCAAGGAATGGACGACTGATACCGCGGTGCTCGAGGAATTCACCGGTGCCCACCCGCCGCTACAACCGGCCAAGGGCATGAAGACAATGGCCCCAAGGACCGAAAACGCTCGTCGAAACATGATGTTAACTTCCGGTAGACAATGGTGGGGATAACATAATAGCAATAGAGCGAAAAGTCCTTAGTTCAGTGGGTTAACTCGGCCGCTGTGGCAAAATGACACAAAGCTTCGCACCAAGAGCGCCGTCGCGCCGGATTTTGGAGCGCGCTCCGAAGCGGAGACACGCGGCTGCGGATCGTGGCGGTCCACCGGCTGCAACGGCAGGTTGCACCCCAAAGTCGTCGCAGCGGGCGGCGGCTGATCGAGGGCCGCTCACCATCGTCCATGTCGTCCGGCAGTTTCACCCG
The DNA here is from genome assembly GCA_963766415.1 of uncultured Alphaproteobacteria bacterium. Classification (GTDB taxonomy): domain Bacteria; phylum Pseudomonadota; class Alphaproteobacteria; order Sphingomonadales; family Sphingomonadaceae; genus Sphingomicrobium. Next base: position 2,486 of record CAVYAH010000067.1, on the reverse strand, counting down.
GGGGTCGGCGGTCTTGAGAATTTCGTCGAGCAGCTTGCGCGCCGGCAGGCCGGTTTCGGACATGAGGTTAGAGTGGTGACCCTGGATCGCATCTTTAGCGATCCAACCGGCGCCAGGCTGCCTCGAACAGAGCGCTTGGCGGATATCGAAATCATTCGCGCGCCCTTCCTCGGTTCTGCGCGCTACCCGGTCGCTCGAGGGGTCTTAAATGCCATCCGCGGAGCGGATATCGTCCACGTCCACGGCGTCGACTTCTTCTGCGATTTCCTGGCGGCGACGGCCTGGTTTCACCGCAAACCCCTGGTCATCAGCACGCACGGAGGATTCTTTCACACCTCGTTCCTGCGCCGGTTCAAAGAACTCTATTTCAAGGTGGTGACCCGTGCGTCCCTCAGCCAGTTCGGGGCCGTGATCGCGTGCAGCGAGGAAGACCGCCGCACCTTCGCGCGCATCGCCGGCGAGAGGCTGACGCTCGTCCCCAATCCTGTCGATATCGAGAAGTTCGCGGGTCTCGCGAACCCTTCGGAAAAAGTGCTCATCTATTTCGGGCGCCTCGCTCCCAATAAGGAGCTGCCTCGACTGATCGGCTGGTTCGCCGGCCTCGCTTCGCGAGGAAGCTGGCGGCTCATCATCGCCGGAAAGCCGATGGGGGTTACAACAAAGGATCTCATCAGCGATGCCGAGGCCAGGGGGATAGCGCAGAGGGTCGAGATCCATGAAAGTCCGGCAGACGATGATCTCGCCGAACTGATCTCTCGCTCATCGATATATTGTTCCTCGTCCTCCTACGAAGGCTTCGGCCTCGCGGCGATAGAAGCCGCGAGCGCCGGCCTCTTCCCGGTGCTGAGCGACATTCCAGCGTACCGCGACAACCTCGACAAGCTGGGCTTCGGCATGCTGGTCGATTTCGATGCCCCGGCAACATGGGGTGAGAGCTACGAGCGCTTCGATCTCTCGTTCGCCGATTTTCAGCGCGATCTTCTAGGGGACAGGGTCCGCGCCAAGGTTGCCAAGTTCGGGTGGGACGGTGCGGCCGAGCTGTTCGACGACGTTTACGCCCGGGTCCTCGGTCTCTCGGCCCGAAGGATCGGCCCGGTAAATGTCGAGACGCTCGATCGAAACGCAGCGACGGCGACGATCCTAAAAAAAGCTGCCGCTCGATCGCCGATGATGGTCACCTTCTGTAATGCCCACACGGTCAACCTTGCCTGCCGCCATGCCGGGCTTCGCGAATCTCTCAGGTCGCCACCGTCCTCAATGACGGTGTCGGGCTCGATCTCGCGAGCCGAGCCTTGTTCGGTGCATCCTTTGCCGACAATCTGAATGGCACCGACTTGTCCCGCACCTCCTCGCCTCGGCGGATAAGCCGCTTCGGGTCTATTTCATCGGCGGACGAGAAGGCGTCGCCGAAGCCGCGTCCGCAGCTGCCGCGAGCCGCTATCCAGGGATCGAGGTCGCCGGCGCCGCCCATGGATATTTCGGTGACGAGGAGAGCGAGAAGATCATCGAGAAGGTTCGAAAGTCGGGCGCCAACCTTGTGCTCGTCGCCATGGGCCAGCCGCGACAGGAAATCTGGGCTTCCCGCCACTTCGAAGAAATTGCCGGGCCCGTCATCTGCGTCGGAGCCTTGTTCGATTTTTTTGCCGGGCGAGTGCCGCGAGCTCCCGCCTGGGTCCCGCAATGCCGCATCGATGGGCCTCAGTCATGAATGACCGCGCCGGCTTGCCGTCGCTACCTGGCCGGCAACCCCATGTTCCTCGCGCGGATCGTTCGGCAAAACGGTTCGGAAGGCGATCTCAACGCCGACTAGCGACAGGGTCAGGCCCACCGTCTGGTTCGGAGCTTTCGACGCCGAATAGCAAACCTGGCCTTTGATTTAACAGAAAGTAAATGAACGCGTCTAGCCGCTCTCGCGAAACATGCAGGCCACTTATTAGCTAAGAACCACTCTGGCCGCGGGCGCGATGAGTTTGGCAAAGAGGGCGCGTGAGTGTCACCAAAATTGCCATGCTTACCGGGGGCGGCCTTGCGCCTGCCTCTCGTCCGCCGTCGGCGGGCTCATCGAGCGCTATACGAGGATCGCGCCGGACGCGCGGATCATCGCTTATTTGAATGGGTACGCTGGCCTCCTCACCGGCAATTCAGTTGAGGGTGACCGAGCGGGGTGAGAGCGGTTGCCGGACGGCTGCACGCGTTCGGGGGCAGCCCGATCGGCAATAGCCGGGTCGAGCTCGCGAACGTCGCCGACTGCGTCAAGCGAGGTCTCGTTGCGCCCGGCGAGGACCCGCTGCACGTCGCGGCCGAGCAGCTGAGGAGTGACGGCGTCGATGTCCTGCATACGATCGGCGGCGATGACACTAACGGGACCTCCGCCGACCTCGCGGCGTACCTGCGCGCCAACAACTACCAGCTGACCGTGGTCGGTCTACCCAAGACGATCGACAATGACATCGTGCCGATCCGGCAGTCGTTGGGCGCGTGGACGC
>CAVYAH010000066.1:0-11590 GCA_963766415.1 uncultured Alphaproteobacteria bacterium | reverse complement strand
GTAGCACCGGCTGCTGCGCATTCGGCGGCAATTCGACATTGTAGCTCTCGCCCGCCGGGCTCTTCACCACTGTCCAGGGATAGCCCGCAGCTTCGGTCTCGTGGACGACCAAGGCTGCAATCGCTCCGCGCCGCGCCGCTTCTTCATATTTGTAGACCCAGCGCCCGTAGAAGGTCATCGTCCTACCGCCGAACTTCCCCGCGACCGGCTCGCCGGCGCTCGCCTCGAAGTCCGGATCGTTGACCAGCATCACGGCGACCTTCCCCTTGAGGTCGACGCCCTTGAAATCATCCCAGCCGCGCTCGGGAGCGGTCACGCCATAGCCGACGAAAACCATCGGCGCGTTCTCGATCCGCACCTGCTCGACTGGCAGAACCGTGCCGAGATAGATATCGTCGGGAAAGCGCAGAGGCACCACCTGTCCCCCTTGGCTTACAGACACGTTCACCGGCGCCTTCAGCTGGGTATGGATCATCGGCACGGTCTGCGTCCACCCGCCTTTCTCGCCCGCAGGCTCGAGGCCCGCCGCCTTGAACTGCTCGATGAGGTAGGGGATCGTTTCTTCTTCGCCCGGAGTTCCCGGCGCACGGCCCTGGAATTCGTCGGACGCCAGCACCTGCGTGATATCGCTCATCCGCTGCGCATCGACATGCGGCGCCCGCGCCGGCGGGGCCGAGCCGACGAGGACGAACGACAATAGCCCGGCTACTAAAGCTCTCATCAATACTCTCCCCTACTGCCGCCGGTGCGACCAGATCGGTGGCCGCATCTGCCAGCTTGCGGGCGATGGACGCAACCCGCCAGACCTGGGCCACGACAAAGGCAGCCGGATGCCGTGCGTGGAGGCGCCGGCGCTGGAGGCGGGCGATGACGCAGCGGCGGGCAAGCGAAGTGATTGATGCCCACGCGGTTGAGCTCGAGTCCTAAGCAGTGTTGCAGTGCGGCAAATCCACAGGATTTTGTGTTAGTCCTGCATTTACCCGCTTGCGCTTGATTTTGGTTTAGGCACAATAGGTAGTAGGGCGAGAGGGGGAACACTCAATTACTGGTGTTCTGACACCGGAATGCTTATATTCCGGTGACGGGCTCACTCGTTCCCGATTTCCAGGCTGTGGATATCGGGGACACAGCTGAAAAAGCCCCCGTCGAGCGCTGAAAACGGCTAGGATGCAGGTTATGGCTCCGAGTCGAACAAGAGGGAACAAACGGTCCTCGAGAGGGCCGATGAAGGACGGGGAAGCGAAATGGATTTTTCGACGGGCCAGAATACCAGCGACGAAGTTTCGACGGTCACATCCAGCACCAAGGCGGTCCACGCGCCGAGGTTCGACGTCAAGACTGACGCGAGCCGCGATGCGCTGCTGACCGAGTTCGGCAAGGCTACTTTGCGCGACCGCTACCTGCTTCCAGGCGAAAGCTACCAGGACATGTTCGCGCGCGTCGCGACTGCCTATGCCGACGACGATCGAGCACGCGCAGCGCGTCTACGATTACATCTCGAAGCTCTGGTTCATGCCGGCGACGCCGGTCCTGTCGAACGGCGGCGCCGACCGTGGCCTTCCGATCTCCTGCTTCTTGAACGCGTCGATGACAGGCTCGACGGCATCAGTCGGCACCTGGAACGAGAACGTCTGGCTCGCCTCCGCGGGCGGCGGCATCGGCACCTATTGGGGCCGGCGTTCGCGGCATCGGCGAGAAGGTCGGTCTCAACGGCAAGACCAGCGGCATCATTCCCTTCATTCGCGTGATGGACGGGCTGACGCTGGCGATCAGTCAGGGCTCGCTGCGGCGCGGCTCGGCGGCCTGCTATCTCGACATCCACATCCGGAGATCGAGGAATTCCTCGAAATCCGCAAACCCAGCGGCGACTTCAACCGCAAGACGCTGAACCTGCACCACGGCATGCTACCTCACCGACGAGTTCATGAAGGCCGTGCGCGATGGCTCCGATTCGCGCTGCGCTAGCCCAAAGGACGGTTCGGAGCGCGGCTGTCGATGCCCGCTCACTGTGCCAGAAGCTGGTCGAGACCCGCCTGCAACCGGCGAGCCCTACATCATCTTCATCGACGCGGTGAACGAGGCGATGCCCAAGCACCACCGCGATCTTGGCCTCAAGGTGTCGACCGTCCAACCTCTGCACCGAAATCACGCTTCCGACCGGCACGGATCATAATGGCGCCGAGCGCACCGCGGTGTGCTGCCTCTCCTCGCTGAACCTCGAGACCTGGGACGAGTGGAACAAGGACAAGCAGTTCATCGAGGACATCATGCGCTTCCTCGACAATGTGCTGAGCGATTACATCGACCGCGCGCCGGACGAGATGGAACGCGCCGAAGTACAGCGCAGAGCGCGAGCGCTCGGTTGGCCTCGGCGTGATGGGCTTCCACTCCTTCCTGCAGGCGCGCAACCTGTCGTTCGAATGGGCGATGGCGAAGAGCTGGAACATCAGATCTTCAAGCACATCCGCGCGGCAGGTCGATGCAGCGTCGATGATGCTGGCGCAAGAGCGCGGGCCCTGCCCCGATGCCGCGGACATGGGCGTGATGGAGCGCTTCAGCTGCAAGATGGCGATCGCGCCGACCGCGTCGATCTCGATCATCTGCGGCGGCACCAGCGCCTGCATCGAGCCGATCCCGGCCAACATCTACACGCACAAGACGCTGTCGGGCTCCTTCTCGATCAAGAATCCGTATCTCGAGAAGATGCTCAAGGAGAAGGCGAAGAACAGCAATGCCGTCTGGAATTCAATCCTCGAGAATGGCGGGTCGATCCAGCATCTCGACTTCCTGACGCAGGAAGAAAAGGACGTGTTCAAGACCAGCTTCGAGATCGATCAGCGCTGGCTGCTCGAGCTCGCGGCCGATCGCACGCCCTTCATCGACCAGGCGCAGTCGCTCAACCTCTTCATTCCGGCCGACGTCGATAAGTGGGACCTGACGATGCTCCACTTCCGCGCCTGGGAGCTCGGCATCAAGTCGCTCTATTACCTGCGCTCCAAGTCGGTGCAACGCGCGGGCTTCGCCGGAGGCGTCGAGGCCGACAACACGCCTGAGCTGCGCGAGATCAAGGTCCAGTCGACCACCGACTATGACGAGTGCCTCGCGTGCCAGTAAGCCCGGGGGTCTTTGCGGTTTGTTTCGGGCTTGTGTGTGTCGCGGCATTTCTGGTGGGAATGCGCTTCTATCGCATGACCGAGCCGCCGCCGGGCACGAGGGTCGAACATGTGCAGCGTTTCGGGCGCCTGATGATGATGTCCTCGGTTGCCATGTTCCTGTTCCTTATAGCTATCATCCTTCACGGCGACCTTGGGGTCATTCGCACGGCAAGGGCGGTGCAGTGAAGCCGGCCCTGACCTTCCGCAAATTCGCCAAGGGCGCCGGCGCTGTCGCGCTCGGCGTCATTGCGCTCGACCTCGTCGCCACGGCCGCGACACTCGCTCTTGGATTGGGATTTTTCAAACGATGAAGAAGTTCGCGTTGCTTGCTTCCGTTGCGTTCGCGTTCACAGCCGCGCCAGCCATCGCCGCGCCTGCCGGCGACAGCGAGGCGGTCGAGAAGAGTTTCGACGCGCTCATCAACCCGACCGACCTGCAGCAATGGCTCGAGCAGATGTCGTCCGCGCCCAACCACGTCGGCTCGCCGCACGACAAGGCCAATGCGCAAATGCAGCTCGCTTTGCTTCAAGCAATGGGGCTGGGACGCCCATATTGAGCAATTCGACGTTCTCTATCCAACACCGATCTCGACCACGGTCGAGCTGGTCACGCCCGAGCATGTCGTGCTCGGCGGGCAGGAGCCGTCGATCCCCGAGGATCCGAGCACCCGACCCGAAATATTGAAGAACGCGCTTCCGCCCTACGTCGCTTTCCAGGGCGACGGCGACGTCACGGCCCCCATCGTTTACGTGAATTACGGCATGCCCGACGATTATGACGCGCTCGCTGAGCGTGGCATCGATGTTCGCGGCAAGATCGTGCTCGCGCGCTACGGAGGGGGCTGGCGCGGCCTCAAGCCCAAGCTTGCGCAGGAGCATGGCGCGGTCGGATGTCTCATCTACTCCGATCCGGCCGACGACGGCTACGCGGACAGCGATCCCTATCCACGAGGTGGCGCCCGGCCGCCCAACGGAGTGCAGCGCGGCTCGGTGGTCGACATGACCATGTACCCCGGCGACCCCCTCACGCCGGGCATCGGCGCGACGCCCGCCGCCAAGCGTCTCACCCGCGAAACTGCGCCGACGATCCTGAAAATCCCGACGCTTCCGATTTCCTACGCCGACGCCTCGAAGATCATCGCGGCGATGGATGGACCGGTCGTGACTGGCAAGGCTCGCGGCGGCCTTCCAATGGCTTATCATTGGGGCGGCACGGACGCAGCGAAGGTCCATCTCGCGGTAAAATCAGACTGGTCCCTGAAGCCCGCCTACGACGTCATCGCGACGCTTCGCGGAAGCACGCGTCCCGACGAATGGATCGTTCGTGGCAACCACCGTGACGGCTGGGTCTTTGGTGCGTCCGATCCCTTGAGCGGCCAGGTTGCACTGATGGCCGAAGCGAAAGCGCTGGGGCAGCTTTACCGGCAGGGCTGGCGGCCGGCGCGCACGATCGTCTACGCGAGCTGGGACGCTGAGGAACCCAGTCTCCTCGGCTCGACCGAGTGGGTCGAGACCCATGCCGACGAGCTCAAGCGCAAGGCGCTCCTTTACATCAACACCGACAGCAACGGCCGCGGCTATCTGTCCACCGAGGGCAGCCAGGACCTGCAGCATTTCGTCGCTGTAGCCGCCAATGACGTGCTCGACCCGCAGACTGGGGTGCCGGTGGCAGACCGGGCCCGCGCGCGGGTCCTCGCCGACAGTTACACCGATCCGCGCGATGCGAAGCCCGACCTCGTCGATGCTGCCAAAGCGGGGGGAGACCTGCCGATGGCGGCTGTTGGCGCCGGATCGGATTACTCGCCGTTCGTCCAGCACCTCGGCATCCCGTCCATCAACCTTGGCTTCGGGGGCGAAGAATCGTCGGGCGGCGGCAGCTATCACTCCGCCTATGACACCTACTATCACGTGATGCACTTCGATGATCCGGGCCTCGCTTACGGTACGGCTTTGTCGAAGGTGGTGGGGCGCCTCGTGATGCGCGCTTCCGACGCACCCCGGGTGCCGGCGCGCTATTCGGATTTCGCGCACAGCGTCTCGCAATATGTCGACCAGGTGATGAAGCTCGCCGGCGACCAGCGCGAGAAGGACCGGTCGCTCGCCGACTTGAGGCAAGAGGGGATCTTCAAGCTCGCCTCGGCGCCGACCGATCCGACAGTCGCGCCCATAGACCGCGGGGATCACGCCGCTCATCGACATGCTGCCGCTGCAGAACGCCGCCGATCATCTGAAGCGCGCCGCTTCGGCCGCCGATGCGGTGGTCAGCCGAGCCGACAAGCTCCCGCCTGTGACCCAGGCCCGGATCAACGCCGGCCTCGCCGAGATCGACCAGCTGCTGATCGACCCGCAGGGCCTACCTGGCCGCCCCTGGTACAAGAACCTGATCTACGCGCCTGGCACGCTCACCGGCTATGGGGCCAAGACGCTGCCCGGCGTCCGCGAGGCGATCGAGCAGCGCCGCTGGGACGATGCGCGCACCTATGTCGTTCGCACCGCGACCGTGATCGAGAATTACGCCAGCCGCCTCGACGAGGTCGCGGCAATGGGCCGGACGACGCCGTGACGCCGGCGCCTCTGCTCGCGGCTTCGGCGCTTCTCGCCTGCGCGGTGCAAGCCCACGCAGCGAACGACGGCGCGCTGAGGGTCGAGCTGGAGGCGAAGACGCAGGCGCTCGCCGACGCGATCGCGCCTGGCAACAAGACGGCCTGGGATGCGGCGACCGACCCCGCCCTTATCTTCGTCAGCGAGAATAATGAGGTGCTGACCAAGGCCCAGCTGCTCGATCAGCTGACGCCGCTCCCCGCTGGGCTCGTCGGCCACATCAAGGTGACTGACTACGACCTCCAGCGCCACGGCGACAGTGCGGTCGCCACCTACGTCGCCGACGAGAGCCTCGATTATCACGGTCAGCCGATCAAGACGAAGTTCCGGACCACCGACGCGTGGCGCCGCACCGCCGCCGGCTGGAAGATGGTTTCCTCGATGACGCTCGCGGTCCTCAACGATCCGCCGGCGATCACCCTGCCGCCAGCGGCAAGCTCGGCGAATATGTTGGCCGTTACGAGCTCACCCCCGACATCCATTATTCAGTCCGGCTCGACGGCGGCCGGCTCGTCGGCATCCGCGACGGCGGCAAGGAGGCCGAGCTCAGGGCGGAAGCCGCGGATATCTTCTTCGTCACCGGTGCGCCGAGGTCGCGAAAGGTCTTCTACCGCGATGCCTTCGGGCATGTGACCGGATTCGGGGATCGGCGCGAGGGCAACGACATCAAATGGAGGCGCGTGTCATGACCACGGGTCGAATGATCGAGCTTGCGGCCGCAGTAGTGCTGCTGGGCGCGGCCGTGTTCCTCTACCGCCGCCGGGATCCTTCAAGCGAGGGTTACGGCAACCAGGGGGCAGTCATCCTGCTCGTGGTCTCGGTGATCATGGCGATCCATGCGCTCGGCGCGCTCGACTACCACCCGAGCAAGGCCGAGGCCGAATATTTCAAGGAGCATTCGCATTGAAACGCCTGGCTCCGCTCGTCGCCGCAATGGCGCTCAGCGCCTGCACCGCAACCCAGCAGCCCGACGCCGTCGCGCGCGAAGCGCCGGGCTTCTGGCTCGGCCTGTGGCATGGCCTCATCTTCCCGCTCGCGTGGGTTGCTTCGCTGTTCGTGCCGAACATCGCCATCTATGCCGTGCCCAACAACGGCGGCTGGTATGACTTCGGTTATTTCCTTGGCATCGTCGTCTTCGGCGTCGGCGCGAAGCGGAGCCACACCGTCTACCGCGACCGAATCGTTCAGGGTCCGCGATTAGATGATGGAGCTTCTCCACGAAGGCCCAAGGGTCGCTGGCGCCATGTTCGCGCGGCCGCAGCTAGCCGTGGTCGAATTTATCGGACTGATCGCCTTCAAACTGCTGAAAAACGACAGCTTTTCACTATATTCTAATTCAGTGGAGTAACTGCAATGCCGCTTCTTCAAGCCAGCAAGACCTACAAGCCCTTCGAATATCCGTGGGCATTCGAGTATTGGAAGCGCCAGCAGCAGATCCACTGGATGCCGGAGGAGGTGCCGCTGGGCGAGGACTGCCGCGACTGGGCCCAGAAGCTCGACCATACCGAGCGCAATCTGCTGACGCAGATCTTCCGCTTCTTCACCCAGGCCGACGTCGAGGTGCAGGATTGCTACCACGAAAAATATGGTCGCGTGTTCAAGCCGACCGAGATCAAGATGATGCTGACGGCCTTCTCCAACATGGAGACGGTGCACATTGCGGCCTACTCCCATCTCCTCGACACGATCGGCATGCCGGAGAGCGAGTACAGCGCCTTCCTCCAGTACAAGGAGATGAAGGACAAGCACGATTACCTCTCGACCTTCGGAGTCGACACGGACGAGGACATCGCCAAGACGCTCGCCATGTTCGGCGGCTTCACTGAGGGGCTGCAGCTATTCGCCAGCTTCGCGATGTTGATGAACTTTCCGCGCTTCAACAAAATGAAGGGCATGGGCCAGATTGTAAGCTGGTCGGTACGCGACGAGAGCCTCCACTGCGAAGGCATCATCAAGCTGTTCCACACCTTCGTGAAGGAACGCGATTGCCTGACCAAGTCCGTGAAGGACGACATCCTCGACGTCTGCCAGAAGACGGTCCGGCTCGAGGACGCGTTCATCGACCTCGCCTTCGAACAGGGGCCGGTCAATGGCATGACGCCCAAGGAGATCAAGAAATACATCCGCTACATCGCCGACTGGCGGCTGGGCCAGCTCGGCTTCGCGCCCATCTACATGATCGACGAGCACCCGCTCCCCTGGCTCGCCCCGCTCCTCAACGGCGTAGAGCACGCCAACTTCTTCGAGACGCGAGCTACGGAATACTCAAAGGGTGCGACCCGCGGGAACTGGGGCGAAGTATGGGATAACTTCGACCGTCGCATGAAGGCGAAGGCTGACGCCGCGGCGAACGATGGCCCGGGCGATGGTGACGGGCCGGATATGTTCGAGGTTGCGGGGGTTGCTGCCGAATAGTCCATGCCGGCCAAACCATGCGTCCCTAAAAAATCGACATGTCGTCGGTCGGCATGCTGAAAGCGCGCAATCCGATTCCGCCTTGCGCATGAAGGCTTCGTGCATTCGAGGGCCGTCGCACGGCTGTCTCCGTCCCGCCGTTCTGCTGACTCGCCCGGTTCGAACATGCCGCGAACAGCAGCGCCGGGACCATTGCGGCGGGAATGCAATGCTCGGCAAACCTCACCACGGCCAGAGTGACGCGACCCAGCTTGCATAAGCCTGCCACGGCGCTGTCGTCCCGACCCACAGCCGGAAGGGCTCGCTGAGGATCACCAATGCTCCGCCGACGATCCAGACACGGTGAACCTTGCCCCGGGTGATCAGGTCGTAACCCGCACCGGCGACGATGATCGCGCCGTCCGAAATCAGGAGGTAAGTCCAGGGCGCGCCTGCAGCGAGCCACGCTCCGGGCCAGCGTCCGACCCCGGCGTGCAGAAGCTGGGTGTAGGACAATAGCATCAGGCGCTTGTGGGTTTCGCTCCGCTCGCGCCACAGCACGCCCAGTCCGACGCAAGATCCGAACACGACCAGGTCGAAGAACGGGACCGCGTAAAACTCTTTGGGATTGGTCCCAGCAAAGCCGTGATTGAGCGCTTCGGACGCGGCCACGTTGCCGATCACGATCATCGCGCAAGCGACGCCGACCGCCGCCCATCCGACACGCCTGTGGAGCTTGCGCTTCTTAGCGACGATCAGTGCCGGCTGCAGGATGGCGAAGGCAAGCCACAGGCTGAAGATCGTCCCGTGCGCCAGGTACAAGGCGGTGAGCTGCCGCATGCCCTTGGGCGTCGCGAACCAATGGTTCAGGTAGAAGCTCTGGTAGAAGCCGACGAACATCGAAGCAGCAACTGCGATGCCGACGCACAGGTAGAATTTGGGACGCGTCCGCGCGCGCTTCGCCGATATGCCCGCCTGGGCGACTGTCGCCATGGCTGGTCCCCTGAACCCGCCGGCCGAGGCTACCACGTTTTGCTCGAGCGACCTACGGCACCGGACCGAAGCAAGCTTAGCAAACGTCCGCGCAGGTCAAGGGCACCGCGGCATCATCGATTCCGTCAGTGTCCCCTTGCGAACGGCGTTCATTGACGATGTTATTGGCACCAATCCTGCTTGGTCCCATCATACCTGCGGTCGGCGTCGGCACCGATCAAATTTTCGGCGACATCCTCGCCTTTCACCTGCACTTTGCGGACAATTCGTCCGTAGTCGTCGCGGAACGGGCGGCTCACTGTCACCTCGCCGCTATTCAGTAGATCAGCCAGCTGCACCGCCGCGTCGATGCCGCGGTCCCTCTCTTGCGGGCAGCGCGAGCCCTGGATTTCGGGCGCGTCGACGCCGGCGATCTGCACTTCCTCACCCGCGACATGGATGGTCTCGCCGTCGACCACGCAATTGGGCCCATAATCGGTGAGGCACTGGCCGAACCGCACGGTCTTTGCAGAACCCGAGGCGTCGTTGAAGATGGTCGCGATGCTGAGCCCGACGATTGCAACCGCAAGCGCGACAGCGATCAGCAGAACGCCGGCGACCCCGCCCCAGATCTGACGCTCTTCCGAGGCCGCTTGCACTTCTTTTTCATGGCGCACCGGATCGCGGCGAATGCGCGAGGGGCGCACCGGCTCACGGCGGATTTCGCGACGAGCGCAGCGCGACAGGCTTGCGGCCAGGGTTCCAGGGTTTGCTCACGGGAGCTTATCTACACGCGAGGGACTTACCACCGCGTTAGCGCCCGTTTCAGCAATTGGAATTGGCAAAAAGGGGCCGCTTGCCAAAAAAGGGCCCGCCCTCGCGCCGATGCGAGAGCGGGCCCCTTCCCATCGCACCCCCTTGCGATTTGGGAAGGACCGCAGGGTGCACCACGGGCAAGACCCGCCACGACCGTGCTTTGCCGAGCTAGTGCGGCCGGCCTCTATGTGATTGATAACCTAAGTTATGTCAGAGTCCAGTTACCAACGAAGAGCGAGGTTCGCTGGCGCTTTACCGTTCCAAAACCCTTGCGATGCGACACTAAGGCCATGCGCGGAGTGCAGATCCTCGTTGCGGCGGTGCTGTTGGGGCTTCTCGGTGGCTATGCCTGGTCGGCGTTGCAGCTGCGAGCGCCGCACCTGCACATCCCAAAGGCCGTCAGCCCGAAGGCGTTCGAAGTCCCCCAAGACGCGTCCGACAAAGAATGGGCTGCCCGATCGTTCGACAAGGGAGCGCCCGAGGTCGATCGCGCCAGAGCCGACCCGACAGCCGTCGAGCGGAGCGTTTATTATGCCAACTGCAGCGAAGTCCGCGCTGCCGGGAAGGCCCCGCTGTACGTCGGCGAACCTGGCTATCGTCCGGAAATGGACGGCGATAGCGACGGCATCGCCTGCGAACCGTATCGAAGAATGTAGGAAGCCTCAGCCGCCGGCTGCGGGCCTTAGCGCCTTCGCATTGCCCGGCGTGCCGATCACTTCGGTAGTTTCGGCCGTCCGGGCAGCCTGCTCATATTCTTCGGCGAGCTTGCACAGAAGTCTCGATTGCTCGTGGATCGTCGGTAGATGCCGCGAGCTGCCAGCACTTCAGCGCCATCTGCCGAAAATGCTCAGCCTTGGTGTGGTCCTGCATCACGAGAGAACATAGCCCAAGGACGAAGACTTGCCCCTAATCTACATCAATGTGAGTAAGTAGCTCCCGTCGAACCGGCACAGCCGACGTGTGCGAGACAACCAAAGCGTGTATCTCGCAACCCGTCATCCGGGCAGGGGGAACCAATGGCTACGACGGTCGGGCAACGCGCGCGAACGATGGACGAATTTCGTACCACCCAGCGCGAGTTCCGCGACGAAGCGATTGCGGCACGCGATGCTGCACCACCTTTTGTGACCAGGGCCACCGATGTCATCATCTCGCCTTACGGCAAATGCGGCACGACGATGCTGCAGCAGATGTTCCACACCCTTCGCACCCGCGGCGACACCGATTTCGATGACATCTCGCGCGTTGTTCCCTGGATCGAGATGTCGCCGATGCTCGGCATCGACCTCAACGCGTCGCAGCGCGCCGAGCCGCGTGGGTTCAGAGAGTCACTTGAGCTACACCAGCATACCCAAGGGCGCGCGCTACGTCGTCCCGCTGCGTGATCCAAAGGACGCCTTCGTCTCTATGTACCGCTTCATAGGAAGGCTGGTTCCTCGAGCGGGGCGCTGTGCCGATGGAGGAATTCTTCGAAGGCTGGATCAAGGGCCGCGGTGCCGAGGGCGAGGGCTATTTCGACCATCTCCTCAGCTGGTGGGTGGTTCGCGATCAGCCGGACGTGATGCTCCTTTCCTATCGCAAGGTCGTCGCCGACCGCGCCGTGCACATCCGTCAGCTCGCCGATTTTGCGGGGATCCCGCTCGACGACGAATT
>CAVYAH010000065.1:0-17363 GCA_963766415.1 uncultured Alphaproteobacteria bacterium | reverse complement strand
CGACGTGCTCGGCACCCGTAGCGGAGCAAGCTCGCCGGCCCTGCTGGTTGCCGCGGAATGAGCGCCCTCCCCAGGGCCGCGAACGGCGGCAAATACGATTATTTGATCGTCGGAGCCGGTTTTGCCGGCTCCGTTCTCGCCGACGCCTTGCCTCGCAGCACGGTGCGAAGATCCTCATGATCGACCGGCGGCCGCATATTGGCGGCAATGCCTATGACGAGCCGAACGAGGCGGGCATCCATACCATAAATATGGGCTGCATATTTTCCACACCAACAGCGAGCAGGTGTGGAACTATCTCTCGAAATTCACCGAATGGCGGCCCTACGAACATCGCGTCCGCGCGATTGTTCGCGACAAGCTCGTGCCGATCCCGATCAACCGCACGACGCTGAACGAGCTGTTCGGGCTTGACCTCAAAACCGACGAGGAAGCAGCCGACTATCTCGCCTCGCGCGCCGAGCCCGTTGAAAGACATCAAAACGTCCGAGGACGTCGTCATCAACGCCGTCGGACGCGAAGCCTCACCAGGCATTCTTCCAGGGCTACACCCGCAAGCAGTGGGGCCTCGATCCGAGCGAACTCGACAAAGCAGGTGACCTCGCGGATTTCCGACGCGCACCAACACCGACGACCGGTATTTCGACGACACCTACCAGGCGATGCCGCTCAACGGATACACGGCGATGTTCGAGAACATGCTCGACCACCGCTGACGAACTCCGATCCAACCAGCGTCGACTTCGCCGACGTAAAGGACCGGCACATGAGATCGCTCTACACTCAGCTGACCGGACCGGTCGACGAATATCTTCGACTGCCGATACGGGACGCTGCCGTACCGCTCGCTGAAGTTCGACACCAAACCCTGACGTGGAACGGTATCAGCCGGTCGCGGTGGTGAACTATCCCCGCCCAGTGTGCCCTACACCCGGATCTCCGAATACAAGCACCTGACGGGCCAGAATGCGCCGGTAACGACGATCACCTACGAATATCCCACCGCCGAAGGGGACCCCTACTATCCAATCCCATGCGCGCGGCGAACCAGGCGCTCTACAAACGCTACGAGGCGCTCGCGGAACCGACCGGGCGTGACCTTCGTCGGGCGGCTGGCAACCTACCACTACTACAACATGGACCAGATAGTCGGGTCAGGCGCTCACCGCATTCCGGAGGATCGCCGACCAACGAAAACGGCGGCGGCCGCAGCCGACTGCGGTTGCGGCCGAATAGATCCAGCACTGGCACAATCCTGACGTCCACGCTTTGAGCGGCAAGGAGGTTTGCGGCTGATGCGGCAGAATTGGCCGGAACGGCTACCGCTGGTCCGCCACGGCCAAAGCGAAGGCAATGTCGCGCGCGACGCCGCCGACGAGGCCGGCTCGCACGAGATCGACATCGATGTGCGGGACGTCGACGTCCCGCTTCAGCGCTCGGACGGAGGCAGGCAGAGCGGCCCGGTCGATGGTCCAGCCCTGCCGCGCGAGGACCGCCCTGAGCCCATCCTCCACCGCCCGACATCCGTGCGAAAGAGACTGCCGAGATTATCTACCGCGAGGGCGCTCTTGCCGGCGGGTCGGCCCAGACGCTCGTCGACGAGCGCCTGCGTGAACGCGAGTCCGGAATCTTCGACCGCCTGACGATCCTCGGCATCCGGGATCGCTTTCCGCAGGAAGCCGCCGATCGCCGACGCCTCGGCAAATTCGATCATCGTCCTCCCGGCGGAGAGAGCTGGGCGGACGTAATCCTTCGCCTTCGCTCGATGCTCAACACCATCAATCTTCACTATTGCGACCGGCGAGTTCTGATCGTCTGCCATCAGGTCGTGGCGCTCTGCTTCCGTTATATCCTGGAAAGCCTCGATGAGGCTGCGATCCTCGTCATCGACGAGCAGGCCGAGGTTCCGAACTGCGGTATCGCCGAATATCACTTCGACCCGGATCCGCACGGCCTCTGCATCCCCGAGCCCAGCCTTTGGAACTATGGCGTGCCGCTCGACGCCGAAGGCGCGCCGAAGACGTCCGCGAAGGACGCCGTCACTGGAACGCGATGATCGGGAGCCCTGCTCGGCGCGTCGGCGGCCCATTCGCGCGCGGCGCCGATCCGCCGAGCGCAACATTGTGGTCGTCTGGCTCCGCGGCGGGGCCGGCGCACAGCTGCCGAAGAAGGTCCGCCCGATCGGATTCCTGGCCCGCAAGATCGGCGGACCAGATCACGCCCCTCAACGCCCCGCTGAACCACCGCTCGAATGATAGCGGTCGAGCTCGTCGCCGATCAGCCGGACGACATGAAGCACGTTGGTCGACCCCGCGGTTCCGAACGGGATTCCGGCCATCAGCACGATGCGGTCGCCGCCCTTCGCGATCAGGTGGCGGAGCGCCATGCGCCTGCCCTTCTCGACCATCTCCTCGAAGCTCGAAACGTCGCGGGTGTGCACTGCAGTCGCGCCCCACAGCAGTCCGAGCCGGCGCGAGGTGTGAAGCGACGCGCTCATCGCCAGCAGCGGTACCGGCGGCCGCTCACGCGCGATACGCCGCGCTGTCGCACCCGAGCTGCTGTAGCAGACCATCGCTGTCGCGGAGACGGTCTGCGCAATCTGCCGCGCTGAACCCGCAAGCGCGTCCGCGGTCGTCGGCTCGAGGCGCGTCTGGGTGAAATGGATGCGCGCCTGGTATGACGGGTCGCGCTCCACGCTATTTGCGATCCGGTCCATCATCCGCACGGCCTCGATCGGATACTGGCCGGTCGCGCTCTCGGCTGACAACATCACGGCATCGGCGCCGTCATAGATTGCCGTGGCGACGTCGCTCACCTCGGCGCGGGTCGGCGTCGGCGACGTCACCATCGATTCGAGCATCTGCGTCGCGACCACCACCGGCCTTCCGAACTGGCGCGCGCAGGCAACGATTTTGTTCTGGAGCGGCGGCACGTCCTCCGGCGGAAGCTCGACGCCGAGGTCTCCGCGGGCGACCATCACGGCGTCGGAGAGCGCAATGATATCGTTCAGGCGATCGATCGCAGCCGGCTTCTCGATCTTCGCCAGCAGGGCCGCGCGCTCGCCTATCAGCGACCGCGCTTCGGCCACGTCCTCCGGCCGCTGGACGAACGACAGGGCGATCCAGTCGGCGCGCTGGTCGAGCGCGAACTGAAGGTCGTCGCGGTCCTTGTCGGTCAGCGCCGGGATCGGCACGACGACGTCGGGGACGTTGACTCCCTTGTTGTCCGAGACCGGTCCGCCGACCCTCACTTCACTGACGATCTGATCCTCACCCGCTTCCAGCACATTGAGTTGCACCTTGCCGTCATCGATCAGGATCCTCGCACCCGGCTTCACCGATTTCGAACAGCTCCGCGTGCGGTAGCTGCACGCGATTGCTGTCCCCCGGCTTCTGGTCGCGGTCGAAGATGAACCGCTTGCCCTTCTCGAGCACCGTGCGTCCGCCTTCGAAATGGCCGACTCGAAGCTTGGGCCCCTGAAGGTCGAACAGGATCGTCGTCGGGCGGTGAAATTCCTTTTCGAGCGCCCGGATATGCTCGACGAGCTTGGCCTTCGTCTTCTGGTCGCCGTGGCTCATGTTGATGCGGAAAGCGTCCGCGCCGGCGAGCAGCAGCTTGCGGATGGTCTTCGCATCGCTCGATGCAGGCCCGAGCGTGGCGAGGATCTTCACCTTGCGGGAGCGGGGCGGGAGAGTTCTCAGTCACCTGCACGCCTTAGCCGCTTGATAAGACCGTTCAACCCGCTAGAGCCGCGTTTCACAAATCGAAAAGCGGAGAATTGAGAGCATGGCGGAGGGTACCGTCGCGGCCGATCAGCTGCGTCTGTTCATTGAACGCATCGAGCGACTGGAAGAGGAAAAGAAGGGAATCTCGGACGATATCCGTGACGTCTACGCCGAGGCGAAGGCCAACGGCTACGACCCGAAGATCATGCGGATGATCGTTCGCCTGCGCAAAATGGAGTCGCATACGCGCCAGGAGCAGGATGCTATTCTGGAGACCTATCGCCAAGCGCGTGGGCTGGAGCAAGGAACGGCCATGGCAGGTCATTCCAAATACAAGAACATCATGTACCGGAAAGGGGCGCAGGATAAGAAGCGCTCCGCCCTCTTCTCCAAGCTCAGCCGCGAGATCACGGTTGCAGCCAAGATGGGACTTCCCGATCCGGACGCGAATGCGCGGCTAAGGGCCGCGATTATCGCGGCGCGCGCCCAGTCGATGCCAAAAGACAATATCCAGCGGTCGATCGACAAGGCAGCCGGCGCGGACGCAGATAATTACGAGGAGATCCGCGACGAGGGTTTCGGACCGGGGGGCGTCGCACTGATCGTCGAGGCGCTGACCGACAACCGCAACCGCACCGCGACAAACGTCCGCACGATCTTCTCCAAGAACGGCGGTAATCTCGGCGCATCTGGCAGCGTCAGCCACGGGTTCGAGCGCCTGGGGCTGGTCGAATTTCCGGCCAGCGCCGGCGACGCCGAAAAGGTGCTCGAAGCCGCGATCGAGGCTGGTGCCGACGACGTCGAGAGCGACGAGGACGGCCACCGTATCTGGACCAGCATCGAGAGCCTCCACGAGGTCGCCCGCGCGCTGGAGCCGATGCTGGGTGAAGGTGAAGGCGCCAAGCTCGCCTGGAAGCCCTCGACCGAGGTCGAGATCCACGGCGACGATGCACAGCTGCTCATGAAGTTGATCGACGGGCTGGAGGAGGATGACGACGTTCAGACCGTCTGGGGCAACGAGAGGATCCCCGACGAGGAGCTGGAGAAGCTGGGCTGAGGATCCTCGGCCTCGATCCTGGCCTCGGAACGACCGGCTGGGGACTGATCCAGGCCGAAGGCAACCGTCTCGTTCATGTCGCGAACGGGCAGCTTAGGACCGATTTTCCGCCAAATTGCCGGCAAGGCTGGCCCATCTTGCGGATCAACTCGACGCGATGATCGCCGAGCAGCGGCCAGACAGCGCCGCGGTCGAGGAAGTTTTCGTCAATCAGAACCCGCAATCGACCCTCAAGCTTGGACAAGCACGCGGTGTGGTGATCATGGTCGCTGCCCGCGCGGGCCTCGACGTCGGGGAATATGCCGCGCGGCTGGTGAAGAAGGCCGTCGTCGGCGTCGGCAACGCCGAGAAAGCGCAGGTCCACGCGATGGTCTCGCGTTTGCTTCCCGCCGCGAAGATCGCCGGCCCTGACGCCGCCGATGCCCTAGCGGTCGCGATCACCCACGCGCATCATCTGGCGACGAGCCGCCGCATCGCTTAAGCCTTACCGCAGATGATTGCGCGTCTCTCCGGCATCCTCTCTGAAACGACCGCCGACAGCGCGGTGATCGACGTCGGCGGCGTCGGCTATCTCGTCCACCTGAGCGGCAAGACGCTCGGCGCGATTGGTCCCGCCGGCGGCGAGGTGCTGATCCTCACCGAGCTGCAGGTCCGCGAGGACGCATGGACCTTATTCGGCTTCGGCTCTGCTGCGGAGCGCGACGCGTTCCGGGCGCTGACCTCGATCCAGGGTGTTGGCGGCCGTCTCGCGCTGGCCATCCTCTCGATCCTATCGCCCGACGAGCTCGCCCGCGCCGTAGCGCAGGACGACAAGGCAATGATCGGCCGAGCCAACGGCGTCGGGCCGAAGCTTGCCGCGCGAATCGCCAATGAGCTGCAAGGCAAGCTTGGAATCGTCGACCTCGCAGGCGCGGCGCCCGCACCCCGAGCCGGCGCTGCCTCCGACGCCCTCTCCGCGCTCGCCAATCTCGGCTTCAAACCCACCGAAGCGAGCGCCGCCGTCAATGCCGCTCAGGAAGAACTTGGTGCAGAGGCCTCCCTCGACGCCCTCGTTCGCATGGCGCTCAGGAAAGCGGCCAAGTGATGACTCGAACCGCCTCCTGTCGCTGCGGTCAGCTCAAGGCCGCCGTCACAGGCGATCCGGTGCGAGTCTCCGCCTGCCATTGCCTCGACTGCAAGAGGCGCTCGGGCAGCGCCTTCGCGGTGCAGGCGCGTTGGCCGGCGGATCGGGTCGCCATTGAAGGCCAGTCAAAGAGCTGGTCGAAACTTGCCGACAGCGGCAACCGGATTACCTTCCATTTCTGCCCGGATTGCGGATCTGACGTGCATTATGAAATCGACGGCAAGTTCGCCGACCTGATCGCGATCCCGCTCGGCGCGTTCGATGATCCGTACTTCGTCGCGCCGTCATTCTCCGTATGGGAAGAGCGCAAGCAAGACTGGGTCCAGATTTCGGCCGAAGGCATGGAGCACTCCTTCTAGCTGGCGGCGCTGCCGGCAGTTGGAACGATCTCTCGTCAGGAGGGTCACCTTTCTGCGTGAACGAAAAGGAGACAGACGATGGCCCAATCATCTTGATGGCGCCGCCCCGAGTGGCACCAAAAAGCGTTCTCGTCTTGAGAGTGCTTCTGCCACAAAGGTAACATTAAATTCGTGTAACAACTTGAATCTGCAACAATAGTGGCTGAAATGCCGAACCCTTTCGGAAAAGAGGAGAGCGGTGATGAAGCATCTTCTTTCTGTTGTATCGGTACTAGCGTTGGTCCTTCCCGCGAGCGTCGCTGCGCAGCAGCAAAATTCAAATCAAGCGGCCAGCCAGCGTCAGCATCGGCCGAAT
Organism: uncultured Alphaproteobacteria bacterium; assembly: GCA_963766415.1. Classification (GTDB taxonomy): domain Bacteria; phylum Pseudomonadota; class Alphaproteobacteria; order Sphingomonadales; family Sphingomonadaceae; genus Sphingomicrobium. Next base: position 10,744 of record CAVYAH010000065.1, on the reverse strand, counting down.
CATGCGCGCACGCCGACCACCAAACCCGCGCCGTCCCGTCCCAATCACAGGCCGCCGGTCGCCATCCAGCCTGTTCCAAGGCCGAGGCCATCGCGCCCCGGACACAACCCGCCGGTCACCATCCAGCCCGTTCCAAAGCCGACACCGCACCGTCCCGGTCACAAGCCGCCAGTCACCATCCAGCCGGTTCGGCCACGCCCGCCGCAGCGGCCTGGATATCGTCCACCGCACGTCCGCCCGATCCATCGGCCGCCATTCTATTATCCCCACGGGTATCACTACCGCCGCTGGCATATCGGCCTGCTGCTCCCCCACATTTTCCTGTCGAACCGCTATTACTTCAACGACTGGGCCACGCTGGGCTTTGGACCGCCGCCTCCGGGTTATGTCTGGGTGCGCTACGGTCCTGACCTGTTGCTGGTGGATCGGTACACGGGTCGGATCCGCGACGTGGTTTATGGCGTCTTCTATTGACGGTCGTGGGGCTTAGCCGCCCCACACCTCGGCATAGAGCCGCATCAGGTTGCCGCCGAGCAGCTTCTCGACCTGCGCGGACTTCCAGCCGCGCTTCATGAGGTCGATGCCCAGGCGCTCCAGCTTGTCGATCGAATTGTAATCCTCGACCACCGTGAACACGTCTGGCCCTTCGCCCGGCGCTGCGATTCCGGCGGCCTTGCGCTGCTCGTAGTCCTTGCGCGCATTCTCCCGGGCCCTCGCGTCGATCACGAGCGGAAGCACGCCGCCGTCGGTTCCGATCGACACATGGTCCTCGCCCGCGACCTTGGCGATATGGTCGATATTGTCGAGCAAGGTCGCCCCGGGATTGCGGATGCATGTTCGCCGCGAGATAGGGCATGAAATAGACGCCGACGACGCCGCCCTTGTCGGCGACCGCCTTGATCACGGCATCCGAGACATTGCGCGGGTGGTCGTAGAGCGCGCGGGCGCCGGTATGGCTGATCGTCAGCGGCCCTTTCGCGAAGGCGATCGCTTCCTCAATGGTCCGGGCGCCGCCATGGGCGAGGTCGAGCAGGAGCCTTTCGGACTCAATGCGGCGGATAGTGTCTTTGCCGAGATTGGTGAGGCCAGCGTTCCGCGGCTCGATCGAACCGTCGCCGCTTAGGTTCGCAAGATTGTAGGTGAGCTGGACGGCGCGGATGCCCCCCTTCTTCATCTGCGCGATGCGGTCGAGCGCGGCGCCGACCATCGCCGTATCCTGCGTTCCCAGGATCACGCCGAGCCTGCCGTCGTGCTTCGAACCCCTAATGTCGGCGGCCGTCTCGACCAGCTTCAACCGGTCGGGATTGGCGCGAAAATAATCGTGATAGTCGCGGAGGATCTTCTCGAACTGCTCCCAGGCGTCGATTTGGTTGCCGACGGGAACGATCGTGTCACGAAAGGCGGTGAGGCCGGTCTGGCGCATCTCCGCCCATGCGCGGTCGCTCAACCGTAGGTCGTCCTCCGCACCGTAAGGATCGTTGATGCCCCCAAGCCCGTCGATGATGATGGCGTTCGAATACCAAGGCGGCCTCGCCGCTATCTTCGCGAGCGCAGGGCCGGCGAGCGCGGCAGCCACCATTCCTCCAAGGACGGTCCGTCGGTCGACTTGCATGTCCGGTTCCCCCCATGACATTCAGCACGCTCGCAGCTTGTCGTAGGACCATCCATCTGCGAATCAACGGCTGATGGCGACGGACCCTGCCCGCATCACAACTCCCGAGCGAACGAGCGAAGACGCCGATGCGGCGCTTCGCCCAAAGAGCCTCGACGAGTTCATCGGCCAGCAGGCGGCGCGGGAGAATTTGCGCGTGTTCGTCCATGCAGCCAAGAGCCGCAATGAGCCGCTCGATCATGTGCTGCTCCATGGGCCACCGGGCCTCGGCAAGACGACGCTTGCAGGGATTATCGCGCGGGAAATGGGGGTCGGCTTCCGGGCGACCTGGGCCCAGTCATCGCCAAATCGGGCGATTTGGCTGCGCTGCTCACCAACCTCGAAGACGGCGATGTACTTTTCATCGACGAGATCCACCGTCTCAACCCCGCGGTCGAGGAGGTGCTCTATCCGGCGATGGAAGATCGGGCGCTTGATCTGATGATCGGCGAGGGACCGTCAGCTCGCTCGGTCAGGATCGAGCTTCCGCGATTCACTTTAATCGGCGCGACGACGAGGCAGGGACTTCTCACGACTCCGTTGCGGGACCGGTTCGGGATCCCAGTGCGCCTTAACTTCTACACGGTGGAGGAGCTCGAGCTGGTGGTTCGCCGCGCCGGACGGCTGCTAGGCGCCGATTTGACGGAGGACGGTGCCCGCGAGATCGCCCGCCGCTCGCGCGGAACGCCGCGCATCTCCGGCCGCCTGCTTCGGCGGGTCCGTGACTTCGCCCACGCGTCGGGCTCGGACACGATCACCGCCGAGGCGGCGGACAAGGCGTTGTCGCGGCTGGAGATCGACAGCCTCGGCCTCGACGCGATGGACCGGCGCTACCTCACGATGATCGCCGACCTCTACGGCGGCGGCCCCGTGGGCGTGGAGACGCTGGCTGCCGGCCTCTCAGAACCTCGTGACACGATCGAAGATGTGATCGAGCCCTACCTCATTCAGCTCGGCCTCATCGCGCGCACCGCACGAGGGCGCTGCCTCAACGGCCGCGGCTATGCTCACCTGGGCCTCCCCGTGCCGCAGGCTAGCCAAAGCGGTTTGTTCGATACCGGAGCATCGTCGAAATAATGCGTCATATTCTGTTGGTTGTTGCGGCACTGCTGCTGGCCGCGCCGGCCGCCGCTCAGCCGAGCGTGCCGGCCCCAGCCGCGGACTATTCGAAGGATGCGAACTGGCTGTGCTTGCCGAGCCGAGCCGACACCTGCTCGGCCCCGCTGCCAACGACCGGGCTAGGCCCTGGGGGATATAGCGCCAGTCATACGGATGCTGTCGCCAAGGATCCATCCGTCGATTGCTTCTACGTCTATCCGACCGTCTCCAGCGATCGGGGATTGAACAGCGACCTGGCGCCGGGTCGCGAGGAGAAGCTCGCGACCGAGACGCAGTTCGCTCGCTTCGCATCTGTCTGCCGTCCGTTCGTGCCCGTGTACCGGCAGATGACGCTCGCAGCGGTCGCAGCCTATTCGGCGGGTGCCGACATCACGGACGCGGCGAACCAGGCCTATGCGGACGTCCTGGCCGCGTGGCGCAACTACATCCGCACGCGTAACGACGGGCGGCCGTTCGTGCTGGTCGGCCACAGCCAGGGCAGCCTGATGCTCGAACAGCTGATCCAGCGCGAGATCGAGACGAATCCGGCGCTTGAGGGCCAGATGAAACTCGCGATCCTGCCCGGTTTCGACGTCCTGGTGCCACGAGGAAAGCTGATCGGCGGGACGTTCAAGAAGACTCCGCTCTGCAGCCGCCCGGGCGAGACTGGTTGCGTGATCAGCTGGACCAGCTTCCGCGAGAAGAACGCTCCGCCCGAGGGCGCGATGTTCGGCTATTCCGACCAGCCCGGGATGACCGTCGGCTGCGTCAATCCGGCGCTTCCCGGCTCAACGGACTGGGTAAAGCTCGACAGCTATTGGTTCACGCGCTCGACACTGCCCGTGCCCGGCGGCCCGATCCAATGGTCCAACCAAGGCCAGCCATCGACGCCCTACGTCCGCACCCAGGGACTGGTATCGGCAAGATGCATTACCGACGGCCCCCGCGGCTATCTTTCGATCCGGACCAACCATGCGCCCGGCGACAAGTGGGCCGACCATATCGGCGGCGAGGTCGCAGTGCTCGGCATGTTCCTGCCGGGCTGGGGCATGCACCTTGCCGACATGGCCGAAGCCCAGGGCGACCTCGTCCGCGAAGTCAAAGAGATCAGTTCTCGATCCAGAACAGCCGCTCGACACTGAGCTCGAGCGCCGCGGCAAGCTTGATTGCCAATGTCGCGGACGGGGTGAACACGCCATTTTCGACTGTGTTCACGGTCTTGCGGGTGACGCCGACCCTCTCCGCGAGCTCGGCCTGGGTGAGGGCGAGCTCGGTCCGCCGTTCCTTCAGCCGGTTGGCGAGCCGTTCAGCCATCCCGAAGCGCGCGTCGCTCGAGCATGCCGAAATTGAGCAGCGCCGTCGCGACCGCGACGGTGACAATGATGTGCACGGCGTACCTTCCGCTCACAGGTTCGAACATATTGACGACATAGAGCCCCAGCGACGTGCCCATGGCTGCCCAGAAGCCGTAGACGTACGCGGCTTGGCGATGGGCACGAGTGCTCTCGTCATTGACGAGCTCCCGAACGGCGCGGGGCCGAAACCAGGCCCCACCGGTCGCGAGGCCGGCAAGCAGCACGATCGTCAGGACGAGCCACGCGCCGATCTTCAGATGGTCAACCGGCCGCGTCGACTGCTCGGGCATGGTGAGGAAGCTCGTCTGCTGCGCGAGGAAGATCAGGCCGAGGACCGGGAGCGCGCGCGCCCGCCGCCTGCTCAGTCTCTCGGCCTTCTCGGAAATCGAACGCTGATTCATTGCACACCCCCGTTGTAACGCATAGGTTACATGTAACCTTAGCGTTACATGAGAGTCAAGCGGGGTTTACGGCAGGACTTGGCGCTCGCTAGAGCGGACCAGATGGCGCTCCTTGAACTCGACACGCCCTATCGCGGAGGCTTTGTCGGCGCCGAGCATCATTTCGCGCTGACGGTCTATTTCGAGGACACCGACACGGCGGGCGTTGTCTATTACGCCAATTATTTGAAGTTCATGGAACGCGCCCGGTCGGACATGATCCGGGCGGTCGGGATCGACCAGTCCGAAATATTGCGCGAGGACGGCAGCGCCTATTTCGTCGTTCGCGCCGACATACGCTATCGCCGCCCAGCTCGGCTCAGCGACGACCTTCAGGTCATCAGCACAGTCGAACAGGTCCGCGCATCATCGGTGAACATTCATCAGCGAGTCATGCGCGGGCCGGAACTGTTGGCCGACGCATCCGTCACTGCCGCGTTCCTGGACCGTGAGGGCCGGCCGCGGCGCCAGCCAAGAGAGTGGGTCGAGATATTCCGTCAAATCGGCACCAAGGAGCAATGAAGGCAATTCGAGTTGGACTATTCGCCGCGCTGCTCGCAGCGACGGCCTCCCAGAAGGCAGCGGCAGCCGTCCAGGCGGGAACGCCCGCCGCGACGGTCATCGCCTTGCCGCCGATGACCACGCCCGATTCGGGCGCGAAGGGCAATCAATCGCTCGCCGTCGCCTGGCAGGCAACTCAGCTGATCGAGGCGGACCTCCGGCAAACAGCCGAGCTGATGCCGCTAACGCCGAACCGGAAGGATTATTATTCCTATCCCGAGGTCACCGCCCCGACCTTTTCCAAATGGCGCGACAAGGGCGCAAAGGCACTGATTGCCGGGTTCGTCCAGCAGCGGCCCGACGGCCGCCTGACGGTCGGCTGCTACGTCTACGACCTCGACAAGGGACGCGAACTCGGCCGGATCGGCTTTGTCGCAGCACCGAGGGACCTCAGGCGCGCGGCACACAAATGCTCGGGGCTTGCCTACAAGGTGATCACCGGCTCGCCGGGCATGTTCGACACCCGCATGGCCTATGTTGCCGAGACGGGACCACCGGACGCCCGAGTGAAACGCATCGCCGTCATGGACAGCGACGGCTACAACCACAATTATGTGACTCCGGGCGGCACGACCGTGCTGACGCCGCGCCTGTCGCCGAAGGGCGGCGCGCCTTGCCTACGTCAGTTTCCAAGGAGGCGTCCCGCAGGTCCGCGTCGTCGATCTTGATTCGAACCACGAGCGGCCGCTTCTTCCCGGCAACGGGATGACCTTCGCTCCCCGTTACTCTCCCGACGGATCGCAGATCGTCTTCTCGATGATGCTGGGAGCGAACAGCGACATCTATGTCGTTAACGCGAATGGAGGCATACCCCGCCGCCTGACGACTTCGCCAGGCATCGATACCGACCCGAGCTTTTCTCCCGATGGAAGCAAGATCGTCTTCGAGAGTGACCGGGCGGGCTCGCAGCAGCTCTACGTGATGAACGCCGACGGCTCGAGCGAGCAGCGAATCACCTTCTCCACGTCCGCTTACAGCTCGCCGGAATGGAGCCCGGACGGAACCCTGATCGCGTTCACCTGGCGCTTCGGAGACACGCGCCGCATCGGGACCATCAAGCCGGACGGCACTGGCGAGAAGGTGCTGACTGCAGGGCCGGCCGACGAGGGACCAAGCTGGGCCGCGAGCAGCCGCGAACTCGTTTTCCAACGTACCGAAGCGAACGGACGCCCCGCCATCTTCCGCGTCAGCCTCGACGGCAGCACTCCGCGAAAGATGACGATTTCCCAGGATGGCTCCGATCCCAATTGGTCGGGAGCGATGGATTAATGGTGTTGCGCAAACTTCTCCTGCTCATGCTTCTGATTGCTGTGCCCGCGTCGGCGCAGCTGCCGGGCCTCAGGCGGCGCGATCCCCCACCGCCGGCGCCGCTGCTGAATACGATCGACGCGCTTCGCGCCGATTTCGCCGCTCAATCAGGCGGCGCTACAGTCTATTTCGCGCCGGGAAGGGCGCAGCTGACCCAGCAAGCGAGAACGATCCTTAGCGCTCAAGCGATGTGGCTGAGGCAACATCCGGAGATCGCGGTCAGGATCGAAGGGTACGGCGATCCGACGGACACGCGCGATCATGCCCTTGCTCTGGGTGCGGAGCGCGCCGCGGGTGTCCGCGACTATCTTTTGTTGCTCGCGGTGCCTGCGGCGCAGGTCAGCGCAATGACGTGGGGGAAGGAACGCCCGGGCCCGCCGGGCGCGACAACGATACTTCAGGAATCAAGCGGCCCGCCGCTGATTCCCACAGCTGGCTAGCCAGGCCCGCGCCTGGCGCTGCGCTTCGGCAATCTCGCGCGCAGTCATTTCTAGCGCGATCTCGGCGCGGCATTCCTGCCCGCGAGTGCTGCCGTTCAATGCGGCAAGATTGAACCATTTGTGAGCTTCAATGAGATCGACAGCGATCCCGCCGCGGCCCGTTGAGTACGTGATTCCAAGTTCGAACAATGCGTCGACGTTACCCGCCTCCGCATCCGCAAGGCGGCTCCTAAGCAGGAACTCCGCGCTCTTCTGACTGATGGCACCCATTTCCCATTTCCCTTCCCTGTTGGGGGTGAAATTCGGGGGTTAAGGCAAACAAATGGTTAACGCGGTTCAGCCACGTCCTGGATGGCGAGATTATCGATGAGCCGCGTGGCGCCGATCACCGCTGCCGCGATGAGGCGCACATCGCTCGCCAGCGCATCGCGCGGCTCGAGCGTCTGAGCGTCGACCAGCGCGAAATAATCGATCCTCGAAAGGCCGGTCTTCGACCAGAGATTTTCGAGCGGTGTCGAGCACCAGGGGGACGGGAGTGCCCTCGAGAATTGCGCCGCGAGAATATTCGAGCGCGCGGGGAAGCGCGACGGCCCGGCGACGCTCGTCCTCCAAGAGATATGCGTTGCGCGACGAGAGGGCCAAGCCATCTTCATCGCGGACCGTAGGCACTCCAAGGATCCCGACGGGCACATGGAGGTCCTCGACCATTCGCCGGATTACCGCGAGCTGCTGGAAGTCCTTCTCGCCGAAGAGTGCCAGATCGGGTCCAACCGACAGCAACAGCTTGGCGACGATGGTCGCCACTCCGTCGAAATGACCCGGCCGAGCTTCGCCTTCCCACCGATCCGAGACGCCCGAAACGCGGATCCTCGTTGAAAATCCCTCGGGATAAATATCGCCGAGGGCCGGCAACCAGAGGAGATCGCAGCCGGCCTCCTCGAGCATCGCAGCGTCCTCAGCTTCACGGCGTGGGTAGCGGCGGAAGTCCTCGTTCGCCCCGAATTGCGTCGGGTTGACGAAGATCGTCGCCGCGACGCTGTCCGCGTGCCGCTTGGCCTTGGCAATCAATGCCATATGGCCTGCATGAAGCGCGCCCATTGTCGGGACCAGCGCCAGTTTGCCTTCGAGCGCGACTCGCGTCCGTGCCAATTCTTCACTCGAACGAACGATTTGCACCCGGGTAGAGCCTCAGTTAATCTTCAGTCGGGGCGGCGTTTCGATGTCGCGGGGGAAAAGATCAAGCATGAGCCAGCCGCATTTCATCGTTTTCGCCAACGAAAAGGGCGGTACCGGCAAGTCCACGACGGCCGTCCACACCGCAATCGCGCTCGCCGCTTCCGGCCACCGCGTCGGCGCCCTCGATCTCGACGGCCGCCAGCGGACCATGACCCGCTATCTGGAGAACCGCGACGCGACCATGCGCCGGCTCAACCAGGAACTTCCGCGGGCGGCCTACGAAGTGCTGGAGGACCATAGCGATCATGGCTTCGCCGCTGCGCTCGAGCGCCTGTTGAAGAATGCGGACGTGATCGTCGTCGATACGCCGGGCCGAGACGACGAGATCGCCAAGGCTGCGATCCTCAGGGCCGACACGCTCGTCACGCCGATGAACGACAGTTTCGTCGACCTCGACCTCATCGGCCAGGTCCATCCTGAGAATTACAAGGTGACGAAGCCGAGCTTCTATGCCGAGCTCATCTGGAACAGCCGCACGGCGCGCGCCAAGCAGATGGGCAAGAGCGTCGACTGGGTGGTGCTCAGGAACCGCCTCCAGCATATCGAATCGCACAATCTGAAGCGCGTCGGCGCGGCGCTCGACGAGCTTGCCCGCCGGGTGGGCTTCAGAGTGATCCCAGGCCTCGGCGAGCGCGTGATCTACCGCGAGCTCTTCCCCAAGGGGCTGACCCTGCTCGACCTCAAGCAGATCACCGATGTTGGCCTCGGCCACGTGACCGCCCGTCAGGAGCTGCGCGAGATGATCGCCGGACTGGGCGTCCCAGGACAGGAAGAGCAAAAGCTCGCCGCAGCCGGTTGAACCAATTCGCCGACGCTGCGTAAGGCAGCGCAATGGCTCACCAGTTCAACCCCACCATCCTTCGCGAATATGACATTCGTGGAATCGTCGGAGACACGCTGAGAGAGTCCGACGCTTATGCGCTCGGCCGCACCTACGCATCGAAGGCCCACGGCGAGGGCGCGCGCACGATCGCTGTCGGTCGCGACGGACGTATGCACAGCCCTATGCTCGAAGCCGCGCTGGTTCGCGGCCTTACCGAAGGCGGCATGAATGTGATGCAGATCGGAATGGGGCCCTCGCCGATGCTCTATTTTGCGACCCACTATCTCGACGTCGACGGCGGCATCCAGGTGACCGGCAGCCACAATCCCGCCGATTACAATGGATTCAAGCTGCTGCTCAAAGGCCGGTCGGTATTCGGGCAGGAGATACAGGAGATCGGCCAGCGTGCCGCGGCCGGTCACTGGAACGAGGGTAGCGGAACGGTTGAAGAGGTCGACATCCGCGAGAGCTACGTGAACCGACTGCTGGAGGACTTCTCGGGCAAGGCTTACCGCGTCGGCTGGGACGCCGGGAACGGCGCCGCGGGTCCCGTTCTCGATATGCTAGTCGACCGCTTGCCGGGCAGCATTTTGCCATCTTCACCAACGTCGACGGCGCCTTCCCGAACCACCATCCCGATCCGACGGTCGAGAAGAACCTGACGGACCTCAAAGAGCTCGTCGAGCGCGAGCAACTCGATTTCGGGATCGCTTTCGACGGTGACGGAGACCGGATCGGCGCAGTGGACGGCAATGGGCGCGTGATCTGGGGCGACCAGCTCTTGATGATCCTCGCCGAGCCGGTTCTTTCCGAGCTGCCAGGGGCGACGATCATCGCCGACGTGAAGGCGAGCCAGACCCTGTTCGACCGCATTGCCGAGCTCGGCGGCGCACCCTTGATGTGGAAAACCGGCCATAGCCTCATCAAGTCGAAGATGAAGGAAACCGGCGCTCCTCTGGCCGGCGAGATGAGCGGCCACGTCTTCTTCAAGCACCGCTGGTACGGGTTTGACGATGCGCTCTACGCAGCTGTGCGGCTGATCGAAGCCGTTTCGCAATCGGGCAAGAGCCTGACCGAGATCATGGACTCAATGCCCAAGACCACCGCCACTCCGGAAATGCGCTTCCAGGTCGACGAAGCGCGCAAGTTCGCGATCGTCGACGAGGTCCGCGACCGTCTCTTGGCCGTTGGCGCAAGGGTCGATGCGACCGACGGAGATCCGAGTAAACACGAGCGACGGCTGGTGGTTGCTGCGAGCGTCGAACACGCAAGACGTGCTCGTCGCCCGCGCAGAAGCCAATAACAAAGCCGGAGTGGAGCGCCTCGTCGCCCAGATCGACGATCAGCTGGCCAAATCGGGCGTGGAGCGGACTGAAGTGGCGCATTGAGTGACGCGGGCATGGCGTTGCTGTATAAGCGCGCCATGCTGGACCAGGTTGCTCATCCGAGCAGCGAGCACGAACGGCTCCAACTCATGTTCGAGCACGCGCCGGGATTTATGGCGTTGGTCGAGGGCCCGGACCACAAGATCACGATCGTCAATGACGCGTTCGAAGCGCTCGTCGGAAGGCGCGCGCTGGTCGGCAAGCCCTTAGCCGAAGCACTTCCAGAATTCGATTTGCAGGGCATCGACGACATCATGAACGGCGTCGCCCGCTCTGGCCAAGCGTTCGTCGGGCGCGCCATGCCGCTCAGCATCGAACGGTCGGACCTGTCTACCGAGCAAGCGCTCGTCAACGTGGTGTTCCAGCCCATCCCACCCGCTGGCGGGCACGAGGGCGGAATATTCATCCAGGGCCAAAACGTCACTGAGGACAAAAGGAGCGAGACGC